>NZ_JACSLJ010000012.1:0-19303 GCF_018618085.1 Exiguobacterium sp. s141 | reverse complement strand
CTCTTTAAAAATGACGAAGCTTGCGCTTCATTCAAAAATTGTAAAACTTATTTTTGCCTCATCGTTCAGTTTTCAAAGTTCGTCTGTCGTTCTTGACGACTTAAATATCTTAACAAGCTATTAACGAGAAGTCAATATCTTTTTTAGATTTTTAAAACCGCTCTCGGCGACGTCTATTAATATATCAATAAAACTTTAAATGCACAATAACTTTTTCAGAAAAACTTTAAATTATTTTTCAGTCTCTGCGTTTTTTGTAGGAAATGATGAACGCGTTTCTAGTTCCCTCATTATATAGAGAAAAAAGTGACCGTTGAATGGACCTAACCATTCGGCATATAAAAAGGCGAGATGGAATATCTCGCCTTACGATCTTAAATTCGAAAGTGAAACTTTGCGTTGCTTCGCCTCTTTTAAATAAAAGAAGTACAATGCTTCCGCTTGTTTAACTTGCGCTGCTAATTCCCCAGTGTCTTCGATACTCACTTCAAGTATGTGACGTTTCGATTCGTACTTCTCCTTAGCATCTAACAGCTCTAACAAAAATCGTTGGTCATATCCGTCTCGGAGAGGTTTGCGAAACCATCTCATAGTTCGCGTCTACCTTCCATCGCTCTTGATAAGGTCACTTCATCCGCATATTCTAAATCGCCGCCTACAGGTAAACCGTGCGCCAGACGCGTTACACGAATCCCAGTCGGTTTTAACAGCCTGGACAAATACATTGAAGTCGCTTCCCCTTCGATATTCGGGTTAGTCGCCAAAATCACTTCACTAATCGCTTCATTCTCTTGAAGGCGTGTCAACAAACTCGATACGTTAATATCTTCAGGGCCAATCCCTTCCATTGGACTAATCGCCCCATGCAAGACATGGTACTTCCCACGATACTCTCGCATCTTCTCCATCGCAATCACATCTCTAGAATCTTGAACAACACAGACCACCGTCTCGTCGCGATGGGAATCCGTACATATCGCGCATGGGTCAACATCTGTAATATGCCCGCATACCGTACAATATTTAATATCACGCTTAGCGCTGACAAGAGCCTTAGCGAACGTCAGCACATCGTCTTCTTCCATATCTAATACGTGGAATGCTAGACGTATGGCAGTTTTCGGACCAATGCCCGGCAATTTGGTAAAGCTTTCAATCAAACGTCCGATCGCTTCAGGGTATTGCAACTCACATCTTTCCTTTCTTCACTTAAAAGCCTGGAAGGTTCATCCCTTGCGTAAAACGTCCCATTTTGTCATTAACGAGTTGGTCAGCTTGCTTCATCCCGTCGTTAACTGCTGCCAAAACAAGATCTTGCAACATTTCGACGTCATCTGGATCGACAGCATCTTCAGCGATGATGACATCTAGCACTTCTTTATGTCCACTGACGATAACTTTTACCATGCCGCCACCTGCCGTACCTTCAACAGTCAAGTCTTTCAATTCTTCTTGAGCTTTCGCCATATCTTTTTGCATTTTCTGCATTTGCTTCATCATATTGTTCATGTTTCCCATTCCACGCATGTAGAGCGCCTCCTTTTAAACTTCTTCAATTTCAACGACGTCACCGAAACGTTCAACGGCCTTCGAGACAAGTGGATCTTCTTCAACCACTTCCTCTTCTTTATGATCCGAACGTTCAGCTTGTTTACGAAGGATGAACTCATTCTTCAACTCAACCCAATCGGTCTCTAGTACGGCCATGATTTCTCGACGAATTCCCGTCACTTCAAACAAGGCTTGTTCAATCACGTCTCGCGTGCGACCGTTCGAGCTAACTTGCTCGTAGTGCCACGTCATCCCATCTTTAAATTGTACCAGTAAGGTGTCACTAGCACAAAGCACAGCCTCACTCTCATAGAATAGTGCAAAAATTGGACCATCCTGCGTTCGGATATTCCCCATGATATCTTCCCAGCTATCACGTATTGCGTTTAAATGCTGTCGTTCCGCTCGTTGCAATAATTGACGGATGCGTTCCTTCGGGACTCGAATTTGAGTTCGCTTGGCAACTTTAGGTTTCTCTGTTGTTGCTTCCGCTGCAGGGACTCCCGTTTTTTTGACCTCACTCAACTCGCGACTCAGTTCACGGACCTGCTCTTGAAGTTGTTTCATCTGTTCTGTCATCGTCCGCCCTTGTTCGGCGATACGAATAAACGTTAGTTCTACCAAAACTTTCGGATGATTCGATAATCGCATCTGTTGCTGACAATCATTCAACTCTTCAATCACTTGGAATAGCTCATCTGTCGACGTCGCTTCAACAAATTGTCGGAACGTCTCTGTCGGACGAGCGCGTTCGAGTAAATCGACCGCTTGAGGTGAGGCCTTTAATAGTAAGGCGTCACGATGAACGAATACGAGATCTTCAATGAATCGCTTCAAATCCTTACCTTCACGCAGCATCGTTTCCAACGTAGTCAAAATTTGATCAAGTTGCTTTTGCTGTAAGCCGTAAGCCATATCGAGCAGAGCATCATCCGTCACCGCGCCGGTCACTTCTAGCACAGCGTCTTCGGTCAAACGGCCATCGCTAAAAGCGAGCGCTTGATCGAGTAGGCTGAGTGCATCGCGCATCCCACCATCTGCAGCACGGGCAATCAGCTTGAGCGCCTCTGGATCATAGTCATAATCTTGATCGTTCAAGATATATGCCATACGTGTCTGCAATTGACCGACTTCATGCCGTTTCACATCAAAACGCTGACAACGCGAGATGATCGTTGCTGGAATTTTATGCGGTTCTGTCGTCGCCAAAATAAAGATGGCATGCGCCGGCGGTTCTTCTAACGTCTTTAACAAGGCGTTGAAGGCACCTGTCGAAAGCATGTGCACTTCATCGATGATATATACTTTGAAGCGCGCTTGAGAAGGCGGATATTTGACCTTATCCCGGATTTCTCGAATCTCGTCGACCCCGTTATTTGAAGCCGCATCGATTTCAAACACGTCCGGGCTTGTCCCTTCCGTGATTGCAATACAAGTCGGGCACGTATTACACGGCTCTCGTGTAGGCGCCGTCTCGCAGTTGATGGCTTTCGCGATAATTTTCGCCAGACTTGTCTTCCCGGTCCCTCGTGGACCCGAGAACAAATAGGCATGTGACATTCGTTCCTCAAGCAACGCATTTTGAATCGTGCGTGTGATATGAATTTGACCGACAACCTCTTGGAACGACTGCGGACGATAAACCCGATACAACGCTTGATACGCCATGTCCCCGCCTCCTTTCTTCCTTACATTCTCTATTTCATCATACAAAAAAATCTACAACCCTGGGGCCGTAGATTGAAGTTATTAAATAAATCTGCCGCGCACCGATTTCTGAAAGCACGTCAATGTGCGTTACTCATGCAGTTTGCTCGGCCCAAGCACCCCTGCGGCACACGGTACGTCACCACTTAAGGCTGCTTCCTTCCGGACCTGACCTGGTTCATGGGTGACCGTTGCGCAGGACTCAGACGTCAACGCCACTTACACGAGGACAGGCCACACCAATGCACTCCCTCGAATCGGAATTCAGTCTCGCTATAGCGGATTGCGAGTTACAGGGCACCGCTACCTCCCCGCCTAGCACGGCAAATGGGTAAATGAAGTTAGGCACCACGTTGAGTGCTATTACATTATACTGTTTAATCAGATGGGTTGCAACCTCTCTGTTCAAGCCGCGCCTGCTTCTTCCGTTCTCTAAGGTTTCGGAAGAAGCTCGTCAGCAACTCGCCACACTCTTCTGCTAAAACATTTTCGGTTACTTCGGCTTGGTGATTGAAGCGTTCGTCTTGAACGAGGTTCATGAGCGTCCCACAACATCCACCCTTCGGATCGCGGGCACCAAAGACGACCCGCTTCACACGAGACAGCACGATGGCCCCTGCACACATCGGACACGGCTCTAACGTGACGAACAGTTCACAATCCTCTAAACGCCAATTGCCGAGCGTCTGGTTTGCCTGCTCAATCGCAATCATCTCGGCGTGGGCCGCTGCCAACAAGTCGGTTTCCCGACGATTATGACCGACGGCAATCACCTCATCACCTTTAACGATGACGCATCCGATCGGGACTTCGCCGATTGCTTCCGCCTTCTTTGCTTCTTCAATGGCATGCCTCATAAATCGTTCATCTCGTTCCATATACACACTCCGTTTCTAATCACTTATTATGAAAAAAAATGAAAATCATTTCGCTCGCCCTATCCACTTCATTGTATGCTAGAATGGAACTTGCACTTTGGATAATGGAGGATGACATCATATGTTTATAACGGTAGAGGGACCGATTGGTGTCGGGAAAACGTCACTGGCCCATATCATCAGTCAGCACTTTTCAATGCAGATGCTGAATGAAATTGTAGAAGAGAATCCGTTTCTCGGCAAGTTTTATGAAGATATCGACGAATGGAGCTTCCAAACGGAGATGTTCTTCCTTTGCAATCGCTTCAAGCAATTAGACGATATCCACAAACACCACTTGAGTCAACAGCAATCCGTCGTTTCTGACTATCATATTTTCAAGAACTTAATTTTCGCTCACCGTTCCCTGAGACCAGCTCATTTGAACAAATATGAGCAAATCTATAAGATTTTGACACACGATATGCCGAAACCTGATGTCGTCATCTACTTACACGCCAGCATCGAGACGTTAATGAAACGTGTCGCCTTGCGTGGACGTGAAGTAGAAGAGAACATGTCTCGCGATTACCTCGAACAGCTCGCTCATGATTATGAAACGTTTATCGAATCATACCGCGCGACGCATCCCGAAGTGACGATTCTTTCGTTTAGCGGAGATGAGCTCGACTTCGTCCAAAATCCGGATGATTTGACGCACGTCCTCTCGACGATCGAACGTGAATTAGAATTGACTAAAGGAGCAAAAATCAAATGACGCTGAATGAAAAATATAACATTCCGAACGATACGATCATCACGATCGGTGGAATGGTCGGAATCGGTAAATCAACGATCACGAACTCACTTGCCGATGCCCTCAACTTCCGCACTTCACTTGAGAAAGTAGACACGAACCCTTATCTCGATAAATTTTATCATGATTTTGAGCGTTGGAGTTTCCACCTTCAAATCTATTTCTTGGCTGAACGGTTCAAAGAACAGAAGAAAATCTTCCAATACGGCGGCGGCTTTATCCAAGACCGCTCGATTTACGAAGATACTGGCATCTTTGCCAAGATGCACTATGAGAAAGGGACGATGTCTCCAACCGACTACGAGACGTACTCAAGTTTGTTTGAAGCGATGGTACTGACACCATTCTTCCCACACCCTGACCTTCTCATTTATCTTGAAGGCTCATTCGAGCAAGTACTCGACCGCATTCAAATGCGCGGGCGCGAGATGGAACAACAAACACCGATCACATATTGGGAAGAGATGTACGCTCGTTATACGGAGTGGATCAACAACTTCAACCTTTGCCCTGTACTTCGTCTCTCAATCGAAGAGTATGACTTGATCAATGACCCTAACTCGGTTGAACTCATCTTGGAGAAAATCGAGAAACAATTGACGATCGCTCGCGAAGCGAAAGTCAGATAAGTAAAGAAGGTGCACCGCTCGCTTGAGCGGTGCACCTTCTTTTTATGTGTGGGCGATATGAGGTTTCCGGTACGTCGGCGTCTTCCGAGCTTTTCGGAAACCGTCGATGGAATCAAACACTGCTGCCAAAATCGTGATGGCGACGACCAATCCAAATACCCAATCGAACGAGAGCACGCCGTTCGGAACGTTCGTCTCGATCCAGTTCAAAAATCGCGGGTCGAGTAACTGTGGGGAACTGGCCATCCAGATGATGAACGTTGCCGAGGCAATATTGTAGATCAAATTAAACGAAGCGAGCGCATACGTCCAATGTCCGTTCATCCATTTCCATACCCCAAGTACGACTTGAAGCAAGATGACGGTCACAAATAACCAAATCACACCCATCAGGAACGTTTGATTGAAGATGGGAGTGATCATCGTGAACCCCGCGTTCGTAGATTCATAAATCCCTAGTAACTGTTCGGCGTTAATATACACGCCAAACCACACAGCTGTCCAAAACAACCCAAACCCTGCGTCAAATTTACTGATTCGACCGCCCTTCACCCGTTCTTTCAGCTTGGACACATCCCATTTCATATCTGGCGCCGGTACATCATCAGGTGCATAGCGCTCAATCAAAAAGAAGACGAGCGTAATCCAAAACACGAGCTGAATCCCGACCTCCCATAGCGCATCGAACATGTTCGTCAAAAATGTGCCGATCGTCGGCATAAGCGGTCCTGAGAACGTCGGCATGCTAGACAACACGAGACCGAAGAAAACGACAGCTAAGACGATTGGAACGACAAGTTTAATTACGGTCACATACATTGGGAAAAAGCGTGGTCCGATGACATACTGTCCTTCCTTATAACGTGCGGCAACGACGGTTGGATGCCCACTCTCTTCTAACACTCGTTTCACGTCCGCCTCAGTCGGATGTTCGGGCAATGCAAGCTCAATCGATTGCCGAATCGAGGTAGCCGCCTCCTCGCGCCGTTTCGGAGGAACATGCCGTACGACCTCATCGATATACATCTCAATCCAATCCATGACGCTCATCTCCTTCCTTACGCGCCACTATAGTCTACTCTATGTAGATTCCCGGTTTACGCGCGGCTTAGCCAGATTTCGTCGGATTGCCACAAACAAAAAAGCCGCAGACCGGAGTCTACGACCATAAAAAAAACGCATCTGCCCATGCAGATGCCAAAACAAGCGGAGTTGGTGGGATTCGAACCCACGCGAGCCTTACGACTCCTAACGGATTTCGAGTCCGTCCCCTTCAGCCGGGCTTGGGTACAACTCCAGGCTTAAAAAAGTGTAAAAAAAAGAAAGTGGAGGAGGTGGTGGGATTCGAACCCACGCAGGCTATTACACCCCTGACGGTTTTCAAGACCGTTCCCTTAAACCACTTGGGTACACCTCCAAAAAAAATATGAAATTGTTGAGCCTCCAAAAATAAAAATGGAGGAGGTGGTGGGATTCGAACCCACGCAGGCTATTACACCCCTGACGGTTTTCAAGACCGTTCCCTTAAACCACTTGGGTACACCTCCAAAGCTCATATACAATTGGTGAGCAATCATCTCGCTCGACATGATTTATAGTATCAACTTGGCAAGCAGATGTCAAACCCTTTTGTGCAAAAACATTAAAAAAACCAAAAAAATCCCGCCTGAATGATCCGTTTCAGACGGGTTGGTTTGTTCATTAGTGAGGCATTTCAATTTTCTCGATACCGCCCATATATGGACGTAGCACTTCTGGAATGACGACTGAACCGTCAGCCTGTTGGAAGTTCTCTAAAATCGCAGCGACGGTCCGGCCGACAGCGAGACCAGATCCGTTAAGCGTGTGGACGAATTCCGGCTTCGCGTTCGCTTCGCGACGGAAACGGATTCCGGCCCGGCGCGCTTGGAAGTCTTCAAAGTTCGAGCAAGATGAAATCTCGCGATACATCCCTTGCGCCGGCATCCATACTTCGATGTCATATTTCTTCGCAGCCGTGAAGCCGAGATCGGCCGTACACATGCTGAGCACTTGATATGGGAGACCGAGACGCTTAAGCACTTCTTCAGCGTGGCCCGTCAAGAGCTCGAGTTGTTCATAAGACTCTTCAGGTTTCACGAACCGGACGAGCTCTACTTTGTTGAACTGATGCTGACGAATGAGCCCACGCGTGTCGCGACCAGCTGATCCCGCTTCTGAACGGAAACAAGCGCTATACGCCGTATACGTGATTGGAAGTTGGTCTTCCGTGATGATCTCGTCACGGTGCATGTTCGTTACCGGAACTTCTGCCGTCGGTACGAGGAAATAGTTCGTATCCGCCACTTTGAATGCGTCTTCCTCAAATTTAGGAAGTTGTCCCGTCCCGGTCATCGCGTCGCGGTTGACCATATAAGGAGGGAGCACCTCAGAATAGCCATGTTCATCGGCATGCATATCCATCATGAAGTTGATGAGGGCACGTTCGAGACGGGCGCCGAGACCTTTATAAAAGACAAACCGGCTGCCTGTCACTTTACCCGCTCGTTCCACATCGACAATTTTCAAATCTTCCATGACGTCCCAATGTTGTTTGAGTTCGAATTCGAACGTCGGTTTTGTTCCGACTTCACGGATGGTGACGTTATCGTTTTCCGTTTCTCCAATCGGCGTTGATTCGTGCGGGATGTTCGGGATACTGAGGAGAATCAAGTTCAATTCGGCCTCGACTTCACGCAACTCTTCATCGAGCAATTTGATTTCGTCCCCGAGGCGACGTGTCTCGAGAATCGGTGCATCCGCATCTTGTTTGTTGCGTTTTAATTCCGCAATTTGCTTCGTCGCTTCATTTCGTTTCGCTTTCTTCACTTCAACCTCATTGATCAAGTTGCGGCGTTTCTCTTCCAACTCTGGGAAACGGTCAAGCGCACTCAAATCCTCGCCGCGATGAGCTAGCTTCGTTTTAATCTCTTCAAAATCTGTTCGTAATCGTTTAATGTCTAACATTCATTATTCCTCCTTTTTCACATAAAAAAGGTGGCACGCCCCTTTCCCGTAGGAAAGGGACGAACCACCTTGGATCCGCGTTGCCACCCTCGTTGCCCGAAATCGGGCCACTCGATGCACGTAACGTGTGCGTAACGTGACTTGTTTCCAAGCCAATGCTCCGAGGCCGATTCGGTTACATCATCCCACTAGTTTGCACCAACCACTAGCTCTCTGTCAGTAGATGACCGTAACGTACTTTTCCCCATCATTGCATCTGTCATTGAATTAGTTTTACTTTACAACATCTCAACTCTATCGACAAGACTCAGTTTTCCGAGCACGAGTCGAATCTCATCTAAAAAGTCCGAGAAGGCACGTGTCATGCGTGTCAAAAACGACGCCATCTCAACCGGTTCGGCCGCAACGAGCGTTCCTTTAGGTGGAAGTTCACCATCTAGATACCGAACGCTTCCAGAAGGCTCGATGGTGACGGTCCCGACCTGTTGATCGGCCGCAATTGGGGCTTTCGTATCCGGAAGATCGTAAGTCGGTTCAGGTACATCCTGCCCTTTCTCGACGAGCACTTCAAAGGCCGACGTCGTGCGCACTTTCGCTGTCTCGACCGCACCTTCAGCGACATGGAGCGTCGCCGGGACGATTTCGCCTGTCCGTAAAATCGGGGTTAAGACGAAGTCTCCATATGCATAGTCGTGAAGAGCTTTCGTGGCAGTATAACGCCCTTGATCGGTCTTCGCTCCGAGAACGACCGACAGCACGGTACGTCCATCTCGCGTCGACACGCCGATGAAGCAGTAACCGGCATCGTCGGTCGTGCCCGTTTTGAAGCCAAGCATGCCCGGATAGGCTAAATCTCGACCGGCGAGCATCCGATTCGTCGCTTCGAAGCGGATCCCGTCGATGTCGACAAACGCTTGTTTCGTCACATCGAGCACTTCCGGGAACTTCGTCAAATACGCCAAAGCGAGCATCATCAAATCATTGGCCGATGTCAAATTCTCCCCTGGACGTCCCGCTGACACAGAGTCAAGTCCCGATGCATTGGCGAACGTCGTTTGGGTCATGCCCAGTTCGGTCGCCCGTTCGTTCATTTTCTTCACGAATACCCCTTCCGAACCAGAGACGGCCTCGGCCAATGTGACCGCTGCCTCGTTCGCGGAACGAATCAACGCCACATCGTAAAGTTCTTTTACCGTGTACGGTTTATTGACGAGCGGAATCCGAGCCAATCCTGGTTTTCGGGTCAGCGCCAACGCCTTGTCGCTCGGGGTCACTTCTTGGTTCCAACTGAGGTCACCCGCTTCGATAGCTTCTCGGACTAAAAATGCGGTCATCAGCTTCGTGATTGATGCCGGAGGAAGCATGGCGTCCTCTTCTTGTGAGAACAGGATTTGTCCCGTCGTCATGTCCACAAGCATCGCGCCGGTCGCATCAACTTTAGGTGCCGCCGATGCATCCGTCGGCACGATCATATTTAAAAGGATTGCCCAAACGAGCATCCATCCGATCCATCTTTGTCTCACGGTCTTGCCCCTTTCTATACGTATCTCGTTACAGTGTAGCAAAAAAACACATGAAAAAGGCTCCCTATTTGCTAGAGAGCCTTTCAATCAGACGAGTTGTCGCTTCGTCGCTTCAACCATGTCCAAGAAATAGCGGTGCATCGACAAGTCGTCCGTCAATTCCGGGTGGAACGAGCAGGCCATATACTTGTCATACCGAACCGCGACAATCGCTTCCTCGACCTCGGCGAGCACCTCGACGCTCGCTTCGACCGATGCGACTTGCGGCGCTCGAATGAACACTGCTTCGACAGCGTCATCGATTCCATTGACAGTCAAATCGACTTCGAAGCTGTCAACTTGTCGTCCGAACGCATTTCGTTTGACCGTCATTGGGATTTTACGCAAGTGCGCATCATATCCTTCAACTTCGGTCGCGAGCAAAATCAAACCAGCGCACGTTCCAAACATCGGCAACTCCGTATTCTCACGTAACGGCTCGAGCAATTCGTACCGATCGAGTAGGCGACGCATCGCCGTGCTCTCCCCACCCGGTAAGACGAGTCCATCGATTCGATTTAAGTCATCGACCGAGCGGACGACGAGTGTATTCGCACCAAGTGCTTCGAGCATATGGACGTGTTCGCGAATCGCACCTTGCATTCCGAGTACACCAATCGTGGTCATCTTACCAACCTCGCGGTGCCATGAGTTCTTCTTGTTTGAGCGTACGGACGTCGAGCCCTTTCATCGCTTCGCCGAGTCCTTTTGACAAGTGCGCGATGCGCTCATAGTCATCATGGTATGTCGTCGCTTCAACGATGGCACGGGCAAATTTCTCAGGGTTCTCCGCTTTGAAGATTCCTGATCCGACAAAGACGCCGTCCGCTCCGAGGTGCATCATGAGTGCCGCATCGGCTGGTGTCGCAATTCCGCCTGCTGCGAAGTTGACGACCGGGAGGCGGCCTGCTTCACGGATTTGCATGAGTACTTCAAACGGGGCACCAAGGTCACGCGCTTCCGTCATCACTTCGTCGATGCTCATTGAGAGCAAGCGTTTCACTTGGGCTTGAACCGTACGCATATGACGAACCGCTTCGACGATGTTTCCCGTTCCCGGCTCACCTTTCGTCCGGATCATCGCTGCCCCTTCGCCGATGCGGCGTGATGCTTCACCAAGGTCACGCGCGCCACAGACGAATGGTGCGTTGTAGTCACGTTTGTAGAGGTGGAACTCTTCATCAGCAGGTGTCAATACTTCGCTCTCGTCAATGAAATCAACCCCCATTGATTCAAGGACACGTGCTTCCGCGATGTGACCGATGCGGCACTTCGCCATGACCGGTACCGATACCGCACCCATGACGTCTTCGATGATTGTCGGGTCGGCCATCCGCGCGACGCCACCCATTTTACGAATATCTGAAGGTACGCGCTCGAGTGCCATGACGGCAACTGCACCTGCTGCTTCAGCAATTTTAGCTTGCTCTGCGTTGATAACGTCCATGATGACGCCACCTTGTTGCATCTCGGCCATACCGCGTTTTACTTTGTCTGTCCCTACTTGTCTCTTTTCCAAATGGATCCCCTCCAATAAGCTAGTCTACTTGCAAGTATAAATTGATTTGACTATATTGAAAGTGCCAGTTTTATATTTTTTGAAGTGGTCAGTTTAAACAAAGGACTTCATTTCCTGATTCTCGAATGTTGTAAAGATTAAAGGAGATGATGGAATGGATCAATGGAACAGTCGTGACGAAGCGCATGAGCGCAGTTTTTTTGGAAAAACGGGAATGGTCTCGCTCCTCTTCGTCATCGGATTCGTACTTTATCTTTTCTTTGGCTGACTAGAAAGGACACACCATGGATATGCTCACGTTCTCACTCGAGGCTGACTCGAGCGTCCCGTTGTATGAACAACTCTATTTGCACATTCGACAAGCCATCGTCGATGACACCCTCACCACCGGGACAAAACTTCCGTCCAAACGTAAGTTAGGCGAGTTTTTAGATGTATCACAAACGACAGTCGAACTGGCTTATGCTCAGCTGCTCGCGGAAGGATACATCGAGTCGTTGCCACGCAAAGGCTTCTACGTGTTACCGCAAGAAGAACTGTACGTCCGGCGCGGCAGTAGCGTCATCGAACCGCTCCCGGTGACAAAAACATATGACTTCGACTTATATCCGAGTCAAATCGATACGACCGCCTTCCCGTTCGAACGTTGGCGCCGGCACTTAAAACAAGTCGTCTCGGAAGAACATCACGATTTGCTGTCACTTGGCTCTGTACAAGCCGATTTCGTCCTTCGTCAAGAGATTGCGACCTATCTCTATCATTCGCGCGGCGTGCATTGTTCTCCCGAACAAATCGTGGTCGGATCAGGAACCGAGCAACTGTTGCCGCAGTTGTTAGAACTGCTGCCGGATACGACGACGTTCGGCATCGAGGACCCCGGTTATCCGCTGACTCGGCAACTGTTTGCTCACCAGCGCCGGACGTTCATCCCGATTCCTATCGATGAGAGCGGCGTCCGTGTCGACTTGGTGGAGCAAGCAGCCATCGATGCCCTTTATGTGACACCGGCCCATCAATTCCCGACCGGAACGATTTTATCGGTCAGCCGGCGCCAACGTCTGCTCAACTGGGCCTCAGAGCGACAGACGTATGTGATCGAAGATGATTACGATAGTGAGTTCCGTTATAGCGGTAAACCGATCCCCTCTTTGCAAAGCATGGACCAAAACGAGCGGGTCATCTACTTGAGCACATTCTCTAAATCATTGATGCCGTCCTTGCGCATCGGGTATATGGTGCTCCCCCCTCCGCTGTTGAATCGCTACCGGGAACGTTATCGTCACTTCACATGCAGCGTGCCCCGCTTCGAGCAACACACGTTGGCCGAATTTATGGCGACCGGTGATTTTGAGAAACATCTGAACCGGATGCGTAAAACGTATCGACGTAAACTTGAAATCATCATCGCCGCCTTCAAACCGTACGAACCGATTGTCTCCATCACAGGGGCGAGCGCAGGCCTTCATGTTGTGCTATCTGTCCAAACGACAAAGTCGAGCGAAGAATTAAAACGTCTGGCCGAAGCCGCGAGTATTCGAATCAATGCGATGACCGATTATCGCATCAACTCAAGCGATACGGTCCCACAGCTTTTATTCGGGTTTGCCGCCTTATCTGAAGAAGTATTACCCGCTGCCGTCAGTGCACTCATGTCGTGTTGGAACATTGAGAAAGGAAGAGATGGATGAAACGGTCACGCTATTTCGTCGGTGGTCTCCTCTTATTAATCGGTACACTCCTGTTATCCGAATCGTGGTGGAAAGATCAACTCGCGACGTGGAACAGTCAACAAGTGACCGCCGAGATTCAACCGAAACAGCCCGAAACCGGCGAATTTGAGTTTTCAAACGTCGAGCCATTATCTTGGGAAAAACTATTGACTGTGCGCAATCGGTTTCACGAATTACCGACCCTGGGTCTCATTTCCATTCCAGATGTTAACCTCGAACTGCCCATTTTATATGGCCTCGATAACGAGAACTTGGCTGTCGGTGCCGGAACGATGGATCCGTCCCAGCACATGGGGACCGGAAACTACGCACTTGCCGGCCACTATACGCAAAGCCCGACCGCACTGTTCGGGCCACTCCATACCCTCGACATCGGCATGTCCATCTATGTAACCGACATGAAGCACACGTTCCAGTACGAAGTTACTTCCCTAGAGACTGTCCCCCCGACACAAGTTGATGTACTCGAACCAACAACTGAACCGACGATTACGCTCGTCACGTGTACGTTCGATGCGACGGAACGGTTGATTGTGAAAGGACGCTTCGTGAAGCAAACGCCTCTCTAACCGATAGGCGTTTTTATTATTTTTCAAAAAACATATTGTGAGCGCTTACATATTCAGCTAAACTATTACTGAAACCGTTTGCACAATTTTGACAATTCGTTGCCCTGTAGACGACACATTCCATGAAAGAGGTGCTTTATGAAGAAGAAAGCGGCACGACAGACGACCACGTTACTTTTATCATCCGTTCTCCTCATCCAAGCCGGCGTCCCGATGAACGCATTGGCCGAGCCTGCGACAATCTCGATTGATGGCTTAAAAACGGATTGGGCGAACACGCCAGCGCTCGCCACATCCCCACAGGCGGGTTGGCAAGGATTCGATTTAGGAGACGTCTATCTGCAGAACGATGCACGTAACCTTTACTTTTATGTGGATGCGAACAACGTCCCGAACTGGGGCGACAATGGTCAGTACATAAATATCGCCCTCCAAATCAATGAACAAGATTCAGGCGTAGCGACAAACCCGCTTGGCTATCCGTTCAACTTTAGCCAAACCGATAAAAAACCACAGTATCATATTTTACTTCGCGTCGATGGCGACACGTCAGTAAAAGAAGCTGCTCTGTATGAAGCAGGTAAATCCACACCACTCGCAAACTTAAGCAACTTGAACGGCGCCTCGTTTGCTATTGACCGCACGAAAGGATTTGAAGGCAAAATCCCATTGTCCCTGCTTGGCCTAAGCAACGAGGATACCGTTCGGGTCCTCACGGTACTCAGTGGGAATAACGCTACCGAGCATGGTGCGTTCGACACGATTCCAAGTAATTCGGCCAACAAAGTCGCCGATAGTTGGAACGTTTCGGCTACTCCGTCGACACAATCGGTATATAGCCCAGCCTTCACGTTAAGCGGTGTCGAGACGGTCAGTCAACTCGAAGTGACAGCAGTCACACCGGCCAATCAATCGGAACAAGTGGACATCAAATCCCCAATCACTTGGACGTTCAATGAGCCTGTGTCGTTAGACGCTTCGAACATCAGCTTGATGAATGGCGAGACAGCTGTACCGTTCACGGCTGAAGCGAGCGGATCGACAGTGACCGTCACACCGACCGAAGCACTCGGCTTGAATCAAACATATACCGCCATCCTTCCCGCGGGCGCTGTGAAAGGAAACCTGTCGAACACGACGTTACCAGCATTGACGACGTCATTTAAAACCATCACTGAAATCGCCGATCCATGGAAAACACAACGCTACATCGAGATGTTGTACGTCCGGGCCGACAACGATTATACCGATTGGAATTTATGGACGTGGAGCACTGGTGCCAAAGATGGCCAAGTAAATCCATACAAAATCACTGAAGAAGGTGCCGTCTTCCGTATCCCGGTCGGAAAAGATGCGACCAACGTAGGCTTTGTCATCCGCAAAGGCACGGATTGGGCCGTGAAGGATGGTTACGGGGAAGACCGTTATGTGAAACTCGGCAATGATCGAGTCACAAAGGTCGTCGTCGAGAGCGGAAAAGGAACGTTCCACCAAGTACCGACGATTCAAGGGCCCGTGTTTGAAGATGGTGCCGTCACGTTCTTCTACCGTGACAAAGCATTGTATGAAGAAGGACAACTCGATGAAATCGACAGCGTCGCGTTAAAAGTCAATGGCACGACATACCCGATGACTTATGAAGCGAAGAACGAATGGTTCCGTCATACGGTAAAATTGCCGGAAGGGGAGCATGATTATACATTCCTTGTCACGAAAGACGGTGTCACGACTGAAGTGAAAGACCCTTACTTTGAGGCGTCGAGCGTTGAATATCGTCGTCCCAACGTCAAATTGACCGCTTCTGTTGCTCCAAAAGCGATTAGTTCTCGAGAAAACGCGGTCGTCCAGGTGAAGCCGACGTTGCCAAAAGGTGTCCAATTACGAGAAATGTACATCGATGCCCGTCCACTCGGTGGACCAGCCAAACTAGCGGTCGACCCGGCACTGAACAAACAGACGATTGCAGTGAAAGATACTGTCAAACCAGGCAATAAGTATTTGACGATTACGGCGATCGACCAATACGGAAACGTTCATAAGACGAAAACATCGTTGACGGTCCGACCGGTCTCCATGAAAGATAAGCAAGAATTTGATTGGGACGAGGCTCGGATTTACTTCATGCTGACCGATCGCTTCTATGACGGGGATAAAACGAATAATAACCCGAATGGTGAATACTACGACCAAGACCATCTTGAGTCGTATCACGGCGGCGACTTTGCCGGCGTCACGAAAAAACTCGACTATTTGGACAAGTTAGGTATCAATACAATTTGGATCACACCGATCGTCGACAACATTGATTGGGATCTTCGTTACGGTAAAGACGGCTCACAGTACGGCTACCACGGCTATTGGGCGAAAAACTTCGAAAAACTCGATGAGCATCTTGGGGATATGAAGGCGTTCCATCGTCTCATCGACGAAGCAAACGCACGTGGCATCAAGATTATGGTCGACGTCGTCCTGAACCACCCTGGCTACGGCATGGAACCAGGAGCTGTGGACACGGGTGCGACAAACTTCCCGACAAATCAGGAACGTAAAGCGTTCGAGGGGATGATTCGTTCGAACCCGGTCGATGGGGATGATTTAAAAATGTCACTCTCTGGGCTGCCAGACTTTAAAACAGAGGAAGCAGCTGTTCGTGAACAACTCGTCAAATGGCAGACAGATTGGGTTAAACGCTCGAAGACGAAAAAAGGTAACACTATCGACTACTTCCGCGTTGATACAGTCAAACACGTCGATTCGACAACATGGAAGTCGTTCAAAAACGAGTTAACGGCACTTAAACCAGACTTCAAGATGATTGGAGAACATTACGGCGCGAGTGTAAACAACACGGGCGGTTACTTACAGAGCGGCCAAATGGATTCGCTACTCGACTTTGACTTCAAATATCAAGCTGAGCGGTTCATCAATGGGAATATTGATGACGTTGAGAGTGCGCTCCAATACCGCAACACACAACTCTCGAATGAAGCGACGCT
Source organism: Exiguobacterium sp. s141 (assembly GCF_018618085.1). NCBI lineage: Bacteria > Bacillati > Bacillota > Bacilli > Caryophanales > Exiguobacterium > Exiguobacterium sp. s141. Next base: position 2,381 of record NZ_JACSLJ010000012.1, on the reverse strand, counting down.
CGGACAGTTCCTCAGTAGTCATGACGAAGACGGTTTCCTCGTATCACGTGCCGGAGGAGATGAAGGAAAACACATGGTCGCCGCTTCGCTTCAAATGACGGCGAAAGGTCAACCTGTCATCTACTATGGTGAAGAGGTCGGTCAGTCAGGAAAACATGCCTTGGATATGGATAAAGGCGAGTTCAATGAAAACCGTTATGACTTCGACTGGAAGCGAGTCAAAGGAGAAGGCAAAGCGATGCACACGCACTACCAGAAGCTTCTCAATATTCGTGCTGACTATTCGAAAGTATTTAGCAAAGGAACACGGGCCGTTATCTCGGGTGGGTCTGCGAAGGGATATTCTGTCTTTGAACGAAAACACGGCAAGGACTCGATCCTTGTTGCCTTGAATACGACAGAGGCGAAGCGGACGATTACGTTCCAAACGAACCTTAAGTATAAGACGAAACTTGTCGATCGCTATAGTGGTCGAAACTATGTGGTCAAACGAGATGGCAAAGTCACGGTCAGCTTGCCTGCGCAAGATGATGGCGGTACAGTCATTCTTGTCAACAAAGCTAAAAAATAATAATAAAAAGCCGTTGCCTCTGAATCGAGACAACGGTTTTTCGTTTAACGTGAGTAGTTTGGAGCTTCTTTAGTGATATGAACATCATGTGGGTGGCTTTCTTGCAAGCCAGCCCCTGTCATGCGGATAAACTGCGTATCTTCGCGTAACGCCCGAATGTCAGCTGCCCCACAATAACCCATTCCTGAGCGAAGGCCACCGATGAGTTGATACACCGTATCTGCCAACTCGCCACGATAAGCGACACGACCTTCAATACCTTCCGGCACGAATTTCTTGTCCGCTTCTTGGAAGTAGCGATCTTGGCTTCCACGTTTCATCGAGGCTTCAGAACCCATTCCACGGTATGTTTTGAACTGACGTCCTTGATAGATTTCCATCTCACCTGGACTCTCTTTCACACCAGCGAGAAGACTACCGAGCATGACCGCATGACCACCAGCCGCAATTGCTTTCACGATATCACCTGAATACTTGATTCCACCATCGGCAATGACTGTGACACCATGTTCTCTAGCTTCTGTGACACAATCGTATACCGCTGTGATTTGTGGAACGCCGACACCTGCTACGACTCGTGTCGTACAGATTGACCCTGGGCCAATCCCGACTTTGATGACCGATGCACCGGCTTCAATCAAAGCCCGTGTTGCTTCGGCTGTCGCGACATTCCCTGCAATAATCGGGAGTGTCGGGAACATGTCACGTAACTCTTTTACTTTCTCAATGACGCCGGCTGAATGCCCGTGAGCTGTGTCTACCACTAGAGCATCGACACCAGCATCGACAAGGATTTGAGCACGCGATGCGGCATCTTTCGTGACACCGACGGCGGCTGCAACGAGTAAGCGACCTTGTTTGTCTTTCGCTGCGTGCGGAAACTGTTCGACTTTCTCAATATCTTTTGTCGTAATGAGACCTTTTAACACACCTGAATCATCAACGAGCGGTAATTTTTCAATCCGATGTTGATGAAGAATGCGTTCTGCTTCTTCAAGGGACGTCCCTACTTTTGCGGTGACGAGGTTTTCCGTTGTCATGACATCCGCAATCACTGTCGAGTAATCTTTAATGAAGCGAAGGTCGCGGTTTGTTAAAATACCGATCAATTTGCGTTCGGTTTCCGAATTAACGATTGGAACACCTGAGATACGGTATTTACTCATCAAGTACTCTGCATCGTACACTTGACGCTCAGGCGTCAAATAGAATGGGTTTGTGATGACGCCGTTCTCCGAGCGTTTAACGCGATCGACGTGTTCTGCCTGCATCTCCATCGACATGTTTTTATGAATGACTCCTAGACCGCCTTGGCGTGCCATAGCGATGGCCATCGGTGCTTCTGTGACCGTATCCATACCTGCACTGATGATTGGTACGTTCAACTCTAGACCTTCACAAAGTTTAGTGCTCAAACTCACATCTCTTGGCAAGACATTTGAAAAGCGCGGTACGAGTAACACGTCATCAAACGTTAATCCTTCTTTTGCAAACTTGTTTTCCCACATAAAAATCGATTGCCCCTTTCCCTATCGGACCCGAATCTTTGTTTCGAAATATTTCTGTAATGGTAACAGGTATAGAGCGAAAGTGCAATTCAATTCACGATGTTCAGAAAGTTCAGAATTGTGTTCGTTCCATTCACTTTCATCTTTTAATGTTCGGAATTAGATTGTATGTGTCGCTTACGAATAAAAAATTTAATGACAATCCACAAAAAAAGACGACCAAGCGGATGCTTGATCGTCTTTCGCGTTGGCCTGGCAACGTCCTATCCTCACAGGGGGAGACCCCCAACTACTTTCGGCGC
>NZ_JACSLJ010000011.1:0-43713 GCF_018618085.1 Exiguobacterium sp. s141 | reverse complement strand
ATGCCGAACACGGAAGTTAAGCGCTTCAGCGCCGAAAGTAGTTGGGGGTCTCCCCCTGTGAGGATAGGACGTTGCCAGGCCAACGCGAAAGACGATCAAGCATCCGCTTGGTCGTCTCTTTTTGTATATATATGTCGTATTGAATTCGGATGGGAAGGTGTCTAAATGACTCGAAAACCTAAACATAATCCTTTTACATTTATGGAGACGCTTGAGCAACATGTGCGAGAAGGACGGGTTTCTTTTCATGTACCTGGCCATCACAATGGAACGGTGAGAGATGAAAAGCTTCCGACGGCCTTCCAAAAAATTATGCCATATGACTTAACAGAGCTTGGTCACTTGGATGATTTACACCATGCGGAAGGTATTATTTTAGAAGGTGAAAAGGCATTAGGATCCCTTTACCAGAGTAAAAGCAAATGGTTGGTAAACGGCTCTACTGCAGGGAATTGGAGTCTATTAGCAGCAACCGTAAAACGGGGAGAACGAGTGTATGTACAACGTAATTCCCACAAATCGGTTTGGAACGCCATTGAGTGGCTTGGTTTAGAACCGATTTTACTCACACCGGAATTAGACAGAGGAAGTAGTTTGCCTACTGTCATTTCACTAGAAACAATTCAGGATGCTGTCTTGCAGTATCCAGGAGGAAAAGCGCTTCTCCTAACGTCTCCCACTTATTACGGAGACATGGCGAACATTCAGCAAATCAGTGCTTACTTGCGTCCGTTAAGTATTCCCCTATTAGTAGATGAAGCACACGGCGCTCATTTGATTCATCCTACATTTCCAAAGCGATCAGCTATCTTCGAGGGGGCTAGCGCAGTCGTACAATCAGCCCACAAAACATTGCCCGCTCTCACGATGGGGGCATGGATTCATTATAAAGAAGAAATCGATGAAAAACGTCTCTTTCATGCGCTTTCATCTTTCCAAACATCTAGCCCATCTTACTTGATTATGGCCTCGCTTGATTACGCCCGAGAGTACCTCGAAAACTTGAGTGACCGAGATTGGACTCATATTCAAACGAGTCATTTTTCATTCATCATGGAAATGAGATGTGCTGGGTTTTCAATCAAAGTGGGCGATGACTTCACTAAGATGACTGTGTTAACATACCCTAAAAATGGTCTGATCTTTAGTCAGCATTTAGCGTCAATCGGTATTGACGTGGAACTGGCTGCAGAAGATCACGTGTTATTCTGCTTGCCGTTAAGGGAATTAAAAAGCCAAGAGATTCAACATTGGGTCAAACTGATTAAAAATGCATCGCAGCACGTCCCGCTCATTGTTGAAGATGAGACAATCTATCCTTACCCGATGACTGAACGCGTTTCGTTGTTGCGTTCTATATCGGACGACGCTGATATTGAACGTCTACCGTTTGAGCAAGCGATTGGTTCTGTTGCGGCAGAGACCGTTATTCCGTATCCGCCGGGGATTCCCTGGATTCTAAGAGGAGAAGTCATCACAGACGAGAAAATCCGAGTTTTGAATGAATGGATTTCATTAGGACGGAACCTGCAGGCAAGTAGACATGTTATGATGAAACAAATTGATGTTATCGTAGAGGAGTTTTAAGCGTGAAAGGTATGTTTATTACTGTGGAAGGACCAGATGGTTCTGGGAAAACAACACAGCTACAATTGTTAGTTCAGTCATTGACTGAACAAGGGTATGAAGTGGTCGTCACCCGAGAGCCAGGGGGAACGAAGGTCGGAAACAGTATTCGAGAAGTCTTGCTCTCGCCAGAACATGATGAGATGACGCCTCGAGTCGAAATGATGCTCTATGCCGCATCCCGAGCTCAAAACATTGATCAAGTGATTCGACCGGCTCTCCGCCGTGGAGCAGTTGTCGTATGTGATCGATTTGTGGATGCCTCGATTGCGTATCAAGGCTATGGGCTCCAATATGATTTGTCACAAATTTTGTCGTTAAACGACTGGGCGACTGCTGGGATCAAACCAGATTTGACGTTTCTCTTTGACTTGACCCCGGATCAAGCGAGCCATCGCATGAAAGATAGAGGCCAATTAGATCGAATCGAGAGCCGTGATGAGTCTTTCCATCAACGCGTATACGAAGGATTTCAAATATTATTAGAGCAACATCCAGAACGAATGGTACGTATTGATGCGAACGCCTCGATTGAAACCATTCAGGATGAAGTGTTAGATATTACGTTAGAACGATTAAAAGAAAGAGGAGTGATGCAATGATGAAGATGGTAATCGCGATTGTACATGATAAGGACAGTGCCCGCTTATCAGATGCTTTGATTGAAGAGGACTTCCGTGCAACGAAATTAGCCACAACGGGAGGTTTTTTGAAAGAAGGAAACACCACGTTTATGATTGGTGTACCGAAAGAGCGGTTAGATGACCTACTTGCGTTAATCAAATCAAACTGCTCGAGCAGGGATCAAATGATCACGCCGATTTCACCGATGGGTGGACACGCTGATTCATACATTCCTTATCCTGTAGAAGTCCAAGTTGGCGGAGCGACTGTGTTTGTCTTGCCGATTGAAGGATTTCATCAGTTTTAATGGGGAAGGTCACGAACATGAGTTTTCAGGAGTTATCAAAATCTCAAACGGTTATTGCGAAAGTGATTGAAAACTCGATCGTTGCTCAAAAGGTCGGTCATGCATATATCTTTTCAGGTGACTATGAACCGTACTTGATTGAAACGGCACAGCTGTTTGCGAAATCCCTTTTTTGCGAGTCGCCTGACGGGGTAGAACCCTGCGGTAACTGTCGAAACTGTAGACGAATGGATTCGGGAAACCTTGTCGACTACATGGAAGTCGAACCGGATGGAGCCAGCATTAAGAAAGAACAGGTGCAACAGTTATTGAGTGACTTGTCTTTACGTGGTGCAGAAGGTGACCGTCAAGTGTATGTGATTCACCAAGCCCATAAGATGACGCCACAAGCCGCCAACAGCCTATTGAAGTTCTTTGAAGAGCCAGGTGTAGGGAAACTAGCCATCTTGGTAACAACTCAGCCACAACTTCTCTTACCGACGATTCGTTCGCGAGCTCAGCATTTAGTATTCCGACCGATTGATCGAGAACGGCTTGTGGAAACGTTGGTCGCAGACGTGCAATGTACGAGCGATTTAGCGCGTCTTGCTTTAGAGACATATCCGAAATTCGAAGACGCGCGTGAGGCGCTTCACAACGACTGGTTTGTACAGGCGTATGGGCTAGTGGTACAATTAGTTGAAGTATTGACAAAACGCCCGCAAGAATTGCTTTTATTCGCCCAAGAAAAATGGCTCGGTCATTTTAAAGGGCGGAATGAATTGCGAGTCGGTCTCGAGCTGTTCGGAAATTGGTTGGAGCAAGCGCTCCACTTCAAAGTGCGAACAGACTATGTCCCGGAGTTGTTTACGAGAGAACAAGCGCTATATACCGCGTTTGTAAAAGATCGTCCGGTTCATAAAATCGTCCATGCTATTGAATCTGTCCATGAGGCGATTCGACGACTAGAGGCAAACGTCAATCCTCAATTAACGTTCGAACGGTTAACGTTCGATTTGCAGAAAGGATAGGAGAGCGTGCTTGAAGTAGTCGGAGTCCGTTTTAAAGAAGCGGGAAAAATCTATTACTTTTCACCAGGCGAAGCAACGCTTGAACGTGGGGACCATGTCATCGTAGAGACGGTACGAGGCATCGAGTACGGTGAAATCGTCCAAGTTGGTAAACAACTAGGTGAAGACGAAGTGGTTTTACCGCTAAAGACAATCCTTCGTGTCGCTGATTCAAAAGATGCCGAAATCGTACAAGATAATCGATTGGCCGCTTTTGACGCTCACGCCGTCTGTGAAGAAAAAATTCGTGAACATCGACTTGAGATGAAGTTAGTAGATGTTGAGTATACATTCGATCGTAATAAAGTCATCTTTTATTTCACGGCAGAAGGCCGTGTTGATTTCCGTGAGCTCGTTAAAGATTTAGCGAGTGTGTTTCGGACTCGAATCGAGCTTCGCCAAATCGGAGTTCGAGATGAAGCGAAACTGCTGAGCGGAATTGGACCTTGTGGCCGTGTGTTGTGTTGCTCCTCGTTCTTAGGGGAATTTGAACCGGTATCCATTAAGATGGCCAAGGATCAGAACCTATCCTTGAACCCGAACAAGATCTCCGGTGTATGCGGTCGTCTCATGTGCTGTCTAAAATACGAGAACGATACGTATGAAGAATTAAAGCGGGATTTGCCAGACGTCGGAAAACGAATCAAAATTCCAGAAGGTGACGGACGTGTCATCGGTCTCAACATCTTGGATCAATTGATTCAAGTCGAGTTGAATGATCGGACCCGTGTTGTGACGTATACAATCGACGAACTCGTCGAAGTCGGTGCAGTCAAACGAAAACCGTCGAAACAGTGATGGGGTGCTGAGCAGTGGAAAGAATGGATAAAAAGGAAGTCATGATGCGGGTCGATGCGATCGAGCAACAGATGCAATTGTTGACGGAGCATTTAGGGGTGCTCAAAGAGCAACTCGCCTATTTGCTCGAAGAAAACCAACACATGTATCTCGAGAACCATCATCTGCGCGAAAAAGTAGAACAACTCGCAGAAGTCGAGACACCTAACGGAGATCCTCAAATTGCCTTGTCTGGAAAAGGACAAAATAACTTGGCGGCGTTATACCAAGAAGGGTTTCATATCTGCAATTTGCACTATGGACAAGTCAGGAAAGACGGGGATTGTCTCTTCTGTATGTCAATGCTAAATAAACATTAATAAGGGGCGATAGACGGGTATATACTCGTCCGTCGCCTTTGTACGTTATGTAGGAGGGAAATGGCGTGACTGTAAAACAAGGTGAACGTCTTGATGATTTGTTAGGACGTCCCGGAAAAATCATTCAAAGTGATGATGTATTTTCGTTTTCATTGGATGCGGTGTTGCTGGCTGAATTTGTGTGGGTCCCGATTCAAAAAGGAAGACTCGTTGATTTATGCGCCGGTACGGGGGCTATTCCGCTCTTTTTATCGTATCGGACGAAAGGAACGGTGACAGGACTTGAAATCCAGCCCCGTCTCGTTGATATGGCGAATCGAAGCATTGCCGTTAACGATTTAAGTGACAGACTGCACATCCTTGAAGGCGATGTGAAACATGCGACCAGCGTACTAGGGCATGCTCGTTATGACGTTGTCACGTGCAACCCACCTTATTTTTTAGCAAACGAAACTTCGCTCCGTAATCAAAATGAACATCATACGATTGCACGTCATGAAGTGCTTTGCACGTTAAAAGACTGTATCCGCTCAGCCAGTCAACTCGTCAAACCGGGTGGGAAGGTAGCCTTCGTCCATCGACCGGAGCGATTACTCGATATTCTAACGCTCATGCGGGCGTATCGGATTGAACCGAAACGAATGCAACTCGTTTACCCGAAACAAGGCCGAGACGCAAATACACTTTTAATAGAGGGGTCGAAAGATGGAAAAGCAGGGCTCACAATCTTACCTCCGTTTGTCGTTTATGAGGAAGATGACACGTATACGAGCGACATGCGGGCCATCCTCGATGCGTAAGCACTTTGCCTATATTCTCGAGTGTAGCGATGGCACATACTATACCGGATATACGACGGATGTAGATAAGCGGATGGACGTGCACAACAGCGGTAAAGGTGCGAAATATACGCGAGCGCGTCTCCCGGTGACGTTACGATATGTCAGGTCGTTTGCGACCAAACGTGAAGCCATGCAGTACGAATGGTCCATCAAACAACTCACGCGGGCTCAAAAACAGCAATTGATGGAGGGAACGAGTAATGAACTCACAGAAAAGTTATCAGACTGATGGGCCCACGCTCTATGTTGTGCCGACGCCGATTGGAAATCTAGAAGACATGACGTATCGAGCGGTTCGAATTCTAGGAGAAGTTGATTTGATTGCGGCCGAAGACACACGCCAAACGATGAAGCTCTGTCGCCATTTCGGCATTGAGACGAAACTAGTCAGCTACCATGAACACAATAAGTACGTGAGTGGCCCGCGTTTAATCGAAGACATCGAGGCCGGCAAATCAGTCGCCGTCGTCTCAGACGCGGGCATGCCGGGGATCTCGGACCCGGGGAGCGACCTCGTGCGATTGGCCATTGAAGCGAAGCTCCCTGTCGTCGTGCTTCCTGGAGCGAACGCGGCATTGACGGCTCTTGTCGCCTCTGGTCTTGCGACCGAGCGGTTTTTGTATTACGGATTCTTGCCACGTAAAAAGAAAGAGCGGCTCGATGTGTTATCTTCTTTGCAATATGAACCGGGCACCATCATTTTTTATGAAGCGCCACATCGGTTAAAAGAGATGCTGACCGGGATTCAGGACGCGTTCGGCAATCGGCAACTCGTTCTCGGACGAGAGTTGACGAAAACGTTTGAAGAGTTTTTACGCGGGACGGTAGAAGAAGCGCTTGTTTGGTGTGAAGGTGAGGTACGTGGTGAGTTCGTCGTCATGGTGGCTGGTTCGACGGAAATAGCACCGACACACGATTGGTGGGAGGCGTTATCGCCGCTCGAACACGTCGATCGTTATATCGAAGACGGATTGAAGCCGAACGCCGCTATCAAACAAGTTGCTAAAGAGCGCGGTTTATCACGTGGCGAGGTGTACGACGCCTATCATCAAGTCGACAAAAAAGAGTAAGCAAGGAATTCCTTGCTTACTCTTCGCTGTAGTAGTTTTCGAGCATGTTTTTCAACTCGACGAGAACGCGTTGTGCGCCTTCTGGTGAAAGGATCAATTTACCGTCAGCCAACTTGAAGTTGTCATCCGATACTTCGCCCGTCACTTGGCAAGTCATGTTTGGTTTGTATTTTTTCAACACGATTTGATCGTTGTCGACGTAGATTTCAAGAGCGTCTTTCTCAGCGATCCCGAGTGTGCGGCGCAATTCGATTGGAATGACGACACGACCGAGCTCATCAACTTTCCGAACGATACCTGTAGATTTCATTTTGTGTTTCCTCCTCCAATGGTGTCGAAATCTCTTGGTGACATGAGTCGTCAAAATTCGACAATGTTACTACAGCAAAAAGCATACTAAACTTTCCAATTGCAGTCAACTGCTTACTATTGGAAATCTACATTTTCGAAAATTGGCGATATAAGAACGATATATACCTAAAATTCCCCGAAAGTTAGGATATGAAACAAAGAAAGGGTTTTTTTGGAACATTTTTTATGAGGTAATAACAAAATAATTCCAAACAATTGGTTTGGAAATTCTTTTGTCGAACCGTGTATAATGGAAATTGCAAATGTCGAAAGGATGGAGAACATACAATGGCGAAGCCTACTTTTTATATTACGACTCCGATTTACTATCCGAGTGCCAAACTACACATCGGTCACGCCTATACGACGGTGGCTGGCGATGCAATCGCACGTTATAAGCGTCTGAAAGGATTTGACGTCCGTTATTTGACGGGAACAGACGAGCACGGTCAAAAAATTCAGGAAAAAGCGAAAGAAGCTGGCGTGACGCCGCAAGCGTTTGTCGACGAAGTCGTTAAAGACATCAAAGTGTTATGGGACCGTCTTGAAATCTCATACGATGATTATATTCGTACGACCGATGCCCGCCACAAGGCCGTCGTCGAGCACGTATTCGAGACGCTTCTGAAAAACGATGACATCTATCTCGGTGAATACGAAGGGTGGTATTCGATCCCTGATGAAACGTATTACACGGAGTCACAGCTCGTTGATGGGAAGAGCCCTGACAGCGGTCACCCGGTCGAGCTTGTACGCGAAGAGTGCTATTTCTTCCGTCTCAGCAAGTACGCCAATCGTTTAATCGAGTACTTCGAGTCGCACCCTGACTTCATCTTGCCAGAATCGCGCAAAACCGAGATGATCAACAACTTCTTGAAGCCGGGCCTCCAAGACTTGGCCGTCTCACGGACGACGTTTGACTGGGGTGTCCAAGTGCCATCGAACCCGAAACACGTCGTGTATGTATGGGTCGATGCTCTCACGAATTACATCTCTGCCCTCGGCTATGGGTCGGACAACGACGAGTTGTTCAACCGCTATTGGCCAGCCGACGTGCACTTGGTCGGAAAAGAAATCGTCCGGTTCCATACGATCATTTGGCCGGCGTTGCTCATGGCGCTAGACCTTCCATTACCGAAACAAGTTTTCGCACATGGTTGGTTGCTCATGAAAGACGGCAAAATGTCGAAATCAAAAGGCAACGTCGTCGACCCGATTCCACTGATCGATCGCTACGGACTCGACTCACTCCGCTACTATCTTCTTCGTGAAGTTCCATTCGGAGCGGACGGCACGTTCACACCGGAAGCGTTTGTGGATCGCTTGAATTTTGACCTTGCCAATGACCTCGGTAACCTGCTCAACCGGACCGTGGCCATGATTAAGAAGTATTTCGATGGCGAGATCCCTGCTTATGCGGGCAACGTAACAGCGTTTGATGCCTCGCTTCTTCAAGTTGTCAATGAGACGACAGAGAAGACGGAAGCGGCCATGGAACACATGGAGTTTTCCGTCGCGCTCACAAGCATTTGGCAACTCGTGAGCCGTGCCAATAAATATATCGATGAGACGCAACCGTGGGTCCTTGCGAAGGACGAAGCGAAGCGTGGTGAACTCGCATCCGTGATGACGCATCTGGCCGGCGTACTTCGCCATGTGGCGGTCATGATTCAACCGTTCATGACACGGGCACCAAAAGAAATGTTCCGCCAGCTCGGTCTTGAAGGTAAAGACATGTCATGGGAAGCGCTCGATACGTTTGCGGCCTTCGATGGAGCGGTCGTCACCGACGGGACACCGATTTTCCCACGTCGTGATGTAAAAGAAGAGATCGATGCAATTCAGGAAATGATGCGTCAAGCATCGAAAGCACGTGTCGAGGAAGCCGAAGTGGAGGCGAGCGATGCTGAGGATGAGGACGTCCGTCCAGAAATCACGATTGACGTCTTTGACCAAGTCGAGTTCCGTGTCGGTCAAATCGTCGAGGCCGATAAAATCAAGAAGGCGAAGAAGCTGTTGAAGCTCCAAGTCGACCTTGGGAGCGAGACACGTCAAATCGTCTCAGGCATTGCCGAATGGTATGCGCCAGAAGACTTGGTCGGGAAGAAAGTCATCGTCGTCGCCAATTTGAAGCCGGTCAAACTACGTGGCGAGTTGTCACAAGGGATGATTTTAGCGGCTGATAAAGACGGCAAGCTTGAGCTTGCGACCGTATCTGAGAATATGCCGAACGGGGCCGTCGTCAAATAATCGTTTGGGGGAGACTTCGGTCTCCCTCTTTGTCTATATAAGGAGGAAGCACCATGTTGATTGATACGCATACCCATATCAATGCCGAGCAGTTCAATGAGGATGTCGAGGCGACGATCGAGCGGGCTCGTGCCGCGGGCGTTTCCCCGATGCTCGTCGTCGGATTCGATAACCCGACAATCACGCGGGCAATCGAGCTCGCGGAAACGTATGAGGATATCTATGCCATCGTTGGGTGGCATCCGGTTGATGCCGTCGATTGTACGGATGCTGATTTGAAGAGAATCGAGACGCTAATGGCTCATCCGAAAGTGATGGCGCTCGGGGAAATCGGTCTCGATTACCATTGGGACAAGTCGGAGAAAGATGTCCAACAACGCGTGTTCCGGCAGCAGATCGTTATCGCGAAGCGGACGAACATGCCCATCGTGATTCATAATCGGGAAGCGACAGCCGACGTGCTCGATATTTTAGAGGAAGAACATGCCGAAGAGGTAGGCGGCGTGTTCCATAGTTACAGCATGTCCGTCGAATTGTTGGAGCGCTGTCTGCGCTTGAACTTCTATATCTCTCTCGGAGGACCGGTGACGTTCAAAAACGCTAAAGTCCCGAAGGCGGTGGCGCAACAAGTCCCGCTCGATCGGCTCCTTGTCGAGACGGACTGCCCGTATTTAACGCCGACGCCGTTCCGTGGTAAACGGAACGAACCCGCTTACGTCACGTACGTCGCCGAAGAGATTGCATCGCTTCGTGACATGTCCTATGACGCGCTCGCTGAAGCAACGACCGCTAATGCGAAGCGCCTATTCCGTCTCCCATGATGTTCAGGCGCATCATCTTGAGTATTGGTGTGGTAGCGACGGCAGTGTTCGCCTATATGGCGATGCAGCCTGAACCGATCACCATCGTCGACGACGGCGTGACAACCGTGCATGAAAGCCGCGGCGATTCGGTGCTAGAAGTGCTTGACGAGACCGGTATCGTGATCGACGAGGCGGATATGGTGACTCCCGCCTTAAGTGCCGACGTCCCGACGGATCGAGTGATTCATATCGAACGAGCTCGTACCGTGTCGCTTCAAATCGGTTATGGCCAGGTCGAGACGATCGAGACGCGTGAACGGACCGTCAAAGACGTGTTGCTTCGTTATGGAGTGAGTGTACGCGAAGGGGACGACGTGTACCCGGGCGTACGTGCACCGGTCACATCAGGGATGACGATTCGCTACCAGCCTGTCGTCGCCCTCGATGTCATCGTCGGGGACGAGGCGAAGACCTTGTATACGATGGCTCAAACTGTCGAACAGGCGTTACGGGAGGCGAATGTGACGGTTTCTGACCAAGATACGGTCGTCCCGGCTCTCACGACACCGGTACGGGATGGAATGACCATCAGCGTCAATGTGAGTCGAGACGTCGTACAATATGAGAGTCGTCTCATCCCGTTTGAAATCGTCATGGAAGAGGACGATACGCTCGAATTTGGAGAGACCGAAGTCGTGCAAGTCGGCATCCCGGGACTCGAACGGACGCGGTATGCACTGACAGTGGAAAATGGTACAATTACAAATCGGACCGAAACGAGCGTGGAAACGCTACAAAGCGTACGCCCTCAAATCATTAAACGTGGGACGAAAGTCGTGGCCGAACCGGAGATTGAACCGGCAACGAATCAAGAAACGACCGCCACGACCGAACCGTCGAGTCCGTTTCGAGACGAGGCGGAGATTAAGATTGAAGAGACACCGCGTGCCGAGGATGCGCTGGACTTCACTTCCGCGAAACAACTTCTCGTCGAAGCGACCGCGTATACGAACAATGCAGAAGACACGGTCACATTTGATGACAGGGTTCTGACCCGTAGTGGTTATGATGTGACGGATACGATTTTGTATGAAGGGATGCGAATCATTGCTGTCGACCCCGCTATTATTCCTCTTGGCACACGTGTGTACGTTGAAGGGTTTGGCATGGCGATTGCTTTAGATACAGGCAGTGCGATCAAAGGTCATAAAATTGACTTGATGATGGACACGAAAGAAGAAGCGGTAACGTTTGGGCGTCAGCCGCTCACGATTTGGGTTATCCCGAAGCAAGAAGAGAAAGAAGGAAACGATGATGCGTGAAAAAATACAAGAGGTGATTGTCGTCGAAGGTCGAGATGACACGACGCGGCTTCAAGAAGTATATGACGTCGATACGATTGAAACGAACGGATCTGCCGTCTCGAAACAGACGATCGAACGAATCAAACGCGCCCAAGAAACGCGCGGCGTTATCATTTTGACGGACCCAGACTACCCGGGTGACCGAATCCGGGCCATCGTCGAGGAGCAGGTTAAAGGATGTAAGCATGCCTATTTACCTCGGGCCGAAGCGAAAGATAAACGTGGCAAGATTGGGGTCGAACATGCTTCACCGGCAACGATTCGCCGTGTACTCGAAGCGGTGTATGAACAGCGAGTTGAGACTGACATGCCACTCGTCACCCGCCAGATGGTGCTCGAAGCCGATTTGATTGGCGGAACGGACGCTGCGCGCCGTCGTAAACGGCTCGGCGTGTTACTCCGAATCGGTGAACCGAACGCCAAACAGTTTGTAAAGCGCGTGGAAGCGTTACGGGTCACGATTGAGGAATGGGAACGGGCACTGGCTCAGTTAGAGGAGGAAAATCATTGAAAGACATTGCAACAATCCAACGCACGAAATCAATTCTAGAACGTCACGGCTTCTCTTTCAAAAAGTCGCTTGGGCAGAACTTTTTAATTGATTTAAATATTTTGAATAAAATCGTGGATGCCGCGGAGCTGGGAGAGGCGAGCGGGGTTCTTGAAATCGGTCCCGGCATCGGGTCATTGACGGAACAGTCTGCCAAGCGGGCTAAAAAGGTCGTCGCCCTCGAAATCGACCAACGTCTGCTTCCGATTCTGGAAGATACGATGTCTCCTTATCCACATGTGCATGTCATCCACGGCGATGCCCTCGAGCTCGATATTCAAGACATCGTCGAGCGTGAGTTTTTCAGTCAAGGAATCGAAGACATCTCGGTTGTGGCGAACTTGCCGTATTATGTGACGACGCCGATTATCATGCGCTTACTGGAAAGCCAAATCAAGTTCCGTTCACTCGTCATGATGATTCAAAAAGAAGTTGCCGAGCGCATTGGAGCGAAGCCTGGGACGAAAGCATACGGCTCTCTCTCGATTGCGATCCAATATTACGCGGAGGCGAACGTGAGCTTTATTGTTCCAAAAAGCGTGTTCATGCCGGCCCCGAACGTCGATTCAGCGGTCATCACGTTGAAGATGCGTCCCAAACCGGCGGTCGACGTGAAAGATGAAGCCTTCTTCTTCGAGCTTGCCCGGGCCAGTTTCGCACAACGTCGAAAAACGATCTTAAATAACTTGACGAATCACCTCGGGAAAGACAAAAAAATGGAAATCGAACAGTTTTTAGGTGAAGCCGGAATCGACCCGAAACGGCGAGGCGAAACGCTTTCGCTTGAGGAGTTTGCACGGTTAGCTGACACAATTTTACCACTTAAAAACAGTTGACGACCGGATAACGAATCGATATAATATTAATCTTTATTTTCGTTTTTGAATGTGTTATACTTGTAACAGTGAGGTGAAGCGTATGCCAAAGACGTTGCAAGAAATCAGACAGAAACTCGAATCGCATGTTGGAGAACGATTGACGTTGAAAGCAAACGGCGGTCGTAAGAAAGTCGTTACTCGGTTTGGAACGCTCGTTGAGACGTATCCCGCGGTGTTCGTCGTCAAATTGGATGAAGACCATCATAACGTGGAACGTGTCTCATATAGCTACGCTGATGTCCTAACGGATACAGTTAAAATTGAATTCAGTAATTGAACGATAAATGAGGGGCGGATGCATTGGCAGCTGCTTCTTTTTTTGTGCGCTCGTTTACGGTACAATGGCGAACAGGAGATACATGGGAAGGGTGAACGATATGCGCACGATCAGTGTGAAAGCGCCGGCAAAAATCAACTTGACGCTCGATGTCCTCGGGAAGCGGACAGATGGCTATCATGAAGTGGAAATGGTAATGACGACAGTAGACTTATCGGACCGGTTAGAATTGACTGTGCTCGATACAGATGAGATTCGGATTCAGTCCGAGCATGCCTACGTGCCGAACGACCATCGAAATTTGGCTTATCGTGCGGCTGAGCTGTTACGGAAGCGATTCAATATCAAACAGGGTGTCGAAATTGTATTAGATAAGCAAATCCCAGTGGCGGCAGGGTTAGCTGGCGGCTCGAGCGATGCGGCGGCTACACTTCGGGGTATGAACGAATTGTTCGACCTTGGCCTCTCGTTAGAAGAGTTGGCCGAACTCGGAGCCGCCGTCGGATCGGACGTATCGTTTTGTGTCATGGGAGGAACTGCCATCGCGCGCGGACGCGGCGAACAGCTGGAGACGATTCCGTCACCGCCGCCGTGCTACGTCGTATTGGCGAAGCCGAAAATCGGAGTGTCGACGGCTGACGTCTATCGTGCCGTGCAGATGGAGAAGATTGTGCATCCGAACACCGAGGCGATGGTCACGGCGATTCGGGATCGAAATTTCGCTGGCATCTGCTCACATCTCGGAAACGCCCTCGAGGCGGTCACTCTCGAACTTCATCCGGAAGTTCGCCAAATCAAAGAGACGATGCTGCACTGCGGAGCAGATGGTGTCCTCATGAGCGGCAGCGGTCCAACGGTATTCGCATTGATTGAGCACGAGCAAAAAGCACATCGTGTCTATAATGGACTGAAGGGATTTTGTTCTGAAGTGTTCGTCGTTCGGATTCTCGGCAAAAAACATTGAACAAAGACGAATGAGAATGATATATTCTGTTTAGAACATTCGTCTATTATTGAAGAAGTGAAGGGGAATCCGTATGAAAATTCGTAGAAGTGGTCGTCTAGTCGATATGACCCGTTATTTGCTGGACCATCCACACCAGCTCGTCTCATTATCGATGTTTTCGAGTCGTTATAAAGCAGCCAAATCATCCATCAGTGAAGATTTGGTCATCGTCAGTGAAATGCTTTCGCATGATGGCACGGGAAAACTCGTCACAGTGCCAGGGGCAGCCGGCGGCGTCATGTTCATTCCAGGCTGGAGCAAGGAAAAGTCGCTCTCGATGATTGACGGCCTATGTGAGCAATTGTCGAAACCGGAACGGTTGCTTCCGGGAGGCTATCTCTATTTGACAGATGTCCTCGGGAACCCGCGTCAAGTGAAGCCGATGGGGCAAGTCTTCGCCTCTGTGTTCGCCGATCGTAAAGTTGACGTCGTCATGACGATCGCGACAAAAGGGATTCCGCTCGCGTACGCTGTCGCCGAGCAACTTGGTGTCCCGTTCGTCATCGTTCGTTCTGACAGTCGTGTCACCGAAGGTTCGACGGTCAGCATCAACTACGTATCAGGCTCGTCAAAGGCGATTCGCACGATGGCGCTCGCTCGTCGCAGCTTGCCGCGTGGCGCGAACGTCTTGTTGATTGACGATTTCATGAAAGCGGGCGGTACGATTCGCGGGATGATGAGTCTCTTGAATGAGTTCGAGGCGAACCTCGCGGGTGTCGGTGTCCTCATGGAAGCGGAAGGCGCCGAGAAGAAGATGGTAAGCGAATACGTCAGTTTGATGAAATTGACGAACGTCGATTCGGATGAAGGACTCGTCACCATTTCGCGAGGAAACGTCGAACAGTTCTTAAAGTGATTGGCAAAAATTTGATTTCGTTTTATGATGAAAGGGTATAAGATTCGTACGAAGTCAATCGGTTCGCTTGGAATCATCTCAACCTTTTAGAAGGTACACCACGGTCTAGACAACGATGAAAAGGGGATGCGAAACATGCAGATCACAGACGTAAAAATTCGCAAAGTCGCGACGGAAGGTAGAATGAAGGCACTGGCCTCCATTACACTCGACCATGAATTTGTGGTACACGATCTTCGAATCATTGAAGGGAGTACCGGTCTTTTCGTAGCGATGCCGAGCAAGCGGACGCCAGAAGGGATTTTCCGCGATATCGCTCACCCGATTAATGGAGATATGCGTCAAAAAGTCGAGGCGGCTGTTCTAGAGGCGTACGGCCAAGAGGACGTCGCTATTGCCGAGACGCAAGCACGATACAATGCCATGAATGAGTAATCTTTGACAGCGGATGGGGACCCTTCCGCTGCCTTTTTACGTTTCATTGGTTACGAATGGTTACAACGGTTGAAACCACGTCACGGTTTCGATATAGTAGATACGGTGTAAATAAGATTTGAATGTAGAAGAAAACCGAACAATTGAGTACATTACAGTCGATATGAGATAGGAGCGAATCAAGAATGGATCGTTTTGCAGTCATTTTGGCAGCAGGTAAAGGGACCCGCATGAAGTCGAAGCTATATAAAGTGCTTCATCCGGTCCTCGGAAAACCGATGGTCGAACACGTCGTCGATCAACTCGACAAAATCGGGGTCAGTCGTCAAATCGTCATCGTCGGCCATGGGGCTGAAGCGGTACAAGAGACGTTGGGCTCACGCGTGGAATATGCGGTCCAAGAAGAACAGCTCGGGACAGGTCATGCAGTGCAGATGGCAGAAAGCGAACTCGCAGGCAAACCGGGCGCAACGCTCGTCGTTTGCGGCGACACACCACTGTTGACAGCGGAAACGCTCGAGGCGCTGTTGGCTCATCATGAAGCCCAGCAAGCGAAAGTGACAGTACTGACAGCCATCGCTGACGATGCGACAGGATATGGTCGCGTCATCCGTGGGGAAGACGGAAACGTCACAAAAGTCGTCGAGCATAAAGATGCGTCTGACACTGAACTAGAAATTCGTGAAATCAACACAGGCACGTACGTGTTCGATAACGAGCTCTTGTTTGATGCATTGAAGCAAGTCGGGAACAACAACGCTCAAGGTGAGTACTACTTGCCGGACGTCATCTCGATTGCGAAAGAAGCAGGCGAAGTCGTGGCAGCACACACGGCGCCGACATTCGATGAAACGATCGGCGTCAACGACCGTGTCGCTCTTTCACAAGCTGAAGCGGTCATGCGCAAGCGGACGAACGAACGTCTCATGCGTGAAGGTGTCACATTCATGGATGCAGCTTCGACATACATCTCACCAGATGCCGTCATCGGTTCGGATACGATCATCTATCCAGGGACGGTCATTCTCGGGAAAACGATTATCGGTTCAGAGTGCGTGATTGGTCCAAATTCAGATATCCGCAATAGCGTCATCGAAGACGGTGCGACGGTTCGTCAATCGGTCGTGAGTGACAGCCGTGTCGGAACTGAAGCACAGGTCGGGCCGTTCGCCCACCTTCGTCAACAAGCAGTCCTCGGCGCGAATACGCGCGTCGGTAACTTCGTGGAAATCAAAAAATCAACGTTCGGAGACGGTGCGAAAGCATCACATCTCAGCTATATCGGAGATGCTTCGATCGGGGAACGAGTCAACCTCGGCTGTGGCTCGATCACGGTCAACTATGACGGCAAGAACAAGTTCGAAACGGTCGTCGAAGCCGATGCATTCGTCGGCTGCAATGTGAACTTGATTGCTCCGGTGAAAGTCGGGAAAGGCTCAATTGTAGCAGCCGGTTCGACGATCACGGATGACGTTCCTGAAGAGGCGCTTGCGATTGCACGCGAACGCCAAACAAATATAGAAGGTTACACGAAACGATAAGTTGCTGCCTATTATTATGGAAAACGATGGAGGAGAATCCTAAACATGTCTACTGTATATGAACGTGAAATTCGCCTATTTAGCTTAAACTCAAACCGCCCACTCGCCGAAGAGATTGCCAAGGAAATTGGCATCCCGCTCAGCGATTGCCAAGTGAAGCGGTTTAGCGACGGAGAACTTTACATCAACATCGAGGAGAGCGTGCGAGGCGATGATGTGTACATCATTCAATCGACGAGCTCACCGGTGAACGAAACGCTCATGGAGTTACTCGTCATGATCGATGCGTTGAAACGAGCATCGGTTCGGACGATTAACGTGGTCATGCCATACTACGGTTACGCTCGCCAAGACCGCAAGGCGCGCTCACGTGAGCCGATCACAGCGAAACTTGTCGCTGATTTATTGACGGTTGCAGGTGCCACGCGTTTAATCACGATGGACTTGCATGCTGCTCAAATCCAAGGTTTCTTCAATATCCCAGTAGACCAATTATTAGGTGTTCCACTCATCTCGACGTATTTTGAGACAGATGAATTTAAAGCGAAAGACATTGTCGTCGTTTCACCGGACCACGGTGGCGTCACGCGTGCCCGTAAGCTTGCCGAACGCTTGAAGGCTCCAATCGCCATCATCGACAAGCGTCGTCCTGAAGCGAACGTGGCTGAAGTCATGAACATCGTCGGCAGCGTTGAAGGCAAGACGGCCATCTTGATTGATGACATCATCGATACGGCTGGAACAATCACGCTTGCGGCCGATGCCATCGTCCAAGCTGGTGCAAAAGAAGTGTACGCCTCGTGTACACACCCAGTCTTATCTGGACCGGCGATGGAACGGATCGACAACTCGTCAATCAAAGAACTCGTCGTTTTGAACACGATCGATTTAGAAGGTCGCGAATGTTCGAGCAAAATCAAGCAGATGTCGGTTGCCCGTTTGCTTGGGGAAGCGATCATGCGTGTCCACGAGCACAAATCGGTGAGCACGCTGTTCGATTAAAAAACGAGGCCCGAAGGCGTTCGCCTTTGGGCTTTTTTGTTCAGGAGGAATAAGATGAAATGTATCGTCGGCCTCGGGAATCCAGGCAAAAAGTATGAGATGACCCGTCACAACGTCGGTTTTTTAGCGATTGATCGCTTAGCTGACAAACATGGGATTCAACTTGATGAAGCCAAGTTTAAAGCATTGATCGGAACGGGAAGAATCAATGGAGAACGTGTCGTCCTCGTCAAACCGCTCACCTACATGAATCTATCAGGGGAGTCGGTACGTCCGATTTTAGATTATTATAAGATTGAGATTGATGACTTGCTCGTCATTTATGACGACTTGGACATGGTGCCAGGGAAACTGCGATTCCGTCCGAAAGGCAGTGCCGGTGGACATAACGGCATCAAGTCGCTGATTCAACACCTGGGAACCCAAGATTTCAAACGTCTGAAACTCGGCATCGGTCGTCCGCCGCATCCGATTAAAGTCGTCGATTGGGTGCTCATGAACTACCGGAAAGAAGATATGCCAGAATTGAATGATACGCTCGATCAAGCGGTGTCCGCCGCGACTGATTTTGTGGACACGGAATGGATCGCGCTCATGAATCGATATAACTAAAGGGTCAACGTACCCTTTTTTGTCGTATGAGGTGGAGGAAATCAAAATGAATGCTTTAGAGAAATTCATGTTGGCATTGCCTGAGACGAATGTGATTCGGGAGCGGTTGCCAAAAGTTGATCGTCAACTCGTCACCGGATTGACGACGAGTGCCAAAGCGCTCGTGTTGGCAGGTTTGGCGAAAAATTCGCCCCGACGTCTCGTGGTCGTCACACATAACATGTACCAAGCCCAAAAAATGTACGATCAGCTCGAGTCGCTCGTCGGCCCGAGTCAAACATTGCTTTATCCGATCGATGAGACGCTCGCTGGAGAACTGTCACTCACATCGAGCCCAGAACTTCTTGCCGCACGGATTGAAGCTCGAACACGTCTCCTTGACGAAACGGGAGGCGTCCTTGTCGTGCCACTCGGTGGGTTACGTCGCTTTATGCCGAGCCCGACGGACTGGCGGACAAGCCATCGAGTCATCAAACCAGGTCAAGAGCTTGATTTGAAGCCGTTTGCCGAGACGCTGATCACGCTCGGATATGAACGAACGGCTACCGTCACCGCACCGGGTGAATTCTCCGTCCGCGGTAGCATTTTAGATGTCTATCCGCTCACGGAGGCGCGTCCGTATCGCATCGATTTGTTCGACACCGAGGTCGATTCGATTTTTACGTTTGATGCTGAGACACAACGCTCACTAGGGGTCGTCGCCGAAGCGGTCATTCCCCCGGCGACCGAGTTTATCGCTTCGACAGAACAATTGAAAAAAGCTGGACAGGCACTCGAACGTCAATATGATCGGACGCTCTCGTTGATTGAGACGGAGACGATTCGTCAAGCACTCGAGGACGGGATTGCCCGGGACATCGAACAGTTCGGCCGAGGTGAGGCGCCCGAAAAAGTTGGAAAGTACACGCCGCTGCTATATAGCTCGACACTCCTCGACTATGTCGGACCGGATGCTGTTTTGATTTTAGATGAAGTGGCCCGGATTGAAGACGCCGCCGACGTGCAAGATCGCGAGGAAGCCGAATGGTTCTCGTCGCTCATCGAACGCGGGGAATCCGTCAGCAACTATACGCTTGCCGTCCCGATGCATAAAGTGTTTCGTGATTTGAAGCAAGTGGCGTTCTCGCTCCTCCCGTCGAGACGGTCGGGGATTCCGGAAACGAACACGGTCCACCTCAGTTGCCGTCCGCTCCCGGCGTTTCACGGGCAGATGCACTTGCTGAAGCAAGAAGTCGAACGTTGGCAACAAGGTGACCATCGTCTCGTCTTCTTAGCAGGGGATCAAACGCGGGCCGACAAGGTGGTAGCATTACTTGAAGACTATGGCATCTCGTCAACGTTCACAAATGTGGACGGCGAGTTGTTGCCGCGTCATGTCCACGTCATGATTGGACAAATCGAGGGTGGATTCGAGCTCTCGACGAGTCGCCTCGTCGTCGTCTCCGAAGAAGAGCTGTTCAAACGCGTCACGAAGCGAAAACGTCAGACGAAGAATTTGACGAACGCCGAACGGATTAAAAGTTATCAAGAGTTGAAGCCGAACGACCACGTCGTCCACATCCATCACGGGATCGGGAAGTACCTAGGCATCAAAACGATTGAAGTCGGCGGCATTCATCAAGACTACTTACATCTCGTCTATGCCGGTGACGATGCGCTCTACGTCCCGGTCGACCAAATCGATCTCGTCCAAAAGTACGTCGGGGCGGAAGGCAAAGAGCCTAAGATATATAAACTCGGTGGGACCGAGTGGAAGAAGGTCAAATCGAAAGTCGCCAAATCGGTCGAAGATATCGCCGACGAGCTGATTAAGTTGTATGCGGCGCGGGAAGCGTCCGTCGGTTATGCGTTCCCGACCGATGACGAGGAGATGAGTCAGTTTGAAAGCTCGTTCCCGTACGCAGAGACAGAAGACCAGGTCCGTTCCATCGCCGAGATCAAAGCCGATATGGAACGATCACGGCCGATGGACCGTCTCCTTTGTGGCGATGTCGGTTACGGAAAGACGGAAGTGGCGATTCGAGCCGCGTTCAAAGCTGTGCTCGCTGGGAAGCAAGTCGCGTTCCTCGTGCCGACGACCGTACTCGCACAACAGCACTACGAGACGATGCTCGAACGGTTCAGTGAGTTTCCAATCAATGTCTCGGTCATGAGCCGTTTCCGCTCAAAAAGCGAGATGGCGGCAACAAAGAAAGGTCTAAAGGAAGGGACGATTGACGTCGTCGTCGGGACGCACCGCGTCTTGTCGAAAGATGTGACGTTCGCCGACCTCGGACTCGTCATCATCGATGAAGAGCAACGTTTCGGGGTTAAGCATAAAGAACGGCTCAAACAGTTGAAGACAAATATCGACGTCTTGACGCTGACGGCGACACCGATCCCGCGGACGCTCCACATGTCGATGATTGGGATTCGGGACTTGTCAGTGCTTGAGACACCGCCGGAGAACCGCTACCCGGTGCAGACGTACGTCATGGAATACGACGGTATCGTCTTGCGTGAGGCACTCGAGCGTGAACTCGCGCGAGGCGGGCAGGCGTTCTTCCTCTATAACCGGGTCGAAGGTATCGAGCGGAAGGCTGAAGAGATTCGCGCTTTGTTACCGGAAGCACGGATCGCGACGGCACACGGTCGGATGACCGAGACTGAACTCGAGAGCCAGCTTATCAGCTTCCTCGAAGGAGAAGCCGACGTGCTCGTCTCGACGACGATCATCGAGACCGGCATCGATATTCCGAACGTGAACACGCTCATCGTCCACGATGCGGACAAGATGGGACTGTCACAGTTGTACCAGTTGCGCGGTCGTGTCGGTCGTTCCAACCGAATCGCCTACGCCTACTTCACGTATCGGAAAGATAAACGCTTAACCGAGGTCGCGGAGAGCCGGCTACAGGCCATCAAGGAGTTCACGGAGCTCGGGAGCGGGTTCAAGATTGCGATGCGCGACTTATCGATTCGCGGTGCCGGCAATCTGCTCGGGGCCCAACAGTCCGGGTTCATCGATTCGGTCGGATTCGACTTATACTCGCAAATGTTGTCCGAAGCTATCGAAGAACGGAAAGACCGGATGCGCGGCCAGGCGAAACAAGTCGTCTTCAAACCGGAGATTGCGTTCCAAGCGGACGCGTATATCCCGGACGAGTATTTGTCAGACAGCGAATTGAAAATCGAGATGTACAAACGCTTCAAATATGTCGATACACCAGAGGCGCTGTTCGCCCTCCAAGACGAGTTGATCGAACGGTTCGGGGAATTCCCGGAGCCTGTCGCCCTCCTCATCCAACTGACGCGTCTGCGCATTTATGGGGAAATGGCGAAAGTGGCCCGCATCAAACAGACGCCGGGTCGCATTGAGATGGTATTGTCGCTCGAATCGACGACAGCGCTCGACGTGCCGTCGTTCATGGAGTGGACGATGCCGCTCGGTCGGAAACTTGGCGTCGGTCAAGACAACGGTGCTCTCAAGTTGTCGCTTAGCGGCAGGATGCCGGTCATCGAACTGTTGAACGATGCCGATACGGTACTCGAGGAGCTTGTGAAGAGGTTGGCCCATGCGGTCGCCAAGTAAATTTGCGACCGGGGTCATCTTATTTGCGCTTGCGGGCTATCTTTCAAAATTCATCAGCTTCGCTTATCGGGTCCCGTACCAAAACATCGCGGGAGACTTTGGCTTATACGCCTATCAGACGGTATACCCGTTTGCTGCGATCGTCGCCTCGCTCGGCATGTACGCGATGCCGGTCGTGATTGCGAAAATTGGTGTCGGGGCCCAAGGGCCAAGACGCAAGCTCGAGGTGTTGTGGGGGAGTTTTTATGTCTTACTCGGCCTCGGCTTCGCCCTTGTCGTCGCGATGTGGATGCTCGCACCGGCGATTGCCCGTCTTCTCGGTGACATGCAGCTCGCACCGACGTTACGCGTGATCAGCCTCAGCTATTTGCTTATGCCCGCGTTGGCGGTGCTCCGCGGTTCGTTCCAATCGGTCGATGACTTAAGGCCGAGCGCCATCTCGCAAGTGCTCGAGAACCTTGTCCGTGTCACAGTTCTGCTCGTCGCTCTGTTGATTGGTGTCCGCTTTGGACAAGACGCCTATACGCTGAGCCGATACGCGTACGCGGCGACGCTCGTCGGAGGTGTGGTTGCGATTATCATCTTATCGTTATGGGCGAAGAAGCTGCGGGTCGTCCCGGTCCAACGTGCGACGTTGCGGTCTGTCCTTCGTATTTTACTGACGACCGGCTTTGCCGTTGGCTTCGCCTCGCTCGGGATTTTATGGATGCAGCTCGTCGACTCATTCACGATTGTCAATCTGATGGGTGGAGACTACGCCGCGAAAGTCGGGAAAGGGGTATTTGACCGAGGTTATCCGCTTGTTCAATTTGCGATTCTTTTCACGACGGCTCTCGGGATGGCGAACGTGCCAAATTTGGTGCGCCATTACCGGGCTGGTCGTGTCGAGGCGACGTCATCCGGACTCAGCTCGATGATCCGTGTGACGACGACAGTCGCCGCAGCGGCGACCATCGGCTTGATGGGTGTCATGCTTCCATTAAACATTGCCTTATTCGAAAATGCCGCTGGGACAATGGCACTCGTTCTGTTGGCGACAAGTACGTTTGCTGCTTCGCTTGCCGTGGCGAGTATGACGTGTCTACAGGCGATTGACCGGGAACGGACGGCCGCTGTCGGTATGATTCTCGCGATCGGTGTCAAACTCGTCAGCAATCTGTGGCTCGTCCCTCCCTATGGCATCGCCGGGGCTGCCCTCGGGACATCCCTTGCCTTTTTAACGATGGCCGCCTTCAATTTCAATCGGCTTGATCAAATCATCCCGCTCGGCATGCTCCGATTTCGACACTATGGGCGTCTCATCAAAACGGTGGCGCCAATGGGGGGTGTCTTGTTGGGTTTGAATGTCATCATAATGAACTGGCTGCCAAATCGTCTCGATGCCCTCATCTGGCTCGTCTTCATGCTCGTGCTCGGGGCCGGCATTTATGTCTGGCGGTTATGGAAAGAACAAATTTTGACGATAGAAGAATGGGAAATGATTCCGTTCGGAGGTCGTCTCATCAATCTGCTAGAAAAAAAGGAGAACTGATATGAGTTACGGAATTACGGTCGTCGGCCTCGGGTCTGGCGAACTTGATCAACTACCGCTCGGTGTCTATCGTCATTTGAAGCAGCAACCGCTCGTTTGGTTGCGCACGAAAGAACATCCGGTTGTCCAAGAGCTGGAGACGGAAGGGGTCCACTTTGAATCGTTCGACTCGATTTACGAGTCGTGCGATACGTTTGAGGAAGTGTATGCCAAAATCGTTGAGACGTTGCTTGAAAAGAGCGAAGAGCTAGCCATCACCTATGCTGTACCAGGTCATCCGTTCGTAGCGGAGCGGACGGTCGAGCTGCTCGTCGAGCAAGGTGCGGACGTCACGTTTCTCGGCGGTCAGAGCTTTTTGGACGCCATGTTCCAAGCCCTGCGCATCGATCCGATTAACGGCTTCCAATTGCTTGATGCGACCGCGCTCGATGTCGAACGGATTCAAGTGACCCAACATGTGTTGATTGGCCAAGTGTATGACGGGTTCGTGGCCGGAGACGTGAAAGTCCAGTTGATGGAACGTTATCCAGATGAGCACATCGTTAAACTCGTGACGGCCGCCGGGACGAAACGCGAGCGGGTCAGTGAAATCCCGCTCTACGAGATGGACCGCGTGGCAGAAGTCGACAACTTGACGACGCTCTATGTGCCGCCGCTCATGGATGAGACGCATTTGGCGCGCGAGTTTTCGACGTTGAAGCATATCATTGCGACGCTCCGCGGACCGGACGGGTGCCCATGGGATCGGAAGCAGACGCACGAGTCGCTCCGCAAATATTTGCTTGAAGAAGCATATGAGTTGATTGAAGCGATTGACGCGGAAGACGATGATGCCATTGTCGAAGAGCTCGGTGACGTTTTGCTTCAAGTCATGCTCCACGCCCAAATCGGGGCGGACGAAGGCTATTTTGATATCCGGGACGTCATTGGCGCCGTCAGCGAGAAGATGGTCCGCCGTCACCCCCACGTGTTCGGTGACGTGATAGTAAACGATGCCGATGACGTCGTGACGAATTGGAATGCGATTAAACAAGTGGAAAAAGGGGAAAAAAGAAAATCGCAGCTAGATGGTGTCCTCATGACTCAACCCGGGTTGATGCGGGCCGAGCAGTTGCAGAAAAAAGCTGCACAAGTCGGTTTCGAATGGGACGATGTTCAAGGTGCGTTCGAGAAGTTGGAAGAAGAACTCCGCGAGTGGAGAAGTCAGCCGGAAGATGAACGAGAACTTGGCGATGTCCTGTTCTCAATCGTCAACGTGGCGCGCTATTTCAAGTTGAACGCTGAGCAGGCGCTCGAACGGACCAACCAAAAATTTAAGAGACGATTCGAATACATTGAAGCGAACGGCTCCCTCGACGAGATGACGCTCGACGAGATGGATCGGCTCTGGGATGAAGCGAAGGAGAAGGGATTATGAGATTAGACAAGTTTTTGAAAGTATCCCGT
Organism: Exiguobacterium sp. s141; assembly: GCF_018618085.1. NCBI lineage: Bacteria > Bacillati > Bacillota > Bacilli > Caryophanales > Exiguobacterium > Exiguobacterium sp. s141. The sequence continues at coordinate 18,565 of NZ_JACSLJ010000011.1, read as the reverse complement.
TTGATTAAACGGCGCACATTGGCGAAAGAAGTTGCCGACCAAGGCCGAATTCAGTTGAACGGACAAGTGGCGAAAGCGAGCACGGACGTCAAAGTCGGTGACGAGTTGCAAATTCGCTTCGGAAACAAGCTCGTCACGGTTGTCATCGACTCGATTGCCGAGCATGCTCGAAAAGAGGACGCGAAAGAAATGTACCGCTTGCTCAAAGAAGAAAAGGTGAACAGTGGTACGGAAGCGTAAAAAAAAGGTATACTGAACGTAACAGGACAGGAGGAAGGTGATTCGATGAATGGACGTAACCCGATGGAACGCAAACAGCGGATTCGGGCTCTTGATGAACGAAGAGAACAGCTGGAAAAAGAACAGAACCGGCAACGTATCCATCTTCGACGCCGCCTGGCTGCAGCCTCGCTTCTCTTTTTGTTGATGATTGTCTTCATCGGTCAGAGTTACTTCTCGAAAGTCGGATATGTGTCCGAGCAAGAACGGAAACAAAATGAAGCGCAAGTCGAACTTCGGGAAACGAAGGACGAACAGTCAGAACTAAAAGAGCAGGTCGAGCGTTTACAAGACGAAGAATACATCGCCAATCTAGCGCGCAACGAGTTGTTGTTCTCGAAAGATGGCGAGATTATTTTTTACTTCTCACCAGAGGAATAAGTGGGTTCGTTGACCGTTGACGAATCGACTCGTATAATTGTAGGGAATCAATCAAAAAAGGAGTACATTATTTTATGTCAATTGAAGTAGGAAGCAAGGTACAAGGTAAGGTTACAGGGATTACGCATTTCGGAGCGTTCGTAGAGCTTCCAAATGGCAAAACGGGTTTGGTGCACATCAGTGAAGTGGCAGATTCTTACGTCAAAGACATCAATGAGGTTCTAACGGTCGGTCAAGAAGTGACGGTCAAAATCTTGAACGTCGAAAATGATGGCAAAATCGGGTTGTCTATCAAAAAGGCCGTCGATCGTCCTGTCAGTGAACGCCCAGAGCGCCCAGCCGGCGAGCGTTTCTCTCGTGGCCCACGCCCAGGCGGCCCGGGTCAAGGCGGCCCACGCCCAGGTGGTCCAGGACAAGGTGGCCCACGCGGTGGCGGCGGTCCTCGCGGTGGCGGTCCACGTGGTGGCGGCGGACGTCGTGAAGTACGCCGTGAACCAGAAACGTTCGATACGTTGATGAGCAAGTTCTTGAAAGATAGCGACGAGCGCTTGACAACGTTAAAACGTCAAACCGACTCAAAACGCGGTGGACGTGGAGCCAAGCGCGGGTAACCCTTCGTAAACCATCAGCTTCTACTCGTAACGATAGACGGTCTTCCTCAAGAAGACGGCGAACCATAGACTTTTATAGTCTGTGGTTTTTTTTGATTCTTTTTTTTGTTATGAAAAATAACTAAAAAGGGTTGCATTTTTTCGGAGAAGCGAGCACAATAGGGAACATGAAAAAATAGTTATGTTTTATAAGTGAAAGGTGAGAATGAAAATGAATGGATGGAAACTGTGGTTGGCGGAATGGAGAAGCATCGGGAAGAATCCTCGGGTCTGGGTCCCGATTCTCGCGGTCGCACTCGTCCCGCTCATGTATGCCGGGATGTTCTTATGGGCGTTTTGGGATCCGTATGGACAGATGAAAGACTTGCCGGTGGCGATCGTGAACGAAGACCAGGGAGCGACGTTCGACGGGGAGCAACTTGCCGTCGGGGACGAACTCGTTGAGAAGTTAAAGACGTCTGAGGCGTTCGAATTTATCGAGACGACGAAACAAGAAGCCGAGTCGGGGTTGAACGATCATGACTATTACATGGCGATTGAGATTCCGGCAAACTTCTCAGAAAAAGCGACGACGGCGCTCAGCGAACAACCTGAGAAGCTTGAACTCAAATATATCGCCAATGAATCGTATAACTTTTTAGCGGCTCAAATCGGCGGTTCCGCGATGGAGCAAGTGAAAGGTGAACTGTCGACCGAAGTCGCGAAACAGTACGTCAGTGCGATGCGTGACGGGATTCAAGATGCCGCTGCTGGACTCGATGAAGCGGCGGCTGGGGCGGGAAAACTAGCAGATGGATCGCAGACGGCCGAACAGGGGGCGACCCAATTGGCCGACGGGACCGCATTACTCGCTTCAAAACAACAAGAATTGGCTGACGGGGCGAGTCGGCTGAATGAAGGTGTGGCCCAACTCGAGACAGGGACGACGGAGTTGGCGAAGGGAAGCCAGCAAGTTTATGCAGGTAGCGCCGCCTTATCAGACGGGGCACGTCAAGTGAATGACGGGGCCTCTGCCCTTCAAGACGGAACGAGCCAACTTGTCGAAGGGACAGACACGTTCGCCTCGAAGTTGGAGGAATTGCACAGCGGGACGGCTTCTCTCAATCAAGGCGTTCAACAACTCGCGGCCGGGATTCAGCGTTCGAAGGACGGCAGTGAGCAATTGAGTGCCGGTTCAAATGAATTGGCGGCCGCGATGACGGCGGCGAAAGAAGGGAATGCCGCCTTGATGGCAGGAGAGACGGAACTCGTGGCCGGAATCGGTCAGATGAAAACAGAAGTGTTGGCCAGTCAAGATCAGTTGATGACCCAGCTGTCAGCACTCGCCGAGGCAGGGCAACCTGCTTCACCAGAGATGCTACAGGCGATTGTGGCCCAATTGGCGGAAGGTCAAACAGCGACAGCCGCTGGATTCGATGCACTGTCCGCGGGAGCGACGCGTGTGAAAGAAGGACAGGCCGCGCTCGGTGACGGATTGACGCAAGCAGAGGCTGGTGCCAATGAACTCGCTTCGGGACTGTTGACGTTACGTGACGGACAAGCCGAACTCGCAAGCGGGGCACAGGCGTTGGCGGATGGGTCGAACCAAGTGGAACAAGGGGCGCAAACGGCAGCCGTGAGTTCGAAAGAGTTGGCTTCGGCAAGCAATCGCTTAAACGCCGGCGTCGGAGCGTTGAAAGACGGGACCGCCGAACTCGCGTCCGGCAGTACGCAGTTGACCGAGGCGACGGGCGCCTTGTCAGAGGGGAGTTCGAAACTCGCAGACGGGGCGAAGAGCGCCGGCGCGGGCACGAATACACTCGCGAACGGGGCTGTACGTTTGGCAGAGGGCGGTAAAGACCTCCAGTCAGGTAGCGACCAGCTCGCAGACGGAGTGTCCGAACTTGCGGCTGGTAACAGCAAGTTACGGGACGCGCTCGCCGATGGGGCCGAAGCGGCCGCGATCGACATCCGAGACGATAACGTCGACATGATGGCCGGACCGGTCACGGTCGTCAACGAATCGATTCACAAGGTCCCGAACTACGGAACGGGTTTTGCACCGTACTTCATGTCACTCGGGCTATTCGTCGGGGCGCTCTTGCTCTCGATCGTCTATCCGCTGTACGATCCGGCTGGAAAACCGAAACGCAGCCTGTCATGGCTCGTCTCAAAATCAGGTGTGTTGCTCGTTATCGGATTTATTCAAGCGCTCGTCTTGGATGTGGCGATGGTCATGTTGCTCGGACTTGAAGTCGAGGCGCCGCTCCAGTTCTTCGGATTCAGTTGGCTCGTCAGCATCACGTTCCTCTTAATCGTGCAGCTACTCGTCACGACGCTCGGAAATCCGGGCCGTTTCGTAGCCATCGTCTTATTGATCCTTCAATTGACGACGTCGGCTGGAACGTTCCCGCTCGAACTGATTCCGAGCGCCCTCCAACCGTTTAACGCCTGGTTGCCGATGACATACACCGTATCGGGCTATAAAGAAATCTTGTCAGCGGACGGCTGGAGCTACCTGCAACAAGCAATCATCTATTTGGCGTTCGTCTCAACCGCTTGCTTCTTCCTGCTCTGGGGATATTTCCGCATCGCTTGGAAGAAAAAATATCGGCTGACGACGTCAGAAGCGTGATGCACAACGAACTGAAAATCGTGTATAGTGGATAAGACGACACTATACACGATTTTTTTGTGAAAAAACTTTTAAAAAAGAATTGACACTGGCGTGGGTACTGGTTATTATAGAAAATGTGCTTAGGACACAACAATAACATGGCGGTGTAGCTCAGCTGGCTAGAGCGTACGGTTCATACCCGTGAGGTCGTGGGTTCGACTCCCTCCGCCGCTACCATTTTATTTAGGCCCGTTGGTCAAGCGGTTAAGACACCGCCCTTTCACGGCGGTAACACGGGTTCGAATCCCGTACGGGTCACTTACCTAAGCGAAAAGAAGCCATCTCACTCGAGATGGCTTCTTTTGTTATATCAAGGAGGCGGACGGATGACGAGAGTATTGGTTGCCGTGTCCGGTGGAATCGATTCGGTCGTCTTGTTGGATCGGGTCATTCGGAACGGTATGGAAGTGGGCGTGGCCCATGTCCATCATGGACTGCGTCCCGAGTCGGATGAAGAGTATGAATTTGTGCGACGTTTGGCCGACAAGTACGACGTGCCCTTTCATGGCAAACGGCTCGCTTTCCCGAACGGCGGTTCGCAGGCGAGTTACCGGACGGCACGATATGCGTTCTTTGAACAGGTTATGCAGAAGTTCGACTATACACAACTGATGACGGCCCATCACGCGGATGACCAACTCGAGACCGTCCTCATTCAACTGCAGCGTAACGTCGTCGAAGTGACGGGGATTCCTGAGCGTCGTCCGTTCGCAGGAGGAGAACTCGTTCGTCCGCTCTTATCGGAACCGAAGCGGGAACTGATTGCCTACGCCAATCGACATCGTCTCGAATGGCGAGAAGATGCGAGCAACGCCACGACCGAATATTTGCGCAATCAAGTGCGGCATCAGATCGTGCCCCAGCTCCTCGCGTCGCAACCGGATCTTGTTCAAGTTGTGAGCGAAACAGCTCGGCATCAACGCGAATTGTGGCGGACCCGCTACCGACAGATGGAGAATTGGATCCAGGACAACGTGCGACTCGAGATGAAAGCGTTTCACGTGAAATCGGATAACTTGATGTGTCTAAATCCTGTCGAACGATACACCGTCGGGCGCCTGCTATCAATGCGCTACGGGGTAGAGGTGGGGACCGCGATCGACCGTCTGTTAACGAGTGCCCAAGGTTCTGGCCACTTCGACTTAGAGGGGTCCTGGGGCCTGCGGAAACAAGACGGGCTCTTATCGTTACAGGCAACTGGTCAATCGCTCCTAGCCCCACACAAACAAGTGGTAACGACCTTCCCAGCGCATGTAGTTTTCGGGACTTCATTATTCTCACTAGACGTTGAGGATGATACGGACGGCATCCCGCTCGAGGCGATCGAGTTGCCGTTGATCATCCGCTCTGTCGAGGCTGGGGACGCAATGAAACTGTCCATCGGGACGAAAAAAGTCGCCCGCATCTTCATTGACGCGAAGATTCCGCGAGAAAAACGGCCTTTTGTCCCATTGGTAGTTGACGCAACGGGACGGATTATCGCTATAGTAGGGGTAAGAGTTTCCGATTTTCCGGATAAGTCGGGTGCGATGTGCCCACGATTAATGGTAAAATGATGATTGTGTCGGATAAGAAAGAGGAGGATTTTAAGATGTCATTAATGAACGATATGGAGAAAGTACTGATTTCAAGCGAAGAGATTCAAGGTAAAGTGAAAGAACTCGCTACAACACTTAGCGAAGAATATAAAGAAGAGTTCCCACTCCTCGTCTGCGTGTTAAAAGGTGCGATGCCATTCATGTCAGACCTCGTCAAAGAAATGGACATCCATTTAGAAATGGATTTCATGGACGTGTCGACGTACCATGGCGGAACGTCATCGACGGGTGAAGTTAAAATTGAGAAAGATTTAAATACATCTGTAGAAGGACGCGACATCTTGATTGTAGAAGATATCATTGATAGTGGACTCACGCTCGGCTATCTCGTCGACTTGCTCAAGTACCGCAAAGCCAAATCGGTTAAAATCGTGACGCTTCTCGATAAACCGACGGGCCGCAAGAACGGATTGTCGGCAGATTATAGCGGTTTCGTTATTCCGCACGAGTTTGTTGTCGGCTATGGTCTCGATTACGAAGAGAAATATCGTAACCTTCCGTACGTCGGTGTGCTCAAGCCGAGCATTTACGGGGGCTAACGTTTTTCTTTTGAAAATGCGTCGTGTTAAGATAAAAGAAATACCCAAAGTATACACATATACTGAATGGGCGAGAACATCGTTTCTCGGAATAGGAGGCAGAGAATGAATCGTGCAGTGAAAAACACCTTAGTTTTCGGTGTGATTTTCCTAGCCTTGATCTTGTTCCTTCAATATTTACAAAACCCGAATAGCCAGAGCGAGACGCTTACGTATTCGAAGTTCTTGGAATATGTGGAAGAAGGTCGGATTGAAACGGCAACCGTACAAGAAATTCCGGGAGCTATCTCAATTACAGGAGATCTAACAGGAGACGAAGATCAGCGTTTTGAAACGAATATCCCGGCCAACGAGGCCGAATACGCCGAAGTGCTTTCGTCACTTCGCGCGGATACTGACATCCAAATCGAAGAGGCGGAGTCGAGTGGGAACTGGTTTAGCATCGTGTTTGCGATCTTACCGTTCATCATCATCTTCATCTTATTCTTCTTCTTGCTTAACCAAGCCCAAGGTGGCGGCGGTGGCGGTCGTGTGATGAACTTCGGGAAATCGAAGGCAAAACTATACGACCAAGAGAAGCGCCGTGTGACGTTCCAAGACGTCGCCGGAGCAGACGAAGAGAAACAAGAGCTCATCGAAGTCGTTGAATTCTTGAAAGACCCTCGCAAGTTCTCGAAACTTGGGGCGCGGATTCCGAAAGGGGTCTTGCTCGTCGGTCCTCCAGGAACAGGTAAGACACTCCTCGCCCGCGCTGTAGCAGGCGAAGCTGGTGTTCCATTCTTCTCGATTTCAGGTTCTGATTTCGTTGAGATGTTCGTCGGTGTCGGGGCATCACGTGTTCGTGACTTGTTCGAGAACGCGAAGAAGAATGCACCGTGTATCATCTTTATCGACGAAATCGATGCGGTCGGACGTCAACGTGGCGCTGGTCTCGGTGGCGGCCATGACGAACGTGAACAAACGCTTAACCAACTTCTCGTCGAGATGGATGGATTTAGCGATAATGAAGGCATCATCATGGTTGCCGCGACGAACCGTCCGGACATCCTTGACCCAGCCTTGCTTCGTCCAGGCCGTTTTGACCGTCAAATCACGGTTGATCGTCCAGACGTCAAAGGTCGGGAAGAAGTTCTTAAAGTTCATGCGCGCAACAAGCCACTTGATTCGACAGTCGACTTGAAGTCGATTGCTCAGCGGACGCCTGGATTCTCGGGTGCTGACCTTGAAAACTTATTGAACGAAGCGGCGCTCGTCGCAGCCCGGTCTGACCGTTCAGCGGTATCAGTCGTGGATGTCGAGGAAGCGATTGACCGCGTCATCGCTGGTCCTTCTAAGAAGAGCCGTGTCATCTCGGAGAAAGAACGCCAAATCGTCGCCTATCATGAAGCGGGTCATACGATTATCGGGATTGAACTTGAGAATGCAGATGAAGTGCATAAAGTGACGATCGTTCCTCGCGGTAACGCAGGCGGCTATGTCGTCATGCTTCCAAAAGAAGATCGCTACTTCATGACGAAACCTGAGCTTGAAGATAAAATCGTCGGTCTCCTCGGGGGCCGTGTGGCGGAAGACGTCATCTTCGGTGAAGTGTCAACCGGAGCAAGTAATGACTTCCAACGTGCGACTGGTATCGCCCGGAAGATGGTCATGGATTACGGGATGAGCGATAAGCTCGGGCCGCTCCAACTTGGGTCAAACCATGGTGGACAAGTCTTCCTCGGCCGTGACTTCCAAACGGAACAGAACTACTCGGATGCGATTGCACAAGATATCGACCTCGAAATCCGGGATATCATCAACCGTTGTTACGCGAAAGCGAAACAAATCTTGACGGATCGTAAAGACGATCTCGAACTCGTCGCGAAGACGTTGCTCGAAGTCGAGACGCTCGATTCGAAACAGATTCGTCACTTGATTAAGACGCGCGAATATCTTCCGCACGAACCGGAAGAGCCGTCTGAACCATCGAAAGATGATGCAAACGACGAAGCGAAGAAAGATGAGGCGGCCGTCAAGCACGGACAAGTCATCGACCAGCCTGGAGTCGTTCAAGAAGCGAAGCCGGACGTTGTCCCTGAAGGCGATAAGCCGGAAGCGACACCGACGGAACGCCCGAACAACGAATCACGGTAAGTGTAAGAGACGAATGCCCTAAACAAGGCATTCGTCTTTTTTCGTGTTATAATTCGAGCGAACTGTAATTGACAACAAAGTGAGGAACGCTATCATGATTTTAGTGATTGATGTTGGGAATACAAATATTGTCCTTGGGATGTATGACGGCGAGACACTCGTCCATCATTGGCGCATCTCGACAGACCGCACGAAAACGACCGATGAATACGGCATGCTCGTGAAATCGCTGTTCGATCATTCGAACGTCTCATTCGATCAGATTGACGGTGTGATTCTGTCTTCGGTCGTTCCACCGGTCATCTTTCCGCTCGAGCAGATGTCGCAGCGCTACTTTAACGTCCGACCGATTGTTGTCGGTCCCGGCGTGAAAACCGGTCTCGACATTCATGTTGATAATCCGCGTGAAGTCGGAGCGGACCGCATTGTCAACGCGGTCGCTGGAATCGCCAAGTATGATGGACCACTCATCATCGTCGATTTCGGAACGGCGACGACGTACTGCTATATTGATGAGAACCGCCGTTATCACGGAGGCATCATTTCACCGGGGATCATGATTTCGGTCGAGGCGCTCTATCAACGGGCGGCCAAGCTGCCGCGCATCGAGCTCGCGACACCGCCTACGGTCGTTGGGAAAAATACAATTCAAGCGATGCAGTCCGGGACGTATTACGGCTATGTCGCACAAGTCGATGGCATTGTCGGTCGTATGAAGCGTGAAGTCGGAGAAGCGACCGTGATTGCCACGGGCGGTCTCGCGCGTTTGATTAGCGAGCATGCCGAGACGATTGATGTCGTCGATTCATTTTTGACGCTCGATGGGCTTCGTCTCATCTATGAGCGCAACCAGAAATAAACTTAAAGGAGTTACTCAATATGATTCAACCAGAACAACAAGCATTACTTGACCAAATGAAAGCCGATTACCTCGTCCGTGCCCTCGGGTTCAACGGGGAAGTCCGCGCGTTTGCCGTCCGGACGACGAAAACAATCTTTGAAACGCAACTTCGTCACCAGACGACACCGGTCGCTTCAGCGGCGCTCGGACGCACGATGACGATCGGGACGATGATTGGTGCGATGCAAAAAGGAGCCGCTCGCGTGACGCTCAAAGTCGAAGGAGATGGACCGATTGGGAAAATCATCGTCGATGCTGATACGGCAGGAGACGTGCGCGGTTACGTGTCACATCCTCGTGTCGAAGGCGGCACGTTTGTGAATGATCACGGTTTGACGAAGTTGAAAGTCGGCGAAGCCGTCGGACGCGGGACGATTTCGGTGATTAAAGACCTCGGTTTGAAAGACTTTGTCGGCGGCTCATCTGAGATTCAAACGGGTGAGATTAGCGAAGACTTCACGTACTACTTCGCGACGTCAGAACAAGTGCCGTCAGTCGTCGGTGCGGGTGTGCTCGTCCTTCCAGAAGATGAATCGATTCTTGCGGCTGGTGGCATTATCGTTCAATTGATGCCGGATGCGTCAGAAGAGACGATTCAAGCGCTTGAACAGGCGCTCAAGACGTTCCCGCCAGTGTCGGTGCTCATCGGTGAAGAGAAAACACCGGAAGAGATGCTCCATATGCTCCTTGGCGACAGCCTCGAAGTGTTGGATCAAAAACCGGTCCAATTTAATTGCACATGTGGTCGCGACCGTATGGAGAGCGCGATTATCGGACTCGGTGCCGAAGAGATTCGTCACATGATTGAAGAAGATGGCGGCGCTGAAGCGGTTTGTCATTTCTGTGGCGAGAAATACCACTTCTCGGCGGAACAGTTAGAAACGATGAAACAACAAGCACGCTGACCGCTTTGCTCCAAATTGCATATTTTGAATCTGATAGGGTATGATTACAATATCGGAATAGTCGGAATTATGGAGGAGGAAATGAAATGCGTATCGTAGATTCAGTAACAGACTTGATTGGAAAGACACCGATTGTGAAGTTGAATGGATTGACTGGCGCTGAAGATGCCACGGTTTACTTGAAATTGGAGTATATGAACCCGGGCTCTAGCGTAAAAGACCGGATTGCGCTCGCGATGATTGAAGCGGCTGAACGAGAAGGGGTCTTGAAACCAGGAGATACGATTATCGAACCGACCAGTGGGAACACGGGAATCGGTCTCGCCATGGTCAGTGCGGCCAAAGGCTATAAAGCGATTTTGGTCATGCCGGAAACGATGAGCATGGAACGTCGCAATTTGCTTCGTGGCTACGGTGCCGAACTCATTTTGACGCCGGGTCCTGAAGGGATGGGCGGAGCGATTCGCCGTGCGACGGAAGAGGCTGAACAAAACGGTTATTTCCTCCCGCAGCAGTTTAACAATGAAGCCAACCCGAACGTGCACGAGATGACGACGGGACCTGAAATCGTCGACGCATTCGATGCGTCAGGCCTTCAAGTCGATGCGTTCATCGCCGGCGTCGGGACAGGCGGAACAATCACGGGAGCGGGTAAAGTGTTGAAAGCCCACTATCCGAACGTTCAAATCCTCGCGGTCGAACCGGTCGATTCACCGGTCTTGTCGGGTGGTAAACCAGGCCCGCATAAAATCCAAGGGATCGGGGCCGGGTTCATCCCGTCGATTCTCGATACGGAGATTTATGAAGGTGTCCTTCAAATCACGACCGATCAGGCGTTCGAATACGCACGTCTTGCGGCCAAAACGAACGGCGTGCTCGGAGGCATCTCGTCTGGGGCGGCGATCGCTGCCGCTGTCGATACGGCCAAACGTCTCGGCAAAGGGAAAAACGTGCTGGCGATTATCCCGTCAAACGGAGAACGCTACCTCAGCACACCGCTCTATCAATTCGATGAAGAATCAGATAGCGTACGCTCGTAAACAAACGGCAGTTACCGGGAGACAACTTCTTTCGGTAACTGCCTTTTCTTGTGTACAATTAAAGGCATGAATCAGTGGAACGGGGGAATGTGGCGTGAGACAAACAGCGTTCAAAACCATGCGCATGACAAAAGAGAAAATGTACGACACGTACATGACATTGACCGAAGGAAAGAACAACTACGCGTGGCTAGAGAGTGGACGAGTCGGTCGCTATACGATGGCCGGTGTCGAACCGTTCGCTACGCTTCACGTGAAAGATGGGGTCGGAACGTTCGTCACAGTAGAGGCGACCGAAACACTGTACGGTGAGCCGCTCGACATCGTCGAAACGGTACGAGCCCGTTACGCTACCGAGCGGCCAGCTGGTGCTCCCCCATTTTTCGGCGGGATGATCGGTTATGTGAGCTATGATGTAGCCCGTACCCTCGAACGTTTACCACGGCAAGCGGAAGACGATTTGGCAACACCGGACGTTTCATTCTTGCTGTTCGATGAAGTAGCGGTCTTCGATGAAGAAGAATCGCTCTTATACGTGATGGTCACGGCCGATGAGCAAGCGGAGGCGAAGCTCGAGCGCTTTGCCGCCCTTTGGCGAACAGAAACACATTATGCGTTTCCGCCGCTTACGAGCGGAACGGTCGAGCGATCCCGTTCGCTGTCACAGGATGAATTCGTTGCGGCCGTGCAAAAGATTCAAGACTACATCGTCGAGGGCGATGTGTTCCAAGTGAATTTGAGCGTCCGGCAGTCGGAACCGCTGCTCGCACACCCGCGTCACATCTACGACACGCTCCGGAAAGTGAACCCCTCACCGTATATGGGTTATTTCGTTGACGACTCGCTCACGATGGTGTCGGCTTCACCAGAACTGTTGATTGAAAAACATGGCGCCGCCATCTCGACCCGTCCGATCGCCGGAACGAGACCGCGAGGCCGGGATGAGGCGGAAGATCTGGAACTGGCTCGGACGCTGCTCGACAATGAGAAAGAGCGGGCCGAACACGTCATGCTCGTCGACCTTGAACGAAACGACTTGGGCAAAGTCGCGGCTTACGGGACAGTGCATGTCGATGAACTGATGGTCATCGAGAAGTACTCGCACGTCCAACATATTGTCTCGAACGTGCGCGGTTTGATGCGGGACGGCGTATCGGGAGCCGAAGCACTCGGCGCGATGTTCCCGGGCGGCACCATCACCGGGGCGCCGAAAATCCGGACGATGGAAATCATCGAGGAACTCGAACCGGTCCGGCGTGGGATTTACACCGGCTCATACGGCTGGCTTAGTTGGGATGATGACCTCGTGTTCAACATCACGATTCGGACGATGGTCGTGAAGGACGGAATCGCCCATGTTCAGGCGGGTGCCGGGATTGTGATTGATTCGGATCCTGAAGCGGAGTACGCCGAATCACTTTCCAAGGCGAAAGCGCTATGGACGGCGAAAGAAATGACGGAGGCGACGGTATGATTTTACTCATCGATAACTATGACTCGTTCACATACAATTTAGTTCAATACTTTGGGGAGCTCGGTGAACAACTCGTCGTCCGTCGTAACGATGACATCACGATCGAGGAAATTGAAGCGCTCGCCCCAAGTTATCTCGTCATTTCGCCTGGTCCGTGCACACCGAGTGAGGCGGGTATCAGCATCGATGCGATTCAGGCGTTTGCCGGTCGCCTCCCAATCCTTGGCGTCTGTCTCGGACATCAAGCGATTGCTCAAGCGTTCGGCGGAAAAGTCGTCCATGCCGAGCGGCTCATGCATGGCAAGACGTCAGCGATTCAACATGACGGAAACACGCTGTTTAACGGCATCCCGCAACAGACAATCGTGACACGCTACCATTCGCTCGCGGTCGAACGAGATACCTTACCGTCGTGCTTGAAAGTCACGGCCGAGACGGGCCTAGGAGAGATTATGGCACTCCGGCATGAAACGTTACCGATTGAAGGGGTGCAGTTTCATCCGGAAGCGGTTTTGACAGAACACGGCAAAGACATGATTCGTAATTTCGTCGAGGTGTATCGTCATGTGGCTTTGGCATAATGGCGAACTGCGGGGCAGCTCTGAAGTAACGATTCCGGTGGAAGATCACGGATTTTTATATGGGATGGGCCTGTTCGAGACGTTTCGAACGTTCAATGGCATCCCGTTCTTGTTTGATCTTCACTGGGAACGTCTCGAAAAGAGCTTAGCGGAACTATGGATTGATTTACCGTATACGAAACAAGAGATGGAGCAGGCGATTCAAGACGTCGTTCGTCAAAACGGGACCCCGAACCTGTATGTGCGCTTGAACGTGTCCGCGGGGGTGGCGCCACTTGGACTCTACGACGGACGCTACACTCGTCCGAACGTGACACTGCTCGTCAAGCCGTTACCGGAATCGTTCCAGCCCACGGAAAAACGGCTGGAAGCCATCCCGTTTCCGAGAAGTCGGCCCGAAGCGGCATTCCGCTTAAAATCCCATCATTATATGAACAATATATTAGGGAAGCGCATGCTCGTTGATCGGGAGGCGGAAGGACTGTTCGCCGATGACTCAGGACATGTCGTAGAAGGGCTCGTTTCGAACGTCTTTTGGGTCGAAGCTGACCAACTTTGGACGACGCCGCTCGCGACGGGACCTCTGGCTGGGGTCACGCGACGTTGGGTGATGGATACGTTTGATGTGAAGGAACGTGATGTGACGTTTGCTGAACTTACACAGGCAGACGAGATTTGGTTGACCAATTCGGTTCAACAGATTGCTCCGGTCACAGACTATGCCGGGAACAGTTATCCAGGAAAAGACGGAGTAAAATTTAAAGCATGTTGGTCTGTCTTGTTGCATGCGATTGAAAGGGAAGGAACGCGATGACAAAAATCATGGGAATTTTAAATGTGACACCGGATTCGTTTTCGGACGGAGGACGGTATACGGCGCTCGAACAGGCGGTCGCTCACGCCAAGCAACTCGTTCAAGACGGAGCGGACGCGATTGATATCGGCGGGGAATCGACACGGCCGGGAGCCCGGTTCGTCTCGGCGGAAGAAGAAATCGAGCGAGTCATTCCTGTCATTCGTCAACTGAAGCAAGAGCTCGACGTGCTCATCTCGATCGATACGTACAAACCGGTGGTGGCAAAGGCAGCATTAGAAGCCGGGGCCGATATCATCAATGACGTCTGGGGCTCGAAGTGGGGTGATCAATCGATGGCACAAGTGGCACGGGCGTTTAATGTTCCTATCATTTTGATGCACAATCGCGACAATCGAAATTATGGACATTTCATCGAGGAGGTCGTCGGTGACTTGTATGAATCGATTGAAATCGCTCAAGCGGCAGGTGTGCCGGATGAGATGATTTGGTTAGACCCGGGAATCGGCTTTGCGAAAGACTATGCGCAAAACATGGAACTGATGAATCGACTCGACGTGATCACGAACCTCGGTTATCCGGTGTTACTCGGGACGTCGCGGAAATCATTAATCGGGCAAGCGCTTGATCTACCGACCGAAGAACGACTGGAAGGGACACTGGCGACGACGTGTCTAGGTATCATGAAAGGCTGTGCGTGGATTCGGGTCCATGACGTACGAGAGAATAAACGAGCGTCACTCATGATGGACGCGATGCTGGGAGGCGGACAAATTGGATAAGATGTTTGTGGATGGGATGCGTTTTTATGGCTATCACGGTGTGTTTGCAGAAGAGAATCGACTCGGTCAACGGTTCAACATCGATTTAATGTGTGAGTTGGATTTGGCGCCGGCCGGACAATCGGACGATTTGGCAGACGGCGTCAGTTACGCGGGACTCTATCAATTGACGGAAGACATCGTCACTGGGGAGCCGGTCAATCTGCTCGAGACGCTGGGCGAGCGCATCACGACGGCTGTCTTGGCCCACAGCGACAAGATTCAAAGCGTCACCGTCAAAGTGATCAAGCCGGACCCGCCCATCCCGGGTCATTATGACTCAGTCGCAATCGAGATGACACGGAGACGGAACGTATGATGTACGTAGCGCTGGGATCAAACATCGGGGAGCGTGCCAACTATCTGGCAGAAGCGATTCAAGCGATGGCGGCAAACGGTCTTCAGGTGATGAAAGAGTCGTCCGTATATGAGACGGCTCCGGTCGGATACACAGATCAGCCATCTTTCTACAATATGGTCGTCGAAGTTGAGCCGTCCTTTTCTGCGGAAGCGGCCTTGCTTCAACTCCAACAGATTGAACGGGACCTAGGGAGAGAGCGGTTATTCAAAAACGGACCGCGTACAATCGACCTTGACATCTTGGTCTATAACAGCGAAGATATACAATCGAAGCAGTTAACTGTTCCGCATCCACGGATGCATGAACGCGCTTTTGTACTTGCCCCGTTCGCGGAGATTGCTCCGGTGGTCGAGGTAAAGGGAATGACGGTGCGGGCATTACTTGAAGCCCTCCCTGAGTCGGAACGGCAAGATGTCGTCCGTCTCGGACCGTTACAATCATTGGTCAACTCGGTTTAACGTTAGCAAAGGAAGTGGAGAAGTGTCAGGGTTCAAAATTGGTAATATCGATATAAAGAACCGCGCCGTCCTTGCCCCGATGGCCGGAGTGACAAACCCTGCGTTTCGTTTGATCGCTAAAGAATTTGGCGCGGGACTCGTCTGTGCTGAAATGGTCAGCGATAAAGGGATTTTATTGGAGAACGCAAGAACGCTCCGGATGCTCTACGTCGATGAACGGGAAAAACCGCTCAGCCTTCAGATTTTTGGTGGTTCGAAAGACACACTCGTCAGAGCGGCCCAGTACGTGGATCAAAACACGAATGCGGACATCATTGATATCAATATGGGTTGCCCAGTCCCGAAAGTCACGAAGTGTGAGGCGGGTGCCAAATGGTTGCTTGACCCGGATAAAGTTTATGAGATGGTGAACGCCGTGTCGCAAGCGGTCGATAAGCCGGTCACGGTCAAAATGCGCCTCGGTTGGGACGAAGACCATATTTATATTCTCGACAATGTTCGGGCGGCTCAATCTGGAGGAGCGGCGGCGATTGCGATTCATGGTCGTACGCGGTCTCAACAATATGAAGGAACAGCGAATTGGGATTGGATTGGCGAAGCCAAGAAGATTGCGACGGTTCCGATTATCGGTAACGGCGATATCTCGACACCTCAAGAAGCAAAACATGCGATTGATCACTACGGTGTCGATGCCGTCATGATCGGGCGGGCAGCACTTGGTAACCCATGGATGCTGTATCAAACGGTGCAGTATTTGGAAACGGGTGAACTTCCGCCAGAACCAGCGGCGCGTGAAAAAATCGACATCTGTATGTTGCACCTCGATCGCTTGATTGCCATCAAAGGAGAAGTGACGGCCGTTCGCGAGATGCGTCAACATGCGGCGTGGTACTTGAAAGGGTTGAAAGGCAGCGGCCCGGTTCGGAAGCAAATCAACGAAACGGAATCGCGAGATGCTTTTGGCATCGTGTTGTATCATTTTGTGGAACAGCTCGAGCGACAAATGCAAGAAGTGTGAACTAGTGAAAAAAATTGATTTGTGGTAAGCTTGTTTGGCGAAAAAGTGAACCACACAAGCAAACGGTTTAGGCTGTGCTGTTGGCCGTGAGGCTGACAGTTTTTTATTAGACATCCCCAATACGTATAGAGGAGTGAATGGAGTAGTGAGTCACGAGTTGGAAATGAACGACCAAATGCAGGTTCGGTTTGAAAAAATGACCGAGATGCGTGAACAAGGGCTTGACCCGTTCGGACGTCGGTTCGAACGTTCTGCCCACGCCGGTGAATTACATGAACAATATGAGGCGATTGAAAAAGAAGCCTTGGCCGAACAAGACGTCGAAGTGACGCTTGCCGGACGAATCATGACGAAACGTGGAAAAGGGAAAGTCTTTTTTGCCCACATCCAAGACGTCACAGGACAAATCCAAATTTACGTTCGTAAAAATGACGTAGGTGACGAACCGTTCGATTTATTCAAATCATCTGACCTTGGTGACATCGTCGGTGTGAAAGGGAAGTTGTTCAAGACGAACGTCGGCGAATTGTCGATTCATGTTGAAGAGTTCGAACTCTTAACAAAAGCACTTCGTCCGCTTCCTGATAAATACCATGGCTTAAAAGATGTTGAGCAACGCTATCGTCAACGTTATTTGGATTTAATTACGAATAACGATTCGCGTCAAACGTTTATTCTGCGTAGCCGCATCATCTCGGAAATTCGGAATTTCTTGAACCATCGCGGTTACTTGGAAGTCGAAACGCCGATGTTGCATACAATCGCAGGTGGAGCGGCGGCCCGTCCGTTCTTGACGCACCATAATGCACTTGATATGGAATTATATATGCGGATCGCCATCGAGCTTCATTTGAAGCGTTTGATCGTCGGTGGTCTCGAGCGCGTGTATGAGATTGGCCGTGTCTTCCGTAATGAGGGGATCTCAACACGTCATAACCCAGAGTTCACGATGATTGAATTGTATGAAGCGTATGCGGACTATAATGACATCATGGATTTGACGGAAGAACTCGTAGCTCACGTAGCCCAAGAAGTGCTTGGCACGACGGACGTTCAATATGGAGAAGATACGATTCATTTGGCTATCGGTTGGAAACGTGCGCACATGGTCGACTTGGTTAAAGAAGAAACAGGCGTCGATTTCTGGCAACAGATGTCTGATGAAGATGCACGTGCGCTTGCAAAAGAGCACGGTGTCGAGATTCAAGACCACATGACATTCGGTCACATCGTCAATGAATTCTTTGAGCAGAAAGTCGAAGAAACATTGTTACAACCGACGTTTGTCACAGGTCACCCTGTCGAAGTATCGCCATTGGCGAAAAAGAACGATACAGATCCACGCTTCACGGATCGATTTGAATTGTTCATCGTTCGTCGTGAACATGCGAACGCCTTCACGGAATTGAATGATCCGATTGATCAGCGTGAGCGTTTCGAAGCTCAACTTCTTGAGAAAGAAGCAGGGAATGACGAAGCCCATGAATTGGACAACGATTTCCTTGAGGCGCTCGAATACGGAATGCCACCAACGGGTGGTCTTGGAATCGGAATCGATCGCCTCGTCATGTTGTTGACGAATGCACCATCGATTCGTGATGTTCTATTGTTCCCGACGATGAGACACCAACAGTAAAGAATCGTTTTAACCTCTCGCTCTTACGGGCGAGAGGTTTTTCTATGGAGAATGTTGCCGGTTTAAAGAGGCTAAAAACTTTTTTAGAAAAACTTTTGCAAAAACTCTTGCGTTCTATTTAGGGATGCGGTAAAGTAATAAACGTTGCCGCTGATGGCAGCGGAAAAGAATAAAAAAAGTGGTTGACAACTGTGTCGATGACTTGTATTATTTTAAGAGTCGCCAATGAGCGACAGACGAACTTTGAAAACTGAACGATGAGGCAAAAATAAGTTTTACAATTTTTGAATGAAGCGCAAGCTTCGTCATTTTTAAAGAGCTATATCAAATTCTTTGGAGAGTTTGATCCTGGCTCAGGA
>NZ_JACSLJ010000002.1:0-743677 GCF_018618085.1 Exiguobacterium sp. s141 | reverse complement strand
ACGCATGCGTTGTCGAAACACTAAAACCCAGCTGGCAAAGTTCTGTACTTTTCGTTGCATTATTGTGCACATTTGTATTGCAAAATACAGTCGAAGCAATACCTCCGTCATCTCGTCCATCGTCTGTTGATCTAGTTGGTAACTGTCCATCTGAATCTTCCTCTCCTGTTGATAGCCTCATGATACCTCGCATCCAAGCAGACAACATCTCGCCTAATTTCACGTAAGCCCTGGTGTTGTTTCAAACAAGCCCTAGGGCTTGTTTAGAAAACATGCTCATTTTCAATAAACAAACCGTGTTTTCACTTCTGTCATTTCATCAAATAGTCTTCTTACGAGACAGACCAAAACAACGTCCAACCTTCACACACGAACCATCGCGTTTTCGTCATGCGAAAACGACCCTTTTCCGGATCCCGCTCTATGGATCCAGGCGAGAGCAACGCGAGTCGCCCATCCAGTCAAAGAAAAACGTACGTTTTTCTTCCTTGTCCTTACCGGACGGACCGGGACCGGTCCCCCGGCCCCACTCCATTCCGTTCAACCCATGTAACCTCGCTGTTTCATGCTGACGTACGACTCGTCCGCTCCGAGGATGAGATGGTCGAGCACCGGGATGCCGATGAGGTCCCCCGCCTCATGTAACCGTTCGGAGACGAGGATGTCCTCCCGGCTCGGTCTCGGGTCCCCGCTCGGGTGCTGATGACAGACGATGAGGCACGAGGCGTTGTTCAAGATGGCGCATTTGAAGACCTCCCGTGGGTGGACGACACTCGAGTTGACGCTCCCGACGTGTGCCCGGTGGACGCCGATGACCCGGTTCTTTGTGTTGAGCATGATGACGAGGAACACTTCACGGTCGTCGTCCCCGATGAACGAGGAACCGATTTGTCGGGCACTGTCCGGTGATTGGATGATGGCGTGCTCGAGAGCGACCATCTCCTCGCGAATCTCTTGTTTGATACGAATGACCTCGATGATGGATGTAAGTTCCATGATGGTTTGTCCCCTTTCGGATAAGCCGAGCTCAGAACGAACACCGTTGTGCGTCCTGTTGACGGGAACGAAGCGAGCGTCGGGAGACGGTGCAAGGGCGACCGCAGGGAGAGCCTCAAAAAAATGCGTAGAGCAAACGGAGGGACAGGCTTCCGTAGCCAACGAGCGAAAAGCCTCGCTTTGAGCCTAAAGCGAAGGAAGACGGGCCGGAGGGCGCGTCATTTTTTTGACGTCCCTTGCACCGAAGACCAGCGAGCTAGAGTACGGAAACAGGACGCACGGATTACCAATCACGAAAAAGGCTGTTCAAACGGGACAAATCGGGTATAAAATAAGAACAAACGTTCGTTTTATTGAGAGGGGTAATTATTATGACGATGTATCGCGATCGGGGCGAATTGAAATGGATCCCATTCCTCATGCCCGAGCACAAGGCGCTACTGACGAAATACTATAAAGAGATTCAAAAAATTGAGATGCCAGATATCGATGAACAGGTCCTATCGGTCTATGAGAATGTGCTGAACGACGCGATCTTCAGCGGAGATTTGGTAGAGGTAAAATATGTGGAGAAGCGGGAGATGAAACGATTCAGAGGATTCGTGCACCGGACGAACTACATGGAGCGGACCGTCGAGCTGGCCAATCAAAGGGAAGGGATCATCCATGTGCCGTTCGAGGCAATCATTCACGTCGAACAATCGATAGACTAACGCCCTGGCGGTTGCTGACGAAAAATCCTTTGCTGCTTTTATAGATGTATCAGTTAAAAGTTGCAGTACACTGATATCTTTAAATCATTCCGTTTGTCAATTTAAGCTAGACAGATCGACTCCATTCAGGTGACTCAAAAATGCCTCCAACGGTGTGCGGTAATTCAGTGACTTTCTTGGGATGTTATTCCGCTTGTCGGCCACCGACGAAATGAATGTTTGATCCACCTGGTTGAAGTCCATTTCCTTTGCCAAGCCGTCTTTCCGCAGGAGCCCGTTGGAGTTTTCATTCAAGGCGCGCTGAGAAGGCGTGCCGGGATCCGCAAAGTAAATCGAGACGTCGTGCCGGTTGCACAACGGTTTCCAATTGGAGAATTCCTTGCCGCAATCAAACGTGATGGATTTGAACAGATTTCTCGGGACCCCTTGGAACCACTGGTTCAACGCAGTTTCAATATCGCAAGCCTTGCGTCCTGCAGGCTTCAGGGCGATGATGACTTTCGTCAGCCGTTCGACCAGCGTGATCACCGCACTTTTGTGGCGGGCACCCACAATGGTGTCGCCTTCGATATGCCCGAACTCTTTTTTGAACGACGGGTTGTCGGCTTCCCGTTCGGAAATATGGCGTTTGAACGCCTGTTTTCCCCGGCGTTCCTGGTGTCCATTGGGTTTCCGTTTTCCTTTCATCGGCAGCGTGGCGGCGTCAAAGACCTGATTTTTGAACATGCGATAGATGGTGCGCGCGGAACAATCGATGGCCGTTTCTGCCCGGCCGACAATGACATCCGGCGTCCAGCCCTGCGCCACCTTGTCTTGAACATAGGCCACTTGTTTCTTCGGCAGGACAATCTTCCGCCGGCCGCAGCGTTTCTTATTTTTCTTGTATTGCGTGTAGAAGTCGAGCGCTGTATGTCCTGATTTCAGGAAATTGATGACGTTGTAGATTGGCTGCCTGGAACGGTTCATCAACTTAGCAATGATCGCTACAGGTATATTTTGGCGGTGGTAGGATTCTATCATCACCAGTTCATCCGTGGTAAGATGGGTGTAGGTCATTCGTGATCACTCCTATGTTTTTCTTTGGTCGGAAAATACATTGTGAGTGTACCACGAATGGCTTTTTCAATTGTCTAGCTTAATTTTACAATCGGCTATTAATGAATGAATGATCAATTTTTGAAAACTTTTTTGTGTTAATTGAATTTAAGTAGAAAAGAGAAGAAGCTTTTGGGCTTCCTCTCTTCCGATAATATCTCATATGTTAACTATAAAAATATATTTAATTATCCAAAGTCTTCAAACCTCCGTTTGACTTTAACCTAATACAAAACTGTGCCCCCAAGGTTAAAGAAAATTCAACTTTTGGGAGGCAGCACTTTTCGTGTACGACAATTAAACACGGTGTTAAACAGCTCTATTTCTTAGTTTCAATGTCATCGCATTGATAGCCACGATAACCGTGGACACGGACATCAGAACTGCTCCTGCGGCAGGAGCCAACGTAATCCCAATGGAGGCTAGAACACCCGCCGCTATGGGAATGGCAATAAAGTTATAACCGGCTCCCCACACGAGGTTCTGTTTCATTTTACTGGTTGTTTTATTGGCCAATTCGATAAAGGATTCAATATCGCCTGGATCCGACTGAGTCAAAATCACATCAGCGGAATCGATGGCGACTTGAGTTCCGGCACCGACTGCTATCCCAACGTCTGCTATTGCAAGGGATGGTGCATCGTTGACGCCATCGCCGACCATGATAACCGTTTGTCCATTATTTTTCAGTGATTCCACTAAACCATATTTATCTTGCGGTGATTGATTGGCTCTGTATTCAATGCCCAGTTCCTCTGCTACTCCTTGGGCCGCCGTTTCATTGTCACCTGTAGCCATAATCGGTTTTATATTGTAATGCTTCAATGCCTGTATCAGCGTTCTGCTCGTTTCTTTCAATTCATCGCCTAATGCGACCGTACCGATCGGATTCCCGTCCTCAACTAGTATACTTAATGTTGCCCCTTTGGGAACATCCACCGCTACATCTCTTCCAAGTGCCTTTTGGCTGATCAATTCGTATTTGCGGCCATTGGCGTTTCCTTCTATACCCGCACCCGACACAACATCAATCGAATCAAAGTGGACAGGCTGAATCCCTTGTTTCTCAGCGTATTGGACGATTGACTGGGCGATTGGGTGGCTGGACCCGCCTTCAATCCCTGCCATTAACGCCGCGATTTCGGCTTCGGTATGTTGACCATCCAGTGTTTCCATGTTCAAAACTTTAAATTCGCCAGTAGTCAATGTACCCGTTTTATCCAGTATCATTACATCAGCCTTAGTTGCCAGCTCCAATGCTTCGCGGTCTTTCACCAACAGCCCGCGGCTTGCACCTAAACTGGTGCTTCGTGCAATAACCAGCGGAATGGCAAGGCCGAGAGCGTGTGGACATGCAATGACTAATGTCGTAACCGTAAAAAGAACAGCGGTTTGAATGTCAGCAATGTACAGCCAAACGACAAAAGCGAGGAAAGCCGCCGCAATGGCGATATAAAACAGCCAGCCGGCTACTTTTTGAGCCAGATTTTCAGCTCTTGAAGGTTGATCCTGCGCCTGGCTTATCAGGGTTTGTACTTGGGAAATGAACGATTGGTCGCCGGTTTCCTGTACTTCAAGATATATGATGCCTGCACCGTTCGTGGAACCGCCGATCACTTTGTCTCCGGCTCCTTTTTCAATGGGTTTAGATTCCCCCGTCAGCAAAGCTTCATTGATCCGCGAGGTGCCTCTTTTGATGATGCCATCGGCAGGGACGTTTTCTCCGGCCTGAACCCGTACAAGGTCTCCGACTTTCAGCTCATTTACGGGACGCGTCTCGATCGAATCATCTTCCAATACCACATGTGCATCTTTCGGCACCAATTCGGCGAGCGATTTTTGCGCGTCTCCTGCTTCTCCGATAGCCTTCATTTCGATCCAGTGTCCAAGGAGCATGATCAACAGCAAGGACGCGAATTCAAAGAAGAAATCCATGATGTGATCGCCGGTTACGTAGCGTGCCAGCACGGCGTAAATGCTGTACAAATAGGAAACGGATATCCCTAATGAAATAAGGGCCATCATGCCCGGTGCTTTTTCCTTAAATTCAGCGATTGCACCTTGATAGAAGGGTTTTCCGCCATAAACCAATAAGATAGTTGCTAATACAGCGACCACAATATCCGAGTATGGAAAAGTAAATTGGAAAGGAAGCCGAACGTCCATCATCGGCGACAATAATAGAATGACAATGCCCAAGGGCAGCGACTTCAGGAAAATTTCTTTGAAATTCCCATGATGGTGATGTCCATGGTCACTATGATCGTGGCCACCATGATTGTGATGGGCATGATCATCATGAATTTTGGCAGGATTGCTGTCGTCTTGAATGCCTTCTTTCACTTGGTCTTCATGGTACGAATGCCCAACATGTTTGGAATGATCCATTTTACTGTGATCTACCTGTTCGTCTTGATGGTGGTGATGGTCTTTATCATTTTTAGCCATTCAGTGCGCCTCCTCCAAACTAGTGGTTCTTATCCTATTTAACCCTATTTACATTCTTAACATTCACAAAGTTCTTGCCGAATATACCACGCGAGGGTATATTTCATTTAAAAGTAAAGTGTGCTGTGAAAGCACCCTTATACGACGTCATACCCTTGTTCTTCAATCGCTTTCTGAATTTCGTTTAATGATGTCTTGGCAGTATCATAGTCTACTGCCACTTCGCCTTTTTTAAGATCAACTGTCACAGATGAAATCCCTTCGAGTTCACCGACGCCCGTTTCAACCGAGTTTGCACAGTGGCCGCAGGACATACCTTGTACTTTTAATGTTTCAATCATTATTATTCCTCCTAAAGTAATATTTCCTTAAACTTAACATACCCCGATAGGGTATATCAAGTGTTTAGTATCATTTTACTTTATCGCTGTTTCCATGACTCTAATTTAGAAGTTCACAATGACCCCCCAAAAAAACCGCACCATTGATTTTAATATTTGATTACTTGTCTATAAAATGTGCAGTTTCTATGGAGTTTCGGTATTTCTGTTTAGTTTGGAAAGGAGAGGGAAATCCAGTAAATGAAACAAAAATAAGAAATGGAGGTTTTAACATGGCTCATGAACAACATCAGGAATTGATTCGGGCATTACATGATTGTGCAGCGGAATGTAACCATTGTTTTGACGCTTGTCTGCAGGAAGATGATGTGAAGATGCTAGCACAGTGCATTCGATTAGACCGGGAATGCGCGGACATGTGTGCATTTTTGGAACATGCCATTACTCACAATTCACCGTTCGTTTCCGAACTGGCAGCCGTTTGCGCAACCATTTGCGAAGCTTGCGCAGAGGAATGTGAGAAGCACGCCGATCATCATGAACATTGCAGACGCTGTGCGGAAGCTTGCCGTAGATGTGCAGAAGCTTGCCGTAACGCCGCATAACCTTACTCAAAAAGGCCCGTCGGAAATATTTTCCGACGGACCTTTTCTTTTATCAAGCATCATTCTGCTTCATGGATCCATTTGTAGCCGATTCCCCAAACCGTGAGAAAATGATCATCGACCGGAAAACCGGACTGGCGGATTTTTTCCCGAACATTTCGCACATGCGAATCGATGGTCCGCCCTTCCGTCTCTGAGTCGAATCCCCAAATTAACTGGATCAGCTGCTCCCTCGTAAACACTTTGTCGGCATTCTTCATCAGATGGCCCACCATCAGAAATTCTTTTGGCGTCAATTTGATGATATGTTTGCCGTACGTAAGTTCAAACCGGTCTTCGTCCCACACCAAACCGTCCACTTCAATGGTATTTTTCGGAGTTCTCCTGCGAAGCAGCGCCCCCATCCGGGCCAGCAACTCATCTTCATTAAACGGCTTTGTGATGTAATCATCCGCCCCGATATTCAATCCCTTAACAATATCCTCCTGTTGTTCCCGCGCCGTCAGCATAATGATTGGCACATCCGAAAATTTCCGGATTTCGCGGCACAGTTCCCAGCCATCCATTTCCGGCATCATGATATCCAGTAAGACGAGATCGAAAGGTTCCGATTCCAAATAGTCGAGGGCTTCATGAGCTCCCAGTGCTTTTTTACAGAGGTACTGATGCGGCTTCAAATATAAAGCCACTAAATCCAGCATTCGTTGTTCATCATCAACCAACAGCACTTTCTGCAAGCGAATCCCCCCTTTTCAATTCTATCAGGACGGTTGTCCCTTGTCCGTACTCACTTTGAAGCGTCATGAGACCACCGTGCGATTCGACGATTTCTTTCGCAATCGCCAGGCCAAGACCGCTTCCTCCGTACTGTCTGGATCTGGATTTATCGACCCGATACAATCGTTCAAAGACAAAAGGAAGATTTTTTTCCGGTATGCCCTCTCCTTCATCACGGATGCTTATGGTGATGGTACCTTTATCTTGGACTCCCTGTAATACCACTTGTGTTCCTTCAGGAGAATGCTTGCGGGCGTTGTCCAAGACATTCAGCAATACCTGCTGAAAACGTTCGGGATCAATGAAGGCGACAATCTCATGTTCACAATGGACAGCCAATGAAATCTGTTTCTCGTCAAAAGCTGGCCGAACCAAGGCAACGACGGATGCAAAAAGCATCTCCAGTGAAAATTCCTCTTTTTGAATGGCGAACTGGTTATGATCCATCTGAGCCAGCTCAAACAGCTGCCGGATCAATTCCGTCAAATGGGCCGTCTCTTCCCGGATGATGCCAATGTATTCCTTTTTCTCTTCCTCGGATGCATCCGGCCGGCTCGCGATATCGGCATATCCTTTGATATAGGTCAACGGCGTCCGCAACTCGTGCGAAATACTCGCCAAAAATTCATTCCGCTCATTTTTTAAATGTTCCAAGTCACTGGATAGAGCAGTGATGGCTTTCGCCAGCTCTCCCAACTCATCGTTTCGGCCAATATTCAGGCTGACCTCGTGGTGCCCTTCGCTTAACTGTTCCGTCGCTTCTTTCATCCGAATCAACGGCAACGTAATCAATCGGGATAGCAGAAAAATTGTGATGACGGTCAACCCGACAGCAATCAGGCCAACAATCAGGAATTGGTTTCGCAAATGACTGACCATCCCTTTGATATGATTGGTTTCCGCAAACATGAACACGTGGCCTCTATGTTCTCCTTCAATGGTGATTGGGCTGTCCGTCGCAATAAACTCTTTTTTGTCCCATCGCTCTTCCACGACCTTCCCTCCCTGCAGAACCTCATCAAAATCGGTGTGTTCCAACACTTCCCTCATTTCAGGTTCAATCAGATCGGAATGGGTCAATTCGTTGCCATCTGCATCCGTGATGATGACGATGAAATCGGAGGCCGATTCCATCAACGCCACATGGTTCAATGTCGCCGGTTCAAAACTGTCTTCCAATACTTCGCTGTGGGTGTTCCCTCTTGCAAGCAGGTTGGTCATGACTTCATCCACCCGTTCATTGACAAAAGTAACGTACAGGGTTAGAAACAAAACCAATTCAATGATGATAATAAACACAAAAAACAGCAAACCTATTTTCAATGCAAGCCTGTTTAACATGGCATCCCTCTTTAAGTCGATTGGTTAGCAGCAATCAAGACAAAGACTGCTGCCGAAAGCTGTTGGATTCGGTTCGTCTTTCAAACGGCTAGCTGGTTTCTACTTGGTTTTTCCCTCTTCCAGCAGCGTTTTCCAGGTCTGTAATCCGTCTTCCGACAAGTAGGCATTGCCTTCAAATGTGTAGATCGCCAGTTCCATTCCATCCATCGGGTTTTGTGCAATAAAAGCGACGGCATCTTGTGAAAGGTCCGGTGTATCCACCGGCTCGAGTTCTTCATTTTCCATAGTATACTTCACCAGAGCCGCCGCTGTCCCGTAGCTTCCGAAGTACAAATGGTCTTCGGTGAAATGCACCGCTGTGCCTGTTTCACTTCCGTCTGTAATGGCTTTAAAATTTTCTCCGCCATCCCGTGAGAAATAAATCCCTGCAGCCGTAGCTGCAGCGACGAAGTTTGAGTCAGCCGGGTGAAGAGCGAGCGAAGTCACTTCGCCTTCCAGCCCTTCAGCCTTCACAGTTTTCCATGATTCGCCTTCATCACCGCTTTTATATACGCCGGCTTCCAATAGGGAATTCTTGGCCGGATTGATTAGGAAAATGTCGTTACTGTTATATCCCACCGCCATGGCATGAAAATCCGTTTCTCCTTGAAATGCAATCTCTTCAATCGATTTACCGCTGTCGATGCTTCGCTGTATCCCTAGGGGATTGGGTAATTCTGAGTCTGCACTTGGGTGGCCCGACGTAATAAATCCTTCATTTGTTGCATTAAAGCCCATATAATCATGAAAATTATCCGCCGTTTCGAACCAGCCCTCTTCCCGGTAAATTTTCAGCCCGGTATGCGAGGCAAAATACAGTCCGTTCTCATTTCCTGCATAACCCATCCCATGAACATGGTTCAGTTCCCCTTCAAACGGCACTTCAAATGAATCCGTTGTATCATTGCTGCAGCCTGCCAACAAAAGAAAAGCCGACAGCACTGCCGTTCCTATTCTCTTTTTTTTCATGTAGATGCCCTCCGAATATGTCATTTTTTATTTTTTATAAGTATAACATTCTTAAAGTTTAACGAAAAAGTTTCGACTTTTTGTGCAGATATCTTGATTTCAAAACAGCTAATCCATTCCCTCTACAATTGACCCAAAAGGAATAATCCTTCCAATCGGTCCGGTGGAGGATCTTTGCCTGATTTTTATTTATAAATTTTCTACACCTGACATTTCTTTTCTTTCGGTTAGTCCACTTTAAAGAAATGTTTTTTTCTCGTTTTTTCTTTGCAGCATTTTTCAAAATAACGTGGCCCGCATTATGCTTGGGAAATTCAGAGGTATCAGCACGGTTTGATCTGTTCCATATAACTCGCGATATCCTCTTCGGACATTTCACCCGTAATAATTTTCTCGATTTTGCCCTCTTGATTGACTAACAGAGTAGTCGGCAATGGACGGATATTATAAGCTTCCATAACACTTTTGTCCTTATCGATAACAATCGGGAACGTTAAATTTCGCTGTTCAGCAAATTGTCTCACTTCATAATCGGATTGCGCAATATTGACAGCGAGTATCTCCACACCTTGATCCTTGTATACCTGGTACTGCTTTTCCATCAGCGGGAACTCTTTTTCGCACGGTTTGCACCAAGTACCCCAAAAGTTCACGAACACCCCCTGCCCTTTGTACTCAGACAGCTGATGCCGTTCCTCGTTCAAATCCGTCAACGCAAAATCGGGTGCCGAATCTCCAACTTGCAGCAATTCGTTTTTCTCTTTTGTTAATCCGTTGTAGATGGTAAATGCAATAGCGACAACCAGAATGAACAAATACTTGTCCTCATAATCAAGCGATTTCTCTTTTTATCCTTTTTAGCAGCCATACACTGTCACGTCCTTCCTAGATGATGGGTTGAGTCCATTAAAACCCTGTAAATCCACCCGTAAATTGCGATAAAAAAGCGATGATTTCTGTCAGCATGTCAAAGTAAAGTAAAACGCCCATCAGAATCATTAATGCTCCTCCTATTAACATGAAAAGAGCGCTCTTCTTCTTCAAGAAAGTCATTTTCTCAATAAAAAACGACATCAAGAGAAAAGGAATGGAAAATCCCAGAACGTAAAACAGCATATAGAGTAAGCCACTGTCCGGATCCGCTACTCCGAGTGCAATAACTCCTGCAAGTATGGGACCGGTACACGGGGTCCATCCAGCTGCAAAGCCAATGCCGATCAGAACAGAACCCGCGTATCCGGAGGGCCTTTTCTGGAACTGTAATTTCTTATCCGACAGCAGGAAGTCGAATTTCAGGATACCGGTTAGGACCAAGCCAAAAAACACCATCAAAATAGCGCCCAATTGACGTAGAAGAACTTGATATTCCAAGAAGAAGTTTCCGATAAGCGAAGTCGACAAGCCCAACGCTAAAAAAATGATGGAGAAACCTATCAAAAATAGAACCGTATGAATCAAAGCCGTGCTCCTCATCATTCCCTTGCCCGTCTTTAACTCATTGACTGAAACTCCAGTAAGGTAGGATAAAAAAGCCGGATACAAAGGAAGGGAGCATGGAGAGATAAATGATAAAAGCCCTGCGCCAAACGCAAGATACAAACTAATTTCCGCCACTTGTACACCTCCTATTACAGTAAGTTGAATCCTCTTCTTTATCATTTTTGTATCCCTTAAGGAATCAAATGAAATTTTCTATATAAGACTCGGGGAATTTCAAGGTATGTAAAATTAAATACAGCCCCTCTCTTAACTTCTACTTCCCCGTGCTTGCTTAACCGTTCCAGAAGACGTCAACCAATCCAGTTTACCGATTAATTCTTGATTTTCTGTGCAGTTTCTTCTATTCCGGTTCAGGTGAAGTCCCGGATGATTTGCAGGAAGCCGAAAATCCAACCTTTGAAGTTGGAAGCCAGGCGATTATTGAAACCGATCATATGGAAGGCATGAAAGGTGCTGAAGCCACAATTGTCGGGGCTTATGATACAACCGCCTATGCAGTGACCTATACGCCGACGGACGGAGGCGAGCCGGTTGAAAATCACAAATGGGTGATTCACGCAGAATTGGAAAATCCAGGTGATGAACCATTGGAAACGGGCGATGAAGCGGCCATTGCCGCTGACCATATGGAGGGAATGGACGGCGCAACGGCTACGGTTGATTCTACCGAAGAAACGACCGTCTATATGGTTGATTTCGTCCCGACCACCGGAGGCGAGGAAGTCACCAATCATAAATGGGTGACTGAAAGCGAACTGTCACCCGAATAAAAGCGCCAAAACCCGGGATCTTGTCAACAAGATCCCGGGTTTTTATCTGTAATGGTTCATAAAGGATTCGATTTCGTTTGTATTACAAAAACATTAAGTTTTAGTAGTTAGGCTTCCCGTATAAATTCTGCACATTTTTTCAACATTTTTATAATAGAATAAATCAAATTTAAATAGTTTTAGAGAGGTCACCAAATCTATGAAAACAAATCAGCTTTTGAACGAATCCGGTCTGATCTCCCGATTAGATTCCAGAATATTAGAATTAGACATCAAGGGGATTGCCGATAACTCAAGCGATGTGGCAAAAGGTTTTGTGTTTGTTGCTATTAAAGGATTTGAAATTGATGGTCACGGGTTTATTGACCAGGCAATTGAAAAAGGGGCAGCCCTTGTCATCGGAGAACAAGGAATTACCCGGTTAGGTGTCCCTTATTTACAGGTGGAAAATAGCCGGAAAGCGCTTGGCATCCTGGCCAGGAATTTTTATGGCCGTCCATCTGACCAGAAAATAATGATTGGAATTACGGGCACCAACGGAAAAACGACGACGAGCTATATGCTCCAGCACTTTCTGGAAAGCAACGGTATGAGTTGTTCTGTCATCGGTACCAACCAAAATATTATCAATGGCGAAAAAATGAAAAGCTCGAACACCACACCAAATTCACTCGCTCTCCATAAACTGTTGACCCTCAGTCAGGATGAGGTCGTCATTATGGAAGTTTCTTCTCATGGACTGGCCCAGTATCGGTTAGAAGGCATTGAATTTGATTACGGCTTGTTCCTCAATCTTCACCATGAACACCTGGATTATCACAGTTCCATGGAAGAATATTTTCAGGCGAAGCTTACAATGTTCAATCAGATGAAAGAACATGGGATTGCTGTAGTGAATACAGATAATGAGTGGGGACGAAAGCTCTGTGGAATCCTGCAAACAAAGGGAAAACCGATTTATGCAATTGGCACATCCACTGAATGCAACCTGCGTGTTGCAAAATTTCATTCACTGTCCTCCACTATGCGGGTGATTGAAAGTAACGAAACGTATCAAATGGTCGCTGCCATGACCGGAATGCACAATATGTATAACACCTTAATGGCCTACGGAACATCATTGTTGCTGGGTATTCCCAAAGAAAAGCTCTTAAACTCCATTCACCATTTCAAGGGAGTCGATGGACGCTTTGAGGTCACGAAACTGGCCAAGGGCTCGATCGTTATTGTGGATTATGCCCATACTCCGGATGCCATCTCTTACTGCCTGGAAACTGCAAAATCACAAGGGGCCCAACGAATAACCCATATTTTCGGCTTTCGTGGAAATCGAGATGCCAGCAAGAGAAAGCACATGCTATCCATATCTGCTGAAATGAGTGACCGCTACATTTTAACGTTGGACGACCTGAACAATGTTTCTCCAGGAGATATGCTGGAAGTTTTAAACCAACTAAATGAAACATACGGCAACTCAAAAGGCAGCATCGTTCCAGACCGTACACTCGCCATTCAGCAAGCAATCCATGAAAGCAAGGAAGGCGACTGGATTGTGATTACCGGTAAAGGACACGAGAAATACCAGCAAACCTTTCATTTACCGACTGATTCGGACCGGGAAACCGTCAATTATATAATAAAGCAGAACTAAAATAATCACTCAGGAGGGAGTAGTTATGAAAAAACTAAGTGTTGTTTCAACCATTTTAATCATGATCAACACTTTAATCGTTTCGTCCGTTTTCAGTAAAACTGATGACCCTTCCCTGCCAAACGTATCCAGTGAAGCAGCTATTGTCATGGAAGCAACGACTGGAGAAATCCTCTATGAAAAAAATGCACAGTCGCAGATGTATCCTGCCAGCCTAACAAAAATTGCCACAGCCATTTATGCAATTGAAAACAGAAAATTAAATGATATTGTAACCATCAGTAAAAAAGCACGCAATACGGAAGGCACCCGTGTTTATTTGGAAGAGGGAGAACAAGTGACTTTAGAAAAACTGTTGCTGGGCCTCTTAGTCAACTCTGGAAATGATGCCGGCGTCGCCATTGCTGAACACATCAGCGGCAGCGTTGAGTTATTTTCTGCTGATATGAATTTATATTTAGAAGATGTAATTGGCCTGCGGAATACGAACTTCGAAAATCCCCACGGTCTTTTTGATCCCGAGCATGTTACGACAGCCGAAGATTTAGCGAAGTTAACCCGATATGCGATGAA
Organism: Exiguobacterium sp. s141; assembly: GCF_018618085.1. Taxonomy (NCBI): domain Bacteria; kingdom Bacillati; phylum Bacillota; class Bacilli; order Caryophanales; genus Exiguobacterium; species Exiguobacterium sp. s141. The sequence continues at coordinate 729,859 of NZ_JACSLJ010000002.1, read as the reverse complement.
GAACGATGAATTCATGAAAATATTTGGAACAAAAGAACTGCCCTGGAACGGTGAATCCTGGGATACCACGCTTTATACCCACCACAAACTATTAAGGGAAAAACCTTATGAAGGCGTTACGGGTGGTAAAACCGGGTTTGTGCCAGAAGCAGGCGTCACGCTGGCCACGACAGCCAAAAGAGAAAACCTGAATTTAATTGTCGTCACCTTAAAAAGCGACACAGAGGCAGAAGCTTATGCTGACACTATTCAACTTTTGGATTTTGGATTTGAAAATTTTAAAACAGTGAGCATTCCGAAAGAAAGCAGCTTTTTTGCCGGTGATGTGGAATACATTACGCCAGGCGATTTCTTTTATACACACCAAACAGATGAGCAAGTGACAATCGCTGTAAAAGAAGATGGACTATTAAGGATTACTGATCAGGATGGCACTCTTTTGTCTTCTTATCAGTTTCCCGTTGTCAGTGCTTCTGAGACAAACCTTCCTTCTAATTCTGAAGACGTTCGCACATTTTTCCCACCTGGGATTTTAAGTTCAATCTATTTGTTCCTCCTCGTCGTTGGCTTTTCAGGATTAGTGTATTACCGAATTCGAAAAAAGCGGATATAGAACGCACTTCTCTATCTTAAAATTTCATTCAACTGAACTTTTATATACCATCAATTTTTTAAACAGCGCAGGAGGCGGATTATACCATAAACACTCAGTTCCCCGTTTTAGAATTTCTGCTGCTTCTCATTTTCAACATAAGTATGGGTGCAGTTGGCTTTTTCCCAAGCTTTTTGCTCACGTCTCTCAATATCAGTTCTTTAGGGTTAACCATTGGCGTCATCCTTTCTTTGTCGGGGGAGATTTTTGGCGCTATCGTCGGATTTTACCTATATCGATATGGGTTTTCAAAAGTTAATCCAAAGTGGTTAAAGCGGCCGTTCTGGAGGTACATCCAGAGTTCTTCAATAAGCCGCGTCTTCTGGGCAATCATCTTGCTGCGCTTAATTCCTTTTGTCCCATCAGGTCTGGTAACAGCAGGGGCGGCCTTGACGCCCATTCCAGGTGGCTTATTCATTATTGCCAGCACCATCGGTAAAATTCCGGCCGTTTCTCTTGAAGTGGCTGTTGTTTATGGCCTTGTAGAATCCATACATCCCGGTTATCAGTACGGCTTATTTATTTTGATCTTTCTATCGTTTCTAGTGATCTGGGCAAAGAACAAAAGAAAAAATTCTTTGTAATTTTACCCCCTGTTTGAGAAAACTTCGATAAATTCATCCTCTTTTTCTGGCTCATCACCATAACTCGTGGTTGCTATTTTGACGACCGATCTCGAGGCGCAATCTTAAAAAGAATCGCTCGAGGTTTCGATAGCCATAGCCACGGCGTTTGATGAGCTTGATCTTGTTGTTCGTCCCTTCCATCTTCCCGTTCGACAGCCTTGACACGATTGTCTGGCGCATCGCTTGCTCCCGGACCCGGATTGCTTTCGCGATCTTCGCCAGGGGCCCGCACGGATGGAACTGATAACGGTCCAACCAGTCTGTGAGCCGCCGTTGCGACTGTATCTCGCACGTCGCCTTCAGCACATACCGGATATGCTGGAGCCCTTGATAGAGGTTCCGAATGAATGGATCTTCCTGCATACAGGAACGGGCGACCTCCCGGTCTTCCCCAGTCAGCGTTTCCGGGCGACGCGCGAGCGAACGATCGATCACGCGAACGTGGTGATGGCGTCTTGCCTCGTTCAAAAACGACGCCGTCGGCGAAGGGCGTCCGTGACGAACTGGACGAGGTGGAACCGGTCCAGCACATGTTCTGCCTCCGGGAAGACATGGTTGATGGCCTTCGCCATCGCCGGTGCAAAATCACTGACGACAGAACGGACATCCCCGGATACGCCTTGAAGTGCTGCCGAGATGGCTGCCACGTCCCGGCCCGGGACAATGGACAGAAGCTGGCCACTCTTGGCATCGAGGACAATCGTCGCATAGTGGTGCCCCTTTCTCGTGGCGAACTCGTCGACCAGGACATGCGTTGCACGCTCCATCGTCTCCACCGAAGCGTACTGATAGAACCAGCGCTCCACCGTCGTATAAGGGAGGCTGTACTCGCGTGCGACATCTGAGATTGTCCGTCCGTGGCAACGTTTTGCGATGCCTTTCCGGAACACCTCGGTGGAAGTGCTGACGAGCCCGAGACCGTAGTCATACACGAACGTCAAATCACAAGAGGTGCATCTTTGACGTGGGACATCCAGTTCGATCCAGAGTACACCGACGTTCCACGCATGACCGTGTCGAAAGCGACGCCGCTTTTTCGAATGCAGGATGGTCTTTCTCTGGCACAGCGGACAAGGGATGTCATGTCGATCCGGGATGACCGGAAAAACGTTTGGTTCTTCGTCTGAAGACATCTGAATCTGAAAAAGGTCTGGAAGTGGAAGAAGTAATTTGATAAACTGTTGGGACAAAGCGAAAACTCCAATCGTGGTTTGTCTAAGCAACAATTACGATACCGGGGTTTTCGCTTTTTTTCTATGTTCAATTCAAAATCTGATGGATTTTATGCGTCAACCACACCTTATGGTGATGAGCCTTTTTGTGACATACTGTTCAAAATCTACTTTGAACGGGGACGATTGCGATGAATACTTGGAAACACACTTTACTCTTACTAACTGGCGTCGGCATCTCGAACCTCGGCGCCTGGGTGTATTTCATCGCCCTCAACTTGATTGTTCTCGAGATGACGCAATCGCCGTTCGCCGTCTCGGTCCTCTACATTCTGGTCCCGCTCGCGGCACTATGCGCGAACGTTTGGTCAGGCTCGGTCATCGACCGTACCGATACACGCCGCTTGATGATGTGGCTTGATGCGCTCCGCGCCGTCGTCGTCTTCAGTCTCGCTTTCATCGACTCACTCGCGCTCATCTACTTGCTCGTGTTTCTATTGAACATCGCGAGTTCCGTCTTCGAATCGGCCTCCCTCGTCTACATGACCAAGCTCGTCCCAAGCGGTGACCGTCAACGGTTCAACGCCATGAAAAGTTTCGTCCAATCGGCCGGATTCATCTTAGGCCCGGCCATCGCGGGATTGTTGTTCATGATCGGTACACCCGCGCTCGCGATACAATTGAACGCGCTGGCGTTGCTCGTGTCTGTCGGAATCCTCTCCCTACTACCGAAGTTGTTCACGGCCCGCGACGAAGTCGAAGTGTTCAACCTGCGCATGATTCTCGATGATTGGAAAACGGTCGTCCGATTCGCATCGACCATGCGTTACGTGACACTCGTCTATGGCCTATTCTGCGTCATGACGATTTTCATGTCGAGGCTCGACTCGCTCGAGGCGTCGTTCGCGACGCAAGTGCTCAACTTTTCTGAGAGTCGCTACGGTTTTCTCGTCAGTGTTGCCGGAGCCGGGATTATCGCTGGTTCCATCATCAACGCGACGTTCAGTGCCCGGCTGACGTTACCGTTCCTAATCAGTTTCGGTGCCATCCTAACACCTGTCGGCTATCTCGTCTTCGCCTTCTCCGAGTCATTCGTGGTCGCAGCGGTCGGTTTCTTCCTGCTCACGTTCGCCTTGTCGTTCGCGAACACCGGCTTCTTGTCGTTCTATCAAAACAATGTCCCGACCGACCTGATGGGCCGCTTCTCCGGGGTGATCAACGTAGCGGAGTCCGTCTTGATTATCGGGTTGACGTTCGGCATCGGTCTCCTCGCTGAATATGTCGGGATTCGCTCGACGTATGTCGCCTTTTCACTCGCTTTCTTGCTCGTCGGCTTGGTCACAGTACGGGTTGTACTAGAGCGATCAAGACAAGCTTTGTATACGTCAGCTCTACACGAGGAGGAAGCATCCTAATGCGGTTATAGTGTTGGCGAAACAACAGAAAGAGCCGATTGAGACCATCCTCTCAATCGGCTTATTGTATCGCTTGAGTCATCTGATCAATGTGTTCTTCTACCACAGCAACAATGACATCCGGACGATCTAATTGAATGGCATGCGATGCCTGTTCCGCAATCACCAGCTTGCTAGTCGTTGCGAGCATCGTTTGTTCACGAATGAGTTGATGCCACGTTGCTTCTAATAACCTTAACTCAGATTCAGGCAAACCGTTTAACATGCCTTGTGCGACTTCATAATCGGCGTCGCGTCCGATCACATATAACGGCATCGCATAGGCGATGGATCACTCGTCACTCCTCCTCGCCAGAGACAATCATCTTCCGATCCATGTGTTCGACTTTGAAGTGACGGGCGCGATGAAGCGAATCGATCGACACGTTGATTCACGATGGCCAGACCACCCTTGCCACATAACTGACGACACCACCGGCATCTGTGTCGGTGGTGTCGTTTACTTAATCCCGAAGAACGCACTCGCTCCGATTCGAAAAACGATCTCGTCGTTCCAGTCTAATGTTTTATAATGAAGGTGACGGACATCTTTGATTGGTTATTCCGCATATATAGCGGGTAATTGAAGAGGTGGCTCATCGTGAGCCGATTCAAGACAGATGGAGGGGTGAACATGAAGCAATGGACTAATGAATCGATTTATTTGTTCGGTCTCATCGCTTGTATGATTGTCGGTACGATGGCTTATATCGTCCTTTTGTCTGAAAGTAACACCGGTCTTCTCGGCTACTTGATTTTACCCACCATCATACTCTCTTCTCTCATCTTCGGGATGCGAGCTGGGCTGACTCTGTCTGTCACGCTCCTCCTCTTTTTATTCATCTATTTCCGATGGCTCGCGTCCATTTACGAAACAGGAAACGTTCAGTTTTTTAACGCCAGAGGCATCAGTTTTACGATTCTGCTTCTCGTCATGTCCATTCTGTCTGGTCTCGTTCATCAACTCGTGAACACCGTTCAACTGTCCCGGCACGAGTTAGAGGAACAAGCGCGACAATTGATTGCGGTCGATCCAGAGACGTGGCTTGATAATACCGAGCGATTTCGGATGGACTTGAGTGCGGAACGAGACCGTCTCATTCGCCACGGTGGCTCATTCTCAGTCTCGTTCATTCACTTGAATGACTTCGCTCGTTTCAAGGAACATTACGGACGAACTGAATATGAATGGTTCTTGAATTATTTCAGTGACGAGCTCCATATGGCAACAAGACGAACCGATCACAAGTATCGGATCGCAGTCGATACGTTCGCCATCATCTTCCCCTACACGTCACAAAAAGCCGCACAAGTCGTCCATGACCGGATTCGTCCGCTACTAGAACAGTATGGGCTTCAAAGCGGTAAACACGTGTCATTGACGTATGAGGATACGTTTTATGAGGTGAATCAAGAAAATTGTAACACGGTCGTTGATAAAATCGTTGCGAAGGCATCGTCGACTAGTTGAGAAATACCTGATAATAAAACCTTGAATGATCGACACTTAATAAAAGTGCGCATTCAAGGTTTTTGTGTCATCATATCGATTTTACCCCACATTTAGCCGTTTCGATTCTCCATCACGACTGCTGTCTGTAACGTCTATCCAAGCCCATTATACGCAAACTCAGAATTTCCATTTGGATACAGCATCAAGTCCTTCACAGAGTTAACCCAATTCAATTTCTTATCTAAATCGCTCTAGATGATACTCTATCTAGGTTGCCCGAAGAGCATTTTCATATGTATCGTTCGACCTTTTATCACTTCAGTTTATTATTGTTAATCGTTTCATCTCGTTACATTTCCGACTAAATGGAGAGGTTCCTTCCCTTGAATCGCCTCGATCACGCCTCCGGCAATCTCTTTATGCGTCAACCAGCGGCTCTCCCCCTTCACGACTTGAAAACCGAGTTGCACTTGGTGATAACGGACGTCTTCAGTGATCGTCAGCCCGTTTCTCACACCGCTCGAGTTGGCGCGACTACCGAGAACATGGAACACGTCCGTTCCCCCTCGTAGTGCTGACAACACACACGTTAAGGCGTCAGCTGCGTCCGAATGAACCCAGGCAACGACCAAGTCGAAATCTCCGTGATCCGCAATCGAACTTCGCAGCGCTTCCTTGAGACGCAAGTCGTCCCGATAGTCGACCAATACGGCAGACAGTCGGTCGGGTGTTTGTTCGGTCAATCGGCTCATTTTCTCGGCATCCCGTCCGATGATGGACACGTGATAGCCAACCTCTTCCAACCAAAGGACCGTCCCCGCCAGCATCCCGCTGCCGCCGATCACTAGCGCATGTTTCACGATATATCTGTCCCTTCTGTCCGTTTATAAGTAAGGAAAGGAATCCTGACTTACGAAAGCGAAATCTACATATAACACCCCCCTCAAGGAGGCATGATTCCCATTCCATCGACCATCTATTCCATCAAACCAATCGAGTCGCCACACGAACTCGATGAATCGTTCCCAGTCATGAATCAACTGCGCACCGACTTGACGCTCGACGCCTATCGCGATCTCGTCGCCGCCATGCGACCACAAGGGTATGAACTATATGCGTTATACGCCGACGATGTCATCGTCTCGCTTGCGGGGATTGAGCTCCGCGTCAATCTATATCTCGAGAAACACGTCTTCATTTACGACCTCGTGACGTGCGTGAACCATCGCTCGAAGGGATATGGCGAGATGTTGCTTCACTTCATTCATGAATACGCACGCGACAGTGGTGCCAAATATGTCGCCCTCGAGTCCGGACTGGCAAGGACCGAGGCGCATCGCTTTTATAAAGACAAGATGGACTACGCCATCACGAGCTATTCGTTCCGAAAACAGCTTTGAATTCTATGTAACAAAAAAGGAAGAGCCGAACGCTCTTCCCGTCTTTATTATATCGCGATTCTCGAACCAAAAACAGACTGTGTTCTCCTAAATCCATCCACTATACTGTGAAGACAGCCTGACTGAAGGAGAGATAAAGCATGACCGATGACATGAAACCGCTCGACCCCGGCCCGTTTTTCCACGGAACGAAAGCCGAACTGAAACTTGGAGACTTGCTTGAACCGAAGCGACGCTCGAACTATCAAGACAAGCAGTCGAACTACATCTATTTCACGGCCACTCTCGACGCCGCCAAGTGGGGAGCCGAACTGGCGAGCGGAAATGCGCGTGAACGAATCTACGTCGTCGAACCGACGGGCGACTTCGAGAACGATCCGAACTTGACGGACAAGCGCTTCCCCGGAAATCCGACCCGGTCGTACCGGTCGAACGCCCCGCTCAAAGTCGTAGCCGAACTCGGGGCTTGGGAACGCCACCTTGACGATGTGATCGCGCATATGCGCGACTCACTTGAGAAACTGCGACACGCTGGAGAAGATATGATTGAAGACTGACACGAAGTAGATACACCTTGAATAAATCGTACAGGAAGCGCTGATATTCTGGAGAAATCGATTATAACAAGCTTAATGCATGGATTAATCGAGTCAAATCACAATCTGAAGATTAATTTATCATAGGTTTCTCATAATATTGAGCGAATTCAATCACTATGACTGGCTATCCGTCTTGATGAAAAGAAGGTAAAAATCCCACTCGCGATGGCTGAGAACACAATTTTAAAAAGAGAGTTGTGAGTAAAACCATCAATCACATATCCCTTCAGCTTTTGCAATAAAGCGGCTTCCGGAATCCAATCAATCACATAACCGATTCCTAACATTGAAGGAAGACTCATTAACAAGTACACCGAGACAAAAACGAGCATAAACGACTTCGTGTTCACCATCTTTACCTCCTTAGTTTTACGATAATCAAGTACTAAAAGAAAGCGGATGACATCAGTGTGTGATGCCGTCCGCTTTCTTTTGATTCATCTTTTGAAATGAGCCATCCGCATGCACAAGTGTGAACGGCTCGGCGAGCGACGCGGCCGCTGCCTCGGCTTGAGACATCGTCTCTTCCGTGATGACCGCTTCTTGTCGCCGTAACCGAAACGCCCGCTCGAGGCGGCTCGTCAGCAAGTTGCTGAGGAAGACGAGCAGTGACAGGCCGAGAGCCGGAACGAGGAACATATGGTTTGTCATCCATGTCGTCGCTGTGAACTGCGTGAAATAAAAACCGAACATCGACGACCATTCAAACAGCGTCGGTCGCACCCCTTCAAACAGGAAGACGGTGCCTCCGAAAAAGACGCCGAACAACGACAGATGAATGAGCAACATCAATGTTTGCACGAATTGCTGCATGAAGACGATGACCAACGTCGGAACGAGGTGCGGCCATAAGTGTCTCCTTGTCCGGTGCCACACACTGCCTCCTAACGTCTCGGCGACGATCATAAACTCTTGTTTGAGCAATTGCCGCACCTCTGTAATGAGATAGAGCGTGACTGCAGGCAAGCCGAGCGCCACGAACACCGTCAACTGCAGCGTCACGCGGTCCAGCAGCGGCGGCACCATGGTCGAATCCGCGAAGAAAAAGGACGGGAACAGCATCATCATGGCAAGAAGGGAAATCGGTAAAATCAAAAACCCGTCTAACACCATTTTGAAGATTCGGTTCACGCGCGCCCCGCGAAACGCGAGTGGAATCCCAATCAATAGGCCGAACGCCATCCGTCCGAGCGCAACGGTGGCACAAATGCCGACCGTCCACTTAAAACCTTCGATCATCATCTGGAACAAGTCGTTGCCGGCCCGGTCGGTACCGAGCCACTGATCTTTCGACGGTTCGAGCGGCGGAATGCCAATCAACCGACCTTCGTCGGAGTAACGGTTCAAGAATTGGTCGACTTGGCCATCGCGGAATACGGTATTCCCGATACTTAGTAACAGCAAGCTGGCAAAAATGACGAACCCGATGATGAAAATCGGGTCCCGCAGTAACGTGCGTCGCATTAAATCCCTCCTTTCCAAGCGTTCGGGATGAGCCATTCTGCTACTAAATCCAATATAAAAATCGGGATATAGACGACCAACAAGATGACGAGCAGGATTGGCATGACCGGATTATAGACGGCGAACCGGAAAATCCCTTGCACGTTGAACAAATACTCGATAATCAACAGACTCGATAGCACCGTGATCAAGTTCGAGCGGGAAAAGAGGTAGAAGCGGTACACCAAATTCGGGAGCAAATGTCTCCAGAACAGGGCGGCCGGTCTGACGCCTTTGGCCCGGGCCAGTTCGAGAAACAACGACACCTCCTCCTCGAGGATATGTTTCGTCAACCACTTGAGGAAGAAGAACAGAATCGTGAGCGTCAACGTCACAATCGGCAAAAAGCGTATGTATTCGGCGAACCCACCTGCGACTTCAATTCGATCGAACCCTGTCTTCTTATAAATCGTGATGGCAAGAAATTGCGAGAAGATGAGCCAAAACAAATCCGGGATCATCTCGAGCGTCTGGCTCGTTTGCTGGAGCACCGTGCGCACGCGCTTCCCGCTCCGATAAAAGAAATAGGCGTACAGAAGGGCGAACCCGACCGAGACGATGAGTGACGTCATAAAGATGATGACCGTCTCTTTCATGAGCGGGGCGAGGTCTGGCAATAACGGTAACTCGCGTTGTGCGGTGACGTTGTAGTATGTAATCTCGTCGAGTTTCGCCAACTGACTGAATTGTTGTTGAATCCCGTTCCAGTAATTTGATGGCACGAACTCGAGTTCCACGACGAGTGACGGCAAGGCACTGATTGCAATCAATACAAATAGCGTGATGAAAAACTGAGCCGATTTTTGAGCAATCCAATTCATCCGATTCTCTCCTTTTGTGACATGAGTTTCTATTCTCTCAATGACTAGCCGCCTAAAACACAGTCAAAAAGAACTCTCTCCAAAATAAAACATTTTCTCGATACAAAAGTAAAATAAAACCATATGTGTGTTTTTTGATTCTATCACAGTAATATTGTAAATAATAACAATATTCAATAAATAAAGAGGTGAATTATGCTATCTTTAAATTACGCACATACTCTGAGACAACTTTAAATGTGCTAGCTACATTGAACACCCCAATCAATAAGCAAATAAAAAGTATTCCTTCATGAAAGGAACACCTTAGTATGTTGAAAATAGAACGTCACCATCTTCAGACCGTAACTCATAGTCGACGAGCGTCTTCAACTCCTGCGTGAGCGTGATTGTGCATTCATATTCAATACCAGGACCGAACGGGATATCGGGACGATTGCGCGTTTCGTGCGGTACGCCATTCAAATATACATCGATATCACGGGCTTTAGCACCGTTATCGATTATATAGCACATTCCCGTCTCTGTCTTGTAGCGACTATGAATCCGATCATATGTATCTGGAACCGTCACGAGCAACACTAGAATGACTAGCACGAGCGACCCAATAGACGCAAACAACTTTCCTAACTTTCGTCCTCTCCACCATTGGACGAAATACATGATCGTCGCACCCATAAGTGCGAGCGCAATACACCAAAACCCAATTATATCAATCAAACTTATCACCTCATCTTTTTATACGGGTGCTGCCAGACAAAGTTTCATCACCATTTCATTTTCAAGGAGACCTTCATGACACACTTTCTCAAATTACAAAACCTCTCCATCCTGCTCGCGCTCATCCTACTCTTAAACATTCAACTGCTCGCCAACAGCGGACGGCTCTATCTGATAATGGATAACATTTATATACTAATCATCGTCTCTATCGCTCTGGCTTCACTCATCTTATTCACGCGGATCCTCATCAAACTTGTCAGGCGTCTCGAAGCTTCAACATGGAACCTATCCCTATACGTGTTATGGTTTCCTTATTTGGCGCTGTTCACTTATGTCTGGACGCGAATCGTCCCCGCTCCGAATGAAGCGGCATGGCCAAGTCCGGCCGTCGGGCTATTAATTATCGCGCTCACATTCACCTTCCCGCTCTATGTGTTCATCGTCCATATGGTCGCCCGCTCCAAACAACGAACGACGTAACCAAAAAACGCGTGCAACCCGAAGCGGGTGCACACGTTTTTTCATGAGAGCTCCTGTCTTCGTTTCTGCCACGCCACGAGCAAGATGCTGATGATGACGAGCAGGAACCACGACGACAGCTTGCCGAGGTCAACGAGCGCCCAACCGCTCAACTGGTTCGGATATGCCCAACCGTTGTAGAACGTGACGATATTTTCCGCGAACCAGATGAAGCAGGCAATCAAAAAGAAGGCGACGACGACGGGCATCGTGAAACGGCGGTCGTCGAGCCGGTACGTGACGATGGCACGGCCGAAGACGAGAAAGACGAGACCAATCAACACCCAGCGCAAATCGAGCCAAATGTGATGCCAAAAGAAGTTGAAATAGATGGCGATTCCCAGGCCGAACGCGATGAGCGGTGGAGGCATCTTGAGAAACTCCAAATCAAGGCGGCGCCACGACTGGACGACGTAGCTGCCGACGCTCGCATACATGAACCCCGCATAGAGCGGGACGCCGAACCATTTCGTCAACGCCTCGTCGGGATAGCTCCATGACCCCATCTGGACTTTGAACAGCTCGAGGCCGAGCCCGATAACGTGGAACCAACTGATGACCTTCACTTCTTCCATCGTCTCGAGCCCGGTCTTGACGAGCACGACTTGGACGAATAGGCACCAAATGAGGAGGACGTCGTAACGCGGAATCGGAAAGTCGAACCATTTCGTCAACGCGAGCGCCCCGAAGATGGCGACCGGGAAGATGCAACTGAGTGCCTGTTCGTAACCGAAGATGAACAAATAACGGATGCGCCGCATCGTAATCACCTACAATTCGATGTATTCGTAAAGGAATGACGACTCACCGTCAAAGAAGCGCGGATCGTAGAGGCCGAGCCGCTCATCATCCTCGACGACGACAACGAACGGGGACCACTGTTTGAGCGTGATCGCTTCTTTATTTTCGGCGAAGAGCGGATTCAAATCGGCATCGTCCGCACTCGTCAACTCGTATTGGACCTCGGGTTCTTGATAGACCGAGTCACTGTAAATCGACACCGACTCATCGGTCTTTGTGACGACCGTGAACTGGGTCGGGATGAACGAGGCCGACAGCGCCACTTCATCGTGATCGGCGGCATACGACTGATACAAGTACGCCCCTTGCGCACTTTGAATCAAGACGTGCACGACGATCACTGCCCAGGCGTAGCGATACACCGTATGACTGATGTCAGTTCGCCGTGCGATCAGCCAGGCGACGAGGAAAATGCCCCAATAGACGAAATCAACGATCGGGATGACACCGAACGTGACCCGGACATCCGATAACGGTTCGAAGTAACCCGTCCCCCAGGCGTTGAACAAGTCTGCCGTGTTATGGATGAACACGGACAAGAGCGCCCACCAGAAGTAACGGATATCGGTCACCTTGAACAAGAGGCGCACGAGTATGTAAATGAGTAGCGCGAACAACGGGACGAGGAAAATCGAATGAGTGATGCCGCGGTGCCACATCTGATACATCCCTTCCGTGTCCCATAACCGCGAGATGACGTCACTATCTGGGATTTGGCTCCCGACGAGCGTCGTGACGAACAAAGCACGTTTTTCGTTTTTCTGAAGCTCTCGCTTGTCGGCCGCCCCGTAGAGCGTCAGACCGAACAGCGTACGTGTGATGGTGTCCACCGGTCTCCTCCTTTTGGACGGAAAAGACATCCCCCTCATGACGAGAAGGATGTCCGTCCTAGCTTATTTCTCTTGGTCCATTTTCATGGCGCGTCTTGCGACGACAGCGACAAAAATGACAGCGACAATCGGAATGATTAATGGCATCCAATCTAACATCCGCCTGTCCCCCTTCTACAAGTGTCGCAAGCAGTATATCATACCTTCATTTCAATCGTTTCAGTGAATGCTCGCCTTCGCATATCGTTCGGCCATCGCCTCGATCGTCTCGCGCAAATGGTCGCGGAGCGTGATTGGTTCGAGCACCTCGACTTGCGTGCCGAGCGACAAGAGCCAGAAGACGAACCCGTCGGATACGGCCGCATCGAAGCGGATGAGGAAGCGTTCTCCGTCTTGAGTAATCGAGACGTCTTCGCCGAGCTTGTCGAAGATGACCGGGAGGACGCGCTCGTCGACGGCAAGGACGATTTCCTCGTCGAGCCCGTTGTACATATTGAACGACTTTTGGAAGTAGTCATCCGGCAAATGATGTTTCATGCGCGGCGTATCATCCTCGACAATCTCTGAGTTGACGATGCGGTCGACGCGATAGTTTCGGATTTCCCCGATCGACTCATCGATGCCAATCAAATAATATTGCTCATGGTTCCAGTGCAAGTCAATCGGATTGACGACATAACGCTCGCCGTCACGGCGAAGCGGGAACGTTCGCTTCGTGGCGTCAAAGCCGACGACGTCCGTATATTGGAACGAGATTGCCTTTTGTTCTTGGATCGCGCGCTGGATGCGATCGATATGGTAAGGAATCTGTCCGTGTTTCTTCTTCGGTGTCTTGATGATCGACTGGAGCGTTTCCGCTTCCGGAATACTCGTCAGTTTTTGAAGCTTTTCGACGATCCGCTCTGTCACGTCCTCCGAGATGAACTTCGCCGCGACGATGGCGTCGACCATCATCCGGAGCTCATGGATTTCAAACAAACGGGCCGAATGCCAATATTTTTTGGCGAGGCCGTTCTTCTCGAGCTCATCCTGCACCTCGAACCCCGAATCGGTCAATGCTTGGATGTCGTCTTTCACTGATTTTTTTGCTAACTTAGAAGTATCTCCGATCGTAGATAAATATTCGAGCAAGTCTTCTAACGTCTTTGGATGATTATCATCTGTGTGGCGTTCGAAAAACCGTCTCACCTCGAGTAACCTTTCTCGGTTGTTCACGGTTTAATCCCCTTTCACTTCTCTATGTAAAATATGTATAAACAGACAGTAGCATGTTATTTCCATGAAATAAAGGTATTTTCCATTACAAATCGTTTAAGGAGGCCCTTCCGCAGTGAAACATTACGCGCACGTCAACGGCACGAAAATCGAATATATGGACCGCGGTCATGGTCCGGTCATCGTTCTGATTCATGGGACCCAATCATCGAGCCTCGAACCGTACCATGTGGACCGGCTCGTCGTGTCCGGTTTTCGGGTCATAGTCCCATCCCGTCCCGGCTACGGTGAGACTCCGTACTCATTTTCAGCTTCACCGCAAGCGTTCGCCACCAACCTACGTCATTTGATGGAAATCATGGCAATCGATCGGTATCACGTGTACGGCATTTCGGCCGGTGGGCCGACGGCAATCGAGCTCGCATCGCAGAACGACCACGCGCTCAGCCTTACGCTCGCTGCCGCTGTGACGAGCGTCGTCGACTTCCCCTATCGGCAATACATCAGCCGTAACGTCGCCCAGCCTGCGTTCATCGCGCTGCAATTTGCGATGAAACAGTTCGTCGCCCGCGCCATTCAAAAACAACCGTTTGAGGCGACGGCCCGCATGATTCAATCGACGAGCCTGCTCGCACTCGATGTCATCCGCGACGAAGTGACCCCGTACGATATCTTCCTATTGAAACGAGTCGCTAGCCAAATGGCGTTCGGTCTCGGTGCCCAGTTCGACCTGCGGCAACAAGTGACCGATGAAGCGCTGCTCGGGGTGACGTGCCCGACGTATATCGTCCACTCCAAAAATGACAAGGCCGTGCCGGTCCGCCACGCGCATCACGCGAAACGGCTCATCCCGCACGCCCAGCTCACCATCTTGAACAGCCCCGGCCATTTGATTTGGATTGGTCGTCAAGCACGGAAGAGCGAGCAACAGATTGAACGCTTTATCCGCTTCAACTCATAAGACGCCATTCTAGGCGTCTTTTTTTAGTCGCCTGGTTCGAGCAGATTGATCAATTTTTCCGTCACGTCAGCCGGAAGGCGGTAGCCGATATTTGTGTCGTCCGCGTCGTAAAGGCTACTGACGGATTTCGCATCATCGTTGAGCCAAAGGTAATAGCGGTCCGTCTCCCCGTCCTCGAAGCGGATTTCGATATCGTATTCCGGCCCGACCACATTGGCGACACCTGGAATTTCGTCTGCCTCACGCAGCATGTCTTCGAACACTCGAATCGATTCCGGTTCGTCGAACGTGACGATATCGCGCTCTTGAAAACTGCTGAATCCGTCCGATTCCGAGACGCGGACTTCTTCAATCCCATCCGTCCGGAAATCGTTCGAGGCACAACCGGTCAAGGTAAGTGTTAATGTGACGAGAGCAAAGACTGATGTATGTCGATGTTTCATAAATAGACTCCCTCTGTCTGTATATGGTTGATATACGCGATTCAAGCAAGTAAAGTTTCACATTCCACGTCACTCGTTCAATCATCCACCCCGAGCACTTGAATCAACTGATTCGTCATATCTCTCGACACGCGATAGATGAGATGCGGATGCGTCACATCCATCAAAAAGCTCGGTTGATGTTTCTGTCCGAGCCAAAGATGATACTGTGCCATCATCCCGCCCTTCCAATGAAGCTCCAAGTCAAAGTCCGGTTCCCCGTGAATGGAATCTTCGAGCGCATCATCTGCATTACGCAGCATGTCCGCGAACGATCTCACTTTTTCGATTCCATTGAACATGATGAAATCTGTCTCATTGAACGAACCAATTCCTGACGACTCAGCAACTCTCGCTTGAATCATCTCTTCTCTATTCAACTCATTCTCCTCTGAGTTCATAAATGCTTTGAACATCGCCGAAGCCCCTGTGAAGATTGCCCGATCTAGTTTCATGTCCATCACCCCATTCATGTTGATCGTTATCTTTTACGAAAATCCGGACGAAAGGTTTCACAAATTTTGACATCGGATCATTCAGGCCTGTTTTCGCATTCGCTCCAAGAAAATCGGCAATATGTTCAATAGAATCGAGATGCTCGTTAAGACCCACCACGCTCGTCCCATACCTGGTATGACATCCGCCAACGCACTCCAATCCTCCGCTTCGACCCAGACTGATAAATAGCTGTAATCTGCACACACCGTCAATGCGGTCAAGGACAACGCAATCGCCATCGGTAGCTTATAGTCTTTCCCGATGCTGAACGTATACAAATTGACCAGTGTCGCCCCAATCGCGAGCAATCCTAAAACCATCCACATGTAAACCATCCCCTATACCATATGTAATTTATTCCCTATTTCTAGAATAGCATATAGAGTTCATTCTGTAGGTAAACAAAAAAGCCAAGCCGAAGCTCAGCTCTTCCTTATTGATACGTCCAACCGGTCAGGCTCGCAGTCGCGCCTTCGTAACGCAACTGTTTCTCGAGCTCGCTCGGGAAGACACGGAGCGTGGCGACCGCCTCACCGTCATTGACGAAGCATTCGACACTTGACGAGTCGACGAACACGTGAAGCGACGTCACATGAATCGCTTTCGTCCGTGTCGTGCCAAACTCGGTCGCGAACGGCTCTCCGGCATTCGTCCGGTCGATCGTCAATTCGCCTGCCGTCGCGTCGTAACGAATGACGAGTGACTCATTCTCGACCTGAAGCAGGTCGAGCGTGAAGTCTGACCCATCCGTTTTCACCTCAAGCTCATACCGGTCCGGTGTCGCGACGCTGATTGATGTGCCGGACGCGTCGAGGAATGTGTCTTGGCGAAGCGTTGTCATCTCCGCCACCGGACGCTGCTTGAGCATCCCTTCCTCAATTGTGAGCACACGCGGTAACGTCAAGGCGTGGGCCCAACCGAAGCGGTCCGTCGGATACTCGATTTCAGGGAGTCCCATCCAACCGACGAGAACGCGTCGTCCGTCCTGTTCTGTCGTCTGTGGGGCGTAAAAATCAAACCCGAAGTCGAGCTCCTCGAACGCTCCGTGGGTGAATGTTAACGTCTCAACGTCGAGCTTGCCGATCAAGAACCCAGACTGATAGATGTTGTGATAGCGATGCCCGTCCGGTTCAATCCCTTGCGGCGAGAAGACGAGGACGTGCTGCCCATTCAGTTCGAACACGTCGGGACATTCCCACATGTAGCCGAACGAATCGAGTCCCGTCTTGATTTCACCGAGGAACGTCCAGTCATCCAAGTCGACCGAGTGATACAAGACGACGCAACCCGTCTCGTCCGTACGTTGTGCGCCGACGACGGCGTAATAGGCGCCGTCCTCGAGCCACACTTTCGGGTCACGGAAATGTTCCGTGTACCCGGCCGGCACGTCCGGAATCGCGACATTGCGACGTTCGATCTTGCCATCCCGCAACACGCCGAGCACTTGCGAGGCGTGACGCGTCCAGTCATCCGTCCGGTGATTGCCCGTGTACATGACGTGGAGTTCCCCGTCTTTCACGAACCCGCTGCCTGAATAGGCACCGTGTGAATCTTCGGTCGTCTCCGGGACTAACGCCACCCCGCGGTCCGTCCACGTGACGAGGTCGGGTGATGTGACATGATACCAGTGTTTGAGACCGTGTACCGGTCCGAGCGGGAACCACTGATAGAACATGTGATATTCCCCGTTGTAATACGTGAATCCGTTCGGGTCGTTCAGGAGTCCCGTCGGCGGTTGGATATGATATCCGAACCGCCACGGGGAAGCTGCCGTCTTCGTGCGGAGCGTCTCCATCTCGAGGGCACTCACGTCACGTAACGAGCGGTAACGCTCTGCCTTCGTCCAACTCATAACATCACTTCCTTTTCATTATGCTGCTTGTTTGACTGCTTCTTTTTTCGCTTGGCGTTTCGCGAGCACGAACGTCAATCCGAAGGCAACCGCGAAGGCGATAGCCATACCGATGATATACGAGACGATTGACGCTGGTGCGATTGAGATGATCCCTGGAAGACCTGCCGCACCGAGGGCAACGGCGAGGACTTCACGTCCGACGATGAACGCCGAGGCGACGCCTGAACCGATGATGGCCGCGATGAACGGATAACGAAGTTTCAAGTTGACCCCGAACATTGCCGGTTCCGTGATGCCGAGGAGTGCCGAGATCCCAGATGCTGAAGCGACACCTTTCATCTTTTGGTCACGTGTCAAGAAGAAGACAGCGAGTGTGGCCGCACCTTGCGCGACGTTCGACATGGCTGCGATTGGGAAGATGAATGATCCACCCGTACGTGCGATATCGGCAAGAAGTTGTGTCTCGATGGCGATGAAACTATGGTGCATCCCTGTGATGACGATCGGTGCGTACAAGAGACCCATGACGAGACCGCCGAAGAAGCCGAGTGAGTCGTACGTCCAAACGAGACCGTCGATGATCAAGTTACCCGCTTCGCGTGTGATCGGTCCGACGAAGGCGAACGTGACGAACGCCGTAATGAGGAGCGAGAGGAGCGGTGTGAGCAAGATATCGAGTGATGCTGGCATGAATTTGCGAATATTGATTTCAAGTTTCGACAAGATATAAGCGGATACGAGGACCGGTAACACTTGTCCTTGGTAACCGAGTTTCTCGATTTCAAAGCCGAGAATGTTCCAAACCGGGATATCACCGACCGTTGCTTGCGCATAGGCGTTGACGAGATCCGGGTGAACCATGATCATCCCGAGCGCGGCGCCGAGGTACGGATTACCCCCAAACCGCTTGGCGGCGGAGAACCCGATCAAGACGGGCAGGAAGACGAAGGCGGCGTTCGCGAACGTGTTGATCATCGCGGCGAGATCGGCGATGCCTGAGTACTGATCGATGAGTGAGCTTCCTTCGAAGAACAAATCAGGTGCCGTGAGCAAGTTGTTGATCCCCATCAAGAGACCGCCGGCGACGATGGCCGGGATGATTGGGACGAAGATATCAGACAACATTTTGACGAACTGTTGGAGCGGGTTGCCTTTCTTCGCGCCGGCCGACTTGACGTCGCTTGTCGACATATCGCCGAGGCCTGTCAATTCAGCGAACTCAGCGTACACCTTGTTAACCGTACCTGCACCGATGATGATTTGATACTGGCCACCGGTCGAGAACGTTCCTTTGACGACGTCGAGGGCGTCAAGTTTCTTCTCGTCGACTTTCGATTCGTCGTTCAAGACGAGGCGGAGCCGGGTCGCACAGTGGGCCGCGGCGGCGACGTTGTCTTTCCCGCCGAGAGCCTCTAAAATCGCTTCTGCTTCTTGTCTGTAGTTCATGCTGGTTTCCCTCCTAGCGTTTCAAGTACGCGTTGTTGTGTTGGTATGGCTGGAATCGCGCCGTATGCCGTGCACGTCAATGCGCCGGTCACGTTCGCGTATTCAATATCCTTTAGTAAACGGTCGTCATCGATGCCTAGAGTCGCTAAGCGATACAAGTAGGCGCCGACAAAGGCATCACCCGCTCCCGTCGAATCGACGCTTTCAATTTTCACTGAAGCGATGACGTCTTTGACATCTTTCGTCGCAATCAGCGTCCCGCGCGAGCCGAGTGTGATGGCGATTCGTTTCGCACCCGTTTCGAGAAGCGACGCGATCGCTTCGTCTAAATCGTCAAGCCCGGTCAATAAATGCGCTTCCTCCTCGCTCAACTTGACGAAGTCTGCTTCGGCGATGAAGTGGAGCGAATCTTGTTTGAACGCCTCGAGGTCGGTCACAAGCGCGTCACGGTAGTTCGGATCGAACGAGACGAACAGGCCGTCACGCTTGGCGAACTGGAGCAGTTTGAAATAAGCGGTCTTTAACTCACCGTCGAGGAGTGCCGTCGCCGATCCGAAATGGACGATGTCCCCAGGCTTGAAGGCCGACAAATCAATCGACTCGAACGCATAATCGCCGTCGCTACCGCGGCGGAACGTGAAGTCCCGTTCACCGTCTTCTTGAATCGACACGAACGCGAACGTCGTGTCACCTTCCTCAACTAGATTCTCGACGCCGACGCCGTTGTCGACGAGCGTCTGTTTTAAAAATCGTCCGAACGGGTCTGCCCCGACTTGACCGAGGAAACTCGAATTTCCTCCGTGTTTACTGACGACTGCCGCGACGTTTGCCGGTGCGCCCCCTGCTTTCTTTACGAATGTCGTCCCGTTGACGAGGTCGCTCGATGCGTCCTCGCAAACCCAATCAATCAATAGTTCACCAATGCAATGTACGGTGTTCATCCGTCCACCTCCATGTCTGAATGTCGTGCTTCGTATCACTTATCGAACCGGTTCCAAAAACGAATAAAAAAATGTTGCGGAACCGGTTCCGCAACACAAATGTAATCGATTTAATTTAAAATGTCAACGCTTTCTCGCAGTTTTAATTCAAAAGTTGTGAACGTTTTCATCGGGATGGTTTCGCCTGTTAACAATTGGAGAATCATGTCAGCCGCACGAGACCCTGTCCGACGGTATGGAAGATGCACCGTCGTGATCGCTGGATGGAGCACTTCGGTGAAATCATAGCCGCCGAATCCGCTCACCGAGATATCCACCGGCACCGATTTTCCACCATTGGCGAGCCCTTTCAAGACACCGAAGGCGATGTTGTCGGTCGCACAGACGATGAGCGTCGCGTCATCGGTCGCCTCGGCGATCCGTTCCCCAATCGGGATCGCGTCGTCAATTTTGAACGTCGTCGTATACGTCGTTACGTTCGCGCCTGCTTCTTTGAACGCATGCAGAAAACCGTCACGCCGCGCCTGTCCGACGGCGATGTCGTATGGACCGACACCGACATATAGGACGTCACGGTGACCCCATTCCATGAACTGCTTACCGAGGGCGAACGCCGCATCGTAGTCGGGATAGACGAGGCTATGGACCTGTTCATGCTCTTGACCGATCAATAGGACCGGAATTTGGATATCGTTGATCGCCTTCAAGTGCCGCGGCGTCACGGTCGTCCCGAGCCAGATGATGCCGGCCACTTTCTGTTTTGCTAAGTTATATAATTGCTCGATCTCGCGTTCGGTCTGTTGGGCCGTGTTGACGACGAGCATTTGATAACCGCGCTCGGTCAACCGCTCGTCGATGCCCATCATCGTACGCGAAGCCGCATAGGAATCAAGACGAGGGACGATGACACCAATCATTTTCGTCTGTTTCGACTTTAAGCTTTGCGCAAACTGGTTCGGTTCATAGTTCGTCTCTTGAATGACCCGCTCGATTTTCTCGCGTGTCGCTTGTCCGACCGAACCCCCGTTCAAATAACGAGAGACGGTACTTTTGGCGACCCCGGCCAGTTTGGCGATGTCGTTGATTGTCACTTGTTTCATCGGTAAAACCTCCATACGAAAAAACTGACGCGTCAGACGCCGTCAGTTCAGTGGTTGATTACATATCGCTTTTTAAAGTTTAAATAGTAAAGGCCGTTCCGTTTCTCGAAGCCGTTCTTCTCAAGGACACGGCGTACCGCTTCCTGATGTGGACTCGTCGGCGGGATGCCGGCGCGGACGGTATGTCCTTCTCTTAAGTCGGATTGTTCGAGCGCGAGGCGCAAGCCTTCTGTCGCATAGCCATTGCCCTTGAAGGCGTCGAACACCATCAAATCGAGCTGATAGACGCGAGCGAGTTTCAAGAGCAACACTTTTCCGACGATTTGCCCGTCAACGAGGAGATCATAATAGAAGTCCTCCCCATAACTATGCTCATCGGCCGAGTATACCTGCTCTGCCCCCATCTCGACAAAGATGCCTTTTAACTCTTCGGCTGAGATGCCGTAAGAACTTTGACCATATTTTTTAAAATGCTCATATTCGATCTCATCAATCTGACGAATAGGTTGACGCACGATTTCCATCCCGTGCCCTCCTTAACAGTTATCTCATAGTCTTTCCAAACTCATTATATACGAACGGCGGCGTGAAGCGCAAAAGATAACCGAAATCAGACCGGTTCAATGTGAATATGGACCGAATCGACAGCATGATGTTCGTCGAGCTCCCGTTCGATGTCATCACACAAATCGTGCGCCTCCTCGACGGTGAGACTTCCTTCAACGGCAATCGTCACATCGAGCATGACATGGTTACCAAGGTGACGTCCTTTGATTTCACGCACTTCCTTGACGGCATCGAAATGCTGAATCGTCTCTTCGTAGGAATCGACGAGATCCGGCGGGAATCCGTCAGAGAGCTGATGTGTCGCATCGAGAAAGATTTGAATCGCGGTCCGGATGATCATTCCCGCAATCAAGACGGCGAGAACCGTATCCATCCAAGGCAATTTAAAGTAAGCGAAGAGAACGCCGAGCGTAGCCCCGATCGAGATCATGGCATCGGCCAAATTATCTTTCGCGGCCGCTTTCAAGGCGAGCGACCGGGTTTTCTTGGCCAAGTTCGAATTGTACGCATACACGCCGAACATGACAAGTGCACTTAAGAACGCGACGACAGCAGCAAGCGGGTTCGGTTCGACGTATTCACCACCGATTAGAGTGGCGATGCTGTTCAATAGAACGAACACCCCGACGGCGACCATGATCAGCGATGCGACGAGCGCGGCGAGTGTCTCCATTTTGGCGTGACCGTATTTATGTTCGGCATCTCGGGGCAGTGCGGCGATGCGAATGCCGATATAGACGGCGATTGATGCGATGATGTCGGTCGTATTATTGAATCCGTCGGCGAGGACGGCCTCCGAATTGTACACCAAACCGAAGACGACTTTTAATACAGATAAGACCAAATACGTCGTGATCGATAAAATGGCGCCTTTAAGCGCTTTTGGTGGATGAGTTGTCGACTGCATCCGACCACCTCCTTTTTAGCTAAGTCAGTATACCAGTTGAGATTCATGTGGGCATAGAGAAACAGTGTTTCCCACAGCCAATAAAAATGGAATATATTCCCGGTGGTTTCGTTGTTCGAAAATTATGGTAAAGTAAATGGGAAGAGACAACAGGGTTATCCCCATAAAAGAGGTGAAACAAATGTTTACGGAACGTGATGGAATCAAGCTTCGGTTGGAACAAATTGACAGATTGCTCGCTGATTTGAACCGAGAAGCAAAACAATTGATGGCTCGTCTACGCGAACTCGACGCAAGCGGTGAAAACCCGCATGAGGTCACCCTCAAGCCGGAAGATCGTGACACGCTCAAATCGTCAATCGACGAAACGCTCGAGGCGCTCCAGAGCCGCTCGAAACGCCCGATAAACCCGAACGACGAGAAGAAGAAAGAACTTGCCTCCCACAAGGCACTCATCGACGAGTTATCGGATTTACTCAGCAAGAAAAAATGAGACGCTTCTGCGTCTCATTTTTTCAGTAAGGAGAAACTATGACTTATATCGTTACAACTTGTTTACGCCCGACTGAGGCAACCATCGAACGGGCCGAGGCCCATGCGGCGACTTATGGCGCCCATTTCGTCACCCGTCGCAAACATTCCATCGACACGTTAAAACAACGTCACCATGCCGGCGTGCTCGTATTTGATAAACGTCGCGTCGAATACACCCCTCTCGCCGGAGATGAACCGTTCTTTTTCCACCCATCGAGCTCGGTGTTCCGTGTGAAGCAGCTTGCGCGTGGCGGGAACGATCCGCTCGTCGATGCCGCCGCAATCAAACCGGGTGACCGGGTCCTCGACTGTACGCTCGGGCTCGGCTCCGACAGTATCGTCCTCAGTCATGCCGTCGGTCCGTCGGGTCGCGCCGTCGGGATCGAGAGCGAATTTGTCACAGCGATGCTCGTCAAGGAAGGGCTAACCGTTTGGGAAGAAAAAGAGCCCGCCGTCAATGAGGCGATGCGTCGGCTCGAGGTCGTTTGGACGGATGCCCTCACCTATTTGAAGACATGCCCGGACGATTCATTCGATGTCGTCTACTTCGACCCAATGTTCGAAAAGACGATTTCAGAATCGGTTCACTTGAACCCATTACGATCCCTCGCCAACACGAATCCGCTGTCTCTTGAACTCATGATGGAGGCCCGTCGTGTTGCATCCAGACGAATTGTCCTAAAGGCTCACTTTGAGAGTGAGACGTTTGAAACGTTTGGTTTTAAAAGGATTGTTCGTAAAACATCCAAATTTCATTACGGCATCATCGATGTAGAGACTTGACCCCTTAGGTCTTTAGAACCATTCGGGACGAAAGTCTCTTTTTTAAGTTATTATTTTCTGAATATTGACATTAATCAGACACAAGTTTAACGTTAGATTCAAGCTCACACAATTTCCCATTATTTTCACAGGAGGTTAGTACAAATGAAAAAACGTTCCATCCGTCGTACGACGCTCGCCGTCGCATTGACATCGGTCATGAGCGTCAGTGCGATTCCGGCCGTCGGTGCCGCTCCACTCGCCGCCTCACCGTTGCCAACCCCAAGCTCGACCGCTCCATTCGATCATAACATCATCGATGAGGATCGGCTCGCCAAAGCGCTCGAGAAACGAGGCGTCATCAAAAAAGGGCTTTCGGCCACCGAGCGCCAAAAGGCCGTCGATGCCTATATCGAGAAGAAGCAAGGCAATGCGAAAGACGTCCATAAGCACGACGATAAGTTAGACAAAAAAGCAGCCAAAGCAAAAGAGAAGATACATAACCAATTCGAGAAAGAATCGAAACGTCTCCTCGACAAAGCGAAAAAAGGACAAGCGAACTATCGCAAAGGCAAGCCGAACGGTCAAGTCAAAGTCGACCCGGCCAAGCAAGCTGGCTATAACGGCGCCGTCCGTGAAGACAAAGTCCTCGTCCTTCTCGTCGAGTACAGCGACTTCAAACATAACAACGTCGTTCAAGAAGAAGGTTATCTCTATAGCGACAACTTTAGTAAAGAACACTACGAGCAATACATGTTCGGCGACGAATCGTTCGAACTGTTCAACGGTGAGAAAGTCCAAACGTTCAAACAGTACTATGAGGAACAGTCGGGCGGCAGTTACACGGTCGACGGCACTGTCTCAGACTGGTTGACCGTCCCGGGCACAGCGAAAGATTACGGCGGTGACAATCCGGCCGGCGGGAATGACAACATCGGGCCAGGTCCGCGTCAACTCGTTAAAGACACGTTGAACGCTGCGGTCGCTTCAGGCATGGACCTCGCCGAATACGATCAGTACGATTTATATGACCTCGACGGTGACGGCGACTTCAACGAGCCGGACGGCTTGGTCGACCACTTGATGATCATCCATGCCGGTACCGGCCAAGAAGCTGGTGGCGGTGTCCTCGGTGACGATGCAGTCTGGTCACACCGTTGGGTCGTCGGCAACAGCCCTTACCGCGTAGCAGGTACGGAAGCAGCTGTCCCATACTGGGGCGGTCAAATGGCGGCATTCGATTACACAATCCAACCTGAAGACGGCGCAGTCGGCGTCTTCGCTCACGAATACGGTCACGACCTCGGTCTTCCAGATGAGTACGATACACAGTACACAGGTCAAGGCGAACCGATCCAATCATGGTCAATCATGAGCGGCGGCAGCTGGGCTGGTAAAGTGGCGGGTACAGAGCCAACGAGCTTCTCGCCACAAAACAAAGAGTACTTCCAAAAATTGATGGGCGGCAACTGGGCGAACATCACGGAAGTTGACCTTGAAGACATCACGCAACAAGGTTTTGTTTCGAAACTCGATCAATCGGTGACGAAATCAACCAACCCTGGATTGTTGAAAGTGAACCTTCCAGACAAGAAAGTAAAAGGCATCGAACCAGAATACGGCGAGTATTACTACTACTCGACAAAAGGTGATAACTTGCATACTGAACTCTCGACACCGACGGTCAAACTTGGAGCGGACGGTACACTCGCTTTCGACACACGTTTCGATATCGAGTTTGACTACGACTACTTGTACGTGAAAGCACTCAGCGGCGGCAAAGAAGTCGTCCTTGACGTCTACGGCGATGACAACACTGGAAACGGTGCGGAATCGACGAACGGCGCTTGGGTGAACAAATCGTACGACTTGTCACAGTTCGCTGGTCAAGACGTACAAATCGTCTTCGAATACGTGACGGACGGTGGTCTTGCCCTTGAAGGGTTCGCCCTCGACAACTTGTCGATCACGTCAAGCGGACAATCGCTCCTCGCTGACGATGCGGAAGGCGCAGAGAAAGTCACGCTCGACGGCTTCGTCAAGTCGGACGGCTATGATTCGAAACCGCACTACTACTACCTCGAGTGGCGCAACCATGAAGGCGCTGACACTGGTCTCTTGAACGGCCGTGGCGTCAAGTACAACACAGGTCTCGTTGTCTGGTATGCGGATGATTCGTTCTCAGACAACTGGGTCGGCATCCATCCGGGTGAAGGTTTCCTCGGTGTCGTCGACTCGCACCCTGAGGCACTTATCGGCAACTTGAACGGTCAAGACACAGTCGCTGGCAGCACGCGTTACCAGATCGCAGACGCGGCGTTCAGCTTAGATAAGACGCTCCCATGGTACATCGATTCACCGAGCCGTGGCATCTATGACTACAAAGCTCAACCAGGCGTGAAACAGTTCAACGACGCCAACACGTACATCAACTCGCTCATCCCAGATGCGGGCCGTAAACTTCCACAATACGGTCTCGTCGTCGACGTCGTCGGCGAAGCGAAAGACAACTCGGCTGGAGCAGTTTGGGTCCGGACGAAGTAAGCTTGATTCAACGCACCCCCGCCCTTCTCACCATGAGAAGGACGGGGGTCTTATTATTCTAAAAAAGCTTGAAATTTCATGACAGACTGTGTAACATACTAGATGTAACCGCCTCTGTAGGTTAGTGGCAGACCTCAGCAATGGTAATGCTGCAGCACGAGTTCGATTCTCGTCGGAGGCATCAAATGGATTCCGTAACACGGACCAACACAAGCACTTTCTCAAACCCTTGAGAAAGTGCTTTTTTATTGTCGATCGCCCATCCTTAAATTCCAATAAATGGTATGATGGATGAATACTGATATAAAGGAGACTCGATATGAAACGTTTCATCATTCTACTTGCTGCCGTCGCCTTATTGGCCGCCTGTACCGAACAGACGACAGATCGTACGTCTGACTCACCCCCGAAAACTAAAAATGTCGTAATCGATGTATCCGAGACACAACCTTTCTCCGAGCCCGTCCCGACCGAAGAAGAAGTCACAATCTTTTTAGGGTATCTTGAGTCTCTGAGCAGTGATACGCTCGGCGCGTTGCGCGAATCAGAGCAGGCTATTTTCCCCTGTGGGATGTCTTGTGAAGACCGTCCGCTCGACGAAATCTCTACGCAAATCGACAGTAACCAGGAAGAACTCGAATCCGTCCGTGCCGACATTGATGAGATTCTCCCGGCACTTGACCACTTGTTGTCATCTGACGCCTCAGGCATCGACCGCGAGGGGTTGACCTCTGTATTGAACGAACTCACTTACATTAGTGAGACGTTGACACGATTTATAGAAGGTGACGATTGGGAATCTTGGGAACATGCCCGTACCAAATTGAATCATCTGTCATCGATGATGAAAGGCATCGCCATTAACCTAAGTGGTGTATGACAGCATATCAACTAGATATATCGCTCTCATCCAACCCCGGGTGAGAGCTTTTTCCGTCTAGTCATGGAAACTGTCTTGACACGGTTTCCGTTCCTCTATAAACTTGTAAAGTTGACAGAATGAATGATTTGGAAGGAGTACGATCCCCATGCTCAATGAATGGTTATGGATTCCTTCTGCCTTGCTCACGCTCGGTCTGCTCGTCCTCAGTTATAAGCTGTTCGGACGTGTCGGACTGTTCGCCTGGATCGCGATGGCCTCGGTCGTCGCCAACATCCAAGTGACGCAGCAGATTGTAATCGGTGGTTTCATCTTTACTCTCGGGAATATCGTCTACGGTTCCCTTTATTTAGCGACTGACATCTTGAATGAAAAATATGGTCGTCACACCGCCCGTAAAGGCGTCTGGCTCGGCTTCTTCATCTTGATCGTCTCGACGGTGCTCATGCAATTCGCACTGCTCTATGAGCCGTTCGAAGAGGCGCTGTTTATGCATGAGAGTTTCGAGGCGCTGTTCTCGATGCTACCGCTCATCACGCTCGGTAGTCTCGCGGCGTACCTCGTCTCACAGCTGTTCGACGTCTTCATCTATTCGAAGATTCGTGCCAAGACCGGTGAGAAGAAACTGTGGCTCCGGACGACCGGTTCGACCGTCGTCTCACAGTTCATCGACACGCTCACGTTCTGTACGATTGCCTTCTGGGGCATGGAATGGGACATCTGGTGGAATATCTTCATCACGACATACGTCGCCAAGTTCATCATCGCTTGGATGGCGACGCCGTTCATGTATTACGCAAAACGGACCGTCCCACAGGAAGACGAGACAGAAAAAGCAGCCTAAACAAAACCGCGAGCCCATCGACTCGCGGTTTTTACTTACCTTTGATATGAAGCCGCACCGCATAAGGGCGTGCATCTTCAAGCGACGATTTCTCCCGACAAACGGTGAGCGCCACGTACGCGTCGATGGCGAGCGCCTCGATGGCCTCGTCCGTCGCCTCGACCTCTAGTATGGTGTAGGGCGGCAGTTGTTCCAACTTGACCCACTGTCCGTGTAGATTTTTCGCGTAGATGATTGGTTCGTCGATCGAATAGCGTCGGAGTAAGTCCTTGACGTTCATACGATCCCTCCTCTATCCACTCTGTCTTCTCATTATAGAAAGCGATTGCATTTCTGTAAACCGCGCTTCCTAAATTTTGGTGCATTCAACGCTTCACGATTCGCCAAAAATAGCCGATAATCAAGGTAGAGAAATGAGGTGAACCGATGCGCTATCGACGACAAGAAACGTTTCGTTATATTTTACCGAACCCCCGCTTCATCCCATATCGCCTCATCTGGGAAGACAAAGAACTTCATGACGGGGAAGCACAACTGCTCAATATCAGCGCCCACGGTCTGAAGATGCGGTGCGATTACTTATTTCCACTTTCTGAAGGATTGAAAGTCCAAGTCAAACTCGACCTCGTCCCGTTGATTCAACCGCTCGACCTGACGGGTCACGTACGGCACCGTGGACAAATGGGGAGCCTGTATGATTACGGGATTCGACTCGATTCGAACTCTGACGAGACCCAGCAACTCGTGACGATGATTAAAGCGTATGCGCGCGAAAACCAATGAGAACGTGTCGATTGACACTTCTCATTTTTTGTTCGCTTGATTCCGGGGTATACTAAAAGAAACAGAGACAGACTCGAGGTGTAGGGCATGACTAGAAAGTTTTTACTCATTCCGTGGGCCGCTGCGATCGCCATCGCGCTCCTCGGCCCGAACGAACCGTTCTCGAGCCGGTTTTTGCTCGATTTCATCACGTATAATACGGACGCCTATGAAGGGTATTCGCTTTCCCTTTTCAGCATCCTAGGCGTTTATCCTCTCGCCTTGTTCCCGCTTCTTTGGTCCGAGGTGAACCAGTTGCGCCCGAACCCGCTCTTACCGGCAGCGACCGGTTTCGTCGTCGGCGGCTTCATCATCGCCCCGTATTTGGCGTTCGCGCGGCAGTCGCCTTATCCGACACCGATCAAACCGCTCCCGACACGATTGCTCGGGGTGTTGCTCTTGCTCGTCACGATCGGTTTGTTCATCGCCGCATCGACGACCGGGAATGTGGCCGAGTATTGGTCGTACGTCGTACAGAACCAGTTCGTCCGGACGATGACAGTCGATTTCTTCTTGCTCGCTTTCATCCAAATCACGTTGATGAACCGGGATGCAAAGCGCTATAAAATGAGCTTGTGGCCGCTGCCTTACATCCCATTGTTCGGTTTGTTGTTCTGGCTGATCATTCGTCATAAGCAACCGTTCAACGAGGCACCGCCAAGCCGACAAAAAATGAAATGAACCGAGCCCCTTTCGCATTCGCCTCAGGTGCATTCTGATGGAAAACAGGATGACGGTTCCCAAATCGGGCCTGCTCCTATATACTGAGAATTCAGCTTACAGACGAAAGAAGGTACACCCATGAGATTTTTTAAAGTGATGACGCTTACGAACGATAGAGGCGAAGACATCATCTTGAGCGAATACTTCAAAATCATCGACAAACAAGTCGATCAGTTTTTGAAGGACACGCTCGAGCTTGATATGTACGACCAGAACGTGACACTGAAAGAGTGTCAAGTCGCCAAGGACCGTTGGGAATGCCCAGTCGGCGATTTTACCATCGTCGAGTATTTTAATGAGAAAGAGTTCGACAAGATGACCGAGTATCGCAGCCCGGCACCGAAAAAATAACGCCATAAAAAGGCTTTCCGATTTTTGTCGGAAAGCCTTTTTTTGTGGATACTCCCTCATTGAAGTCTCCTTATTTTGATTCTTTGTCGTCTTCTTCAGGTGCCGGGTCCGGATGTTGCGTCGGAGCCGGTTTTGTAGCCGGGTTTGATTCCTCATCCGGTACTGGGTCCGGGTGAACCCCTGGTTGTGATTCATCACGTTTCATTGAGCATCCCTCCTCTGCATAATGGACTAATTCCACATTAGGCAGTGTGCAAAACATCAGTGTATGTCTTTGTTGCCGATCACACGACGCGAGATGGCTTTCTCGATTTCGACGATGACAAAGACGATGAGACCGAACGCGACCGGATAAATCCAGTCTTGCAGTTCAAGTGGTGCCGTACCGAACAGCGTGTGCATGAACGGGACGTACGTAATGAACAGCTGGAGCCCGATCAAGAGTGCCGAAACGAGGAAGGCGATCTTGTTGTCAAAGAAGTGACGGTTGAACGCGGGCGCGAGCTCGGTCCGACAGTTGAACAAGTGGAACAGTTGCGCCATGACAATCGTATTAAGCGTGATCGTCTGCAACTTGTCGGTCGAGTAATCGAAATCGCCGAGCATATAGTTGATGACTAGACTACCGCCCCCGATTAAAATCGAGACGAACGTGATGCGGAAGACGTAGTAGCGACTCAGCAACGGCACGTTAGCGGGACGCGGCGGCCGTTTCATCGTGCTCTCTTCGAGCGGCTCGAAGGCGATGGCGAGCGAGAGCGTGATGGCGACGACCATGTTGACCCAAAGGATTTGGACCGGACTGAGTGGTGCCGCGGCGCCCAATAAGATACTCATTGCGACAAGGAGTGCTTGTCCCCCGTTTGTCGGGAGCAAGAACAAAATCGTCTTCTTCAAGTTGTCATAGACGCGACGACCTTCACGGACGGCGTTGTAGATCGTCTTGAAGTTATCGTCGACGAGCACCATCTGTGAGGCCTCTTTCGCAACTTCCGTTCCTTTAATCCCCATCGCGACCCCGATATCGGCCCGTTTCAAGGCCGGGGCGTCATTGACGCCATCACCGGTCATCGATGTGATTAAGCCGTTTTGTTGCAGTCCTTTGACGAGACGAAGTTTATCGTTCGGGCTCGTCCGGGCGAAGACGTCATTATGGACCGACGCCTCTTTGATTTCTTCGTCGGACATGTTCGTCAATTCTTTCCCTTCGAGGGCGCCCTCGACTTCCATTCCGAGTTCTCGGGCAATGGCGACGGCCGTGTCTTTATGGTCGCCGGTGATCATCTTGATACGGATCCCCGCGTCACGACAAGCCGCGACCGCTTCGATCGCTTCTTGTCGTGGCGGATCGACGATGCCGTAGAGGCCGAGGAATGTGATACCGTTCTCGACGTCTTCATGGTCGACCGTCTCTTTCGAAGCGTCGACGCGTTTGAAACCGCCCCCGAGCACGCGTTGTCCGCGGTCGGCAATTTCTTTTCGTTTTTCATCCCAATAGGCACGGTCGAACTCCGTGTCTTCCGCCATATCGAACAGGCGGTCCGGTGCCCCTTTGATGAAGATCATCCGCTCTCCTTTATAGTCGACGAGCGTTGCCATATATTTGTACTCCGAATCGAATGGAATCTTCGAGATGACGTCCAAACGTTCGATCGGCCGCTCCGCTTTTTCAGCGAGCGTGAGCAAACATGCTTCCGTCGGGTCACCATTGACGACCCATTCGCCGCCCTCTTCATACAGCTGGGCGTCGTTACATGTTTTCCCGACCGTGAGAAGGTCGATCATCGACTCATCATCATCTAAATCGAACGGTTGACCGTTCAGTTCTAAATCACCGTCCGGGGCGTATCCACTCCCTGACACTTCGATGTCGTGTTTGGCCGTGACGACTTGTTTGACGGTCATCTCGTTTTTCGTCAACGTCCCGGTCTTATCGGTACAGATGACCGATACGGCGCCGAGCGTCTCGACCGACGGTAAGCTGCGGACGATGGCTTTCTTCTCGGCCATGTTCCGGACACCGAGCGCGAGGATAATCGAGATGACGGCCGGTAATCCTTCTGGAATCGCGGCGACGGCAAGACCAATCGTCGTCAGCATCAACTCGATTGGGTCGAAATCGCGGACGAAGTAACCGAACGCGTAAATGACGACCGAGATGACGAGGATGGCGATGGATACCGTCTGACCAAACTTCGTCGTCTGGCGGATGAGCGGCGTCTTCACCGTCTCGACTTCAGCAATCGAGGCGTTGATTTGGCCGAGCTCCGTGCCTTCTCCGATGGACGTGACGATTGCTTTCGCACTTCCCGTCGCCACGCTCGTACCCGAATAAATCATGTTCTTGCGATCACCGAGGACGGCGTCTTCCGGTACGACTTGAATTTTCTTCTCGACCGTCGTCGCTTCACCTGTCAACGCCGATTCCTCGACTTTGAATTTCTCGGCTTGAATGACACGGGCGTCAGCCGGCACTTTATCACCGGCGGCAAGGACCAAGATGTCCCCGACGACGAGGTCGCTCGAGTCGACTTGGATTTGCTTGCCGTCACGGATGACGCTCGCCTTCGTCTCGAGTAATTTTTTGATTCCTTCTAAAGCCTGCTCGGCCTTGTTCTCTTGGAGATATCCGACGACGGCGATAACCGTCACAACGAGCACGATGACGATCGTATCGATGTACTCTCCTAGAAAGCCGGTGACGACAGCGGCACCGAGCAAGACGAAGACGAGAATATCATTGAATTGACGCAAAAATTTTATGATTTCAGGTGTCTTCTCTTTCTCGGGCAGCACGTTTTTCCCGTACTGTTCCTGCCGACTTGACACTTCCCCTTTCGACAGACCACTAGATGTGTCCGTCTCGAGCGAACTCTTTACCGCATCCGGTTCGAGTGCGTGCCAGTTTTTTGTCTCCATCTGCATCTCTACTCCTCCTTGGTCATTCCTATATGGAAAGTCTTTCCCCTTTCTCTTCCCACTCCGGGCCGGACTGACACATTTGAGCTTGTTTTTTCACTAATTTTACAGCTGAATTCGTTCACAATTTTCTAATTCGTCAGTTGGAAACGCTACCATCAAAAAAAGTCGTGTCAGATGGATGAAATGGCTTTACAGAACTGTTCGGATGGTTAACTATAGAGGAAATATAGAGCAGAGAGAAAGAGGTACATCGTATGATCATTATTCAAGGTATCGCACTTTTACTGTTGATTCTTGCCTTATTCACGTTATTCAGTTACAAAGCCCCGTTTGGAATGAGAGCGATGGGCGCCTTGGCCGGCGCCGCCATCGCCAGTTTCTTGGTCGAGGCGTTCAACGCTTACGCCATCGGCGGTTTGCTCCCGCTCACTTTATATGAGGAAGTCGGACAAGCGGCCGGTTCATTATCAGGTCCGGCCGCAGCGGCGCTCGTATCGATCGCACTCGGGATCAATCCGGTCTACGCGCTTATGCTCGGTCTATCGGTCGCCGGCTTCGGCATTCTTCCTGGCTTTTTCGCCGGATACATTCTTGCCCTTGTCGGTCGTAAACTAGACCGGCATTTACCGGCCGGTGTCGACATGATTTTCTACGTGATCGTCATGGCTCCCCTCGCTCGCCTCGTGGCGACAGGAGTCGATCCGCTCGTCTCGAACACATTGTCGCAAATCGGTGCGGTCATCGAACTTGCCGCGACACAGAATCCGGTCGTGATGGGACTTGTCCTTGGTGGCATCGTCACGGTCGTCTCGACGTCGCCACTTAGCTCGATGGCACTCACGGCGATGCTCGGTTTGACAGGCGTACCGATGGCCATCGCTGCCCTCGCCTTGACGGCGTCGATCTCGATGAACTTCTTGCTGTTCAAACGGTTGGACATAGGAACGAAGAAAGACCAACTATCGGTCGCGATCGAACCGCTCACGCAAGCCGACCTCATCTCGGCTAACCCGATTCCGATCTACAGCGTCAACTTTGTCGGCGGTGCGATTGCCGGACTCATCGTCGCGATGACCGGCATGGTGAACGACGCGCCAGGTTCTGCTGCCGGGATTCCGGGATTGCTCGTCATGTACGGCTTCAATGATTGGCAGACCGTGACCGTGACGGCGCTCATCTTGTTCGGCGTCGGCATCGTGGCCGGACTCGTCGGCAGTAAACTGTTCAGTAATTTCCCTATCACTCGCCAAACCGAAAAAATGGCCGCTTCCGACGAAGAGGCCGCTTGATACGAAAGGTCCTCACTCCATCTCGAGTGAGAACCTTTTGTTATCGTTCTGCTTGCACCTCGGCGACCGTCTCTGCGACCGGTGTCCGATAAAGTGGAAAGAAATCGGATGGTCCGTAGCGGAGCAAATGGTCTTGATTCAACCGATGGTAAACCGCCTCATCGAGCACGGACTGTCCGATATAGTATGTGAGCGGCTCATCCCCTGAGAAGCTCTGCTTGAAGTCATAGAGCGCATCTTCCCCGGTCGCTCCGCCACCGAGATGTACGTATGCTTTCTCTTTCTCGGCCGCGCGGCGGATCATCTCGCGGAACAAGAAATGGTTCGGTCGCAGCGCCAAGTAGTTCGCATCCGAACCTCCGAGATGATAATGCGCTCCATCGTCCCCGAACAACATGAACACGCCTGCCACGATGACGCCCTCATGGACAGCGAATAACAGCTCCGTTTCGCATGTATCGCTGTTCCACAGGTCCTCGAAGTATCGGTCCGAGAAATAGTACCCCTCGTTCGCTGCTCGACGGTCCATCGTCGCCCGATAAAGGCGGATGAATTCACATAGTTCATGGGCCTGCCCTTGTACCGCCGTCACTTGTTCACGGATAGCCCGCTTCACGTTTCGTTTCGTCATTTTACTGAAGCGTTGCTCAAGTTGGTCGAACGGGTCATCGAGCCGGACGTGCACCGTTTGACGAATCGGGACGGCTTGGCCGAAGGCACGCATCAAATCATGGTCGAAGCGGCAAGGATGATATCGAATCGTCTCAGTAACCGTGGCTTGATTCTCAGGGCGTTTTAAAAAGAGACGTCTAGCCTCTGCGACGTCTTCGTTCGAAAAGTTGCCTTCACGGAACGGACCGCCATAGCCATACGCCGTCACGAGATCATCATGACGATGTGCAATTGGACGACGGATGTACGGATACAGCAAGATGCCGTCCTCTTTGGCCGCGATATACAACTCAGGCTGCTCGCCTGGTTCACAGTTGGCCAATACATAATCGTAATGATCGTACGAGTCACAACTGACCTCCCGTAACCAGTTCTCCCACTCCCATCGATTTTTCACAATCTGATTGAACATCATCCGTTCCCCTCTTCCTATAAGTCGTCATTGTTTGAAGTGTGACAGGACAGTCTGGAGTCGTTTCCTATGTCCTGTTCCCATTCAAAGCTGACTATTTGAAGGAGGGGAATAGCTTTTTGTTGTTAACAAACATGAAGCGAGTTTGTTCGTTCACAATAAAATCATAACGATTTCTTTGAGATGTTAAAAAGGACGACCTCGCCAATGGCATCAGGTCGTCCTTCATGATTATGACTTGAAGTCGAGGACACGTTGTAGCCGTGATGCTTCACGAGCCGTTTCGATGACTCTCGTCGTCAAGAGCGCTTCCCGAAGCGGCACGAGCGGATGACGTGTCATATAACTATCCGCCAGCGCCCGGTAGAAGGACAAATACTCACCTGCTTCGATGTCGATTGTCGATTCAACGTCTGTGACGACCGTTCCACTCTCACGGTCGGGACATCGCACTTCCCCGTTCCGGAGACACGCCTCTTGCGGATCGAGTCCAAACTTCAAGAAACTGCCTTCCGTCCCGTGCACTTCGAACCGCGGCGCCTCGACGGCTATGAACGGGTTCGAACGCAGATATACCCGTTTTTCTCCATAATACAGGGTCAGATGGAAACCGTCGTCAGACTGACCTCCTTTACGTTGAATCATAACATCTGCCGACACTTTGTCGGGTGCACCGAACAAGACGAGCGCTTGATCGATCAAATGGCTACCGAGGTCAAACAATATCCCTGCTCCCGGCCCCGCATTCTCGCGCCACCGATCCCGGACGACCGGACGGAACCGGTCGAACCGTGACTCGATCACTTTCCAATCGCCGAGTCGTTTTTCCTCGAGCAGTCGTTTGACCGTCATGAAGTCTCCGTCCGTCCGTCGATTATGGAAGACGTTGACGATTCCGGCACTGGCCTGTTCGCGTGCAATCAACGCCTCTCCTTCCTCTGTCGTCAAGAACGCAGGCTTCTCGACGAGAACATCCTTCCCTTCCTGTAAACAACGTTCCACCATGTCCTTATGTAAATGGGACGGCGTCGTGACGATGAACAAGGTCGCCTCAGTCGCGAGAGCCTCGTCTAGCGTCGCATATACCGCGACATCGCCAAGTACGGCTTGTACGTCCTCAGGTCTTGATGAGACGACACCGGCGATCTGGAAGTCATCCAGCTCCTGTAAAAATGGTAAATGAAATGTCGTCGCGGAAAAACCGAAGCCGACAAGAATCGTTTGAATCATACCGTTCCCCTCCTATCCATTCGCTTCCCAGTATATCAAAAAAAGGAGTCAATCGACCCCTTATGCACTGACACTCTCATCCATGCTGTATTCAAACGTGTTATACCCGTCCCGTGAGTCCACGAAGACGAAGCCAAACCGTGGATAATAACTGTTCAAGAAATCATTATCAGCCACACAATCAAGCCGGACCGGCTCCTGTGTGTCGGCTTCACGTAAGACGTGCTCCATCAGTTGTTGACCGACGCCCCGCCCTTTCAGCCGTTCACTGACAACGATTCGATGGATGTATTGACCGCGCTCGCCATCTTCCCATAAGCTATGGTCCCAGTCATCTGCCGGAAGTAAGGCGATCGAGGCCAATACCGACCCATCTTGCTCGTACACATATACATATCCCGAGGTGATGTCTGTCTGCACCCGGTCTATGAGGTCTTGCTCCAAATATTCCGCCCATTGATCGCTACCTTGTTGTTTTAGCGCTACGGCTCGTTGTTCGATTAGGTCCGCGATGTGTTTGGCATCGCGTTTCGTCGCGAGTCGAATCATAACGTCCTCCTTTGTATTACAGTATTTGAAATACAAATATAACGGACCGTTTCGACTCTTTTCAACCATCCTGCTCACATTACGTAAATGGGACGACCTCGCCGCCGTTCAAACGATAGCTGTACGTCATCGTCGCGTTCAGACTGTGCGACACCGAACAGTAGCGATCGACGGACAACTCGATGGCACGGCGGACCCGTTCTTCGGGCATATCCCCTTCGAGGACGTATAAGATATGGATGGCCGTGAATTTCTTCGGATGTTCTGTCGCCCTGACCCCGTCGACTTCCATCTCGAACCGCTCGAGCGGCAACCGCATCTTATGAAGAATCGAGACGATATCGATCCCCGTACAAGCGGCCGTCGCCTGCAGGAGCATCTCGGTCGGACGCGGACCCGTATTGAGACCACCGACGTCTTCTCCGGCGTCAAGCGTCACATCATGACCCGAAGGCGTCGTCGTCTGAAACGCCATCCCTTGTTTCCAATTCACTTGTAAATGCATCTTTGTCTCCTCCTTATGTTTCGATAGCTTACTGTTCCCTTGAATGAGGTATTATTAATCTATGTAAAGAAATTGTCGTTTAGGAGTTGGTCGCATGGAATGGTCGGTCATTATTAGTTGGGGGCTGTATATCGTCCTCGGTTTGAATTTATTGTTCGCGTTAGCCGTCATCTTCGCGGAGCGTCGCGATGTCGGGGCGACGTGGGCGTGGCTTCTCGTCTTGTTCTTCTTGCCAATTATCGGGTTCATCATCTATCTCTTCCTCGGCCGACAGTTGAAGAAGGATAACTTCTTCAACTTGAGCGTCGAAGAGCGCTCGTTCCACGCCCTTCAAGTCGACAGTCAAATCGAACAGATTCGCCGGAAAGAGACCGCTTTGGCTCAACCGGCGTTCGAAAAGTACGAGCAACTGCTCGAGATGAACTTGCGATCGTCGAAGTCACTCATCAGCGTCCATAACAAATCTGCCATCATGCATGATGGCGAACAGAAGTTCAAAGCGCTCATGGACGATATCCGCAGCGCCGAAACCGAGATCAACATCCAGTACTACATCATTCAACGCGACGCGCTCGGGAAGGCGCTGATCCACGAACTAATCGAACGCGCCAAGGCGGGCGTCAAAGTCCGGCTGTTATATGATGCGGTCGGTTCGCGCAGCCTCCGTGACTCCGATTTTAAAGAATTGATCGCACACGATGGCGAGGTCCGCGTCTTCTTCCCGCCGACGCTCGGATTGATCAACTTCAAGTTAAACAACCGCAATCACCGTAAAGTCGTCATTATCGACGGCAAGATTGGTTATGTCGGTGGCTTCAACGTCGGCACCGAGTATCTCGGCCTGGTCGAGAAGTTCGGATACTGGCGTGACACACACCTCCGCGTCGAAGGGGACGTCGTCTACCATTTGCAACATCGATTCATTCTCGATTGGAACTATTCTGGCAGCAAACATCATGACCCGGAGAACTCGTTCTGTTTCGCACGCCACGACATCAAGGACAAGTCGCCGATGCAAATCGTGACGAGCGGACCGAACTCCGACACGGAACATTTGAAAAACATGATGATCAAGATGATCATGTCGGCGAAACATCGCGTCATCATCCAGACGCCTTACTTCATCCCTGACACGAGCTTCATGGACGCCTGTAAGATGGCACTTTTGTCCGGCGTCAAGATGGACATCATGATTCCAGGGAAGCCCGACCACCCGTTCGTCATGTGGGCGTCGCTATCGTTCCTCGGCGAACTGCTCGACTACGGGGCAAACGTCTATATGTACGGGCAAGGTTTCCTACACGCCAAGACGCTCGTCGTCGATGATGAGATTTCGACCGTCGGGACGACGAACTTGGATGCCCGCAGTTTCCGGTTGAATTTTGAAGTGAACGCCGTCATTTATGATCAGCGGGTCGCGCTCGAACTCGCATCACTGTTCGAGTCAGACGTCGCCGTCAGCCGCAAATACACGGTCGACGACTATGCAGCCCGGAAATGGACCGTCCGGATGCGCGAAGGCGTCTCACGATTGCTCAGTCCAATCTTATAAGTTCTGATCACGCTAACTACCCCATCGTATCGGCCAAGTATGCCAACGCGATGGGGTATCTTTATGTTCGTAAGTCGAGAGCTATGTACTCACACCAAGCTGTGACGATTTCTCGTCATATTCTAAAATTTGCTAGCATTTAAAAGAATACTCGCTAGTTTCTTCCCGAATTAGGGTATAAAGTATCAGTACGAACGTCCTACACTACCGCTTCGGCTAGGAAAGGAGGAAGTATGCGTTCACGCATATGTCATACAATGGCTGATCAAGAACGGACTCATCATGACACTCACACCACGAAACCCGATCCTTCCTCATGGGACCAGCTCCCGATCGGCCTGTTCGCATTCAATCGTGACGGGCAGATCGTCAGCTATAACGAATCATTCGTTCATTTACTCGGGATGCTTCCGACCTCGATTGTTATGTTCGAGCGATGTAGTTCTTCTTCGTTCGACTTCTCAGGCGCCATTCGGAACGTCTTGAACGGGGAGACGATTCGCATGGCCGGCTGGTATAAAGCACCAGAACGGCAGGCTCGCTTCATCCGAACGACGATGTCTCCGAGTTTTTCCGCGGACGGACAACTTGACGGCGGCGTCGGCATTTTAGAAGACGCGACCGAGCAACGTCGTTATGAAGAACGCATGGAACACCTGTCCTCGCTCGATCCGCTGACAGAGCTGTATAACCGGAAGAAAGTCGGGGACGTTCTCTCGTCGACGGCTCAGGAGACGGTCGACACAAGGGCGCCCGCCGCTGTCATCATGCTCGATATCGACTATTTCAAACTTGTCAACGATACGTTCGGCCATCCGACCGGAGACCTCGTCTTACGTTCGATTGCCCAACTACTCAGGCGCAACATCCGCAAGTCGGACTCGATCGGCCGCTGGGGTGGTGAGGAATTTTTAATCGTCGCCCCGCAGTCAACGCTTGCTGACGGTGTGCAACTCGCCGATAAGCTCCGACAAAAGATTAACGCCGAGCCGTTCGGTCCCGTCCCGCGCGTCACTTGTTCGTTCGGTGTCAGCGCCCTTGAAGATGGGAAGACGGTCGAACAGGCGCTTCAAGATGCCGATGAGGCACTGTATATTGCCAAGAACCGCGGCCGTAATCAAGTGTCGAGCAAGCGATAGTTTTGAAAAAGGATGCGTTCGTGCATCCTTTTTTTGTGGACAGACGATTCCGTCAAGTTGGCTTGCCTTTACAAACTTGAGGTAGATGATGCCAGAGCATTCAATCGGTCATCAGTCAGTGAAACATATTTGTGAAAAAAACAAAAAGGGATGATCGTCTGCCTCGAACAGATTCTCATCCCTTTTTCTCATTCGTATGTTAAAGCGTGATACGAACTCCTTCAACTCTTCTGCCATATGCGCAAGTGAGTTCGCAGATTGCGCAATCTCTTCCATCGAACCGAGTTGGTTCTCCGTCGTCGCCACTTGCTTCGAGGCTACCGAGTTCTCATTGGCGATAGGTCAACTTGCTTGCTGTCCTTGCACGGTCATCCCCCTTATCCATAAAAACGGACGCGATCTGCTCTGGCCGCGTCCGTTCATGCGCCGACAATCGCGTCGTGATTCCCTTTCGTCCATCCGTAGGCGACTTCACGGAGGGCAAGTTCCCCGAACAAGCGCTCTTTCGCATCGATGACTTGCCCGTCACGTTGC
This sequence comes from Exiguobacterium sp. s141, assembly GCF_018618085.1. NCBI lineage: Bacteria > Bacillati > Bacillota > Bacilli > Caryophanales > Exiguobacterium > Exiguobacterium sp. s141. The sequence continues at coordinate 689,070 of NZ_JACSLJ010000002.1, read as the reverse complement.
TCATAGAACGTGCGGTAAGGGTTCAATTCGAGCGCCCAAATGATGAGCCCGTGATTCGACATCGCTTGAATCGCTTGCTCCAGCAATAGCGAACCAATCCCGTTACGCTGATGGTCCTCTAGAATGTAAATCGCATAAATCTCATTCGGATGGTCCGGATATTCGCCCGTCCGTTCTTCCCCGTAAAGAACGAACCCGACGATTTCCTCTTCGACGATGGCGACAAACCCTTCGACTTCTCGTTTCGCGAGGGCGCTGCGGACCTTTTCAGACCACTCGATTGCGTTCGAACCGAGCTTCAAGAGAAAGTCGGCCGGCACAATTCCCCGATAGGTTGTGCGCCATCCGTTCACCCTCACCCGCGCAATCCCGTAAGCGTCTTTTGGCTCGGCTTTCCGTATGAGCATCCGTACCCCCTCCTTAGCGTAAGTTTTACAAGTATTTTACCACAAATCACCCAATCGAAATCAGACTTCTTCCAGATTTGACTGACAATCATTTGACAAAAAACGACCGTAGGAAATCCTACGGTCGTACTGGTCAAGCGACGTTACGCGTTGTTGAAGCTTGCGTCTCCGTCAATGGTTTTTTCAAGAATGAGAGGAGGAGTGCTCCAATCAAGGCTCCGGCGAGAATCGCGAGGGCGTAAAGTCCCATGCTCATGACGACGTTTCCAGCTCCTTCAAGGAGTGGGAAGACGAAGATCCCACCGTGTGGCGCTGGCAATTGGATCGCGAAGAAGGCGGACAATCCACCTGCAATCGCAGATCCGAGAATCGCTGACGGCAATACCCGAATCGGGTCGGCCGCTGCAAACGGGATAGCCGCTTCCGTGATGAACGAGGCACCCATGATATATGCTGTCTTCCCGGCTTCACGTTCTTGTTTCGAGAACTTTTGACGGGCGAACACAGTCGAAGCGAATGCGACGAGAAGCGGTGGTACCATCCCACCGGCCATGACAGCTGCCATGATTTCTTGGTTACCGGCAGTGAGTGCAGCTGTACCGAAGACGTAGGCTGTCTTGTTAATCGGACCACCCATATCGACGGCCATCATGCCACCGACGATGACACCAAGCAAGATGGCGTTGGCGCCGCTCAGGCTGTTCATGACATCCATCAACCATGTCATGAAGGCTGCGATTGGTTTATTGACAACAAGTAACATGATCATACCGGAAATAAATGACCCAAGTAACGGATAGAGCAATACCGGTTTAATTCCTTCAAGCGAGGCCGGTAGTTTAGAAAGTGCTTTAACCAAGAAGAGGACGACATATCCGGCAAGGAAACCAGCGATGAGTCCGCCGAGGAATCCGGCGCCACCTTGACTGGCTAATAAACCAGCGACAAGACCTGGTGCGAGACCTGGACGGTCGGCGATTGACATCGCGATGAAACCGGCAAGAATCGGGACGAGGAAGCTAAAGGCTGCCCCACCGATTGTGTTGAGTTGCGCCGCAAATTCATTGAATGACGGGTCATCCGGATTTGCCGAGTTGATGCCCCAGAAGAAGCTGATGGCGATCAAGAGACCACCAGCGACGACGAGTGGTAGCATCGCGGATACACCGCTCATCAAGTGCTTATAGATGCCTGTGCGCTGTTCTTTCGTCCCACCTGACGAACCAGTTCCCCGATACACCGGTGCGTCTTGTTTCACGGCCCGGTTGATCAACTCTTCCGGCTTCCGGATGCCTTGGGCGACCGGGACTTCGATGACATGTTTTCCGGCGAACCGGTCCATCTCGACGGCTTTATCGGCCGCGACGATGATGGCTGTCGCTTTCGCGATATCGGCTGCTGTCAATTCGTTTTTGACGCCAGTCGATCCGTTCGTCTCGACTTTGATGTCAACTCCCATAGCCTCTGCTTTTTGCTTCAAGCTGTCTGCGGCCATGTACGTGTGGGCGATACCTGTTGGACACGCCGTGACAGCAAGGATGTAAGGAGCATCGGCTTGAACCGGCTTCGAAGCGACAGGAGCCGCCTCGGCCGCTTCTTTTTCTTCGATGGCCTGGATGACATCATCTTCTGATGTGGCCGCATAGAGACGTTCTTGGAACGCTGGATCCATAAGGAAGACAGATAATTTCGAGAGTGTTTCCAAGTGTTCGTTATTGGCGTGCTCTCCGGCGGCGATCATGAAGAACAAGCGGCTGTCTTGGCCGTCGAGTGCTTCGTAATCGATGCCTTCCGAGCGTCCGAAGGCGATGGCCGGTTGTTTGACGGCTTTCGTCTTCGCGTGCGGGATGGCAATCCCTTCACCGAGTCCGGTCGTGCTTTGTGCCTCACGCGCGAGGATGGCGTCGCGATAGCCGTTACGATCCGATAGTTTGCCGGCGCGATCGAGCACGTCGACGAGTTCTTCGATAACTTCGGCTTTCGAACGGCTGCGGAGATTCAGTTGAATCGTGTCCTTTTTAAGAAGGTCCGTGATGTTCATGTTGTTTCCTCCAATCGAGATAGTGGGGTGACGCTGACTTCGCCGACCAAGCGGTCCACGTCTTCTTTTGTGCACAGCCCGAACGTATATGCAGACGCGCTGCCGGTCGTGACCGCATAGCGGAACGCCTCAGTTGCATCGTGGTCGAGAATGTTGGCAACGAATCCGGCGACGAGAGAGTCGCCTGCGCCGACCGAGTTGACGAGTTTGCCATTCGGTGTGTTCGCCGTATAAGCACCTGAAGCGTTCACGAGCATGGCACCGTCACCGGCGAAGGATACAATGACGTTTTGAGCGCCGCGTTCGACCAACTGCTCCGCATATGGAAGTGCCTGCTCGAATGTCTCGATGTCTGTATCGAACAGTTCACCGAGTTCATGGTGGTTCGGTTTAATCATGAGCGGTTTGAGCGCGAGCACTTCAAGCATCGCTTCTTTCGTCGTATCGACGACGAACTCGGCACCGTTCGCGCGGACCGTCTCGGCGAGCGTACGGTAGAGCGTATCCGGCAAGTTGCCCGGGATGCTTCCAGCGAGGACGACGATGTCGCCCGGTTGGACGTGATCGAATTGACGCGTCAATCGGTCAAGTTCCGTGTCCGAGATGACGGGACCGCTCGCGTTCAATTCCGTCTCTTCTTGCGCTCGGATTTTGACGTTGATGCGCGTTTGTCCGTCGACTTCGACGAAATCGGTTTGGACGCCTTTGTCCGTTAACGCCTTCTTGATGAAGTCTCCAGTCGTACCGCCGACGAATCCTAACGCGACCGTGTCGACATCGTATTCGCGTAAGACGAACGCGACGTTAATTCCTTTTCCGCCGGCACGCTGTGTCGTCTCTTGAATCCGGTTGACTTCACCGAGAACGACTTCAGGGAGAGTGACGTAGTAATCGATTGAGGGGTTGAGGGTTAATGTGTAAATCATTGGGCGTTCACCACCTTTGTGATTGATTGGATCGAGCTGATGTATGGCGTGTCACCAAATGTGACGAGTGTGGCTGCCTCGAGTGATGCCACACGGCTGAACAAACGTTTCCCGAATTTTGAATCGTCCGCCAAGATATACGCCTTACGGGCCAAGTCGATCGCTGTCTTTTTGACGAGTGCCTCTTCCGGGTCCGGGGTCGTGTACCCGGCTTCTAAGTCGACGCCGTTAATTCCGAGAAAGGCGAGGTCGACCCGATAGTTCATCATGCTCTCACGAGCGTTATAACCGACGAGCGCTTGTGTCGAACGTTTCAACTCGCCGCCGATCACGAACGTTTTAATATCGAGATCGAACAAGTCGTTGGCAATCGGTAAACTGTTCGTCACGACGATGACATCCTTTCCGTTTAAGAAAGGAACCATCGCTTGCGTCGTCGTCCCGGCATCGAGATAGACGGACATCCCGTCTTCGATGAATGTCGCGGCCTTCCGTGCGATCGCGACTTTTTCATCGATGTGTTGATCTCGTTTCTCCTCGAACGTCGGCTCTTCTTCGTAGCGGGCCACGAGCGTTGCACCGCCATGAACCCGTTCGAGATAACCTTCAGCTTCAAGGTCGGTCAAATCCCGGCGAATCGTCGACTCCGACGATGCCGTCAACTCGACCAATTCTTTCAATTTGACGATCTTTTGCTCCGACAGACGTTGCAAAATCAGTTGATGTCGTTGCTTCGTTAACATCATATTCCCTCCGTAGCTCTAATATAAAGCGTTTTCATTTAAAAAACAATCATAAACATTCAAAAACACTCATCTTTTTTTACTTTGTCACAATTATAACATAAAAAACGGTCACTTAGTGACCGTTTTTGACAGTTCATTATCGTTTCATCAACCAATCGTTCAATCGGCGGATGAGTTCGGGATGAAGCGGCACCTCAATGGCGTCCCGATATTCCTTATGCAACGTGAGGAGCGCGTGCGGACTCGTCCGTTCGACGAGCAAGTGGTTCATGTCATGGATGATGTGGCTGTCGACGTCCCCTTTCGTCCGAATCGAATGGACGTGCTCCGGTGGGACTTGGACGTCGCGGTCGCCGGTCAGGGCGAGCACGGGAACACGCACATGTTCGAGCCGCTCCCGGACGTCATAGGATGCATGCTCGCGAATCCACTTGGCGTTGACGACTTGGCCGCGGTACTTGAAAGCGGCGACATTCGTCCGCAGTGACCGTTCGAGCAAATCGTCTTGGCGCTGACGAATCTTCTTCGGGACGCCGGTCAATCGATAGAACACGCCCTTGAGTCCTTTCACCGAACCGACTTCAGTTGCGAGTGCGTCGGCTTGCAGCAAGAACATCTTCTTTGAGGAATCGTTGAATCCGGCGAGAAGAATCAGTCCGGCCGCGTTCGTCTCGAGCTGGACCGCCGGGGCGATGACGGCCCCTTCGCTGTGGCCGAGCACATACATGTCCCCTGCGTCCGGCTCCTGTTTGATGGCGTTGACGACGGTGATCGCATCTGTCACCAAGTCGTGCAGCCCGACTTTATTGAAATCACCGTCCGATTCACCGATGCCTTGTTTGTCATACCGGTAGACGTTGACACCCATCTGAAAGAGCGCCTCGGCCAGTTTTTTATACGTGCCGAATTGGGATGGTCCAAGATTGCCGTCCCGGTCGCTCGGCCCGCTCCCGCTGAGCAGGACGACCGTCTTACGGGGTTCGCCGTGGGTCATCCACGTACCGGCCAGTTGTCCATAATTCGTTGTCACATTCAGTTGTCGTTCCATCGTATCGCCTCCCCTCTCATCATACCGGACATCGAGGTACGGTTCGAGCAAAACTACGTGTTCAACACTTGTTGATGATTTCGAATTTTTTAGGAAGTAGAATGAAATCAATCTAGCGTTACCAAATTATATACCCCACATTATCGCTGGTACTTTATGTTGTGGTTCGCGTTATGGATTATTAGGTTCCTCTTGCAATTCAGACGACGAATGAAACGGATTGGTTTGTTGATCACACTCATACCGACGCTATATTATTTGTATCTTGTTCTGCGAGCGATGGAATTTATTTCATTTTAGAATTTTTTAAAATCGACGAGTAAAAAAAGTACTTCCGCTGATCAGGAAGTACTTTCATTTCTATAAAATATGTCTACTCACTCGCTTATTGGGTCTTCAACCAATCCACTAACCACTCCACGTGCTCACGCATCGCTTCTTCAGACAGCCGCTCGATCGTGTCTTCTTCGGTAAATACGTCCTGCTCTGCTGTGATCGAATCGTTTACCGAGATGACATCGATACCGGCTTCGCGGTACTCGTCTAAAAGCGACACCCCTAAACTTCTCACCTCGACATCCTCGAACGAGGCATTATCCATGAACGGGTACGACTTCATGCCGTGCGTTTTGACGAATCGGTCCGTCTCCCCTGTCCCGATCAAGTCGAGCAACAACACGCTTCTCGGCGTCACTCCCTGCTCCTTTAACATGTCCAGGTAATGCGTACTCGCCTCATAACCTTCGCCATATCCGTTCAAAAACACGTAACGGATTGTCGCTTCTGTCTCCACGTCATCCATCGCTTGAATGACCTGATATAAAATCGAGGCGCCTCCGAGACCGATCAACGCGTGGTCACCGAATCCGCTACTGTCGAGCCGCGCCATGACGACGACTTCCTCATCGCTCGTCCCTTGCTGAATGAATTCGGTGTACACCATCTCCGTTTTAAACGGCTCGATGACAACGGTTTGGCCATCTTCAAGCAACGCCGCCAAATCTTCATAGATTCCTGTCCCACCCATCTGAAGCGCCGCCGATACGTAGACGAAGCCGGATTCGTCCGGGGCTTCTTTATGTGGGGTGATAAGATAGCCGACCGCTCCCGCCTCATTCAATTTTGATAAATAGCGGTTCGCCAACTCGTCATTTAACACTTCACCATAATGATCAACCTCGTAAGCACCATCTCGTTTCTCAAATGACTCGTCGGTCATCGGCAAGACGACGATTTTATCGGTCACATCCGGAATCGGTGCATCCCATTCAATATGAACGACCTCGCCTTGAATCGCATCCTGCACCATCATCGATGAATAACCTTCAAACGTCTCACCCTCAACTATCACATCCGTCCAATAGGTTTGGATGGGCGCATCATGTACGACGCGGTCCATGCTCAAATCAAGGTCGGTCCCGAGCGACTCGAATAACTCCATGTTCTCCCAACTATCAATTTGACGGTCGTATGACGCAAAGTGTTCCGCTGTCTCATAAGGACTTGTTGATGAGAGCGGATTAAAATAAAGAAAAATAGTAAATAGTGCCGACAGTATGCTGTACATAATGGTCATCTACGTATCTCCATAAAAAAACTCACCAATAAATGGTTGTATTATCCTATTATATTAAGTGATCTGACAATTGTATATTTATTTTTCAAGAAAAAACGGCCTCCCTCTTAGGAGGGAAACCGTTTAGACATTGTAAGACTTATACGCCTTCGAAAGCAGCGTACATGATTTCTTTCAATTCTTCGACGAGCGGCATTTTCGGGTTAGCCGTCGTACATTGGTCTTCGAACGCGTCGACTGCCATCTTGTCGATTTTCGCGTCGAGGTCCGCTTTCTTGATGCCTTGGGCTTTGAACGAGAGCTTGATGTTCAAGCGCTGACCGAGCTCGATGATCGCTTGGATGAGCGACTCGACGCCTTCTTCCGTCGTGCTTGCTGGAAGTCCGAGATAGCGCGCGATTTCAGCGTAACGCTCGTCGGCGATGAATGACTCATATTTCGGGAACGCCGCGAGTTTCGATGGGCGTGTCGCGTTATAGCGGATGACGTGCGGCATAAGGATCGCGTTCGTCCGTCCGTGCGGGACATGGAACTCGCCGCCGATTTTGTGTGCGATCGAGTGGTTGATACCGAGGAACGCATTCGCGAAAGCCATACCAGCCATTGTTGATGCGTTGTGGACTTTCTGACGTGCTTCGGCGTCACTGCCGTTCTCATACGCTTTCGGGAGGTAATCGAAAATCATCTTCATCGAACGAAGCGCGAGTCCATCCGTATAGTCGTTTGCCATGACCGAAACGTACGCTTCGATGGCGTGTGTCAACACGTCCATACCTGTATCAGCCGTGATTGAAGCTGGGACCGTCATGACGAACTCAGGGTCGACGATGGCGACGTCCGGTGTGATCGCATAGTCAGCGATCGGGTATTTGACGTTGCGTTTCTTATCTGTGATGACCGTGAACGGTGTCACTTCAGAACCCGTACCTGATGTTGTTGGGATGGCGACGAACATCGACTTGTTGCCGAGTGTCGGGAACTTGTACGTCCGCTTGCGGATATCCATGAATTTTTGGCGAAGGTTCGAGAACTTCTCTTCTGGGCGTTCGTAGAAGAGCCACATGCCTTTCGCGGCATCCATCGGTGATCCACCACCGAGTGCGATAATCATGTCTGGTTGGAAGTGACGCATTGCTTCGGCACCGCGCATGACCGTCTCGACCGATGGGTCTGGCTCGACTTGGTCGAAGATGCGGTACTCGACACCAGCCGGCAAGTTTTTGACGACTTTATCGGCAAATCCGAGTTTGACCATCATTTCATCTGTAACGATCATCGCCCGTTTTTTCGATGTGAGCGATTGAAGGTATTGGACCGAGTTTTTCTCAAAGTAAATCTTTTCAGGGACTTTAAACCATTGCATATTCACGCGACGTCTCGCCACCTTTTTCACGTTGAGTAGATGTTTCGCCGTCACGTTCTCAGAGACGGAGTTTTTACCGTACGACCCACAACCGAGTGTGAGTGATGGTGTCATTTCGTTATAGAGGTCACCGATCCCGCCGTGTGCCGTTGGCGAGTTGACGATGATGCGGCAAGCTTTCATCCGGAGTCCGAATGCGAGGATGGCGTCGTCGTCTGTCGAGTGGATGGCTGCCGTATGACCGAGACCACCGATTTCGAGCATCTTCTCAGCGATGGCGAAACCTTCTTCACGCGATTGGACTTTGTAGGCTCCTAGTACTGGGCTAAGTTTCTCGTGTGAGAGCAACTCTGTCGCACCGACCGTCTCGAGTTCGGCAATCAAAATTTTCGTGTCGGCTGGGACTGTGAGTCCAGCTCGTTCGGCGATCCAGGCTGCCGGCTTCCCGACGATTTCAGGGTTGACCGCACATGAGTCAGTTTTGATGACGAGTGTCTCGAGTTTCGCTTTCTCTTCTGGTGAGCAGAAGTAGCAACCGAGCGCCGTCATTTCCGCTTTCACTTCTTCATACACTTCTTGGTCGACGATAATCGCTTGTTCCGATGCACAGATCATGCCGTTGTCGAATGTTTTCGACAAGATGACGTCCGAGATGGCACGTTTTACTTTTGCTGTTTTGTCGATGTAGGCCGGAACGTTACCAGGACCGACACCGAGGGCTGGTTTACCAGTCGAGTAGGCTGATTTGACCATCGCCGCTCCACCAGTTGCGAGGACCATGGCAACACCTGGGTGGTTCATGAGCGCTTTCGTCGCGTCGAGTGACGGTTTTTCAACCCATTGAATCAAATGTTCCGGTGCGCCTGCTTCGATGGCTGCGTCACGAAGGATGCGTGCCGCTTCACTTGAACACTGTTGAGCCGATGGGTGGAAACCGAAGATGATCGGGTTACGTGTTTTGATGGCGATGATCGCTTTGAACATCGTCGTTGACGTCGGGTTCGTGACCGGTGTGACCCCAGCGACGACGCCGACTGGTTCGGCGATGTACGTAATACCGTTTTGCTCGTCGTCTTCGATGACGCCGACCGTCTTCTCGCCACGGAGTGAGTTATAAATATATTCTGTCGCAAAGATGTTTTTGATCATTTTATCTTCAAACACACCGCGACCTGTTTCTTCATATGCATGTTTCGCGAGGGCGACGTGTTGTTCGAGACCGGCTAACGCCATTGCCTGAACGATCGCATCGATTTTCTCTTGGTCGAACGTCATCAACGTCTCGAGCGCTGTGTGAGCTCGGGTGACGAGCGTGTCGACCATCTGTTCTGCTGATGTTTCTACTACTGCTTTCTCTTTAACTGCCATGTTGGTTTCCTCCTCATGAATGAGAGCTTATACTGTTGACTTGATGGAGAGCACGGGGCAATCAGTTGGTTTGAGAAGAGTTTGTGCTTTCCTTCACATTCATAGAATACAACGTTTCTCATAGTTTGTGCGTGACAACAATGTGAACTCTTTCACAATATTCTTTAAGAGAATGAGGATAGGTCTTGCTTTTTAGGGTGACGCTCAGTAAAATCGAATGCGTTTTCATGAAAAGATGAAGTCTAAAAAATGTAAACGCTTACATGTATTGTGACGCCTGTTTGTCTGATGTGCTGTGCAATTTGTCACGCAACAAGGATTGGTCGTCCACCCCGTCCTCGGTCGTGTATAATGAAGAAAGAACCTAATTAGGAAGTGACATGATTATGCCGAGACAAGACGCAGCCGATCAGTTCGTGAAACTGATCCCATTTATTCGCCGGAAGTTGTTACGTCGTTCCGACCTTCCGCAAATCCCAAACTTAAACTTTTCCCACTTTCATCTCCTCATGTTGATTGAAGATGAAGGCGCGGTCACGAACGGACACATCAGTGAGACGTTATCGATTGCCCCGCCGAACGTGACGCCGCTCATCACGAAGCTCGTCGATGAGGGCTACATCACCCGCGTCCCGGACGAACGCGATCGCCGCGTCATCTGGAATCAACTGACCGAAAAGGGCGAACTCGTCCTCCGCGAGCGTCGCGATTCATTCCGTCGCCTGTTCGAGGACCGTCTCGCGTTTCTGAACGAGGAAGAGACGGACCGCCTGATTGACAGTTTGAAGACGTTGACGGAGATCGTCGAGAAGATGGATAAAAGCGAGGGATGATTTTTGCTCGTCAACATTCACGTCTTCTTATATAATCGAGGATGAATCAATCGAACAATGGAAAGAGAGATGACATGTAATGGGTCGTAAATGGAACAACATTAAAGAGAAAAAGGCGTCAAAAGACGCCAATACGAGTCGCATTTATGCGAAGTTCGGCCGTGAAATCTACGTAGTCGCCCGTCAAGGGGAACCAGATCCAGAATCAAACCAAGCACTCAAGTTCGTCGTCGAACGAGCGAAAACGTACAACGTCCCGCGCGCAATCATCGACCGTGCTATCGACAAAGCGAAGGGCGGCGACGAAGAGAACTTCGACGAGCTCCGCTATGAAGGATTCGGACCGAACGGCTCGATGCTCATCGTCGACACGCTCACGAACAACGTCAACCGGACGGCGTCTGAAGTCCGCGCCGCTTTCGGTAAAAACGGCGGCAACATGGGTGTCAGCGGGTCGGTCGCTTACATGTTCGACGCGACGGCTGTCATCGGTGTCAGCGGCATGAGTGCCGACGACGTGCTCGAACTCATGATGGAGCATGACCTCGACGTCCGTGATGTCATCGAAGAAGATGAGACGGTGATCGTCTATGCGGAACCAGAAGCGTTCCATGCCGTCCAGACTGCCTTCAAAGCAGCGGGCATCGAGACGTTTGAAGTCGCCGAGTTGACGATGTTGCCACAAAATGAGATTGCCCTCGACGACGAGTCGAAAGAACAGTTTGAAAAACTGCTCGACGTCCTCGAAGACCTCGAAGACGTGCGCCAGGTATACCATAACGTTGAAGGATGACGAACGAGCGATAACTTTTCGGAGTTATCGCTTTTTTTGAACAATCGATTTGACAACCCGAAACACATATGTTAAATTTCAAAAGTCTTTATCATATTAAAGTGATAATATGAGAAAGAGTTTTTGAATGAAAGGTGTTGGAATTGATGAATGCTGTCTTATTAGCTGTTATCGTATTATTCGCGCTCGCGATCAGTCGCGTGCACATCGTCTTGTCACTCATCCTTGCCGCCGTCGTCGGTGGTCTGGTCGGAGGTCTCGGATTCAATGAGACGTTGACCGCCTTCAGTGACGGGCTCGGCGGAGGTGCGACAATCGCCCTCAGTTACGCGTTGCTCGGCGCCTTCGCCGTCGGTCTATCAAAAACTGGACTCCCAGACGTCCTGGCTGAAAAGTTAATTTCCATGTCAGGACGCGACGTCACTGGCAAAAGTGTGACACGGGTCAAGGCGCTATTGCTATCGTTCTTATTACTTCTAGCGATAAGTTCACAAAACGCGCTACCGATTCACATCGCGTTCATCCCGATCGTCATCCCGCCGCTCCTCGTGCTGTTTAACGAGTTGAAGCTCGACCGCCGACTCGTGGCGACGATTCTCACATTCGGTCTCGTCACCCCGTACATGTTACTCCCGGTCGGATTCGGTGGCATTTACTTGAACGAGATTTTGCTGCCGAACGTGGAAACGAACGGCATGACCGTCGGTGATGTCAACATCGTCAGCATCATGGCCATCCCGGCGCTCGGAATGCTCGTCGGTCTCATCACGGCCTTCTTCCACTATCGGAAGCCGCGTTCGTATGAGACGATTCAACTCGGACCAAGCGACTATGAGGTCCGGACGTTGAGCCCGCTCAAGATTTGGCTCACGGCCGCTGTCATCCTCGTCGTGCTCGTCGTACAGCTTCAGACCGAGTCGATGATCGCCTCGGCCGTCACAGGACTCATCTTGTTGACGTTGCTTCGCCTCATCCCTTGGTCAGAGGCCGATGACATCTTCTCGAGCGGTATGCGCATGATGGCTTTTATCGGTTTCGTCATGATCGCAGCGAGCGGTTTCGCAGCCGTCATTCGCGCGACCGGTGCCATCGAACCGCTCGTCAGCGGTGCGAGCGGCATCATGGGTGACTCACAATTCGTGGCCGCACTCGTCATGCTCCTCGTCGGACTCGTCATCACGCTCGGCATCGGTTCAAGTTTCTCGACGGTTCCGATTATCGCAGCCATCTTCGTCCCGCTCTGCATCCAATACGGTTTCTCGGTCGAGGCGACAATCGCCATCATCGGGACGGCCGGTGCACTCGGTGACGCCGGTAGCCCGGCGAGTGACTCGACACTCGGACCAACAAGCGGCTTGAACGCCGACGGTCAACACGATCACTTGCGTGAGACGGTGTGGCCGACGTTCCTCCACTACAATATCCCGCTCATCATCTTCGGCTTGATTGCCGCCATGGTACTGTAATCACTTCCGATTGCGCCGAGCGTAAATCGTGCCGAGCAAGACGAGCACGAGTAAGAACCAAATCCCGGTATACATGAGGATCTCGATAATCATTGCTAATTCCTCCTAAATGTCCATGTAAAAAGGAGCGACGAAATCGTCGCTCCTTTTTATGATGAAGTTTTTAGCTGTTGTTGACAAGTGTTCAAGTATCCGTCGACGGTATCCGCGACTTCGCGGCCTTCCCGGATTGCCCAAACAATCAAGCTTTGTCCCCGTCTCGCATCGCCTGCGACAAACACACCCTCGACGTTCGACGTATAGTCATGGTTCGCCTCGATGCCGACTTTCCGGAGTTCACGCTCCGGTCGTTCGAATCCGATGGCGACAAGCACGAGATCGGCTGGATACGTCTCGACCGAACCGTCGACGACGAAGAACGTCGCCTGTCCGTCCGGTTTGACGATTTTCTCCATCCGCTCCGTCTCAATCCCGACCACCCGGTCCCCTTGTTTGATGACCCGGTTCGAGCGAATCAAATATGTGCGCGGGTCGTGGTCGAAGTGTTCGATTGCTTCCGCATAAGCGTAATCGGTCGATAACGTGTCCGGTTGGAGCGGCCATGGCTTCTCCGGCGCCCGGAACATGCCTTTCTCCGGATGCTTCCCGAACTGCGTCACCGACTTGGCGCCTTGACGGATTGCCGTCGCCACACAGTCCGCGCCCGTGTCCCCGCCACCGATGACGATGACGTCTTTCCCGTTGGCGTCGAATCGAGCGTCGAGCGATTTCCCGCCGAGCGAACGCGTCGACTCGGTCAAATAATCCATCGCCGGCTCGACGCCTGTGGCATCATCCCCATCGATGCCGAGCATACGCTGTTTTTGAGCCCCCGTGGCGAGAATGACGGCATCGTACGTGTGACGGAGTGACTCGATGGTCACATCGGTCCCGACGTTCACGCCCGTCTTGAAGCGAATCCCCTCCGCCTCAAGCAGACGTACACGACGTCGGACGACATCTTTCTCGAGCTTCATATTCGGGATGCCATAGAACAACAGGCCGCCCGCCTCATCCGCTTTCTCATAAATCGTGACCGCATGGCCGAGCTGATTCAACTGATCGGCCGCTGCGAGCCCAGCCGGCCCGCTGCCGATGATGGCGACACGGCGTCCGGTCCGCTTCACGACGTGACGAGGTTTGACCCAGCCTTCCTCGAAGGCGCGGTCGATAATCGTCCGCTCAATCGATTTGATGGCGACCGGGTCTTCGCTGATACCGAGCGTACAAGATCCTTCACACGGCGCCGGACAGACACGACCCGTGAACTCCGGGAAGTTATTCGTCTCCATCAACCGTTCATAGGCTCGATACCAGTCCTGATCCGTTACGAGCTTGTTCCACTCCGGAATCAAATTGTGAATCGGGCAACCGATCGTCTCTTGTCCAATCATATCCCCGACGTGACAGAACGGGGTGCCGCAATCCATGCAGCGCTCGGCTTGTTTGACGATTGGTCCGTCTTCCATGCGGGAAGCGTATTCTTTATAATCATGAACCCGTTCGACGACTGAGCGCTCCGGCAATGTCTGTCGTGGGATATCGATAAATTTATGTCTCATACTCCCCCTCCTTCAGTCACGACACGGAATAGTTCGAGGGCGCGGTCGGCGTCACTCAATTCCGGACGCGTCGCCTCGATGTGACGCATGACGTCAAGCACGTTCGCATAGTCACGCGGCACGATTTTGACGAAGCGTTTGCGTTCTTGCTCGAACGCCTCGAGCACAGCTCTCGCTTTGACACTGTCCGTATGGAACTGGTGCATCTCGAGCAACGCGTAAATCTGTTCGGCATCCTCGTCAGTCAACTCACGGTCGACCGAGACGAGTTCTTGGTTGACGAGCTGTTCGTACGCTTGGTCCCCGTACAGATAGGCGACCCCGCCCGACATCCCGGCACCGAAGTTACGCCCGACATCCCCGAGGACGACGACCGTCCCACCAGTCATGTACTCACAGCCGTGATCGCCGACGCCTTCTGTCACAGCGACCGCACCCGAGTTACGGACGGCAAATCGTTCTCCGACATGACCGTTGAAGAACGCCATCCCAGACGTCGCGCCGTAGAGACAGACGTTCCCAGCGATGACTTGTTCGCTCTCTTCAAACGGGGCATGTTTCTCGGCGATGACGGCGAGTTTTCCACCACTCAAGCCTTTCCCGACGTAATCGTTCGCGTCACCGATGACCGAGATCGTGATCCCGCTCGGCAGGAACGCCCCTAAACTTTGGCCGGCCGATCCGCTGAGGCGAAGTGAAATCGTATCCTCGGCGAGACCGACGTTGCCATGCACTTTCGTCACTTCATGCCCGAGCATCGTCCCGACGGCGCGGTCCGTGTTGCGGACGCGGCCGACGAAGAACGTCGGTTGGAGCGACTTGATTGAGCGTGATACGGCCGGGATCAATTTTCGGTGGTCATACGACTGATAGGCCGGATGCGGCAACTCTTCTTTTTCCGGCAACGCTGTCGGAATCGATAGCATCGGTGCCAAATCAAGTGTTCTCGCTTTCGGATGTTCTTGTTTCCAGACGCTTTCCTCTAACAAGTCGGTCCGGCCGATGACGTCACGGAGCGATTTCGCACCGAGCGAGGCTAAAATCTCTCGCACGTCTTCGGCGAGGAACGTCATCAAGTTGACGACGTGTTCGGGTTTGCCCATGAACTTTGCGCGCAAGGCCGGGTCTTGTGTGGCGACACCGACCGGACACGTGTCGAGGTGACACGCCCGCATCATGATACAACCGAGCACGACGAGCGGCGCCGTCGCGAACGCGTATTCTTCGGCGCCGAAGATGGCGGCGAGGACGATATCACGCCCGGTCATGAGCTTACCGTCGGTCTCGAGCGTGACGCGGCCCCGGAGTCCGTTCAACGCGAGCGTCTGATGCGTCTCGAGCAGACCGAGCTCCCACGGGAGTCCCGTATGCTTGATTGATGTCCGTGGTGACGCCCCGGTTCCTCCGTCATAGCCACTGATGACAATCGTGTCGGCGTTCGCTTTGGCGACACCGGCCGCGATCGTCCCGACGCCTGACTTCGAGACGAGTTTGACGCTGATTTTCGCGTTCGGGTTGACGTGCTTCAAGTCGAAGATCAGCTGAGCCAAATCTTCAATCGAATAGATGTCGTGGTGCGGCGGTGGCGAGATGAGTCCGACACCTGGGACTGAGCCGCGCACTTCGGCGACCCATGGATATACTTTGTTCCCTGGCAATTGTCCACCCTCACCCGGCTTCGCACCTTGCGCCATCTTGATTTGAATCTCATCGGCGTGATACAAATATTCGGCCGTCACACCGAAACGACCACTTGCGACTTGCTTGATGCGACTGACGCGTTCACTGCCGTCCTCATCAGGCGTGAACCGATTCCGGTCCTCCCCGCCTTCTCCTGAGTTGCTCTTGCCGCCGATTTGGTTCATGGCGATGGCGAGCGTCTCGTGGGCTTCTTTCGAAAGGGAACCGAATGACATCGCCCCCGTCTTGAAGCGGCTGACAATCGAGGCGACCGATTCGACTTCGTCGAGCGGGACGGCCTCCTGCTGTTTAAACGCGAACAATTGACGCAAGAATTGGCCTGACGATTCGTGGAGTTTGACGTAGGCGTCATAATACCGGCGCTCGTTCTCACGGCAGGCACGCTGGAGCAAATGAATCGTCTTCGGGTTAAAGGCGTGCTCTTCCCCATCAGCGCGCCATTGGAAGTCGGCTCCGGCCTCGAGCGGTCGTTCGCGCTTATAGGCAGATTCATGCTGCCGGCGCGACTCTTCTTCGAGTTCGGTGAAACCGACACCGGACAACTGTGATGTCGTCCCGCGGAAATGGCGTTCGATCAAGGCACGGTCAATCCCGACCGCCTCAAAGATTTGGGCCCCACGGTAACTTTGTACGGTCGAGATCCCCATCTTCGACATGATCTTGACGATGCCATCGACCGATGCCGTCTGATAGCGGCGAACGGCTTCTGTGAACGAGTATGGCAGTTGACCGGCCTCGACCGCCTCGGCAATCGTCGCATAGGCGAGATACGGATAGACGGCGTCAGCGCCGTACCCAATCAAGGCGGCCGCTTGGTGCACTTCACGCACTTCGCCACTCTCAGCGACGAGACTGCACGACGCGCGAAGGTTGACG
Organism: Exiguobacterium sp. s141; assembly: GCF_018618085.1. Taxonomy (NCBI): domain Bacteria; kingdom Bacillati; phylum Bacillota; class Bacilli; order Caryophanales; genus Exiguobacterium; species Exiguobacterium sp. s141. Next base: position 672,325 of record NZ_JACSLJ010000002.1, on the reverse strand, counting down.
CGAATCAAATGTTGGTGGACGGCGCTCAAGACGAGGAGCGACGGCATCGCCAACAGGTTTTCGTTCATGCTTCGGTCTGACAAGATGATGACTTCAGCACCGTCGCGGACGAGCCCTTCGACACGTTCGAACAACGTCTCAAGAGCAGCCTCGAGGTCGTGTTCGTATGTCGTCTCGACCCGTTCGACGCGAAGCGTCTCGTTCACTTGTTCGACCGCGGCCGCATCAAGGAACGGATGTTTGAGCCAGACGCGACGCGCATGACCGCGGCCGGTGTGGACCGGGTTTGCGAGTGGTCCGAGCCACGTGAACGTGGCCGTGACGATCTTCTCACGCAATGCATCGATTGGTGGGTTCGTGACTTGGGCGAAGTGCTGTTTGAAGTAATGGAACAACGAACGTGGTCGTTCAGACAAGACCGCGACCGGTTGGTCATGACCCATCGAACCAATCGGGTCTTTCTTCTCAAGGATGAGTGGGACGAGATATTGTTCGATATCTTCTTTCGTGTAACCGAACGCCCGCTGTTTCCGGTGCAGGTCGGCGACGAACGGCTCTTCGACCGGAGACTCTTCAAGCTTAGTCATCTGCTTCAACCATTTACCGTACGGCTCGGCGCGCGCGATCGTCTGTTTGATTTCCGCGTCAGGGATGAGGCGTTTCGACTCTAAGTCGATCAATAGGAGCTGGCCTGGACGAAGTCGCTGTTTCGACTTCACGTTCTCGGCTTGTACGGGGATGACGCCGCTCTCAGACGACAAGATGAGTTCGCCATCAAGCGTCTCGATATAACGCATCGGTCGCAGTCCGTTCCGATCCAAGATGGCGCCGATTTGACGGCCGTCCGTGAAGACGACACCAGTCGGTCCATCCCAAGGCTCCATGATCGATGAATGATATTGGTAGAAGTCTTTTTTGAACGGATCTATTTTTACTTCTGCGAACGGCTCAGGGATGAGCATCATCGCCGTATGAGCGATGGAACGACCGGTCCGTGTGAAGAACTCGAAGGCGTTATCGAGCATCGACGAATCGCTGCCCGTCTCTTGAAGGACTGGGAACAGCTGATTCACGTCCTCGAACAAATCGGTCGATGTCACGCCTTCGCGCGCTCGCATCGCGTCGATATTGCCGCGGAGTGTGTTAATTTCTCCGTTGTGCACAATCATGCGGTTCGGATGGGCCCGCTCCCATGATGGGAACGTGTTCGTCGAGAAGCGAGAATGGACGATACCGAACGTGCTCTTATAGGCCGGCGCCTGCAAATCGAGATAAAACCGCTCGATCTGTTCAGGCGTCAGCATCCCTTTATAAACGATCGTCTTCGTCGATAAACTCGGCATGTATAGATTCAAGTCTTCGGTCTTCTCAATCGTCCGTCTGAGTTGGTAGAGTGTCCGCTCGTTCGAGTCGTAGTCTGCGAATGGGCAAGAAACGAACCATTGATAAATCGTCGGCTGTGTCACCCGGGCGTGTTCCCCAATGGCCAGACTATCGACCGGGACCTCACGCCAGGCGATGGTCGCATAGTCAAACTCATCGGCAATCGCTTCCATCTGCCGTTGCTTTTCTTGCAGCCGTGATTCGTCAGGTTGGAAAAAGACCATCCCGACCGCGTAGCGACCTGGTGTCGGCAAATTCATCGTCTCGAGGAACAGTTCGTGCGGTAGCTCGGTCATGATCCCCGCGCCGTCTCCGGCATCGATGACGCCTTGCCCGCCCCGGTGCTCCAGTTTACAGAGCATCGATAATGATTTACTGACAATGTCGTGTTTCTTCTCTCCGTTTAGGTTGACATATAGCCCAATGCCACATGCGTCTTTTTCGAATCGTGAATCGTACAAGCCTGTTCGCTTCATCGAATCAACCCCTCTCTCTCGATCTTGTTTCGTAAATTTTATTTTGTTCTAAATATTCTGATAAATCAAGGGGCTTGTATACCATTCTGCATAATTTACGTCCATCACCATATCGATGTAAGCGGATTCATTAACGTTATCAAGCAATTTTTGAAAACATGTTATAATGCATAAAGAATAATTATCCATAAAATATATTGATATATAGGTTCATAAGAACTCAAATAGTCTCACAAAAAAAGCGGTAGTCTATTGAGCTACCGCTTCTGCTTTCGACCTTATTCAACCGTTTTTCGTGAGTGATGCAAAAATGCCCGTGGCTTTTTCCAAATGATCAATCCGACATAGCCGAGGGTAAGCAAAATCAAGGCACTGACGAGGACGACGTAAAGCGTCGCATTGTCGATTCGTGCGAAGATGGCGACGTAGGCCCAGACGAAGACGAGCGGATAGATGAAGTCACGATGCCACCACATGAAGACGAGTGCGAGGACAACACCGACCATGAGCATGAGCGACGTCCAAGCCAATTCGTCGAGCCCGAGCAACGTGGTGACATTTTCTCGGTTCATGACGACGAACACGTTGACGATCGTCGCGACGGACACCCAGCCGATATAAATCGAGAACGGGAACCGGTCGAGCCAACTTGTCGACGTCCGGAAGGCGATGTAATAGAGCCAAGCGAGCGTCGCGAGAAATGCGATCATGACGACGAGCGAAGCGATGAACCACTCGTTCGTGAACGTGAGCAACCAGAGGCCGTTCAAGATACACGAGACAAGAAAGCCCGCTTTCATCCGATTCGCCTGCCGGTTCGCAACCGACCCTTTCTTCAGTTGCAAGACGAGCCAGACGGCGAGCGCGATATAAATCACGCCCCAAATCGAGAACGCGTAGCCGGCCGGTTTGAAGTAAATATCGATTCGGTCCGACACGGCCGCATTTTCACCGCTCGCGAAGTAGTTGATGACGACCGTCGCCAAAAACGCCAGCCAGTTGATTAAAGGCCATTTTGATAAGTCCATAAGTACGATCCTCCGAAGAAGACCTGACACCTCCTTTATTAGCATAGTTTTCTATACCCATGTGCCAACGCTCATACACATCCGGACTAGCTCCTGAATAACTCGCTGGACACATAAATAAAACGACTCCGGCCTTAACCGGAGTCGTGTCGAAGAAGCGGCAGTGTCACCGCATTCGGGATCGTCCACCTAAGTAGGTGGGCGACAACATCAATTGTTTAGAAGTCGATCTCGTCCGGGTCGGGACCGAGACGGTCATGTGTCGCCACGGCATCGATTTTCGCCAAGTCGTCCGCATCGAGCGCAAAGTCGAACACTTCGAAGTTCTCTTGAATGCGGTGCGGTGTGACGGATTTCGGAAGCGCGACATTCCCCGTGTCCAAATGCCAGCGAAGCACGACTTGCGCCGGCGTCTTGCCGTGTTTCTCCGCGATCTCAGCGAAAGTCGGGATGTCGAGGAACTTCCCTTGCATGAGCGGGCTCCAAGCCTCAACTTGAATGCCCTCGTCTTGGCAATACTCGACGAGGTCCGGTTGCGGCAGTTGCGGGTGCAACTCGATTTGATTGATGAGGGGCGTCATGAGACCCGCTTCTTTCAACGTTTCGAGATGGTGTTCTTTGAAGTTCGACACCCCGATCGCCTTGATTTTACCGGCCTCATAGAGGTCAATCAAATCTTTCCACGCCTCGACGAACCCGTCGACTGGCCAGTGGAGCAGACAAAGATCTAAATAGTCAGTCTCGAGTCGAGCGAGTGATTCGTCGAACGCCTCTTTCGTCCGTCGCTGGCGAATGTCTTCGTTCCAAATCTTCGACGTCAAAAAGATATCTTCACGAGCGACGCCTGATTCTTGAATCCCTTTGGCGACGCCTTCTTCATTCTTATAGACGGCTGCTGTATCGATATGACGATATCCGACTTTGAGTGCCTCGGCGACGGCCTGTGGCGCCTCCGTCTCGTTGTCGACTTGCCACACCCCAAAGCCGATCATTGGAATTTTGACACCGTTACGTAACGTTGCGAGTTGCATGCAATCATTCCCCTTTCCAATCTGTTCGAGCTGATTGTATCATACCCGTCATTCTATTTCGAAAAACTAAATCGTCAAATCTTTTCGGGTAAAACGTCCATAAGACAACAGCATGGCGACGATGAGAAGTCCCCCCAACCAGATGAAAGAACGAAACGCTGATTCCCCTTGGATTTGAGCGTTGGCGTCAAACAACGAGAAAATCGATAACGTATTCAACCAGTCGAGCTGGTCACTAAATCCCGAGAAGACGTTCGCCATCAAGAAGAGCGCGAAAATCCCACCTGTGACCATATATGACCGTGTGCTGTCGTCGAACAGGCTTGCGAGCACATAGGCGAGCGCACCCAGGACGACTAGAATCAGTCCTGCGTTCAACTGAAGCGTCCACAGTAAGCCGATGTCGATATGTAAATCAAACAACACGTTGGCGAGCATCAGATTGAGCCCGTTCAACCCGACGAGCATACCACTCGCGATCACAAGCAACACCATACTAGCCGTCACGTAACCGCCACGTGAAATCGGTGCGGCCAAATAAAGCATGACCTCACCCGAATCGACCGGTTTAGCCATGAGCCGTGAGGCGAACGTGAGCGCGAACAGGATGGCCAATACGTAAAAGATGAGCCCATAGTAATTGCCCGCGAGCAGATTGATGACGTTGTCCATCGCCAAGTTCGGGTCGATTTTAAACACTTCTAGCAACTCGGGTGGCAACGAATCCAACTTTCCTTCAATCAGCCCCGTCTCTTGGATGGATGGGAACACCGCCGCCAAAAAGAACAAGTAGAGGCTCGTCCCGAGCGAGTACCCAAGAATCCAGCTACGATTTTGTTTAAACAGTGCCGAGATGAGAACCATTTATTTCGCCTCCCCATAATATTGCATGAACAGATGCTCGAGTTCGTCCGTGCCGCTCGACAACGATTGGACTTCGTGACGGGCGAGTCGATGAATCAAGTCGTTCAACTCTTCGACCGTCGATAAAGTGACGGTGACGACCACACCGTCACGCGAACCGACTTCTTCGCTCAACCGCATTGCTGCCGCCTCGTCCTTCAATTCGATCAGATACGTCTTCTGACTATGCCGTTTTAACTCGGTCATCTCCGCTTCGATGATCATCCGACCATCACGGATGAGTGCGGCCCGGTCACACGTCTTCTCCATCTCCGGGAAGTGGTGGGAACTCATCAAGACCGCCTTACCCGCTGTTTTCTCAGCGATGACCCAATCGACGAGCCGTTCCTGCATGAGCGGGTCGAGCCCGCTCGTCGGTTCATCGAGAATATAAACCGGCACATCTTTCATGAAGCAGGTGACGATGGCAAGTTTTTGTTTCATTCCTTTCGACATCTTGCGCACTTTGAGTGACGTATCGAAGGCGAACACGTCACGCAACGTCCGTTCGCGCTCCGCGCTCGTCACATGAAGTTTCCGAGTCAGTCGGATGACATCCTCCGCAGTCATGTCCTGTGGATAATTGATTTCGCCAGGCAAATAGCCGACAAGCGCCTTCACCGTCTCACTCTCGTTCCAGCAATCATGTCCCATGACGGTGGCGACACCAGATTCAGCGTGGAGCAACCCCATCAAGTGACGAATCGTCGTCGATTTCCCCGCCCCGTTCGGTCCGATAAATCCGAACACGGTTCCCGGCTCGACCGTGAACGACACGTCGAAGATGCCGTGTGACGCATCGAAACGCTTCGTCAGTCCTTTAATTTGAATCACCGCTCTCACTCCTTAGTTTTGAAATTTACTATATATATGATTACAAAACTAGTATATCACGTTATTTTTTGAAATGGAAATGGTATATTGATTACAAAACATTAGAGAAGCGAGGGTCATCATGGATGGATTCACAAAACGAACTGAAACGAAACGACGAGCAATCTTAGACGCCGCCTTTCGACTAATGAACGAGAAGCAGTCCCGTTTCACGGTGAGTGAGCTTGCTCGCGCCGCCTCGGTCTCACCGGTATCGATTTATAATTACTTCGGCTCCAAAGAACAAGTGATTGTCGCCGTCTTGACCGAAATGACGGAGGAACAGATGGGATGGATCGAGTCACAAATCGCTGACACCGTCCCGTTCGATCAATTGCTGATCGAGATTTTGTCTCGTAAAATCGAGACGGCCGGGCTGTTCGACGAGACGATCACGACGACGATTCAAGCGGACGCATCGTGGCAACAGTTGGCCGGTCGAGGCTACGCCGCATTCCGGCAATTGATTGAGTACGGGAAGACGAGCGGGGCCATCGACCCGGAGCTGTCGACCGATTCGTACTTACGCTACGTCCAACTCGTGCAACAGGCGATTTTGTCCGACCCGTCCTTCCCGTCAGGTGACATGAGCTCGTTGATGCAAGACTATTTTCATTTCTTCTTGAACGGAATCATGAGCCGTTGACGACAAACAAGCGACCACCGAAGAGGATGGTCGCTTGTTTTCTCATGTCAGATAGATGAAATCTTCAATCGGATAAAGCGACATATCGAGCTCGCAGTCCCCTGTCAGAACGAGATCGGCGAGCACTTTCCCGATGAACGGGCCGACCGTCAAACCGGATGACCCGAGACCGTTCGCGACGAGCAACTGCTCCGCTCCCGGCACGCGGCCAAGAATCGGGATCGAGTTCGGGGTGACCGGACGGAAGCCGACCCGCGTCTCAATCAGTTCGGCCTCAGCGAGTCCCGGGGCCGATTCTAGTCCTTTCGAGAGCACTTCATGAATCCCGATTGCCGTCGGCCGTGCGTCGAACGCCTTGTCCCGCTCGTGCGTCGAGCCGATGACGATGCGTCCTTCCTCAAATCCGAGCAAATAGCGGCGCCGCGGCGGCATGACGACCGGCCAGTCGGACGCGTCCGTATCCGGCAGCTGAACGTGCACGATTTGCGCCTTTTCCCCGGCGACACGGGCCGTGTATCCAATTGGCTCCATCAACTCGGGCAACCACGCCCCGCAGGCGAGCACGATCTCATCCGCCTCAAAGCGGACCCCGTCGCACTCGACGTGATAGCCGTCCGCTTCGACGAGGACGGCCGAACCGTCAATCATGGTGACGCCGCGCTTCACGGCGACCCGTTCGAGTGCCGCCCGCAATTTCTCTCCATCGACGCGTGCCCCGCCTTCGACGAGTAGGGCGTCATATTCGTCCGAGAGCGGTGGGAAGAGTACTCTCGCTTCTTCTGCCGTCATCCGGGTCAAGTCGCCGATTTCCGGGGCTTCTTCCCGGCGTAGCGCCGTCCGCTCTTGCATCTCGTTCAACTTTTTGTCTTCGTGCAAGGCGAGCGTCCCGACGCGTTTATAGCCCGTCTCCGTCTCTCCTTCTTGCTTCAAGTCGTCGACGACGGTCGCGTAGTAGTGAGCGCCCCCTTTGGCGAGCGCGTACCACGCCTTGTTCCGGCGCTGGGCGATCCACGGGCAGACGATGCCTGCTGCCGCGTCAGTCGCACGGCCCTTCTCTTTACGGTCAATGACGGTGACGTCGGCTTTCCCGGCCAGATGGTACGCGGTCGAGATGCCGACGATTCCTGATCCAATCACAATCACTTTTTTCATAACAGTAGCACCATCATCGGTTCGATGACGGCTTCACATCCTTTCCTTTCATAAAAAATCACCGGCCCGAAGGCCGATGATCAGTCGCGCATGGCGAGGCGATACAGTAAATCAAGAATTTCAATATAGAGCCAGATGAGCGTCACAATCAACCCGAACGCCGCGACCCATTCGAGCTCTTTCGGAGCCCGGCTCTCGACTTGACGAGCGATATAGTCGAAATCAAGCACGAGCGCGAGTGAGGCGATGATGACAATTACAAATTGCACGCCGATGGCAAGCGGTGACGAGCCCGTCATGAACGGGAGTCCTGAACCAAAGAAGCTCATCCCGATTTGAACGAGATAAAGCAACATGACCGTAAAGATCGCGGCCGTGACACCGGCGCGGAACTTTTGCGTCACTTTGACGAGACCCGTCGAGTAGACGAACCACATCGCGAACGCGACGATGAACGTCGTCAAGACGGCACGGCCGACGATGCCCGGAAGCATCGCTTCGAAGAAGTACGAGATCAACCCGACGAACACCCCTTCGACAATACCATACAATGGCGCGACGACAGGTGCCGTTCTCGGTTTGAACGTGATGACGAGTGCTAAGACCAAGCCGAGGATGAGCGAGCCGATCATGAGCGGGAACAATAACGCCTCACCGATTGTCGGCACGAGCATCCACGTCGTCCCGGCGGCTGCCGTGACGAGCAAGAGCAGCGTGAACACTTTCGACCACGTACCGGCTTTCGTCATCGGCGTGGCGCTATAAGCTGTTGTCTCCATTGATTTACGGAGAACTGGATTCGATTTAAGTCTCAACTGTCGTTAACCCCTTTATTCTATTTTCAGTTCTTGGCCATGACTTTAATGAATTCCCGCATATAGTCAGGCAGGTCAGGCGGACGGCGGCTCGAGACGATATGACCGTCGACGACGACCGGCTCATCGTGCCAAATCGCACCCGCGTTTTCCATATCATCTTTAATACCCGGTGTGCTCGTGACGTTGACACCATCAAGAATCTTCGCTGAAATCAATACCCAGCCAGCGTGACAGATTTGACCGATTGGCCGTTTCTCGTCATGCATATAGCGGACGAACCCTTTCACCGAATCGAAGCGGCGCAACAAGTCGGGTGACCAGCCACCTGGGACGAGGATAGCGTCGTATGATGAGATGTCGACGTCATCGAACGCGATGTCCGATTTGGCTGGAACGCCGTACTTACCGATATAGGCGTGATCCGCCTTCTCGCCGGCGAGGGTGACGTTTGCGCCTTCCTCGCGTAACCGATGGACCGGATACCATAATTCTAAGTCTTCAAAGTCGTCACTGACGATTTGCAGGACATTCTTACCTTGTAATTGCATCGAATCCCTCCCTTTATTTGTCTTTCACAAGTATACCCTATAAGACACGTGGCGAAAACAGTGACGATTGACGAAACGCACGTCGCTTAACTTGAATCAATTTGCTTATGTCACGGTCACAATCACATTTCCAGCCTTTCCTCCGGCATCAACGTATCGGTGCACCGCGACGATGTCCTCGAGCGGATAAACCGAATCGATGACGGCCTTTAACCGGCCGGGTTCAAACAGATCGTTCAGGAAAGTCAAATCCTCTTTCCGTTCACTCGCAGGTCCTTGTCCGGCGACAGAACTGAATTTCCCGTGTTCGGCGACATGCTTCCGGGCCAACCGCTTATCGATTTTCCCGGCCGCTTCGAACACAGCGTCGTATGTGGTCAGTTTCTCGTCGTAGCCGTCTATGGTGTAGTCAATCACGACGTCCGCGCCGAGACTTCTGACGAGTTCGAAGTTCCGTTCTCGACAGACTGCCGTTACGCGAGCCCCGTAATAGTTCGCGATTTGAACGGCCATCGAACCGACTGCTCCGGAGGCCCCGTAAATTAATACGGTCTTCGCTTGTTCGATGTTCACTTTACGCAAAAAGTGAAGAGTCGTCGTTCCGCCAAACGGCAAGCTGGCTGCTTCGACAAAACTAGCGTTGTTCGGCATGCGTTCGACACATTTATTCGCTTTGACACACGCATATTCAGCGTAGCCGCCGAACCGCACCCCGGTCAGCGCATAGACACGGTCACCGACCTTGAAGTCTTCAACGCGACTACCCGTCTCGACGATCTCCCCTGCCAAGACGACACCAAGAATCGGTTGGCGCGGCGCCTTGAAACCGACGATGACTCGCATCGGGAGCTTACCTAGAGCCGGTACATCAAGAGCCCGTAATCGAAGGTCGCCGGAATGGACGGCAGAGGTGTGAACTTTGATTAACAACTCATCCGATTTTGGCACAGGCTTGTCGACCTCTCGGAGCTGCAACACGTCAGGTGGCCCATATCCGGTACAAATCACTGCTCTCATCGTAACCCTCCTCTTAAGACGTGCAGTAGTTACTAATGAATTCACCGTCTCAATAAAACAAAACTAGATGGAAAAGTCATCTGGTTCCTGGAATGAGTTTTTCATCAAACAAGCTGAGGAATAAGAATGACCGCCAACAGAAAAACGGAAGTGATTTTTACTTTGTTACGATTCAATGCGAAAGGAAGCAGGAATAACCCAAGAAAAGTAATGGCAAGGGCGATAAGTCCATGGATGAAGTACCCTTCAGTGGATGCGATTGGGATGCTGATCACCTGAATGGTTGGATTTAAGAAAAAGCCCATCGTTTCAAAAACAAGATTTCCGATTAGGCCAAGGCTCAGTAAGCATACGGATAATAAGAAAATTAATGATTGCTTCTTCACGATAATCCTCCTTTTGAACGTACATCAATCAACATGACAAGGTAGACTCGTTTGTCTTCTTCATTATAAACAATCACATATTATTTATGGAAAAAATTTCAACCAGTTCGGTTACAATGAGATTGATTCTAATCAATTTATTGAAAGAACTTTCATACGAAGGAGGCTCACTATGAAGACGTGCTACTATCTTGGATGGTTCAACGATTTTTTCCCAACTCATTTGGCAGATGCCTTGTCACGAGACGTGACAAATCGGCATTCCCTCGTAATGATCAGCTCGGACCCTGCCTCAACTGCGGAAAATGGTGTTATCGAGCTATCGTGGTTACAGGAAGCCGGCATCTTGTTCAACGACTATCACGTAATCAATTATGAAACGGGCCGAACTAATGCAAAACATCTTCTTAAAGTAGCTTCGATGATCTTCTTGTTAGGTGGGGACACCGTCAAGCAAAATCAGTTCATACATGAATATGACCTAATCCAATCGATTCAACAAAGCGAGGCCATCGTCATAGGCGCTAGTGCAGGCGCAATCAATATGTCTTTGTCTTGGTTATGCCCGCCATACATGGGTTATGAGGTTTCAACCCCAACGATTTTCCAGGGCGTGGCCCTCAACGATTTTTCGGTGCTCTCCCACTTCGATCTCGAACATCACATGCACATCGTCAAGCAAGAGCTCGCCCTCTTATCCGAAGAATTACCAATCTATTTGTCGAACAAAGATTGTGCACTTCGTGTTCAAGGTGATCAAGTCGATATCTTCGGAGACGTTTATTTGTACGCGAATCGAAACATAACGAAGCTACCTGAGACCACATCTTTCCATACAGATTAGTCCCTCCCATTACGATATGGTTTCATGTTAAATCCGAGATAATTATCGCTTGCAAAATCTGTATGTAGAAATCGAAACGTTATGTCGTCAATATATTGTGTTATAATGAGTGCGTCTTTTTGTAAATTTTTGAACGAGAAAGGGGACTTCCCACATGAAACAATACCATGATTTATGCACCCATATCCTCGAGAACGGGGTCGTCAAAGAAGACCGCACCGGGACCGGGACGACGAGCGTGTTCGGCTACCAGATGCGTTTCAACCTTCAGGACGGGTTCCCCCTGATCACGACGAAGAAATTACATACGCGTTCCATCATCCATGAACTGCTCTGGTTCATCACTGGCGACACGAACGTCAAATACCTTCAAGACAATGGGGTTCGTATTTGGAACGAGTGGGCCGATGAGGACGGTAATCTCGGTCCTGTCTACGGGGCGCAGTGGCGCTCGTTTCCGAAACCAGACGGCACGACTGTCGACCAGCTCGCGCAAGTAATCGAGCAAATCAAAACGAACCCTGACTCGCGCCGACTCATCGTCTCGGCCTGGAATCCAGGGCAACTTGAAGACATGGCGTTGCCGCCGTGCCATCTCATGTTCCAGTTTTACGTCGCGGACGGAAAATTGTCGTGCCAGCTCTATCAACGAAGCGCTGACACGTTCCTCGGTGTCCCGTTCAATATCGCGTCTTACGCTTTGCTCACGCATATGGTCGCCCATGTGACCGGGCTTGAAGTCGGAGACTTCGTCCATACGCTCGGCGACGCCCACATTTACCATAACCACCTCGAACAAGTGAAGCTGCAATTGACGCGTGAGACCCGACCGCTCCCGACATTGAACATCCTGCGTGACGTGTCATCCATCGAGGACTTCCGGTTTGAAGACTTCGAGATTGTCGGCTATGACCCTCATCCACACATTAAAGGAGAAGTGAGCGTATGATCATCCATGTCGTCGCCATCGGGAGCAATCGGGAAATCGGGAAAGATAACGCCTTGTTGTGGCGTCTGCCCGATGACTTGAAGCAATTCAAAGCCATCACGACGGGTCAAACGGTCGTCATGGGACGAAAGACGTTTGAATCGATTGGTCGGCCGCTGCCGAACCGACGCAATATCGTCGTCACGTCGGACCGCACCTTCTCGGCTGAAGGTGTCGATGTGTGGCACGACCTCGAGTCGCTTAAAGACGAGACGACAGACCTTTATATCATCGGTGGCGCGACGCTCTATGAGCAGACGCTTTCGATAACGGACCGGTTCTTCGTCACCGAGGTCGATGGCACGTTCGAGGCGGACACGTTTTATCCGTCCCTTCCGGACGGTCTTATCGTGACGAACGAACAGTTTCATCCGGCCGACGAACGGCATGCCTATAGCTTCACATTCCGTCAATATGACAAAAGGGACATCGACTGAGTCGACGTCCCTTTTTTAATCGGGTAATTTTTCGAGCCATTGCTCGATTTTTTCAGTGATCGTGTCCTGATGGTCCTGCTCGGCCAAGTCATCATACAGCGCCCCGAGCTCGAGCGCGGTTCGTTTCGATACGGCCAAGATGTGGCTGTACTTGCCGCGTTGCTCTTTGACGGCTGATAAGGTCCCTCTCGTCTCGTTCGTGCCCGAGTCATCGAGAATAAACATTTCCATATGATCGTTACAGGCGTAACGATCGTATGGGCGATAGATGACCTCGTAGCGACGATGCTGCTTCGGCAAGCGCTCAGCGAGCAAAGCGTACTTCTCAGGACTCATCGTCACGTAAGCGAGCCGTTTCTCCTCGCGGACGGCTGACGAGTAGCGGATGATTCGATTGCGTCCATCGCGCTTCGCCTTGTAGAGCGCCTCATCGGCATAAGCACACCACTCGCCGAGCGTCATACCGGTCTGACAGACCCGTGTATAGCCGATCGATACGGTGACGTGATGTTCATATGTAAATGTCATCTCCTCGATGCGCCTACGGACCCGTTCAAGCACCGCATCGACGACGTGACGCTCGGACACGTTTAGGATGATGAGAAATTCTTCCCCGCCATAACGAATCAATTCGTCACTCGAGCGGATGGCGAGACGGACTTCCTCGGCGACGCGATGCAACACCTCGTCCCCGTAAGCATGACCGAACGTATCGTTCAACTGTTTGAAATGATCGATGTCGAGCAGGGCGAGCGTGAAGCTCTCACCGGAGCGCTCAAGTCGGGACATGAAACGACTGAACGTCGCTTTCAAATATTTTCGGTTGAACGCGCCTGTCAATTCGTCGACGAGGAGCGCGTTCGAGACAAGACGAGCCTTCTCGATATGATGTCCGAGACGAACGAGCCGTTCTTCCATCGGTACCCATTCCTCCCAATAGTCATCGAAGCCGTAAGAATAAGCGGCGAGGCGATAATGTTCATTCGTGCCGATCACGATGAGCGGGACATACAGCTTCTTCATCTTGCTGACGAACGATTGAATCGACCGCTCCGGGAAGCGGGCCCACAGCTCGACGTCCATGATGATGGCTTTCGGGACATCTTCATAGTCATATTCGACGGCCTCTTCTAACGTCTGCAAGAAGACAGGACGCGCCCCGAGCTTTTCGACGCGCGGTTTATACCGGCTATACGTAGAAAAACTGTTAGCTAAAACAAGGACGAGATCCTCGTCTTCCTGCTCGATGCCTAAGACGGTATGGATATAACGTTTCACTGGGGCAATCAAAGCCATCGCCTCCGCTTGCGTCAAGACCGGTGGCAATTCACGAACATCAGACTCGACACGACTGAAAATCTCAAGCAAGTGCATCAAGCGGCGACGCTTCACTTCTTGCTTCATCCAATCTAATAAAAACTCGATCTCTGATGTTTGAATCTGTCTCGCGCTCGTGATTTGCGTCAAAATAGTATGTATACGATCTGTGAGTTGCTGCTGCTTCATTCCCGACCCCCCAGTTTCGTTCTCCCCGATATGTTCTTCTGTCTATGATTATGCGACTTTATCCACGGAAATACAACTATTTACTTATTTTCTGCCCATTGTTTGACAGTAAGATAGTGCTTATGACCCATTACATCATGAAAAAGAGCGGTCATCGACCGCTCTTTTCTTATTTTCCAACTTTTAGGTTAGGAGATGTCATCTCTTCTGGACGAATCCATTCGTCAAACTGCTCTTCTGTCAATAGTCCTGTCTCTAGCGCCGCTTCTTTTAAAGAGGTCCCATTCTTATGTGCTAGTTTTGCGATTTTAGCCGCATTCTCGTAGCCGATATGCGGGTTGAGCGCTGTCACGAGCATGAGCGAACGATCAACGTTGTGCGCGATAACGTCCAAGTCTGGTTCGATGCCGACGGCGCAATGCACGTCGAACGAATGAAGACTGTCCGTCAACAGGCGGCACGTCTGGAGGAAGTTGTACATGATGACGGGTTTGAACACGTTTAACTCGAAGTTTCCTTGGCTCGCCCCGAATCCAATCGTCGCATCATTGCCGAGCACTTGGGCCGCGACCATCGTCAACGCCTCACTCTGAGTCGGGTTCACTTTACCAGGCATGATCGAGCTGCCCGGTTCGTTCTCCGGAATCAAGATCTCACCGATACCGGCACGCGGGCCAGAAGCGAGCCAACGGACGTCGTTGGCAATCTTCATCGCATCCATGGCGAGCGCTTTCAAGGCACCGTGTGTGAACACGAGCTGATCGTGGCTCGTGAGCGCATGGAACTTGTTGACGGCCGTGATAAAACGTTTTCCGGTCTCTTGCGAGATCTTCTCGGCCACGACTTCTCCGAACCGTGGATGAGCATTGATCCCCGTCCCGACTGCCGTCCCGCCGAGGGCGAGCTCTGTCAACGGTTCGAGCGTACGCTCAATCATCTGTTTCGACAGCTCGAGCATCCGGACCCAACCACTGATCTCTTGACCGAGCGTGACTGGCGTCGCGTCTTGCAAGTGCGTCCGACCGATCTTGACGATGTCCATGAATGACTCGGCCTTCTTCGCGAGCGTCGCGTGGAGCGCCTCGATTGACGGCAACACATGGTCCTCAACCGCGAGGATGGCGGCGATGTGCATCGCCGTCGGATATGTGTCGTTCGAGCTCTGCGACTTGTTGACGTCGTCGTTCGGATGAATCGTGAGCGTTTGACCACGCTCTTTCAACTTATCATTCGCCAAATGGGCGATGACTTCGTTGACGTTCATGTTCGACTGTGTCCCTGAACCCGTTTGCCAGACGACGAGTGGAAACTCGGCGTCATGTTTCCCGGCGACGATCTCATCGGCGACTTCGGCGATGACGTCGGCTTTCGCTTGCTCCAACACACCGAGCTCGGCGTTGGCGAGTGCGGCACCTTTTTTCAAAATCGCGAAGGCATGCACGACCTCGAGCGGCATCTTTTCCGTGCCGATTTTAAAGTTCTCTAGACTGCGCTGTGTTTGGGCTCCCCATTTGGCTGAAGCCGGAACGTTGATTTCCCCCATCGTGTCCCGTTCGATCCGATATTCCATGAAAATTCCCCCTCTTTTTTTGACTACGCTTTCATTTTATCGAAACTTTTGCAAAAAAGAAATCATTCCCCTGCAATTGACAAAAAGTCGGGCCAAAGCCCGACTCTCATCCGATCAACAATGCCTGTTTCGCCACGTCATGGGCCCGGTTCTCTGCCCGCGGGATCCATTTGATGAACTTGTTTGGCAATTCGTCATACAGCGTCAGCGCCTTGACGAACAAAGGACGCACCGCTTGGTCTTTTAAGAACCTCTGCTCGAGCGCCCGCACGACCGTCTCGGCGTCCGAATAGAACATGAACGTCGATTCGTCCGTGAGCGTATGCGCTTGTTCGAGGGCGAACGCGAGCGCGGCGAGTTCGGCCTGAACGCTCGTCAGCCCGACACGTTTGGCGATGTACGTGGATACGGTGCCGTCCGTTGTCTTAATCCAGACACCAAGACCGTTCTCACCCGCCTCTTGGTTCGTCGCCGCATCAAAATAAATGTGAACCAAAGCGATACGCCTCCCAATCCGTTTCGATCGGTGCATGGATATCGATGAGCGAGAGACGTTTCGACAAGAGCGCCACTTCTTCTTGCCCGTCGAGCTTCTTCGCAAACTTCCGATGCGCCTCTTGGAGTGCTTCTTGTCTCAAGATGTCATACAGCGCTTCAACCGTGTCGTATGACTGGACAAGAATCGTCGCCGTCTTTGGTCCGATGCCGCGGACGCCTGGAATATTGTCCGAGGCATCACCTTGGAGCGCTTTCACATCGACGAACTGTCCGGGCCGTATTCCATAAGTCGTCTCGAATATGTCCTGGTTCATCATCATCTCTTCCCCCTTTTTCGGGACGATTTGAAACACGTTCGGGGAAAGCAGCTGATGCAAATCACGGTCTGACGAATACATATACGATTCACCCGGGAACGCGGTCGCGACGGCCCCGATCAAATCGTCGGCCTCATATCCGGCGAGCTCGGACTGAAAAATGCCGCGCTCGCTCAACGCTGCCCGCAACTTGACGTAATCGTGGAACAACGGTTCCGGTAAGCCGGTACGAGTCGCTTTATAGTCCGAAAACAGGGCGTAACGATGCGTCGTCTCGCGTGGTCCGTCCCAAAAGAAGGCGATATGTGTGAAGTCGTTCGTCCACCCGTCAACTTTACGGAGCAGTCCTTTCAACGTCACATCGGGATCGAGCGCCCGACGACGCTCTGTGGCAAAATAATAACGCGACAGAAGGTTAAACCCATCGACCAACATCAATTTCATCATTCATCCACCTCACAAGCTTGTAATCCGCGCGCTAGCGCGTCTCGATCGAGATTCTTCCCGATCCAGACGAAGACGGAACGCGAGTCGTCGCTCGGTTCGTTGGCGAACGTCGCCCCCATCAGTTGATTTGTCGCTTGGACGACGAATTTTGATGTTTCTCCGTCTAAACGGACAATCGCCTTCAAGCGATAGACATCGTCCTCATAGTGCATGAGCACCTCGCGTACGTATTGCGTGACACGTTCCCGACGTAGTGGGACGTCGGTCGTGAGCGTCACGGCCCGTAGTGAAGAGACGGACGTGTGCCCTGCTGTCAGTCGACCGAGGAGTTGCTCGTCGACTCGTGAAAGCTGGAACGTATTTTCCGTCAAGTCATAGTCCCCTAGCGTTTGGACCGTCTCAATGACCCGAACGGTCGGATTTAGTGCTTTAATCCGTTCATGCGCTTGTTCGAGCGTGACGTCATCGATGAGGTCGATTTTGTTCATCAGAATCACATCTGCATAGGCGATTTGATGGATTCCTTCTATAAACAATTCGCGGTCCATTTGACTAGCGTCGACGACCGTCAAAATCGCCGTCAGCTTGAACCGTGTCCGTAAGTAATCATCGTAATAGATCGTCTGGATGATCGGTGCCGGATCGGCGACACCAGTTGTCTCGATGACGATGCGGTCAAATGTATCTCTGGACGCAAGCTGATAGAACGTCTTACTCAAATCGCTTTGAATCGAGCAACAGATGCAACCGTTCGATAACTCGATCTGTTCTTGGTCCATCTGGACGATCAACTGTTCGTCGATATTGACTGAGCCAAGCTCGTTGACGATGACGAGCAATCGCTCGTCCGTCGCTTCTAGCAAGCGATTCATATAGGTCGTTTTTCCGGCGCCTAAAAAACCGGTCACCAATTGCACGGGAATCATGTACTGCACCTCACCTTATAAATTTTCGTGGACCCGCGCCCACTTCTCATAACGGGCATCCAACAAGTCGATCAGATGGAGCATCCATCCTTCCGTCGTGACCGGTAACACGCTCGAGCCCCACTCGCGCTTGCCGTGGTGGGACAAAATCATATGCCAAATCCGATGATGGACGTCGAGCGGAAGTGTGACGCCGGCAGCTTGTTGACTTCTTTCGAACAACAGTCCGCCGTACGGCATGTGTCCGATCAAGCTTCCCATCGGGTTGATGGAGATCCCGGTCGTCCCACTCGTGCCGCTGACCGAGAACAGTTGCTCAAACCGGTTCGGGGACGATAGCAAGTGACTGTACTCGAACAACTTACCGATATCATGGAACAAAATCCCGAGCGCGAGCTCGTCCCAACGGAGTGGCTCTTTCAACTCGGCGATGGCCTCACAGGCCGCGTAAAGCGACTCGAACGTGCCGCGGAACGCCTGTTCAACTTTTACACCGTTCATCGTATTCCAAACGTCTACTTTGTGCAACTGCTCGGCTTCTTTGATGACCCGGAACGCCATCGCCAAATGGTCGTCTTGTTCTTGGAACCGATAACCAAGTCGAAGCATACAGACCGTGTGCTTCAAGAGGCCGCCGACATAGTTATGATGATGATACAGTGCGGCCGGTGCGAGAACGAAATCGTCCCAATAGCGGTCGAGCAGTGACAACGCGATCGCTTGATAGTCTGGCGAGAGCGTCGACAGAATCGCGAACAGCTCGTCGGCGTATTGTTCCATCGTCTCGTCTCCAGGAAGACCTGGCAACAACGATACCGCTTCGTCCCGGGCAATCGGTTTGGCCCGGTCGATCGTAATCGATTTGGCGCCGTCCGGTTTTGGGTAGACGTCGATTTTCCCTTCGAGCTCGATGACGCCTGACTCGTAAATCGGCAACAATTGATCTTCATTGCCGCGCAACCACTGCTTGGCACGGATGAGTCCGCTCGAGGTCGTCAAATTGAGCTGTAACCATTTCGCCCCGGATTTGCCTTCTCGAACTTCGACCGTACTGACGAGCGCTTTCGTCTGAACCGGTGTTCCGTCTGTCAGGTCCGATAGCCGTGTCGCCGACTTCTCTACGGTCGGAAGTTGGAACCGTGTTCGGTCGAATCCGCCCCCTGCAATTGGATCAATCTGTTGGTAATAGTTCATGTGCAATGCCCTCCTTCTTCTCTTTGCCCATTGTATCGTGTTTTCCGCTTCGAGGCGAACATACTTTCGTTATAGGTCCAGAAGTTTCCTGAATTATATTGAAAGCGCTTACTATAATTGTTACGATAAAGGCAGTTAGATAAAGGGGGAACTCACATGATTTCATTGGTAGATACGTATGAACGGTTGATCGCAACAGGGGAAGCGACACGTTACGCCACTACGCATTCGACAATCGCAAGCATTTTACAGGCATCGACTTGCCCGGTCTCGCATCAAGAGCTCGTCACGGCGGTCTC
Organism: Exiguobacterium sp. s141; assembly: GCF_018618085.1. Lineage (NCBI taxonomy): Bacteria > Bacillati > Bacillota > Bacilli > Caryophanales > Exiguobacterium > Exiguobacterium sp. s141. The sequence continues at coordinate 653,038 of NZ_JACSLJ010000002.1, read as the reverse complement.
GGGGCATGCCGGTAACCCATATACGCCAGACCAACTCGTCGACTCGGTCATCGAGCATGAAATGAAAGGGGCGATGGCCGTCCTGCTCGTCGCCGGTTATCCGATCCAAACACCGCTCGCAAAAGCCGTCGTCTTATCGGCGTTCGCACGCACGAACCGGATGAACATCGAGAAACTGAAAGAACTCGGTCATGCTGACTTGCTCGTGCGGATTCAATCGGCAGAACGATCTTGGAAGCGGACATATACCCACTTGTATCGGTCGGCACCGACACAGCTCTGTGACCAGCTCGACTCACTGCTCGGCGGTTGCGCCGTCCATCGTGTAATTGAAGCACTCGATCTCGACCCGAACGTCAAAACGGCATAAAAAAAGAGCGGTCCCCGGGCCGCCCTTTTTTTATGCCTTGAATTATCCTTCTGTCACTTCGACCGCTTCCGGTTCGAACAACGTGACGTTCCGCGCTGGTGAGAACGTTGAAATCGCATGTTTATAGATCAACTGTTGGCGCCCTTCTGATTCGACGATGACCGTGAAGTTGTCAAACGATTTGATGACTCCCCGAATTTGAAATCCGCTGACTAAAAAGACGGTCGTCGGCACCATTTCTTTACGTAATTGATTCAAAAAATGGTCTTGGATGTTATAGCTAGCCTTCATGTTGCATTCCCCCTAGTCTATGTCTCTTTCAAATAATCGGAATTTTCGAAAAAACTCCTCAACTTCATCATAAATATTTTGATACGATAGTTCAAATGATTTTCTTCCCATATCAACCCAAATCCCATCAAATTGATGACGGAACCATGTTAATTGACGCTTCGCGAATTTGCGCGTGTGCTGTTTGAGCGTCTCGGTCATCTGCTCTCGGGTCATCAATCCATCAAGGTACGGGACGACTTCTTTATAACCGATGGCCCGCATTGCCTGCGTATCCCGATAACCAGCTGCGAGCAAACGTTCGACTTCTTCGATGAGACCCGCTTCGAGCATCAAATCGACACGAAGGTTGATACGCTCATAGAGTACGTCCCGGTCGGCGTGGAGCACAAACAATTTGTAGGCGTAATGCTGGGAGGGGAGGCTATCCATCGCTTGAGCATCCCCTTGCAGTGCGACTTCAAGAGCACGGATGACGCGGCGGACGTTATTTGGATGAATGCTCTCGGCCCGTTTTGGGTCGAGCGACTGCAGGCGGGCGTGCAGCGCTTCAGGACCATTTGTCTCCGCCTCTAACTCGAGCGATTCGCGCAATTCATGGTCGACCGGTCGCTCCGTGAACTCATAGTCATATAAGATTGCTCTAATGTAGAGACCGGTCCCACCGACTAAAATCGGCAATTTCCCGCGCGCGTAGATGTCATCGATCGCCGCCCGGGCCAACTTCTGGAATGTGGCGACGCTCATCGCCTCGTCCGGGTCACAGATATCGATTAAATGATGCGGAACCCCTTCCGCCTCCTCGACCGTCACTTTTGCCGAACCGATATCCATCCCGCGATACACTTGGACCGAGTCGCCCGATACGATTTCACCGTTGAACGCTTTCGCGAGCTCGATTCCTGTCTTCGTCTTCCCGACAGCGGTCGGTCCGACGAGGACGATGACTGGTGTTTGTTCCATCCTTGTCACTCCTCAAACGAAAGACCGTTCCAAAAAGGAAACGGTCCGTTAAATTCTTCTTTTAATTGTATCATCAAACACGACCGCAAACAGCATCCATCCGCATAATAATAGTCCCATCAATAAAATTAAGCCATCACTCAGCCGTGGTCGCCTCCTTTACGTACCTCATTCCCACTTTTCACACTTTAGACACAATTGAATACGTAAAAAAAGACGCTCACGAAGAGCGTCATTCATTGTGTCACTTCAAGAACTCGGCGGCCTCGCCACATCGTGAACCCAATGTAGAGAACCGTCGTGCCGCTCGCTGCCCACCAGATCACGTCATAGAGCGGTGTCATCAAGTTGGCCAGTCCAAACAGCGCCGGGACGATCAGTGTCAACCAAGCGAGCACGAATGCGACTCGGGCCGTCAACCCATCAATTTGGCGCCCAAGACCCATCCCTACATAGAACAGTCCCCACAGGAACGACCAGAACAACCAGGTTACGGCGCCCATCACATCGCCCATCGTGAACGAGATGGTGGCATAAAAAACGGCTGAAATCGAAACAAATAGCGAGAACCAACCGACGCCACGTCCGTCGAGGTCGAACAAAAATGTCACACCGACGTACAAATAGGTGAAAGCGAACAAATAGATGCTCGCATATCCGAACACTTCCGCCGAACTCGCCCCGATGACGAGCCACGTCGCGATGAACGTCTGCAACAGTCCTGTGAAGAGACTGAATACACCCGCACTCTTGACGTCCACTTTCCCGAATAATACGAGGCTGTTAATGAACAGTGCCACACCACCAAATAATAAACTAATATTCCCCACTCTCATTGCTCCTTCGTACAGATGTCTGACGTCTTATTTTATACGTCCACTGTAACGTGAATTCGTTTTCAGTGCAAGTGGGGAAATGGATGTTCACGGAGTCGACAAAGGTCACTCATTCTCGAGCGTTTCAATCGCTTCATCAATCCGGTCCTGTTCGTCCTCCGTAAATGTCGGGAATTTAGGATCGATGTCTTCAAGGACGTCAATCATAATCGTGGAGACGATATATCTGGCGTACCAGTCATCATCTGCCGGGAGCACAAACCAGGGTGCATGTTTCGACGCCGTGTTCGATAACATATCCTCAAAGATATCCTGGTAATCATCCCAATGCTTTCGCTCTTCGACGTCATTAAATGAAAACTCCCAGTTCTTACTTGGATCTTTCAGTCGTTCAAGCAAGCGGTCACGCTGGACTTCTTTTGACACGTTAAAGAAAAATTTGATGACTTTGAATCCGTTCTCATCTAAATATTGTTCAAAGTCATTGATTTGGCGATAACGGACCTTCCATACCGACTCTTTGTCCTCTTCATCAGGGATGACCTCTTCCCCGAGCAAGTCATGGACGCGCGGAGCGATCACTTCTTCATAATGCGACCGGTTCAAGATGCCTACCTGCCCCCGCTCTGGCATGAGGTCATGCATTCGCCACAAGTAATCGTGTTTCTTTTCCGTGTCCGACGGTTTTTGGAACGCGTTCGTCTTCAACCCTTGCGCGTTCAAGTTCGAAAAGATATAACTGATCGCCTCATCTTTGCCGCCGGCATCGAGCGCCTGCAAGACGACAACGATCCCTTTCTTCGATTCGGCGTACAGCTTCCAATGCAACTCTTTCAATCGCTCCACGCTCTTTGGAATCAACTCGTTTTGTAACGTCTCGTCAGATGGCCGATCTTGTATCGTGGTCGGGAAATCGCTGAGACGAATCCCATTTTTATGGTCAATGCGAAAAGTTTGAATATCCATGTGTCCTCCTTGACTCGATTGAATTCTAAGTACAACACCTATTTACCCTATTCTTTCAAAAAATAGCGACAAAAAAATCCTTTCCGCCGAAGCGAAAAGGACTGAATCAAGTTTAGTTGATACCGACCGCATCGAACGATTTCGCCGCTGCGACTGCTTGCGTGCTCGTCGCACCGTGCAAGTCTTTGGCCGATTGAACGACGGCTTGACGTAGGCTTGAGAAGTTCGAAGTCGGTGTCAAGTAGACAGTGAGCGCGCGGTAGTAGACATCACCCATTTGCTTGACGCCGATGCCTTGGACCGAGACGCCGTAGTGTGACCCGCCGCTCGCTAAGAGATAAGCCGCTTTGTTGACGATTCCTGAGTTGATGTGGACGCCGCCGTTATCCTGCGTCCCCGTGTAACGGACCGAGTAGTGGTCCGGGTCACCATATGCTGCCGGATTCGACATCGAACGGAGTCCGTCCCCAGCCACACCAGGCGTGTAGATGTCTTCCCCGACCAACCAGTCGAAGTTCGAGCCGACGCTATACTCCGCGACCGTACCGAAGATATCCGATACCGCCTCGTTGATCGCACCCGATTCATTTTGATAGATCAAACCGGCCGTGTATTCTGTAACGGCGTGTGACAATTCGTGAGCGACAACGTCGAGGGCACCAGAGAGGTACGTGAACGTTTGGCCGTCCCCGTCACCGTACACCATCTTGCTGCCATCCCAGAACGCGTTGTTGTAGCTACGGCTATAGTGGACCGTCGAGTTGAGGGCCGCACCGTTGTTATCGTAACTGTTGCGTCCATAAGTGTTCTTGAAGAAGTCATACGTCTTCGTCGCGTTGACATGGGCACTGACCGCGGCCCGGTCGTACGTCGTGTTCAAGACGTTGTCAGCGTCGGCCCAGAGCGATCCAGGAAGGCGCGTCCGGTTTCCGGCGTCATACGTATAGATGCCTTTACCGCGCGTCGAGTCTTGGAGATAGTAGTATGAACCGCTCTTCGTCGTCTTGAACGTTTGGCTCTGGCCAAGGACGTCGATTCCCGTGCCCGTATACGTCGTACCCGTGACGCCGTTCGTCGGTTTGGCGTGTGCCAATTGGTTGTATTTGTTCAATACTTTCCCGCTTGCCGCATCGATGAAGTACGTCCAGCGTGACGGCTCTTCCGCATCAAGGATCGTCCCGGTCACTTCATACGCATAGACCGCCTCTTCACCATTCGGATAGACGACGAGTTCCGCTGCCGGCTCAAGCTCGTATGCGCCTTTGTGGCCGACAAGCTCTTTATAACGAGCGACCGCTTTTTGCTCATTCAGCTTGATCGATTTATGTAATCCTTTAAGTTGTTTCGTATCATCGACGACCGTTTTCAATTGGCCATCGTTATCGACGACACCGACGACGACTCCGCCGAAGACTGGCACTCCGTCGACCGTCTGTTGTAATTTGACAACTTGTCCGACTTTGTCACGCTTCGATTCGAGCGTTTTGAATTCGCCTTTCGCTTTCGCATACTCTTTGACGATCGTCGTCGGGGCTTCGTTCGATGGTTTCGTCAACGTGCCCGACTTGAGCTCCGCCGCGCCGACGAGTTGTGGCACGAGCAAGACGCCTGCGATGAGTGATGTAGATAAAACTTTTTTCATGTGTATTTCCCTCCTTATGTGGTGTCTCCTACTTTACATAGTTTCCCACAATGAAGGTATCCAACTATCTAATTATTTTGACAATTCAAATTATTAAGGCATTCGCCCTATTCCCACTACTTATCTAGTCATTTCAACCATGACAAAAAAAGCGTCACCACGGAAGGTGACGCCAGTCATCAATAGACATCTTTTTGTGTAAAATGGTAGAACGCATACGCGAGAGCCGCTAGCGACCAGACGAATATGACGATGAGCGAGAACGGCAACGTCATCCCCTCGATTGGTGGGGCTTGCCCCTCGAGATAGGTATGAAGACCGAAATTGACGTTGACCAAATATTTCGAGCTGTCCCAATTCGACCCGAGCGACGTGAGGAGCGGTCCTGAAATCAGGACGGCCATCATGATCCCAATCCCTGTCGCCGTGTTTTTGACGATGACCGAGATCATGAGCGCAATCGTCCCGACGGCCGCGACGACGAACCAGGATAGTCCGACCGACATGAGCAAGTATTGCCACATCGGCAGCGTATGGACGAAGTCGGTCGAGAACGTCCCGGTCGCCGAGGCTTGGAACCCTGTCAAAATCGGGGCGGTCCATCCGTCCCAGCCGAGCACGATGCCGGAGATAGCATAACTGACGAGTGCGGTGATGAAGATGAGAATCGACGTATATAGGAGCGTCGTCATCCATTTGGCGAGCAAAATCTTGAAGCGTCGGACCGGACGGGACAACAGCGTCTTAATCGTCCCGTCATTATGCTCACCGCTGACGATATCCGCCATCAAGACGATGATAAAGAGCGGCAGCACGAGCGTCGTCCCTTGCGAGAAGAAGACACGCATGAACGTTGGCGCGCCCGGGTAGTTCGGATTAATATCATTATCTAAGTAGTATTGATTCTGTTGGACCTGGAACTCCAAAATTTGACGGAACTCGTCCTGAACGTTCGCCGAGGCGAGCCGGTTTTGCGTATCGACGATCTCTTGCTGTAAATCGACACGCCAGTCGATCGTCCCTTGTTCTTCCCGCTGCTTCTCGATTTGCCGGTAGTTGGCATACGTGAACATCGAAACGAGCACAGTCAAGATGATTGAGACGACGAGGAGTCGTCGCTTCTTATGGATCTTTAAAACTTCGTTCCGAATAAGGCCAAGTATTGACGGATTAGACAATATGGTCACCCCCGGTCAATGAGATAAACAATTCTTCGAGTGTCTGGACGCGTCGTTCAAGCCCGAATACGTCGACTCCCCGGTCAAGCAAATAGCGGTTCAAGCGGGCCGTCTCTTCAAGATTCATCGAGACGCGAATCGTGCGCTCGTCGACGACGTCGGCATGATCGATCGATTCGAATCCGCGGATGATTGGCAAGACTTCAAAACTGTCGGCCACATGGACATCGACGGTAGACGCCAACTCATGAATCAGTTCCTCGACCGTTCCGACTTTCACGATTTTCCCGCGCGACATGATGGCGACGCGGTCCGCGAGCAGTTCAATCTCGGCCAAGATGTGGCTCGAGACGAGGACGCTCAGTCCTGTTTCTTCGACGAGACGGCGGATGAAGAGTCGAAGGTCACGAATCCCCATCGGGTCCAGCCCGTTCGTCGGCTCATCGAGAATCAAGACACGGGGGTTGTTCAACATGGCCTGGGCGATGCCGAGCCGTTGCCGCATCCCGAGCGAGTAGGTCTTCACTTTATCATCGATTCGTGCCGTCAAGTCGACGAGATCGATCACTTCTTGAATCCGGGCCTCATCTACCCCGGGCAACATCCGCGCGAAGGCGTTCAAGTTCTCACGCCCGCTCATGAACTTGTACAGTTCCGGATTCTCAACGATGGCGCCGATTTGATTCATCGCCTGAACGAATTGACGTTCGACGCTGAACCCACAAATCGAGACGGTCCCGTTCGTCGGCTTAATCAAACCGACAATCATCCGAATCGTCGTCGTTTTGCCGGCCCCGTTCGGTCCTAAGAAGCCGAACACTTCACCGGGAAACACATCGAACGAGATGTCATCGATGATTGTTTTCTTACCAATTACTTTTGTCAAATGGTCTATTTTCAATGTTGGTTGCATCATCTCACCTCTCCTACATTCTATCGGACTCGACCGCATCTGTCCTATTCGAACATTCACATAGGGCAGGTTAAAACTTATTTGATATGATAGTTCTATAGAAAGTGAGGGAATCACATGAAAAATGGGAAATGGTATTCGTTTTTAATCGGTTCGGTCTTCTTGACGGGCATCGCCTTATACGGTTTATGGATCGGCTATCAAGATATCGTCAACCCACCGGAACGCACACTCTCGATTAGTGAAGATTCGAGACCCGAACCGGTCGGTGACGTTTACGTCGCTTTAGGTGACTCCCTGACACGCGGCGTCGGGTCGACGTCAGGTGCTGGCTACGTTCAGCCGGTCGGTGAAACGCTCGACGAAGACGGCATTCGTACGCAGAACTTGGCCGTCTCTGGTGCCCGGACTGAGGATTTGTTGGCCCAACTCGAACAACCGGAAGTACGGCGAACGATTGAGAACGCCCGCTACATCACACTCACGATTGGCGGCAACGACCTGTTCAATCGCGGCGAGAATGTCGATAACTTTGAATCGGTCGATATCGAACAAGTCGTGACCGATGCCAAGACGAATTTGAATGACATCTTTGAACAAGTTCGCGGATTGAACGATACGGCACAAATCGTTTATATCGCGCTCTATAATCCATTCCAAGAGAACGAAAACGGTGAGGCGTTCAATCAACTGATTCTCGATTGGAACGCCTCGGCGGCCAGTTTCGGAAACGCACAACGCATCGACGTAATCGACCCGTTCGCATACGTCTCTGACGTCTCACGTGACCTCGCGACCGACCAGTTCCATCCGAGCGACCGGACGTACGAAAAGTTAGCCGAGGACGTCCTGTTCATCCTCGAATAAGTAAGATGGCCTGATCATCGCGATCAGGCCATTTTCTCATCGTTCATATTTGACGAGCCAGCTCTCCCCGTCGCGCGTCATGGACGTTCCGTACCAACCCTCCTTCAACAAGGCGCCCTGTTGCTCCGTCTCGCCCATCTCGAGCCATGTCGCTTCTCCGGCCGGTCGCCAGTCGCTGTGCAGTTCCTTCATAAAGATGTAGCGCAACTTCCCGCCATACTTCGGTTTAAGGGCACCGATGCGAAGCCCGAGGGCAAACTTGTCTTTCAAGCTCGGGATGTTGAATGGTGCCACGGTCGCACAGACGAGGTCGAATTGGCTACCATGTTCCAGCTCTTTCATCAGAAGCCTGCCGAGATGCTGTTGCAGGCCGTAGCCGCGGTAGTCCGGATGGACGTTCGTCACTTCTTGATAAATGATGCGTTCCAGTCCCTCTGATGGATAACCGATATCATAGCCGAGATGCTCGTCATCGAGCGGTGGGATGAGGAGCGCGCGGAACGCGATCAACGTTCCCTTGTGATATGCCCCGATGAGCGTCCGGTCCGTCAACAACTTCACAAACTCCTCCGTCGACAAGGACTGATACTGGCTCCCTTCCGTCAGTGTATCCATGACATCCTGTTGCACCGCCTCGATTTGTTCCAGGTCGGTCATCGCCAAATAGGTGACCTCGATGTCGAGGCCGTTACAATCACTGCGCCACATGATCGGTCCCTCCGACGACGTACGTCGCGGTCGTCAGACGTAATAAGACAGATTCATCGACGTCGACACCGAGACCTGGTCGTTCAGACAATCGAATGAACGGAAGGTCGTACGTCAAATTGCCGATGTCTTCTGCGAAACGGAGCGGCCCTGTCAATTCGACCGATTGGACGATTTTGCTCGAGAACGCGACGTGGAAACCTGCACTCGAGGCGACCGACGACTCGACCATCGACCCGATTTGGCACTCAATACCTGACATCTCGGCCATATGGACAAGTTTTTTCGCCGGGTAGATGCCGCCGCACTTCATCAGTTTAATGTTCACTTTGTGGGCGGCCTGCGTCATCGTCAGACGACGCATTTCGGTTACACCCCGCACGCCTTCATCAATCATGAGCGGGACCGAGATTTTCCCTTTTACTTCTACCATGCCTTCAAAATCGTCGGCTTTGACCGGCTGTTCGATCCAATCGATATTGAATGGTTCGAGCAACTTCATCGCCTGGAGCGTCTTGGCAGCATTGACCCAACCTTGATTGACATCGACCCGAATCGGAACCTCCGCTCCGACGGCTCGACGAACCGCCTCGACACGTCGTACGTCCGAGGTGGCATCGACGCCGACTTTCATCTTGACGGCTGTATAGCCTTGTTCGATTTGTTCGCGCGCCTCGGCCGCCATCGCTTCCGGATCTCCGATGCTTAACACGTGCGTGACCGGGAAGGCATCGTGATAACGGCCGCCAAGCAACTCATACACAGGCAAGCCAAGTTTTTTACCAACAACGTCGTGGCAGGCAATATCAAGCGCCGCCTTCGCCGCCGGCACGTCCCGGATGGCTCGGTCCATCACGTCATGGATTCGTTCCATATGCATCGGGTTTTGCCCGATCAAAAGTGGTCCTAGCACATGTCGGATGACGCTAATTGTACTGTCGAGCGATTCGCCCGTGACGTGCTCATCAGCGACGGCCTCGCCGTAACCGACATGTCCACACTCGGTCGTCAGTTTCACGATCACCGACGGCATGTCGTCGTAGCGGTGATAACTGACGATGAACGGTACTTTCAGTGGTAGACGTATCGCAAACAGCTCGATTTTCTTTATTCTCATATTTATTCCCCTTTACTTTTTATATATCATTAGCTATATTGTCGTTAAATAGTCGTTAAATTGCAAGGAGGAGTTTTGATGTCCATCCATATCGCCATCGTCGGGTCGCACGAATTTGTGGCGACTATCCGTACCCTCGGTGCCCCAGAAGGTGTTCGGTTCGCGTATCACCCTTACGAGCATCCCCATGAAGCAGCCGTTATTGCCAAAACGCTCGGCTCGTTCGATGGTGTCTTTTTTTCCGGGTCGTTCCCGTTCACTTATGCGGCCCCCTACCTTCAAAACGTGGCGACCCATCACGTCGTCCAAGACGAGACTGTCCTATTAACGACACTTCTCTATGCGACGCTCACCCATTCAGTCCCTCTTGATCAACTGTCCATCGATTTGGTCGAGCCGGAGCGCTTGACGTCAATCCTCGAGTCGTTCCCGAATCATGCCTCGACTCCTTCCGTTATGAAAATCGAACCGAATATCGCTTTCGAAGACGTGATTACTTTTCACACGGAGCACCGGGCCAAGCAGGCGAAACTGGCCGTGACGAGCATCGAACAAGTTCATCGTCAACTCGTCCGTGATGGGTATCATAGTCTATTGATGATCGAGCCGCGGACCACGGTCGAGCGCCATCTCGATATGTTAATTCAACGAATTCGACGCCAGTTCGCGGACGATGCCCAGTTCGCCATCATTCGTTTCGAGACCGACGACAAGGCATTACTCGAACATTTGAAAGTGGTCCGCTACCTTGGCGGACACATCGAATCGACCGACGATGGTCGTATCACGCTACTTACGACACGAGGCGAGACGAACAACGCCCTCGATACAAGTACGCTCAGCCCAACAGGTGATTATCGAATCGGAATCGGCTATGGCACACAATATCAACAAGCATACGAACATGCTGAAATCGCACTATCGGCCGCGAGCAAGGAGCGCATTCGAATCGTCGACGATTCAAAACGCTTGTCCTTCCCGAACCGTGAGGACCGCATCCCCTATCGAGTGACCGAAGTAGCGGTCTTTGACGTCATCAAGCAAGCCGGGATCAGTCCGGTCAACATCGGTAAAATTATGCAGTTCTCAAAGCACCATCTCGAATTCACGGCAAAAGAGTTGACCGACCATCTCGCCGTCTCAAGACGGACGACGGAGCGACTCATCAAAAAATTACATGACGCGCAACTGATCGAAGTGATTGGTGAAGAGATGAGTTACAACCAAGGACGACCTCGTGCCGTCTATAAATTTAATTTCCCAACCTGAATAGGCCGGGAAATTTTTCATTGTGCTGCTTGTTTTTCGAGTGGCGGTTCCACACTCTGCACAGCAATCCGTGCAATCGTGAAGCCTGTGAACGCATAGATAATCGAGATGACCGGAACGATGAAGTTCAAGATCGCGTATGGCGCATATTCGAACGCCCCGACGCCGAGCGTCCCGAGAATGAACACACCGCACGTGTTCCATGGGATGAAGACCGACGTCAGTGTCCCGCCGTCCTCGAGTGCCCGGGACAAGTTTTTCGACTGAAGCCCCATTTTCTCATAAGCACCTGCAAACATACGAGATGGAACGACGATCGAGATGTATTGTTCGGAACACGTGGCGTTCGTTGCTACCCCGGCGAGAATCGTCGACGCAATCATCGAACCGGCCGTCTTCGCTAGTTTGACGATTTGATTCATAATCGATTGCAGCATCCCCGAGTATTCTAAAATCCCTCCGAACGTCATCGCGACGATCGTCATCGAGACGGTGTACATCATCGCGTCGAGACCGCCCCGACTGAACAAGCTGTCGACGAGTTCATTACCGGTGTCGATCACATACCCGCTCTGCAACGCCCCGACGCTGTCGGCGAGCGAACCGCCTTGGACGATGACTTGGGCGAGAAAGCCGAGCGCAATCCCGACGACGAGTGCCGGAATGGCCGGTACTTTCCTCGCGACAAGGACGATGACAGCAAGTGGAATCAATAGGAGCCACGGCGAGATGACGAAGCTGTCCTGTAAAATACCGAGTGTTTGGACGATTTCTGAAGAGTCCGTCGTCGTCTCACTGAACCGTCTGCCAAGCCACCAATAGGCGCCGAGCGCGATGACGAGCCCTGGAATCGTCGTGTAGAGCATATGCCGAATATGTTCGAACAAGTTCGTGTGCGTCAAACCTGCCGCGAGGTTCGTCGTATCCGACAACGGGGACATCTTATCCCCGAAGTATGCCCCTGAGATGACAGCTCCGGCGACCATCGGTGCTGGTATCCCCATACTCAGCCCGATGCCCATCCCGGCGACGCCAATCGTTCCCATCGTCGACCATGAGCTGCCAATCGAGAGCGCGACGACCGAGCAGATGATACAAATCGTCACCGTAAAATAGGCCGGTGAAATAATCGTCAATCCGTAATAAATCATCGTAGCGACGACGCCTCCCCCGATCCAGGCACCAATCGTTAAACCGACCAAGATGATGATGACGACGGCCGGTAGTGCGAGCCGAATCCCTTTGTACATCATCTCCTCGATCTCTTTCCACTTGTACCCGTGTCGCCATGCGACGAGCGACGCGACCGCTGTCCCGACGATGAGTGGGATGTGCGGCCCTTGTTCCAATTTGACGATGGCTACGAGCATGATCCCGATCATGACAAGTAGCGGCAATACCGCCCAGCGAAGCTTCATGTCTACCTTGTTCCCCTGTTGTTCCATGTGTCTTCCTCCCCGATAGCGAAAAATTCAGAATTGTCGTTATATTGTCGCTAATAAGTAGATGATAACGCTTACATTTAAAGTTGGCAATAAAAAAATGAACGAGCTCATCCCGCCCGTCCATCTAGTCAATCGCTTCAATTATCGTTTGCGGCCCTGCGCAACGTATCGGCGAGTAAGGCAGCCGCTTCTGGTAAGACGTCCCGATCGAACGACATATGAGGATGATGGAGCCCCGGTGTCAAGTTCGCGCCGATTCCAATCATCGTCGCATCGAGTCCCGGCTGTTCGACCGTATAGAAATGAAAGTCGTCACTACCTGATGTAATGATCCGGTCGACGAGCGCGTTTTTCCCGAATCGGTCGACAATCGCTTCGGCCGCATGTCGGCTCGAGCGTTCGCCGATCTCCGCACCCGGTGTGAAGTCTTGCCAGTCCCAGTGGATGGTGACATCATGAAGGACGGCGATTTGCTGCAACAGCGTCTCGACGCGGTCACGTAACGCCAGCAGCTCCTTGTTCTGTTGAGCCCGGACGTCGAGTGAGAACGTCGCGTTCCCTGGGATGATATTCAAATTATCGCTACCGGCCTGGACGCCCGTCAACTTGATCGAATGGGGCTCGAACGGCGACAAGTAGATGCTTTTGAGCATCTGTTGAATCGTAAAGATGACATCTAACGCGTTTTGACCTTGATGCGGTCGCGCGCCATGGGCATCGTCCCCGATAACGCTTCCTCTTAGAAAGAATGCGGCTCCGTGTTGAATCGCAGCCGCATATTGTCCGCGCTGCAATTCCTCGAGCGGTCGCAAGTGGATGCCATACAGCTGACTCACTCCTTCGAGTGCCCCTTTTTGAATCATCGCGAGCGAGCCGTTCCCTTGTTCTTCAGCCGGTTGGAAAATGAAGCGAATTCGCTTCGATAGCATCTCATGTTTCAACAGGTCGAGCGCGCCGAGCACCATGCTGATGTTGGCGTCGTGCCCGCATGAGTGATTGGCTTGAAACGTCCCGTCGACTTGTTGCCATAAGGCATCGATATCGGCCCGGACAGCGATGACGTCATCACCTTGCCCAATCTCTGCGATGACCCCGGTCACGTCCGCAAACGTCTCGTGACGGACTTGCCATGACGTCAAGATGTCGGCAATCGTCTTCGTCGTCTCAACCTCTTTCCAGCTCACTTCCGGATGAGCATGAAAATGCTCAAACCAGTTCAATACGTTCGTCGTCATGATCAATTCCCCCATATGTACTTATATTTTTTTGACCCCTTTGATTAAGAGCCACTGCAGTGGCAATCGGGCCCACGTGACCCATTTTGGGAGCGGTATCTTGCCTAGTTTCGACGGTTTGAGCGCCATGTTGATATTGGCTGGGAACACCGCGATTAAGAAAGCGGGTAATGTCCCTTTCACGAAGCGCGTCCCTTTGTTCATGAGCAACAACACACCATAGACGACCTCGATGACCCCGCTTGCCTGGACCATGAATCGTTTGAACGGCCATGATTTCGGAATAATCGACATGAACGCCCGTTCCTGAATGAAGTGCATGATGCCGGCCCCTAGAAATAAAATCCCGTATAGTTTACGAATCAACTGAACCCCTCCTTTTTTCTAAGCATAACAAAAAAGATGGGCTGCGTGCCCATCTTTACAGTGCGTCTCCATTTGCGTTTTGAATCTCGACATCGACCGTTTCGGTCTTACCGTCACGAACGTATTCGATTGTCACGGTCCCGTCCGCGTCTCGAATCAGTTCACTCCGCAGGTCGATGAACGATGAGACAGCCTGATCGTTGATTTTCACGATGACATCGCGTGCCTCAAGTCCTGCCCGTGCAGCCGAACTGTTCGCTTGCACTTCAACGATGATCGTGCCCGACGTCACCGACTCCGGCAAATTGATTTGCTCGGTCAAGTACCCCGGTGGGAACTCCGACACGTCCCGAAGCGAGACGCCGAGCGATGGATGATTCACTTCGCCCGTCTGCTCGATTTGATTGATGAGCGGCAAAGCGATATCGACCGGGATGGAGAAGCCGACCCCTTCGACCGAGTCGGTCGCGATTTTCATCGAGTTGATCCCAATCAATTGTCCTGATTCGTTGATTAACGCGCCACCGGAGTTACCAGGGTTGATGGCCGCGTCCGTCTGAATGACTTCGGCGTTGAAGTCGGCTTGTCCGTTCTCATCCGTATCGACCGGGACGAGACGTGACGTCGACGAGACGACGCCGCGTGTGACCGAGTTCTCAAACTGGCCGAGCGGGTTCCCGATGGCGACGACGGTTTGCCCCGGTTTCAACTCGCTCGACTTTCCAATCGAGATGACGGACGAGACTTTGTCCGCATCGACTTCGAGCACGGCCAAGTCATACGTGGCGTCGCTACCCATCAATTTGGCGTCCGCTGTCGATCCGTCATTGAATGTCACGGTCAAACGGTCAGCACCGTTGACGACGTGATGGTTCGTGACGATGTAAGCCGAGTCGCCGTCTTTCTTATAGATGACACCCGAGCCGACCCCGGCTTCGACAGCTTCACTTGAAAAACCGTTTGACGCGAAATTGTTCACCGTCACGACAGCAGGCTGTGCGGTCGCGACCGCATCGGTGACCGAGCTGTCCGTTGTCGTAGACGTCGTCTGGATCGGCGACCCTTCCGACGTCACGTTCGTATCAGACACATTTGTCGGCACTTGATCGATGAACGGAAAAGCGATGGCGCCAGTCAAGACGGCACCAATCACGCCGCCGACAAACCCAGGGAACATCCGGCCGACGAACGATGGTCGGGCCGGTTGCTCTGCGCTCGACGGTTCTTGTCGTTGTTCTGACGAGCCGAGCTCGGTATCGAGCCAATCCTCGCGGTGATTCTGTTCATTTGATTCTGTTGGACGATCATTGCGTTCCATGTGTAATCATCTCCTATATGATGTTTCCTCTTTGTTCTACCCTTAGTATAAGAGGCATAGTCATCGTTTTGCGGAAATGAAGCATCGATTACAAGATTCTTCACAATTTGCGTCAATTGGGTCAGACGATGACGTTACGGAGCGTCCCGAGTCCCGTGATGCTCACTTCGACCGTGTCTCCTGATTGGAGATAGACGGGCGGCTTCATGCCGTGGCCGACGCCGGCCGGTGTGCCGGTCGCGATGATGTCTCCTGCTTCAAGTGTCATGCCCTTTGACAAAGTCCGAATTAACTCTTCGATCGGGCGAATCATATCCGCCGTCGACCCATCTTGACGTGTCTCGCCATTGACGACCGTTTGAATCGTGAGTGGGAACGAGAGCTCATCCGGTGTGACGATATATGGCCCCATCGGACAGAACGTATCGAACGATTTGCCGCGGAAAAACTGGACGTGTTGTTTTTGCACATCCCTGGCCGTGATGTCGTTCAAAATCGTGTAACCAAAAATATGGGCATCGACGTCGTCAATATCCCGCCCTGATTTCCCGATAATGACGGCGAGTTCGCCTTCATAGTCGAGCTGGTCGGTCAATTCGGGGTGACGTTCGACGACAGCCTCTGGGCCGACGACCGAGGTTGGCGCTTTCGTGAAGATGACGAGCTTACCGGCCCCCGCCGTATCCATCTCTTTCACATGCTCCTCGTAATTTTTCCCGATACAGATGACATTTTTGAGCGGACGATACGGTGCGACGAACGTGACGTCTTGAAGCGCCAGCCTTGGCGCGACATCTAGATCGACATCCGGTTCAAACTCACGCGCGATGACTTCTAACAGCGAAGTCGTATGTAATTGGTCACTGACGTCATAGACGAACTCGCCTGCCACGACACCGACCCTTTGCTCTCCTTCAACTTGAAAACTACACCATTTCATCAAAATTCCCCCTTTTTTGCTAGTATACAAAAAATCGGGACGCGACGGCCCCGATTACGCTTTGTTTAAGAAAATAATCCGCTGGTTGCTCGATCCCCGAAACCGAAGCGACCGGTCCATGAGCGGCTGTTCGAAACGCCCATCGACGAGCACATCGGCACGGTCGAGCACGCTTGTGACGAATTCGTCGTTCATGGCTTGCAACTGTTCGAGCGTATAGCCCGTATACACCCAAACGTTTTTCTGAAGGGCCTTACATCCGTCGACGAGCCGGGCCAATTCTTCCGGTTGAAGAAATGGTTCCCCGCCTGAAATCGTCACCCCGTCCCAGCCTGATTGTTCGATTTGAGCGAGTAAGTCCGCGACCGAGACGTCTTGTCCTCCACGTGGATTCCAAGATTCTGGATTATGACACCCAGGGCAACGGTGCGGGCAGCCCGCCGTAAAGATGACCGTGCGAATGCCTGGACCGTCGACGACCGATTCTTCAAGTACGGATAGGACGCGCATGATGCTTCACCCTCGCTCGTTCTTCTTCTCGTTTTGCCGAATTCCACCGGTCCATCGTCCCGACCAAGTAGCCGGTAATGCGACGAATCCGTTCAATTCGTTCATGTTCGCCACATGTCGGGCACGCTTCGTCGATAATCCCTTCAAGGCCGCAGTTGCCACAACGGTCGACCGGATGGTTGATCGACCCGTAGCCAACGTTCTCGGTCCGCATGAGCCGGACGATCTCTTCGACCGCTTCCGCATTATGGGCGAGCGATCCGTCGACTTCGACATACGTGATATGACCCGCATCACAGAGCGCGTGGTAAGGCGCTTCGAGACGGACTTTATCGCGAATCGAGACCGATTGATACACGGGCACATGAAACGAGTTCGTATAAAAGGCGCGGTCGGTCACACCTTCGATCATCCCAAACGATTGCTGATCTCTCGTCACAAATTTACCCGACAATCCTTCGGCCGGGGTCGCCAAAAGAGAAAAGTTCAAATCGTATCGTTCCGATGCCTGCTTCATTCGATCACGTAAATGAGTGACGATATCGAGCCCAAGCCGTTCCGCCTCTCGCGACTCGGCATGCGTGCCACCTGTGAGTACACGAAGCGCTTCGGCGAGACCGATAAATCCAACCGAGAGCGTCCCTTGCTTCAGTACCTCGCGAAGATTGTCTTCTGGACCGAGTCTCTCTCCACCCCGCCAGACGTGTTGGGCATAGAGAAACCGAAATTCGTCGGCGTGCCGCTTCGCTTGATAGTCGAATCGTTCGAGCAATTGATCGATGGCGACGTCGACATAGGCGTCGAGCGTCTCATAAAACGAATGGATGTTCGAAGCGACAAGCGCCATCTTGACCAAATTTAACGTCGAGAACGATAAGTTGCCGCGTCCAATCGACGTCTCGGCACCATGCCGATTCCCCATCACCCTTGTCCGACAACCCATGTAGGCGACTTCCGAGCCGTGCGTCCCGTCGTAGTATTGAAGGTTGAACGGAGCATCGACGAACGAGAAGTTCGGGAATAACCGCTTGCCCGTCACACGACAGGCGAGACGGAACAAGTCGACGTTCGGATCGTCCTCATGGAAGTTGACCCCTTCTTTCACTTTAAAGATTTGAATCGGGAAAATCGGCGTCTCCCCGTTACCGAGCCCTCGCTCGGTCGCGCGCAGCAACTCTCGAATGAATATGCGTCCCCACCGGCTCGTGTCGGTGCCGTAATTGATGGAAACGAACGGTACTTGTCCGCCACCACGTGAGTGCATCGAGTTGGCGTTGTGGATGAACGCCTCACACGCTTGATACGTCGCCGCGATTGTTTCAGACTCGGCAGTTTCAAAGAGTTGCTCGGTCGTCCATTCGACTGGTAGCTTTTTGAGCCGCTCGAGCTGACGTTCATACGTCTTTTCGACATACGGTGCGAGGTCGACATCAAACATCGGGAAAGCTTGACCGCCGTGTTGCATGTTTTGGTTCGCTTGAAGAATAATCGAAGCGAGCGCCATCGCCGAGCGGATATCCTGGGGCGGTCGAATCGTCCCGTGCCCGGTATGAAATCCGTTCGTGAGCAAGTGGCCGAGCGGGATTTGACAACACGTCGTCGATCCTGTCACGTAGTAGTCGGCGTCATGGATATACAAAAAATTATCCTCGACGGCTTGACGTGACCGTTCTGATAATAGATATGTCGTCGACAATTGTTTTGATACTTCTGAGGATAATCGTGCCAATTTTCCAAGTGGTGATTTCCCGTCGACGTTGGCGTTCTCTTGTACGAGGTCCTGATCTGGGAGAACACAGACATCTTCATAAAGCTGGAGCATATTCACTCCGCATCACCTCACTATATATTGATTACAAGCGAGTTAATTACTCGCTTAAGTTCCATATATAGATTATGTCATGTTTTTCTGGGAAGTAGTGAAGTCTAAATTGTGAGCATTAAGTGTGACGTATTCGCAAAAAAATAGCCGAGCCCTCATCTGGACTCGACCATACCTTAATGTGAACCATATCACAACTCTTTAGCAGGCTTTACGATTTTAAATTCGACTTCTTCTTTTTCTTCTGACTCTTGGGCTTCACGCAAGCCTTTCGCGTTCAACCACGTATAGATCGCACCCATGAACAATGCGCCACCGATGATATTCCCGAACGTGGCTGGGATCAAGTTGTGGATCGCGCCGGCAAAGCTGATCGCCTCAGGATGCGGGACGACGAGCGTGAGGGCGAACAAGACGAAGTTGGCGATGACGTGATCAAATCCTGAGGCGAAGAAAACGGCGACGAGGAAGATCATCGAGAAGATTTGGGCGAACTCGTTTTTCATTTGCTTCGGCAAGAAGATGGCAAGACAGACCATCCAGTTGCAGAAGATTGCGCGGAAGAAAATTTCGACCGTCGTGTGGTGCATCTTGCTTTCGACGACCGAGAACAGCCAGTTGTCCATCCCAAGTTCTTGGATGACACCGGTCGGAGCGAGCAGCAAGGCGAACAAAACGCCACCGAGCGCATTCCCGACAAAGCAGAGCAACCAGACGAGCATCGTGTCGCTGAGCGTCGTGTATCCCCGCATCGTCGAGGTTGTGAAGTACATCGTATTCCCGGTGAACAGTTCGGCTCCGCCATAGATGATCATGACGAGGGCGATCCCGAATGAGAATCCTCCGATGAGCGTTGTGAACGGAGAATCGATCAAATACATTCCGTTGACGACTTTCAGTGTGAAAATTGAAGCGAATCCGATAAAGATCCCCGCGAGCATTGCTCGTAAAAAGTACTCCATTGGCCGATAATGAATCATTTGCGAAGATGCCTGTGCTTTCTTCCGCAACGATTCGAGTGCATGGATTTCCATTGATGCCATGTCACAAACCCTTCTTTCTGTTTGAATGAAACCATTATAATAAGAACGAACATGTGAAATCATTAACAATATAAGCCCGAAACGAATAAATTGCAATCGCCCCTTCCACATGTTGACACATTTTTCACATCGTAATCGTTTACATTTGTCGGATTTGTGACTAGAAAAAAACGACCCTTCGCAAAGGGCCGTTCGAAATGATTATTCTTTGTTTTCAGAAGTCTCTTCCGACTCTTCCGTTGAAGTTTCTGACGCCTCTTCAGTCGCTTCAACTTCGCCTTCTGTCGCTGTATCAGCTTCAAGGTCTTCGACCGCCACCGGTTCATTCACCGATGCGATTTGAAGATCACCCTCAGATACGATTTCGTAATCTTTGTTCTCTGGAATATCAGCGACAGTGAGCGAGTCACCGATGCCGAGTTCAGAAACATCAAGCTCGATACGCTCCGGAATGTTGGCTGGTGTTGCCGAGACCGTTACTTTATAGAGCGTCTGTGCCAAGTAGCCGCCTTCTTTGACGCCTTTCGCGTCGCCGACGAGTGTGACGTCCGCTTCGACTTCTGTCGCTTCGTCCATCTTCACTGCCATAAATTCGACGTGCTTGTATTCGTTCGTGAATGGGTCGACTTCTGTCCCGTGAACGAGTGTATTCACTTTCTTACCATCGATATTGAGTTCGATCAAAGCGTTGTCGCCGTGTTCACGAAGAATCTTACGAAGTGCCATCTCTTCGAATGCGACCGGTGTGCTTTCAACTTTGTAGCCGTAAACGACACCTAACACTTTTCCTTCTTTACGCAAGTTAGCGCGGACCGAACGTGGTCGTAATTCTCGTTTCGTTACTTTAAGCGTGTCTGCCATAATCTTTTCCCCCTACTGGTTTATCGATCATGTCTACATCTTGAGGGTGAGGCAGTGAAAAAGCCACCTCTCAACCTCGATGCGTTGAGTGACATGTGTATATTGTTCCCATAGCCACCTATCCATAAACGTAACAGGAGGTTAAAAAAAGATTACAGGCGTGTCACATAACGCGTTTAAATAGCTTCTCGAGCTCGTACGTGCTCCACTTCACTAAAATCGGACGTCCGTGCGGACACGTGTACGGAGACGTCGTCTGATTCAAATCGTGAAGCAATTGCCGCATCATCTCGTGGTTCAACGGATGGTTCGCTTTAATCGACCGTTTGCACGCCATCAAAATCGACGCGTCTTCCCGATATTTAGCGATGTCAATGGAGCGATCCCGAATCGCCATCTCTATCAAATCACGGACCGTTCCTTCTAAATCATGTTGCGGGTACCACGTCGGAATCTCTCTAACGAGGAACGTATTGCCGCCGAACGGCTCCAATTCGAGACCTGCTTCTTTTAAAAGCGGAGTGACTTCTTCAATCGCGAGCGCCTCTTCTTGCGTGAACTCGAGCGTGAGCGGAAGCAGCAACAACTGGTATTCCTTGTCAGGATTCCCGAGCTGCTTGTAAAACAACTCATATTTGATTCGTTCCTGGGCCGCGTGTTGGTCGATGACGTACATCCCGTCCTCGGCACCACAGACGATATAACTCGCATGCAATTGACCGATGACGTCGAGCGGCGGCAACCGCTCTCCTTTCGTCTCGATTGTTTCCGATTCGACCGTCGACTCTGTCAGCTCAGGCGCTTCATTGACGAGCGGGGTCGGCGACCAACGACTCGGTGACGTGACAGGCTCACGTGGAATTGGATAGTTCCACGTCGGTGCTTCTTCCGTGACCGGCGCCCGTTCAACCGTGAAATCAAGTCGCTCTTGTTCGGTCCGAATGACCGGTCGCTCTTTCGGTTTGACCGACGGGATTAAACGCTGTTCCCGGAGTGTCAGTTGGACCGTCTCACGAATCAACTGACAGAGCTCTTTCTCTTTTGAAAGCCGAACTTCTCGTTTCGTCGGGTGGACGTTGACATCGATCAGCATCGGGTCCATGTTCACTTCGAGGACAGCGATCGGATAACGACCAATCGGTAGCAGCGTGTGGTAGCCTTCGAGCACACTTTGGGTCAACGCGAAGCTCTTGATGCTCCGACCGTTCAAGATGAGCGTCACGTACTGCTTGTTCGAACGCGTCACTTCCGGACGGACGAGATGGGCGCTCAAACTATAGTCGTTCGTCTTACTCGACGCCGTGACAATTTGGGCCGCGACTTGTCGGCCATAGATGGCGAGCATGACTTGTTTGATGTCTCCGTTCCCGCTCGTCCTGAGCAGTTCCTTGTCTTCATGGAACGCCGTGAGGCGCACTTCCGGGTGGGACAAGGCGATGCGGTTCAACGTGTCGGTGATGCTCGCCAGTTCCGTCGCGGACGTTTTCAAATACTTCAATCGGGCTGGTGTATTATAGAACAATTGACTGACGGCTATCTCCGTCCCGACGTTCGCCGCGGCCGGTGTTTGCGCCGTGACAACGCCGCCTTGAAGCGTCATCTCGAACCCGTCTTCCTCGGCCCGGCGTGACTTCAGCGTCACATGGCTGACCGAAGCAATCGAGGCGAGCGCCTCCCCACGAAAGCCGAGCGTGCGAATCCGGAACAAGTCGTGCTCGTCCCGAATCTTACTCGTCGCATGACGTAAAAAGGCGCGCGGGGCGTCCTCTTCATAAAACCCGTGCCCGTTATCGCGGACTTTAATGAGACGGATGCCCGCTTCCTCCAAATCGACTTCGATTTTGGTGGCGCCGGCGTCAATCGCGTTCTCGACGAGCTCTTTCACGACCGAGGCCGGTCGCTCGACGACTTCGCCAGCCGCGATTCGGTTGGCCAGTTGTTCCGGTAACTCCTGTATGATTCCCATCGACTCACCCCTTCTTCGCGGATTGTTGGAGCGCATAGAGCGCTTGCATCGCCTCGATCGGGTTCATCGCCAACAAATCGAGTTCGAGCAATTGTCGTTTAATCTCGTCTTCCGCCTCAAAGAGCGATAGTTGGGCCACGGGTTCTGCCGTTCCCGGATGTTCAACAGCTGCCCGTTCCGGTTTCGAGTCTGTCTCAAGTTGAGACAAGATGGTCCGCGCCCGTTCAATCAAATCACGGGGCAATTCAGCGAGCTCAGCGACATGAATCCCGTACGACTTATCGGCCCGCCCCGGATGTACTTCATGTAGAAACACGACACGCCCGTCTCGCTCGATGGCGCGGACGTGCACGTTCTCAAGAGCAGGGATCGTGTCTTCGAGCACGGTCAGCTCGTGATAGTGGGTCGAGAACAACGTCTTCGCTCCAATTGTCGAAGCGATGTATTCAACGATAGCCTGGGCGAGCGCCATGCCATCATACGTCGACGTCCCCCGACCGATCTCATCGAGCAAGATGAGGCTGTGTTCGGTCGCCTCTGTCACCGCTTGGCGTGTCTCCGTCATCTCGACCATGAACGTCGACTGACCGCTCACCAAGTCATCGGCCGCACCGATGCGGGTAAAGATTCGATCAAACAATGGAATCTCAGCCGCTTCAGCCGGCACGAACGACCCGATTTGATGCAAGATGGCGATCAAGGCGAATTGACGCATATACGTCGATTTACCGGACATGTTCGGTCCGGTGATTAAGAGCATGCGCCGCGTGTCGTCGAGCGTCAAATCGTTGGCCACGTATTCACCACGAGGCAATACCGTTTCGATGACCGGATGGCGCCCACGATCGATTTGGACGTTGTTTGACGTCGTCGGGCGGACGTAGTCCCGTTTTTCGGCGACGATGGCGAGCGCGAGCAAGACGTCTAGCTCACTGAGCGAGCGCGCCAGTTGTTGGAGCGGTTTCGTCTCTTGCTTGACTTGGTCACGCAAGGCGACGAATAAATCATACTCGAGCGTGCAACTCTTCTCTTCAGCCCCGAGAATGAGCGCTTCTTTCTCTTTTAACTCGGGTGTGACGTAACGCTCGGCGTTCGTCAGCGTCTGTTTCCGTTCGTAACGTCCCTCTTCGAGCAGGCGGGCGTTCGCTTTCGTCACTTCCAAGTAATAACCGAAGACACGATTATAGCCGATTTTCAGCGACTTGATGCCGGTCGCGACCCGCTCTTGTTGCTCGAGATTGGCAATCCATGTCTTTCCGTTCGCTTTCGCCTCGAGCAGTTCGTCGAGTTCGGCCGAATAGCCGGCACGAATCATCCCACCCTCTTTAATCGAGATCGGTGGCGCCTCGACAAGCGCTGTCTGGAGCATGCTGGCTAAGTCGTCGAATGTGTCGAGCGTATCATCGATTTGACGAAGCCGTGAGGCCGTGACGCCTTCGAGCAAGGCCCGCACCGCCGGGATGCGCTCGAGTGTGTTCCGGAGTTGGACGAGGTCACGGGCGTTGGCCGTCCCGTAACCGACTTTGGCGACGAGCCGTTCGATATCGTAGACGTGACGTAGCTGTTCACGCAACTGGTCACGAAGCATGAAGTCATCGACCAAGTTCTCGACCGCATCTTGTCGGTCCCGAATCGCCTGCTCGGTATAGAGCGGCTGTTCGAGCCAACGTTTCAGCAACCGTCCCCCCATCGCCGTCGTCGTCTCATCAAGCAAGGCGAGAAGCGACCCTTTCCGTTCACCGGACCGGGCCGACCGAAACAATTCCAAGTTCCGGGCCGTGTTGGCATCGAGTTGCATATGGGCCTCGACTTCATAGGCGACGGCCGGTTGGAGATGATCGAGGGCGCGTTTTTGCGTGCGCGTCAAATAAGCGAACAGCAATTCAAACGCGCTCACTTGCGCCTCGTCTTTCGCTCCGCTCGACAACGGGCTCGCTAGCCGCTCTGTCTGGACCGACAACGGGATGCCTAGCGGAGCGAGTTGTTGTCTTAATTCGTCGTCGGCAACAATAATCTCACTCGGCGCTAGCCCTTCCACTTCTCGTGACACAGCTTCTTGCGATGACAACGTCGTTAACCATGACTCACCTGTCGTCACATCGCCGCGGGCAATCCCGAAACGGCCTGCTACGTTCACGACCGATAGTAAATACCGGTTCTCTTTCTCACCGAGTGCAGCCATGTATGTACCCGGCGTGATGACTTGGATGACTTCACGTTTGACGAGCCCTTTCGTCGCTTTCGGATCTTCCATCTGTTCACAGATGGCCACGTTGAACCCTTTTTCGATCAGCTGTTCAATGTAGATAGCGGCAGAGTGATGTGGTACGCCACACATTGGAATCGGGTGCTCAGCGTTCTTCCCGTTTTTCGCGGTCAATGTCAACTCAAGTTCTTTGGCGACGATTTGGGCATCTTCAAAGAACAGCTCGTAAAAGTCACCGAGCCGGTAGAAGAGAAAGGCGTCTGGATAATCAGCCTTGATTGAAAAGTATTGTTTCATCATCGGGGTTTGATGTATCGTTTCCATTCGTGTTCACCTCTAGAAATTAGAACAGCTGACCAAAGGCCAGCTGTCTGTTTGTTAGTATCCGCAGCCGCCGCGTGATTTCTCCGCTGCCATACCGCTTCCTGTTTTACCGGCGAGAACGTCACCGTCCGTCGACTCGATAATGCGATCTGTCACCGAGTTGGCGAGTGTGACCGTCACGTATTGAAGCAAATCGTTCACTTCGACTTGCGTCTCCTGAAACGCCTGGACAACCGGGATCGAATCGAGTTCGTCCATCGCCTTGTCGATTTTCAGCTCAACTTTGGCGAGTGCTTCCGTCTTCCCGTAGTGCTTGCAGTTGACGGCTTCTTTTTGTAAGTATTTGATACGTTTGATCAACGTTTGAACGCGTTCACTTTCGTTCACTTTCGTTTCCGCTTCTTTGAAGCGGGCCACTTCCGGCGTGCTCGCCAATAAGTCGGCTAATTCTCTCGCTTTTTGAATCACAGTTTGATCAGTCACCATCGTAAACCCCTTTGCTCTCTATGATTGAACGCACGTCTTGACGCACGCAAGTATTCCTCATCATTCTACCACGAACTTATGGCAAACGGTACCGCATCGATTCACTTCGAGACGGTCGCCGTCCGAACCATATCGACGTGAGGAATCCCGTCCTCTAAGTACTCCTCGCTCGTTCGTGTGAACCCGAAGCTCGCATAGAACGGCTCCACGTATGTCTGTGCTTGCAAGTACAAATCGCGATCCCCAAAGTCAGCCACGGCTTCTTGCATCAAACGCCGCGAATGGCCTTGTCCCCGATGCGTCGATTTCGTGACGACACGGCCGATGGCGATCGGCGACTCCTCCTCGAGGACACGTAACGCCGCGATCGGGCGACCATCAGCCTCAATCCAGTAATGGACCGCCGCCACGTCTTTCCCATCGACTTCTTGATATGGACAATCTTGTTCCACGACAAAGATTTCGGTCCGGAGCGCCAATAACTCATAGAGTTCTCTCGTCGTCAATTCGTCAAACCGTTTTTTATGCATCTCCACTTGTCTCCCCTCATAACTTCGAACCGAGCGCTCGGGCGACATGAAGCCCGCTCGTCATCGCCCCGATTGTGCCTGCCCCCGGAAATACTGTATCCCCGCAGACATACAGGTTCGGCAAGGTTGTCCGGTAGCTCGCCGCATGGAACAAAGCTTGTTGCGGTGTTTGGGCATAACCACCGACCGCGCCGTGCGGACGTTTCGTATATTTCACCCACGCCCCTGGTCCCCCGGGCAACATGACAGACGATTCGCCGTTCCAGTCCGGGAACGCTCGACTCACAACCGAGACGAGGCGCTCGGTCCAATCTGTCTCTAGTTTCTCATACGTCGCCTTGTCTTTCCAAGCCTGCCACTCTGTCAAATCGATATGGGTCGAGACGGTGACGGTCCGTTCCGGTCGCTCGGTCCGGAGCGAATCATCTGCGGCTGACATCGAGATGAAGGCGTGTCCTGACGGTAAGTCATCGCTATACACTTGTTGGAAGAGCGGACGTCCCGTGCACACCGCTTCCGGTAACGTAATGTACAGACTGAACGTCCCCCATTGCGTACGTTCCAGTTGACGGCCATACTGTCTTTGGAATTGCCTCGCTGCTTGTCCCGTGACCAACTGCGCGGTCGCCTCGAGCGGAATGGCCGATACGACGACATCGACGAGGTCGAGCCGGCCCCGACGATCGGTCAAAAGCCAACCGTCCGCCATGCGCTCGACTTTGACGATTTGCCGGCCGAGGAGCGTGGTCCCGCCGTTTTGGCGAATCGAGCGTTCCAAGGCGTGGCCGAGCGTATACAAGCCCCCGTCGACGTAATAAGCCCCTTCATGGTAAATCGATAAGGCGACGGCCGCGAGCAAGTGGCTCGCTTCGCGGGCTCCGGTCTGCAAGCTATCGAGCAAAATCCCGTCGATGACCCGTTCAAACATCGTCCCTTTCAATCGATGATGCGATAGCGTGGCCCCGAGCGGTCGATACAGCTTTCGGAACGCCAAGAGCTGTGCCGGTCGAAACGCACGTATCGCAAGCGTCGCATCACGAATCGTCCGAAATGGCAAAGCTGGTAACGATTCAAATAAAGGCCGGATCGTCTCAAAGTCACTCCACACTTCTTCAAAGAAAGCATGAATTCGCGGGGCGAGGTCAGGAAACGTCGATTCGAGTTCTGCTAAAAACTGATCCCGGTCTTGATGATAATGGACGGTCTTTCCATCGAGATGAATATGCATCACCTCGCTTAACGGACGAACGTCAATCGTTTCCCCTAAATAAGATAAGACCCGCTCATGTAGCCCGCCCGGCTCAAACCCCATCCCGAGCGTCGCTCCGGCCGGGAACCGATAGTCGCCGCGTTCGAACTTACCGGCGCAACCGCCCCATTCTCGTGACGACTCGTACACGGTCACGTCATGCCCGATTCGGCTCACGAGCGCACCCGTCGTCAGTCCGCCGATCCCACCGCCAATAATCCCGATTCGCATATTAATCCCCTCCTGTCTTCATCATACATGGCTTCCCGAAGTCGGAGACATTTCGACGTGTTCCATCGACATATTTCGCACGTCAGGCAGGGTTCTGCGAGAAGATGGCGAAAAAAAATCGTATAAAGGACAGGTGAAACCATATGCGAAGTCGGGTCATCATTTATCTGCTCATCCCTATCTTGATTTTTATCGGTATCCTGATTACACCTCCATCAGAAGAATCACAAAAAGTGGCCACCATGACGGCCGTCAACATTCAAGAGATGATTCCGTATGAACGCGAGTACACGGCACAAAAAGTATTACTCGAGGAAATGAACGATGGCCGCGAGGCGATTATCGAGGAGTGGCGGCTCGAGCGCGGGGCCAGGACGACATATAGTTACGTTCTGCGGCTCCAAGGGTTCGAGACGGTGATTCAAGTCGATGCCGGGGCGGCCAACACGCGTTCGGACGGTTATTATGCCATGCAGGCGCACAGTCCCGTCTTCGAAGCGGACGAACCGCTGTCGACCGGTTATCCGATTGTACTCTTCGCCACCGAGCAGCGGCTCGTATTGAACCAGATGGAAGTACGCGTCCTATACGAAGAGGACGGTGTCATTGAAAAATGGCGTATCCTTGAATCCACAGACTCCTAACAAAGGCGGAATCGATATGAATCTCACGTTTCAACGAGCAACCGAATCACAACTGACCGAAATTTATAGTCTTGCAGGCGTCAACCGCGAAGAAGCAACCAATCACGTCTCGGCTGATAGCCGGGAAAAGATGATTGGAGCGTACGAACACTCTGCGAAATTTGGTGCCTATTTCCTCTGTCTCGTCGATGGTGAGACGCTCGTCGGCTGGACGCAAATCGATAAAGCGTTTGACTTTTTGACGGGTGCAGAGGTCGGTTGGGTGAACGACCTGTATATCAAGCCCTCGTTTCGCGGTCACGGCTATGCCAAACTATTGATGCGAGAAGCACTCGATACGTTCAAACAGATGGGCCATACCGATGTGCGCCTGAACGTGTATGCTCACAATCAAACGGCGATGCGACTATATGAACAACTCGGTTTCACCGACGTCAGTAAATTTATGAAGATTGACATTTGAAAGGTGGTATTCGATGCAAAAAATACTTCTCATCGGCTCAGGCGGTTCGGGCAAATCGACGCTCGCCCGAGTGTTGGGAACCCAACTCGGCATCGACGTCCATCACTTAGACGCCTTACTATGGAAACCAAATTGGTCACCCGCCACACGGCAAGAACAAATTAAAACGCAGTCCGCATTGATTGGACGCGATTCATGGATCATCGACGGCAATTACGGGGGCACGCTCGACTTGCGCCTTCATGCTGCCGACACGATTGTTTTTCTCGACTTGCCGAGGATTATTTGTACGTATCGCGTCTTGAAGCGCATGCTTTCCTATCGTGGCAAGACACGTCCGGACATGGGCCCAGGTTGTGAGGAACGGTTTGACCCGAAGTTCTTGAAATGGGTGTGGGATTATCCGAAATCGCAACGCCCGAATGTGATCAACCGATTGCAAGCCCTTCCTGATAACAAACAAGTCATCATATTGCATTCACGGACAGAGGTTCGTGACTTTATAACGCGCGTCGGTACGGAGCAACACCTATGATTCCTAAACTTGAACCAATTGTAGCAGCGAAGACGTTCGTCACAACGCGTTTCCCCCACTGTCGGGCCGCACTGCTCGCCGGAAGCGTCGTCCGTGGTGAGGCGACCGAGACGTCAGATTTAGACATCGTCATTTTCGACGACACGCTCGTCTCGTCTTTTCGGGAATCGTTCATCGAGTCCGGATGGCGCATCGAGCTGTTCGCCCATAACTTGACGTCGTATCGGACGTTCTTCGAGCAAGATTGCCGACGTGCCATTCCGTCGTTGCCGAGAATGGTCGCCGAAGGGATGGTGATGAAGGATACGGATGTCATCGAAAATATCAAACGTGAAGCCCGGGCCTTGCTCGACAGCGGGCCAGAGGCTTGGGCGGACGAGACAATCGAGATGAAACGATACTTTCTGACCGATGTGCTCGATGACTTGATCGGATGCACAAGTCGTGCAGAGGGCTTGTTCATCGCGAGCACCCTCGCCACGTTGGTCTGTGAGTTCATCCTGCGCACGAATCGACAATGGATGGGCTCCTCCAAATGGACATACCGCGCTCTCGACCGCTACGATACGCATGCAGCCCGAGAGCTCGTCGCTGCCCTCGAACGCTATTATCAAACGAACGAACCCGACGCGCTCATCCGTTACGTCGATGAGACGCTCTCCCCGTTCGGCGGCCGGTTGTTCGCCGGATTCAGCCGCGGGAAATCAAACGAAACGTGAGGGCATCCCATGTTCTTTCTTCAATTGTCCGGTTTCACTGGGTCCGGCAAATCAACGCTGTCTCGGGAAATTGCTCGTCGACTGGATGCGATCATCGTCGATCACGATGTCACGAAGACGGCATTGCTTGAATCGACTTCACAACACCGTTTATGCACACGCTTACAATCGATACGAATCGCCCCCTCGAGACGTATTTACCCGACGCCATCGCCTATCTCCAGGCGATGGATTGACCACCTGATGCATCCTGTGACTTTTTCTCGGATGTATTTTTTTAATCGTTTTTGTATTTTTATGCTTTACAATTAATAATCATACATATACACTTAGTCTCATATCTTGAAGGAGGAATTCATACATGAAAAGGTGGGTCATTACAGGGGGATTAGTGGCAAGTGCATTACTAGCAGGATGTAGCCAAGAGACGACGGGCGAAGAGAAAAAAACACTCGTCATGGGGACGAGCGCCGATTACTTCCCGTATGAGTTTGTCGATACGGCGAACGGGGATGAAATTGTCGGATTTGATATCGAGATCGCCGAAACCGTTACGGAACGCCTCGGCTACGAAATCAAAATTGAAGACATGGACTTCGGCAGCCTGCTCGGGGCACTAAACGCCGGACGTGTCGACTTCGTTATGGCCGGTATGACGCCGACCGAAGAGCGGAAAGAAAATGCCGCCTTCTCGGATATCTACTTGTCGGCGACGAACTTAGTCATGACGAAAGATGAGTCACTCGAGTCGATTGAGGCGCTCGCCGGCAAGAAAATAGGCGTCCAAACCGCTTCGATTCAAGAGAACATCGCCAAAGACCAAGCTCCGGAGGCAGAGCTCGTCTCATTGAACAAGATTCCAGAGATCGTCCAAGAGTTGAATACGGGTCGGATCGACGCGATGGTCATCGAGGACACGGTCGCCCAAAAATACTTGGACCAGGATGCCGGACTGTACACGTTCGCCTTGAAAGAAGATGGCGAGAAAGGTTCAGCAGCCGCCTTTAAATTGGAGGACGACCTTCGCGATCAGTTCAACGAGGAGTTGAACAAGATGATTGACTCAGGTGAAATCGACAAACTCGCCAAAAAATGGTTCTCGATGGAGCCGACGGAATGAGACCAGTCTCGCTGCCGATTTATCCAGTCACCTATCCAGACGGGTACCGTTTGAATCAAAACGAGAGTCAGTTCCCGGTGCCGTCCCGCCTCTATGACCAGCTCGCGACGATTTCGTTCCAAGACTTGCATGAGTATCCGGTCCAACCGATTGACGAGTTGTTCACCCGTTATGCGGCCTACGCCGGTGTCGAGCCGAATCAATTGCTCGTCGGTTGCGGCAGTGACGAGATGATTCACGTCGTCACCCAGGCGCTGTTGGCACCGGAAGACGTCGTCTTGTCACCGAGCCCGGATTTCGCACTCTATCCGATCTTCACGACAATCGCGCACGGCTGGCACGTGCAAGCCGATGACCTGTCATATGACGCACTCGTCCAGGCGATCACGCAACACACACCAAAGCTGTTGCTGTTGTCGAATCCGAACAATCCGACCGGAAAATTGTGGAGCGTCGCTGAATTGACCGAACTCGCGGGACTCGTGCCGTACTTGATCGTCGACGAGGCCTATATCGACTTCACACCGGCGTCGAGTATGGTGGCTCACCTTGATGCATTCACGAACGTGATTGTACTGCGGACGTTATCGAAGGCGTTTGGCCTGGCCAACGTCCGCCTCGGTTTCATGGTCACGACGACCGAACTCGCCGCTTATTTCCGTCAGTTCGTCCCGCCGTTCAACATTAGCGGTGTCAGCGCGAAAATCGCCAACATCTTTTTACAAGATGCGACGTATCTCGATGAGGCCATCGCATGGCACGCCGACATGCGCGGACAGTGGACCGACTTGTTCGCCACGATTGGACACGTCCATCCCGCCGAGGCGAACTTCATTTACGTCACGCTCGATGAGCCGGAGGCCGTTTGGGCCCACCTCGTCGCGCATGGCGTTCACACATCGAAACAACCGAACGGGATTCGCATCACGCTCGGCAATGAATCTGCTCTCGAAGCAGCACGTCAGGCACTGGTCACCTACGCGTCACAACCGACAGCATAAGCAAACGACCCGACATCACGTCGGGTCGTTTCGTCATGGTATGAACTTGAGCACTTTCGCCGGATTCCCCCCGACGACGGCACGGGCTGGCACGTCTTTCGTCACAACGGCGCCAGAGGCGATGACGGCATCGTCCCCGACTGTCACCCCTGGGTTTAGAATGGCACCGCCGCCGATCCACACCCGATGTCCGACCGCGACCGGCTTCCCGTATTCAAGACCCGAGATCCGTTCGGTCGGGTCGAGCGGATGCGTCGCAGTATACACATGGACACCCGGCCCGAGCATGCAATCGTCACCGAATGTGATCGGACAGATGTCGAGGAATACGCAATCAAAGTTAGCGAAGAACCGTTCTCCGAGATGAATGTTATAACCGTAGTCGCATTTGAACGTAGGCTCCAAATAAAACGAACTTCCGGTCGAGCCGAACAGCTCCGCTAACACTGCTTTTCGGTCGTCGAGTTCATCGATCCCGGATCGATTAAATCGTTCCGTCAAACGCCGGGCCTGACGCCGGTCGGCGACGAGTTCCTCGTCCCCGGCCAAGTAAAGCTCGCCCCGAATCATCTTTTCTTTTTCAGTCATCTGCATCTCCCCCTATTCTGTCATCATTATAGAGGAATTTCTAGCGAAATGGGGAATAGGAACATGACGAACTAGAGGAGGAATAGACAGATGAAACGAATTCTTGATTGCAGAGCCAGTGATTTCTTGACGTTCAACCGCTCGGATTTGATTGGATCGATTCGCAAAGCCGAAGGCCGGACCGTACTCGCCGAAGTCATCCCGACCGTACAACCACTCTATCCGGAAGTGACGAACGCCGAACTCGCGCGGGCGTTCGGTGCCGACATGATTCTTTTGAACATGCTCGACGTGTTCCACCCGTACATAAAAGGTCTCGAAAGCCACGCCTTGTTCGGAAACATGCCGGGCGAGACGATGTCTGACAATCCAATCATGGAATTGAAGCGGCTCGTCGGTCTCCCGCTCGGGGTCAACCTCGAACCGGTCGACTTCTCTGAGAAATCGGAGGATATGTATGATGTGAAACAAGGACGGCTCGCGACACGGGAAGCGTTCGCCAGAGCGTCAGAGCTCGGCATCGACTTCATCTGCCTGACCGGAAACCCGAACACCGGGGTGACGAACGAGGCGATCGAGCAAGCCATCATCAACGCGCGCCAAGAGTTCGCGGGCGTCATCATCGCCGGGAAGATGCATCAAGCCGGCGTCGGCCGTGTACTTGATCAAGAGGCGTACGTCCGTTTTGCTGAAGCCGGGGCCGATATCATCTTGATTCCAGCGCCCGGCACCGTTCCTGGCGTCCGTGAAGATGAATTCTATGAAGTCACGCGCGAGATTCAGGCGTTGGATAAACTCGTCGTCGCCGCCATCGGCACATCACAGGAAGGGTCCGATGAAGCGACGATTCGTGACATCGCCTTGTCCTCGAAGCGCGGTGGGACGGACATCTTCCATATCGGCGATGCTGGGCTGTCCGGAATCGCCACACCGGAGAATATCCAGGCGTTATCGATTGCGATTCGGGGACGGCGCCATACGTACATCCGTATGGCCGCCTCGGTCAACCGCTAATCAAAAGGAACGAAGCCGATTGTTGCTTCGTTCCTTTTTGTGTTACCAGTCGGTGACGTCTCGGCGTGGTTTCGCCGGAGTCGTCGTCCCATGCCGTTTGGCGAGGAGCGCCTCAACGTCTTGTAATGACACGCCTTTGGCGGCAAGCAAGACGAGCAGGTGGTACAAGAGATCGGCCGACTCTTCGACCAAATCTTCATCGTTCAGCGCCGCGATGACGACCTCGAACGACTCTTCCCCAAACTTCTTGGCAATCTTGTCGACACCTTGGTCGAATAAATAAGATGTATACGACCCTTCTTTCGGTGACGCCTGTCGTTCTTGAATCAACTTCTCTAATTCGTGAATCATCCTTCCACCTCCGTGAAAAAGCAGCTTCGATTTCCCGTATGGCACGTCGGCCCATTGGCACGGACACGGACCAACAACGCGTCTTGATCGCAATCGACGTGGATGCTCTCGAGTTCGAGCGTATTTCCGCTCGACTCCCCTTTCATCCAGAGTCTCCCTTTCGAACGTGACCAGAACGTGACCGTGTTCGTCTCGAGCGTCTTCTGAATCGCCTCCTCGTTCATGTAGCCTAACATGAGGACGGAGTCGTCCTCTGTCGACACGATGATGGCTGGAATCAATCCATTGTCGTCGTAACGAACCGCATCGGCAAGTTGTGCTCGCTGCATACGTGTTTCACCTCTTCCACTGTCGTTTTCCGGTCATGCAAAATCGAGGCGAGTAGCGCCGCATCGACCTTCTCGAGCGCGTCGACGACGTGATTCGCGTTCCCGGCACCGCCAGAGGCGATAATCGGGATATCGACGGCGTCCCGGAGCAAATCAAGGATTCGCAAATCGTAGCCGCTCTGCTTTCCGTCCTGATTCATCGACGTGACGAGCAGTTCACCCGCCCCAAGTGCGGCCACTTGCTTTGCCCAATCGACGGCCCGCAACTCGGTCCGGTTCTTCCCGCCATACGTATAGACAAAGTACTCGTCGTCTTCGAACTTAACGTCGATGGCGATGACGATACATTGTGACCCGAACCGTTCGGCCGCTCGTTTGATCAAATCGGGTGATTCGACGGCGAGCGTGTTGAGCGACACTTTGTCGGCCCCAGCTTTTAAGAGCGAGGAAATATCCTCAAGCGACCGAATACCGCCGCCGACCGTGAGCGGGATGAACACTTTCCGGGCGACGGCACTGACGACGTCAAGCATCGTCTGCCGGCGTTCCGTACTCGCAGTGATATCGAGAAACACGAGCTCATCCGCACCGGAGGCGTCATAATACTTGGCAATCTCGACCGGGTCGCCGATGTCACGTAACGCGACAAACTCGATCCCTTTGACGACACGACCGTCTTTGACATCAAGACACGGAATGATGCGACGTTTAAGCATGGCGCGCCTCCCACTCGATTAAGTCATCAAGACTGACTTGTCCGGAGAGTAGTGCCTTCCCGACGACCGCCTCGTCGATGCCGGCCGCTTGAAGCGCCTCGACGTCAGCCTCGGTCGTCACGCCACCCGAGGCGATGATCGTGACTGAAACAGCATCACGGAGCGCCTTCATCCGCTCGAGGTTCGGTCCGTTCAATTTCCCGTCCGAACCGATATCCGTATAGAGAATCGTCTTGACCCCACGGTCGACGAGTTCTTTCGCGGCATCGATATCTTTTAAGTCGGTCGCTTCTTGCCATCCGTTGACGGCGACGATGCCATCATAGGCGTCGAGGGCGACGGCGACACGATCCCCGTACTTCGCGAGCGCCCGGTCCAAGAAATCCGGGTCTGTAAACGCCTTTGTCCCAAGCAAGACACGGTCGGCGCCGGTCGCCATGACCGCATCGAGCGCTTCCTCGGAACGGATGCCTCCGCCGGTCTGGACGAAGAAGCCGCACGATTTGGCGAATCGGACGACATCAAGATGTCTCGGTTCGCCGGCTTTCGCCCCTTCGAGATCAATCAAGTGAAGCATCGGAACGCGCCCTTGCCATTCCTTCAATTTCTCATACGGGTCGCCATACTGTTCTTCTGTATTGAAATCGCCTTCCGTCAAGCGGACGATTTTTCCGTCAATCAAATCAATGGCCGGTAGTAATCTCACGTTCGACCGCCTCCTTCCATTCTGTCAATAAACGTAATCCGAACGCGCCGCTCTTCTCGGGATGAAACTGCATCCCCGTGACGAGTCCTTTTTGCACGATGGCTGGCACGGTTTCACCCATATAATCGGCAGAAGCGATCACATGGACCGGGTCGGTCACGACGTGATACGAGTGGACGAAATAGACGTCCTCGTCTCGCAAAATCGAGTTCCATCCGACGTGTGGCAGACGTTTCGCCCGCATCCGCTCGACGCGCCCTTCAATCAAACCGAGTCCTTCCGTCGGCACCCCTTCCGTGCTCGACTCGAATAAGAGTTGCATGCCGAGACAGATGCCGAGGAACGGCTTTTCATTCGCCGATCGTTTCAACAGCGGAATCAGCCCCGTCTCGCTCAGCGATTGCATCGCCTGCGGGAACGCTCCGACCCCAGGCAGCAAGATGGCATCAGCTGCCTCGATTTCCACTGGATCGTTCGTGATGATGACGTAACAGCCGATAGCTTGGAGTGCCCGTTCGACGTTGAACACGTTACCCATTCCATAATCGATGACCGCGATTTTCATCCTTCGATCAGTCCTTTCGTCGACGGCAATCGATTCGACCCGTCTTGCCCAATCGCCTCGGCGAGGGCGCGACCGAACGCCTTGAACAACCCTTCAATCATGTGGTGCGAGTTCGACCCGTAGAGGACCTCTAGGTGCAGTGTCAACCGGGCGTTCATCGCCACGGCCCGGAAAAACTCTTCGGCGAGCTCGGTATCAAAGTCTCCGAGTTTCGGATTTTTGATATCGGCGCGGTAGACGAGGAACGGACGGCCCGATACGTCAACGACGGCACGCGCGAGCGTCTCGTCCATCGGCAAATAACTCGTGCCATAGCGGCGAATGCCGACTTTGTCGCCGAGCGCTTGATTGATTATCTGCCCAAGGGTGATCCCGACGTCTTCGACCGTATGGTGGGCGTCGACCCACGTATCCCCTTCGACATGGACCGTCAAATCGATTTGGCTGTGGAACGCGAACAGTGTCAGCATATGGTCAAAGAAGCCGACACCTGTCTTGATGTCACTTTGTCCTGTCCCATTCAAATCAAGCTTGAGCTCGATGTTCGTCTCTTTTGTCTCTCGTTTCGTCTCAGCTGTTCTCAAGTGAAGTCACCTCTTCTATCGTTTGTTGAAGCAAGCGGTACGCCTCGTCCGTGCCGGCACTGACACGAATCCCGTCTGCGAACGCGCGAACATGGACATCCTTTTCTAAGAAACGGGCGGCCCAAGATTCGCTGTCCGGTGTTTTGACGTATAGGAAATTGGCACGGCTCGGTAAGACGTTTCCAATCGGTGCGAGCAACGTTTCAAGCTTTTGTCGCTGCGTTTGATGGAAGTTGATCGACTCCTCGATATATTCGGAGTCGTTCAACACGACCGTCGCCACGGCCGCACTCAGCCCGCTCACGTTGAATGGCGAACGGAACCGGTCAATCTTCTCGATTAAGCGCTCGTCGGCAATCATGAAACCGATGCGCAGATTCGCGAGTCCGAACGCTTTCGATAACGTACGGAGAATGATGACGTTCGCGTGGTCCGCGAGTCGGTCTTTGAATGAATCTTCCATCGTGAAATCGATATATGCCTCGTCCACGACGAGATATGGAACACGGCTGGCGACCGTTTCGAGTTCATCGAGTGACCACATCTTTCCCGTCGGATTGTTCGGGTTCGACACGAGCACAAGTTTCGGCCGTTCCGCCTCGATCGTCTCGAGCAATGATTGAATCGACAATCCGTCCGCATCCGGCTGCACAAAATTCCCGCGAGCGATATGCGTATAAATGCCGTACATCGAAAAATCGGGAATCGGGGCGGCGACGACGTCATCGGCGTCAAGGATTGCCTGACATAAAATGGCTAGCAGTTCGTCACTGCCGCTCCCGACCATGAGTTGTTGCGGATCCACACCAGCATATGTCGCATAACTTTGTTTCAGCGCTACCAACTCATCGACCGGATAATGGCTCAAATCGAGCGGAAGCTCTCGGATTGCCGTCTTTAACCGCTCTGGGAACTCATATTGGCTCTCGTTTTGATTCAACGCATGTCCTTTGACCGCCTGCGGGACGTAGCGGGGAATCGTCTCATAGTTCTGTCTCATACGTCCTCCAATCGAACCGCCATCGCTCGGGCGTGGCCGTCAAGTTGTTCTTGTTGTGCGATGCGAATCGCGGCGCGTGTGACACGTTCATTGAGCTCCGTCATCTGAAGGAACGTCTGTCTCCGGTAAAAATCATCGACCGAGAGGCCGCTCGAGAAGCGGGCCGTCCCGCTCGTCGGCAAGACGTGGTTTGGTCCAGCGATGTAATCACCAAACGCTTCCGCGGCTTCATGACCGAGGAAGAACGAACCACCGTGACGGATGGCTTGCATATAGGTTTCCGGGTCGGAGACGGCAAGTTGCACGTGCTCGGCTGCCATCTCGTTGGCGACTTCGATTGCACGTTCGCTCGACATGATGCGTACCCCGCCTCGTTTCAATGCCTCGACCGCAATGTCACGGCGTGGTAGCTCGGCCAGCTGGCGTGCCAATTCCTGTTCGATCCGTTCGGCCAACTCGACTGACGTGACGAGAGCGAGTGCCGTCGCTTCGACGTCATGTTCGGCTTGGGCGAGCAAGTCGGCGGCGACCCATTTCGGATTGGCCGTCTCATCGGCGATGATGAGTACTTCAGACGGCCCAGCGACCGAGTCGATGCCGACGATGTGAGAGACGAGCGACTTCGCGGTCGCGACATAGGCGTTACCAGGTCCGACAATCTTGTCGACCGGTTTGATCGTCTCGGTGCCAAACGCAAGCGCGGCCACGGCTTGTGCCCCTCCGACCAGATGACACTCATCTGCCCCTGCGATTTTTGCCGCAATCAATAGCGACAAGTCGATGCCATCTGGTTTTGGCGGCGTCACCATGACGATCCGTTTCACACCGGCCACTTTCGCCGGGATGATGTTCATCAAGACGCTCGAGGGATAGACGGCCGTCCCACCCGGTACGTACACGCCTACCGAGTCGAGCGGCATGAAGCGACGTCCGAGTCTGAACATGCCATCTTCATACGCGTCGTCTTGACGACGCTGACGCTCGTGGAACGTGCGAATGCGTTCGGCGGCGAGCGTCAACGCCTCGGTCAACTCCCCGTAAGCTTCAGGTGGCGTGAAGGCTGTCAAGTCGACCGTTTCGATTACGTCGACACCGTCAAATTTCTTTGTAAACTCTAGGAGCGCTTCATCTCCGTTCAACTCCACGGCCTCGAGAATTGGCTTAACTGCTTCCGCCCAGCTTTCACGCCGGCTCCGATTCGTTTCCGTGCTCATTTCGCTTCCTCCTTGCTTAAACGACGAATCCAGGCCTTCAATTCATCAGGATCGTTGGCGAGCGCCGTCTCACTCGTGATGAACTTGGCGTTCACCGTGAAAATCGTTTCGTATTCCTCGAGGTCGTTCGCACGAAGCGTCGCCCCCGTCTCGACGATATCGACGATGCAATCGGCGAGTCCTGTGAGCGGTGCGAGTTCGACCGAACCGTTCAACGCAATCACTTCAACGTTCTGTCGCTTCGAAGCGAAGTGAGAGATGGCGATATTCGGATACTTGCTCGCGACTTTCAATTTTTTCGTCCCATTTTTCCGTTCTTTCGGTCCACAGACCGCCATCCGGCAACGGCCGAACGGCAAATCGACGACTTCGAGAACGCCAGGCGTCTTCTCTCGCAAGATGTCGCCTCCGACGACGCCGACATCAGCCGCGCCGTGCATGACATATTTATAGACGTCATCCCCTTTGACGAAGATGAACTCATGCCCGTCGACTTCGACAGTCAGTTCCCGGCCGCGTTTTTCGGGCCAGACGGTTAATCCGACTTGTTCGAAATAGTCTCGGGCCGCTTTTTCAATGCGTCCTTTCGCGATGGCCACTTTCATAAAATCACCTCACCTAACTGTTCTAAATCAAGCGACAATCCGAACGCCCGTCGCGATTGGCCGAAATGTCCGTATAGCGAATCATAGCGACCGCCCGAGAGGACGCGCCGTCCGTCGATGCTTCCTGTCACCGTCAGTCCTGAATAATAATCAAAATCGCCGGTCTGTCCAAAGTCGTACGATACGTTCAAACCGATGGCGCGTAAATGTTCGACCGCCCGCTCGACTTCATTGATCGCAGCCGTCAATCCTGGCTCGGCGACTTCTCGTAGTTCAGCGAGTGCCGAATCACCGATTAAGAACGGTAGCTTCGCGATTAACGGGTATTGATACATATCCGCGAGGTCACGGAGTGATTCCAAGTTACGGAGCGCCAAATATTGACGGAGCGTCCGCTCAGGGATGCCGGCCTCATCCGCCACGGCGGCGACCAAGGAAGCCGAACCGACTTGAATCCGAAGCCCGTCTTGCGGCAACACCCGCTCAGTCATACTGAGGAATGACGCGATCAACTCCATATCGGGAGCGTCCCCGTCAATCCATTCAAGCCCGAGCTGTTGACGCTCATGCGGCTGACCCGAATGTTTCGGGGTACGCCGATAGACGGCACCGGCATAGGCGACCCGCATCGGTTCATGACCATCGGCGAGCTTCCGAGCGATTTGCAACGTATAGTCCGGACGCATGACGAGCAACTCGCCGTCATTCCCGAACAGTCGATAATAGGCCGACTCATCGAACAAGGCCAAGTCTTGATAGTGCGAATAATATTCCACGAGCGGCGGCTTAATGACACTGTAGCCATTTGACTCGGCTCGCTCTAAAAATGACAACATCCACTGCTTCGGACGCAGAACGTCTTCCCCTTGCAATTCGTGCCATCCTTCCGGGATGGATCCTTTTGTATTGAACCAGATCATCAATATCACCCTTTATCTTATTATCACTTTACCAAACTAAAGTAGTGTGTTAAATTTATCAAACCAAGCCGTTGCTGTCAACCGGCGAACTCGAAAGGAATGTCGACTGATGATTGACTTTACCCGTGATGGTCACCTTCACACTCCATTTTGTCCGCATGGTTCATCCGATTCGCTCGAAGCGTATATAAAGCGCGCCTTGAACCAAGGAATCAAGACGCTCACGTTCACAGAGCATGCGCCGCTCCCGACCCGGTTTCAGGACCCGACGCCAGAACAAGATTCAGCGATGGCGCTCGATTTGCTCCCTCGTTATATAGAAGCTTTGCAGACGTTGAAGCGGTCCTATCCCGAACTTGATCTCCGCATCGGTTTGGAGATCGACTATTTGCCCGGATATGAGTCCGAGACGCTGGCGTTGCTCGAGCCGTATGCCGACGTATTAGACGAAGCAATCTTGTCCCAACACTTTCTCCTCGTCGACGACGAGCTCCTGCCTATCGAC
Source organism: Exiguobacterium sp. s141 (assembly GCF_018618085.1). Lineage (NCBI taxonomy): Bacteria > Bacillati > Bacillota > Bacilli > Caryophanales > Exiguobacterium > Exiguobacterium sp. s141. Next base: position 611,807 of record NZ_JACSLJ010000002.1, on the reverse strand, counting down.
TTCTCGGCCGACACGTTTGATGTGCTCGTCGAACGTGTCGGCTCGTTCGAGGCCGTGATGAAACAATACTACACGGCGCTTGAGGCTGGCCTCGCCTTCCCTTGGGAGCGCTTGAAAGTGGACCGCATCGGACATATCGACTTACCGATTAAATATCAACACAATTACACGTGGGACCGCTCGAACGTGCAGGACGAACAGACGCGCTTGCTACAAACGATCGCTACGCGCGGTTTCGGTCTCGATTTGAACACGGCCGGGCTCCGCAAGCCCGATTGCGGCCAACCTTACGCCATTGACGTCGCGTCCGAGGCGGCCGCACTCGGCATCCCGTTCGTGCTCGGTTCAGACGCCCATATCGCCTTTAATGTCGGCGCCGGGTTCGAAATTATACAAAAAAAAGCCACGTTCCTATGAACGTGGCTTTTTCACAGCGATCTAGCTATCTAGATCCCCATTTTTGGTTGTCGATAACGATATGGCGTTCCATTTCTTCATCTATTGACAATAATACCATACTGAACCCGCATTGCAACCCGAAAATGAAAAAAGGATGACGTGGGTATCATCCTTACAAAGTTAGACCGCCATCTCGGCGTATAGGTCTTTCAACTCTTCCGTCGCTGCCTCGTCCATTTGTAACGCGACGAGTTCAACAAACCGGAGCGCCGGATCCGTATCCCCTGACAAGGCGACGATCTCAGCTGCGGCACCATCGAGCGCTAGCAAGATGCCCGAGACACCGAGCGTCGGATAGTAGCGAAGCAACGCCCGAACGTGCTTCAACTCCGAAACCTCATTTCCGTTGATCTTTAATGACTTAACGGCGAGCTCTTTATGCGTCCCGATGGCAAATTTATCTTCCCACACCTCTTCGAGTGTGATCAACGCTTCCACATCATAGGCACCATCTGTGAAACGAACTTGTTTTTCCATGTAACATTTCCCCTCTCGTTAATCTACTTTCATTATAAGAAAGAAACCCACGAAAAGATTGTGAAATATTGAACATTATGTGTAAACTTTGTCTCACCTGTGCTTAGCCATAAAAAAAGGTCCCTCCGAAGAGAGACGAATAATGGAAGAGTAAAACACCATTGGCAGTACATTAATAATATAACATCGAATGTAAACGTTTACAATGTGTTTTTGAAACTTTTTTCGAGTGGCATATGTACCACGTCAATCCCACTCTCACGCATCAAATCGAGGCCGTCACCGTGCTCATAGCCGACCGCATAGACGACACGGGCTACGCGTGATGCGATCAAAGCGAGCGAACAGGCATGACATGGTGAGTGGGTCACATAGGCTGTCGCCCCGAAGGCGTTCGTCGAATCCGCGGCGAGCTTACCGATCGCGTTGATTTCGGCGTGGATTTCATGTTGCTTCGACCAATTATGGTGGTCGTATGGGTCCGAACATCTAATAAATGTCACACCCTCATGGATGAATGAAACCGGTGCCTCGAGCAAATCGACCGCATCTTCTGACACGTACTCGGCCCGTTTATAAAAACCGTCTTCCCGTTTTAAAAAGATCTCATTGCAATTCGTATGCCCGGGTGGCGTCCCATTGAGCCCAATCGAGATCGGCTTCTCATCTTTGACGATGACGCAAGCGACACTTTTCGAGGCGCATTTCGAATGGCGTACCGCCATCATATCAGCGAACTGCAACCACGTCTCATCCCATAGCCGTTGTTTTTCCATTTTCTTATCCTCCTCAAAGAAAAGGAAAGTCTGAGAGCTCAGACTTTCCTCGTTCAATATCCAGTCTCTTTTGGCAACTCTTTGTTTTTTGAAGCGATCTCGATAACTTTTTCTTTCAACTCGTGCTCCATGCGATCGAGTTCACGTTCGGCCTCACGGCGCTTCTGACGTCCTTCTTGTTGAATGCGGAGCGTCTCGTCGAGCGTCGAGAGCAAGTTCTCGTGCGCCACTTTGAGCGATTCGACCGAAACGATGCCTTTCTCGTTCTCTGTGGCGATCTCGATCGATGAGTCTTTCAACATCTTCGAGTTCTGCTCGAGCAACGTGTTCGTCGTCTTCGTGACGTCTTGCTGCATGCGGAGCGCCGTCTTTTGTCGTGTCAAGCTGAGCGCGAGCACGACTTGGTTTTTCCAGAGTGGAATCGTATTGACGACCGCCGACTCGATTTTCTCGGCTAGAATCTGGTTGTTCTGTTGGATGACCCGGATTTGCGGTGCCATCTGCAGACTGATTGTCCGGCTCAGTTTCAAATCGTGCAATTTTTTCTCGAATCGGTCCGCGAGTTGAATCATGTCGTTCAACTGTTGAAGTTTGACCTGGTCTTTCGACATCTCCACTTCTTGACGGAGCGGGGCGATCTCATAGCTGCGCACGTGGTCAAGTTTCGTCTCACCGGCGGCGATATAGACGTTAAGCTCTTCAAAATAACGCTTGTTCTTATCGTACATTTGATCGAGCATCGTGATGTCCTTCATCAAACCGAACTTGGCCCGGTCTAGATTGTGGATGACTTCTTCTAAATAGACGCTCATCTTTTCAAACTGGAGTTTGTAGTTCTCCGCTTTCTTTTTCGCCCGTCCGATGAGCGGCAAGTTGTCCATAAAACTCTTCTTCTCTGGCTGCAACATGTCCGGGTCCATCTTGCGTACGTTCTGCATCAAGTCGGACAAAAGCTTTCCGGCGTCACCGCCATCCTTCATCCGGACCTCGGTCAAGATTTGGTCCGAGAATTGCGACAGTTCGCGTTGCACGTTTGATCCGAACAACATGACGGAATCTGTCTTTTTAATATCGATCGACTCGGCGATGCGCGTGATTCGTTCCCGGTGTTCCTGCGGGACATCTGGATTCACTTGAATCGCCGGCACCTCATGTTTCTCTGTCATAGATGACCAGTCCACGGACGGGTCCGAAATCGCATCGGTTTCCGTCTTCGTTTTCGTCTGTGAAGTGAGCTCTTCTTCTGGCCATGACTGCCAGTTCGTTTCATTCGATGAAGTCATGTTTTTTTCTCCCTTCTGGTTGATCGGCCAGTACTTTTTCCATCATAATCAACTCTCGTTCAAAGTCGACCGCATCGTCTTCTAAGAGACGGCTGCGTTGCTGTTTGAACTTGTCGACGATGAGTCGCATATTGGTAATCAACTGTTCACGTGTCTCTTCTTGAATGACGACGCGTTTTCCTTCTAGTTCTTTAAATTTCAACACGACCGACACGAGCGAATCCAAATAGAACGTGAAGAGATCACGAACATGTTTCGCGTCTTGTGGATTCTCGAACAGTTCGGCGAACAGTTCGTGCGCTTCCTTCGAGACGGCCTTCATCTCACGCCGCACCTCGATGTCTTTGATTTCCGGCAAGACGCGGTCGATTTGTTGCAGTTTCTCATACCCTTGTTCAATCGTCCGTTGCAAAAATTGAAGCTCTAAATCGTCGGTCGCCTCGAACTGACGTACCGGCGCCGCTTCTTCGAGCGGTTTCAAAATACGCGAGCCGACGAACGGTTCGTCTTCATCGAGCAACAGCTTTTTCTTGGCCCGTTTGGCAACGGGGGCCGGTGCCCGCTTCCGGCGTTTATTGGTCGACCACACTTCGTTTAATACGAGCGCCCCGACGATGATAAACAACCAAGAGAAATCAAAAACGTTTATGGCAAAATATAGGATTGCCCCGGTCAGGGCCCATTTCATCCATGTTTTCATCCGTTTCACCTCGTCTCATGATACTTCTATTGTACCTTACGTGACCCTTCAAAAAAAGTTTCGTCATCTTTATAAGCTTAGCATAATGACGCCGCACGCTCTCTCGGTCGCAAGAACGAAAAGTCAGGGTCGCTCGAATGTAAAAAAACCTCCTGATTCAATGAATCAGGAGGAGTTCGTCACGTTACACCGTGACCCAAGTTGACACCATGACGATGGCGACCGTCACCGGAATGACATAACGGATGAGGAAGTGCCAGACCGGGTACAGCTTGACACCAGCGCCCGATGTTTGAATCTCTTCTTTAAGAATGCGTTGATCAACGACATACCCGACGAAAATTGATGTCAAGAGCGCACCGACCGGCATCAAGACATAGCTGACGATATAGTCCATCGAATCGAAGAACGTACGACCGTACAAGAACTGCATCTCGCTCATGACTCCGAACGAGAGGGCCGAAGGGATACCGACCGCAAAAACGATCGCTGCTGACAAGAGTGTGACGTTCCGTTTCGACATCGTCTGTTTCTTTTCGTTCAGTCGGTCGGTCACACCGGCGACGACGACTTCAAGCATCGCAATCGATGACGTGATCGAGGCGAACGTGAACAGCAAGAAGAACAATACCATGAAGAAACCACCGAGCGGGACTTGATTGAAGACGGCCGGCAAGACGACGAAGAGAAGCGCCGGGCCTTCAGCCGGGTCGAGACCTGATGCGAACACGGCCGGGAAAATCGCGAGACCCGCCAACAGTGAGACGGCGATGTTCAATAGAACGATCATGTTCGCCGAGCGATTGAGTGTGCCTTTCGTTTTAATGTAGGACGCATACGTCAACATGGCCGCAACCCCGAGTGATAGCGAGAAGAACGCTTGACCGAGGGCGAACAAGACCGATTCCCCCGTCAAGGCAGAGAAGTCAGGCTGCAAGAAGAAGCGAACCCCTTCCATCGCCCCGTCGAGCGTCAATGAGCGGATGACGAGGACGATGAAACTGACGAACAAGAGCGGCATCAAGATCTTGCTCATCCGCTCGATTCCAGCTTCGACGCCTTTTAGCACGATTAAGAGCGTGATCAATAAGAATAAGAATTGACCGAACACGGCGATGCCTGGTGACGAGACGACATCTCCGAAGACGGCACCAAATTCGTCAGGCGATCGGCCGTTCAATGTCCCGCTCAAGCCGAGACCGACATAGATTAAGACCCAACCACCGATGACACTGTAGAATGAGAGCAATAAGAAACATGCGATGACACCAAGGTAACCGACGATCGTCCAACGGCCGTGTCCTAATTTTTTGAATGCGAGCAGTGCCGTTTTTTGTGTCGAGCGTCCGACGATGAACTCACCGATCAATAACGGGAGACCGAGTAAGAGCGTAAACGCTAAAAACATGAGCAAAAAGGCGCCGCCTCCACTTGTGCCGGTGACATACGGAAATTTCCAGATCGCACCGAGACCAATCGCTGACCCTGCGGCCGCTAAGATGAATCCAATTTTTGAGGCGAACGAGTTTTGCGCCATTACCATCCCTACTTCCTGTTTTCATATCTATTTTCATAATAATAGTGAAATACTAACACTGTTCAGAAATGAGAACAACAAAAAACAGAGAAAAGTCTGAATTCTTTTCTCTGTCTGGTTTTTAGTGGGATGGCACAAGGAATGTCAGTTCCCTTGGCAAGACGTCGATGTGTAATCGGTCCGCCTCAAAATGTTCCCCATCGACGTCGATAATCTGTGATTCGCTCAAATGGACGGTCAGTTGAGACATCTGTAGATGGACCCACTCCGGCGACGAATGTTCGAGTCCGAGTTGTTGCGTAAGCAGTTGCCGAATCATTGGAAAGCCGATGGCCGAGCTGTGCACGACTTCGACGAGTCCGTCGGTGAACGATTGGGTCGGTAACTTTGTCGGTACCGTACCAAGATATGCCCCGTTTCCGACGTACAAAAAACTGATCGGCCCATCATGGACGACTTCTCCGTCCTGCTCGATGCGGACGTCGAACGGGTCGAGTTCACGAAACTGCCGGATTGTCGCTAAAAAGTAGCCGATGGAACCAAGAGATTCTTTTTGAAGCGGATCGATTTGTCGCGATGCGTCGGCGATCAGGCCGACCCCAATAAAATTGAGGCCATATCGATCATTGACCCGCATGACGTCGACGGGCTGGACATGACTCATCTTAAATAACCGGGCCGCCTCAATCGGTTCGACTGGTAAATCGAGCGCACGGGCAAAGTCGTTGCACGTACCACCGGGGACGAGGCCGACCGTCGGCCGCTCGTCCTTCGGAAGTGACATGAGGCCGTTGACGACCTCATGCAGGGTCCCGTCCCCACCGATGACGATTAAATGCTCGAACGACCCACTCGCCTCGGCAAAGCGGGCAGCATCTCCTTGTCCGAGCGTCTTTCGAATCAGAATCTCGTCATACAAGGATTCGACCGTCCCGACAACCTCACCGAGCATCGTTTCACTTGCACCGGATGTTGGATTCGAGATAATCATTGCTCTCATAGGAGACCTTCCTGCTCCAAGAAGTCTTGTGCGACGTCATAAGCACGCTCATTCCCATACGCGACGCGGCGGTTGAGTTCAGACATTTCTTCATCTGTAATTTTACCAGCCAATTGATTGAGCGCGTCCTCGATTTCAGGGTGCTCGTCTAATGTCTCTTGCTTGAGCAACGGTGCCCCTTGATATGGCGGGAAGAACTGTTGATCATCTTCAAGGACGAGCAAATCATTCTCGGCGATATCCGGGTCCGTCGCGTATGCATCGACAAGGTTGACGTCACCACGAGCGATGGCGCGGTAACGGAGTTTCTGTTCCATCGAGACGACCGACGGAAAGTCGAGACCGTAGGCTTGCTGAAGTCCAGGGTATCCGTCTTCCCGGTCCGTAAACTCGAGCGTGAAGCCGGCTTTAATGTCCGTTTGCACGTTTCGTAAATCAGAAATCGATGTGATGCCTTCCTCTTCGGCGTAGTCGCGTGGGATGGCGATGGCATATGTGTTGTTGAACTGCATCGGCTCAAGCAAGGCATAGCCGTCGTCTGCCAGCGCATCACGAGCCTGTTCATACACTTCGCGAGCGTCATTTGAGTTCGGTGTCTCTTTCACGAGACTGGCGAGTACCGTCCCTGTGAATTCTGGGTAAATATCGACATCACCAGATTGGAGTGCACCCCAGACGAATGTCGTCTCGCCAAAGTTTGGTCGGACAGAAACAGTCAAATCAGTCTCTTCCTCGATCAATAATTTATACATGTTCATTAAAATTTCAGGCTCTGGTCCAAGTTTTCCGGCGACGACGAGATCGGTCTGTTGCGTGCGACCGAGCGCGAGCGGTGCCGCGACGATTAACGCCAAGACGGTAGAGACAGCAATCAATTTTGTCTTATTCCGCGTAGCTGTCGCGCCTTCCATTTGTCGGAGCAGGAAATCGAACAAGAGAGCAAGGATGGCGGCCGGGATGGCGCCGAGTAAAATCAAGTAGTTGTCATTCCGGTTGATACCTAGAAGAATCAACGTCCCGAGCCCACCTGCTCCAACGAGGGCAGCGAGCGTCGCCGTCCCGACGATGAGAACCATCGCCGTCCGAATCCCGGCCATAATGACCGGCAAGGCGAGCGGGAGCTCGACTTTCATCAAGCTCTGGTTCGGCTTCATGCCGCAAGCTCGTGCCGCTTCGATGAGCGATTTGTCGACCTCGTTCAGTCCGGTGAACGTGTTTCGTAAAATTGGGAGTAAGGCGTACAATACGAGGGCAATCGTCGCCGGCAAGGCGCCAATCCCAACAAGTGGAATCATCAGTCCGAGGAGCGCCAAAGAAGGAATCGTTTGAATGATGGCAGTGACACCGATGGCGGTCTCGGCCACTTTTTTACGGCGCGTCAACCAAATACCGAGCGGGACGGCAATCAAGACCGCGATCAATAAGGAGACGACGGAGAGCTGCAAGTGCTCGATGAGCGCCTCGACGAGTTCCCCTCGTCGGTTTTGGAATGTCTCAAGCATCAACCTCACCTCTTCCGCGTTGTGTAAAGTCGAGGACGAACGGGTCCGTGCTCGCTCTGATTTCATCTGGTGTCCCGACGACGACCAACTCGCCGTCACGCATCAATGCGATACGGTCTCCGAGTTTCATCGCTTCCTGCATGTCGTGGGTCACGAACAAAATCGTTTTCCCAAGTTCATCGTTCAAGCGTTTAATATCGTCTTGGAGTTGACCCCGGCTGATTGGGTCGAGTGCCGAGAACGGCTCATCCATCAAGATGACGTCAGGATCGGCCGCGAGCGCACGGAGCACCCCAACGCGTTGCTGTTGTCCACCGGATAGCTCGGTCGGCTTTTTAGCCCGCAAGACGGGATCTAATCCGGCGATTTCCATGAGTTCGGTCACGCGGTCTTTCGTCTTTTGCTTTGGCCACTTCAATAGTTCAGGAACGACAGAAATATTTTCTTCGACCGTTAAATGAGGGAATAAGGCAATTTGTTGAAGTACATAACCGATATTGCGGCGTAACTCATAAATATTGAATTGGTAAATCTCTTTCCCATCAATCAAAATTTTCCCGTCGGTATGATCGATCAGTCGATTCACCATTTTCATGGTTGTCGTCTTGCCACACCCTGATGGGCCGATCAAGACAAAAATCTCGCCTCTTCGTACTGTTAAATCCAAATCTTTGACGGCTAACGTCCCGTCTTCGTAACGCTTAGATACATTTTGGAATTCTATCAACTCTACCCCTCCTCGGCTCGTAACTTTTCATAAAGGTCAAATATTAGTTTGCCCGTTTCCAACGATTGTTAAACAATGAAACGTGCTGGGACGCGGTCGAAAGACTGCCAACCCACGAGGCGAGACAAAAAAGGTTCCCCCGCAGGAGAACCTTTAGATTATGGCAATGTGATTGTGATATGACGACGACCCCAATTGATGGCCTCGCTCTTCGTGTCGACGAGTAAATCGACGATGTTCCCTTTAATGCGTCCTCCTGTATCAAGGGCGATCGCTTGGCCGATGCCGTCGATTTGAACGACCGTACCGAGCGGGATGACAGATGGGTCGACTGCGATGATACGCATGCCGTTATAATAAATCGAGTCTGTCACGTCATGGCCTGTCGCCGTCAAGACGCGCCCCCCGTAAGAACCGTTGTCAGCTGCATCGTTCGTGTAGGCCGTTGACTCGGCTTGAATGACACGTCCTTGTGTCGAGACCGGTGTCACGGTCGCACTCGATGCCGCTTGTTGCTTCTTCTCGGTTTTTGCTGCGGCTTGGCGTTTCGCTTCTTCTTGTCGTGCCTTTTCGGCAGCGACGCGCTTTTCTTCTTCCAAACGTTCTGCTTTCGCTTTCGCTTCACGCTCGGCCTCTTCACGTTTGGCTTTCTCTTCTGCCAAACGCTTTTCTTCGGCTAAACGTTTTTCTTCAGCGAGCCGTTTCTCTTCGGCAAGACGTTTCTTACGTTCGATTTCTTGTTGGCGCTCCAACTCAATGGCCTGACGTTCTAATTCAAGTGGGTTTTGGACAATTTTCTGTTCAGTCCCGATTCCAATTTGGGCGGCATCGGCATTCGCAGCAAACACGAATGTTCCAACAGCGGCAAATAAAATCGCGATTATATATTTTAAGGAATGCATTAATAGGTCAGCACCTTTCTCGTCATCTAACGAACAGGAGTAAATTTACCATGTCGTTTCAATCACGAGAAGGGATTTTGACGAAGTGAAATATTTCTGACACATCAAGAAAGAACTGGTTACAATCTGTAACATTTACAATAAACCTAGGGTTACCAACCGTTTTCGAAAAAAATTACAGATTCGTTACAACATAACGTGTAACAAATCTGTAATCTGATTGTCATTCTGTTTCAGCTTCAATCGAGCGTAAATCATGGGGGCGAACCATGCCCCAAGGTGCCACGTCGACATCCACTTCGAACGTTTTCGCACCTTCGATCGCCGACGTTTCTTCTTCGGCGACCCGATACGAACTCATGTCATCGATATACACTTGCCGGTCATAGTAATTGGCACGAGTGCCACCGAAGAACGGCCGTGAACTGACCCGATCAATGGTCGCGTAACCGTCGTCCCCCGTTTTGAACGACACGTATACCGTCCCTGATTCGACATCTTGTCTGCCGTCGAACGAATCGTATTCCAAATAGACAAAGTCTCCAAAGAACGGATCGTACGGCTCATAGGAGGTCGCTTTGAACGTATACGTCTCTCCGAACCAGGAGACCGCATAGACGAGCAGAATAAAACCGACAGCGATCACTACTTGCAAAACCGGCACTAGCCAAGGCGTCAATCGTTTCATGTCTGAGCATCCCCTCTCGTACGGCTACGGCTGCGCCACCACAAAGCGAGCGACAGTGCGAAGACGATCAATGCTCCGATGAGGAAGAACAGCGAAATGTCGAGTCGATCCCAAACGTAAATGAAGTAGATCGTCATTTGGACGAGCAAGAAATAAATGAAAGCAAGCACGATCGGTTTGCGATTGTGGTCTTGATAGACGAGATAGGCGAGTGCGACCACTTCAAGTAGCACCGCTAGCAAGATGCCGGAGTCTTCGAATAACGAGAACGGGATGACAGCGAGTAAACTGACCCACATCAAGTCCTGGCGTCGGTGAAGTAAATAGACGGCGACGAGGATGACCGAAAGGATCGTCGCCTCGATGACCGAGGGCGTTCGTTGCGACAACCAGCCTTCCGTCGCATTGATTAAATAACCGATCGATAGGACGGCTGCGACGAAGAGGTACAAATAATTCCACTGGGCCCGCTCACGATAGATAAGGAATAGGACATGTAAGGCAGCAAGGGCCCATAGCGGCCAAAAGCGTCCTTCGTAGTCGGCATATTGACCGATTGTGATGAGGAGGCCATAAAAGCCGAACCAGGCGAAGATACGATCGAGCTCGTTGTCTCCGTAATGGAACCAGACCCAGGTCACGAGGAACCCGAACGCGATCAACGTGATGCCGATGCCTTGAAAACTGTTCGTGACCGCCAAAAAGGCAGCGAGCGCGGCCAGGAACGTGTAGATGGGATGCTTATATATCAATTTATGCAGAACAGCGACGGCAAGGAAGAGCCAAAATAAGAGCGGAATTTGCGAGGACAGATTATAAGTGGAGAAGATGACGATCATCGTGGCGACGAAGAAAGCGACGCCTAAAAGCCGGAACAGCGTGACATAGCGTGACGCCTTCACTTGCAGGCGTTCGGCGGTCACATACATCCCGACCATAAACACGAGGAAAATAGCGACTTTCACAAGGTCAGGAATCGCTTGCCAATTGGCCGCGACAAAGCTGAATAGACTGAGTGCGAGCAAAATAGAACCGATGACCACAAGAATAGGCGGTTTGTGCTCACGTTTGTCACCGACCGCCAATTTCTTATGTTCATATTCGACCAAGCGCTGACCGGTTACTTCATCAAGTAAACCGGCCTCTTCCCATTCACGAACTTTTTTGTCAATGGACACCTGAATCATCCCTTTCGATTAAAAGGTCAGCTGGCGCGTTCGATCAATTCCAAATCTTTTTTCAGTAAAACTTGCTTCTCAAATTCGAGACCAAGCTGTTGAAATTCTTCCATGATGGAAACGTCCCCGATGACCGTATTGGTCAATACGGCAGTCACTTCTGCGACCCAACCTTCACGAGTTGACTTGACGATATCACCCACAACGAATTCTACAGACACACCCATTCACTTCCAATCTTAAATTTGTTTCTATCATTATAACGAAATTATATCGGTTTGAATACGTTTTCTTTAAGCCGTTTAATAAATTGTGTCAAAATTTTTCCAGTCAATCCCCAAATAATGTAGTCTTCATGTTCATAAAAAGGTTCTTTCATTTTAATTACCCGTTTTTCGTACGCTTTAGCATTCGCCATCCGTTCAAATGGGATATTTTGATCCGGGTTCATCGTCCATTCCATCTCGCCGTGGAACGGGTCGAGCAACAGCAACGTCTCGACCGGGATTGAAAATAAATGGTCGACCTCATCCGTATGATGCACGTCCGGTCGCAGTGGAATTACCCCGACGAACGGATAGATCAGTTGCCGGTGCGGCGTCGCGAGCGGCTGCAGGCGACCGATGACTTCGATATCGGATAAGGCGAGCAATAACTCCTCACTCGTCTCTCGAACAGCGGCCTCGACCGGTGTCTCGCCGGGATCGAGACGGCCGCCCGGAAATGAGATTTCTCCGGGTTGACGCCGCATTGTATGGGCGCGTACTTCAAAGACGACGTGCCACGTCCCGTCGACCTCGGTCAACGGGATCAAAACGGCTGCCGTCTGTTCATAGTTTTCTTCCATCGAGAAACTGTCACGTAGTTGTTGTTCCGTGATCCACGATTTGTCCATTCTCTCCACCTCGTTCTCTTTGTTTCTACACTTCCACCGTTGTCTCCTCGTTTAAACGCATCAAATGTCGGAAATATCATTATTAACGATAGGAGTTGGTGGATGTGGTGGATAAAAAAGTTGATGTATTGATCGTCGGAGCGGGCCCGACCGGACTCACGCTCGGATTGACGTTAGCCAGATATGGGATCTCATTTGAAATTATTGATCGTAAGACGACCCCGTCGAACAATTCCCGGGCCATCGGGATTCAACCGCGAACGATCGAAGTGTTCTCTCGTCTCGATGTCGCCAAGGAAGTACTCGGCCGGGCACGGACCATCGAGAAAGGCAATCTATACTTCTCGGGTCAATGGACGGCCAAACTTGAATTTTCTCGCCTCGTCACGCCGTACCCGTTCGTGACGCTGCTACGCCAAAACGAGACCGAGGCGATTTTAGAGGATGCGTTAAACGGACACGGTCATTCCGTCCAGCGCGGTGAATCGCTCGTCTCGTTGACACATTACCCGTCTCGAGTGCTCGCCCACCTTGAGTCAGATGCATCAAACCGGACGATCGAAGCCAAATACGTCGTCGCTGCCGATGGGGCGAACAGTTCGATTCGTCGGATGCTCGCCCTTCCGTTTAGCGGAAAATCATTCAAAGAGTCATGGGTGCTCGCCGATATGAAAGCCAAATGGAACATCTCGCGCGAAGAAGTGCATATTTTCTTTTCCGACCGGGGCGTCTTAGAAGTTTTCCCGCTCACGGATGACACGATTCGCATCACAGGGAACCTCGCGAGCGACGAGTCGTTCAATGAGTCGGAACTGCGCAATTTGATTGAACAGCGAAGCCATATGGATGTCGAGATCGACGAAGTTGAGTGGTTCTCGCTCTTCCGGGTCCACAACCGTATGGTCGACTCGTTCATCCACAATCGAGTCATTTTAATGGGAGACGCCGCCCATATCAACTCACCCGTAGGCGGACAAGGGATGAATACCGGCATCGCCGACTCGTTCAACCTCGGGTGGAAGTTGTGGCTTCATTTGAAGGCTGGTGCCCCGTTCCGCGTCGTCGCCTCGTATCGCGACGAACGTGAACACGTGGCTCGTAACGTACTTCAGACGACGAACGTGGCGACTGAGGTGTTACAGACGACGTTGCCTGTCTTCTTGCCGTTCCAAGCGCTCGGCGCCGACGTCTTTACGCGCGTCAACTTGGTCAACCAAAAAATAACGGAACGAATCGCCCAACTGCACTTGTCTTATCCCGGGCATTCCCGAATTCCGTTTTTGCGTGTCGCCAAGGGCAAGATCTTCCCGGAGATCGAGATCATCCGGACCGATGACGGGTTGCGCACCAAAATCTCGGAGATTGCGGACGGCCGGTTCCAAGTGCTCATCCTCGACGATGATAAACGTGATGCGACCGAACTCTATGATTATTTGAACGATCATCAATCGTTCTTCCAAATCATCACGCTCTCGAAGACGAGTCGTCCCTTCTTCGACCAAGGCAACGAGCTCGCGAAATCATTGTTCATGAAGCGCGGCGTGCTCGTCATCCGACCGGACGGCTATTTGCTTCATAAACAGCGGCACCTGCGCCCTGATTCGTTGCAAGAGACGATGTCCGCTTGGCTCCCGACACCATGACAAAAGCTCCACTCGAGATGAGTGGAGCTTTGTTTACGCTTGGTTATAATAAAGCGTCCCTGGCTTCGAGAGCGTCAAATCGTAGAACGCCTCAAACGCTTCGATGTCCTCTAACTTGCGGAAATCGACTTTGTCCGTCTCTTCATTCGGAATCGCGACGACGATTCCGTCTTCGGTTTGTTTGATCATCCCGGTCTGCCCGTTATGGATGCGGATGTAGAGCACGTGCTTGTCTTCTAGCAGCGTCACGGCTTCGCGACGCGATTGAATCGTTGTTTTCATCGTCATCCCTCACTTTCTTTTGAGTATACCGGTCTATCGTTGTTGCTTTCAAACGGTTGCACCCTTAAAATTATGTAAAGAAGGGGTTGAACGCTTTGGATTTGGAAACGCTATTGATTATCGTCTTAGGCATCACATTCGTCGTGCTCGTCTCGATCCGCGCCGTCCGTAATTTACAGTGGGTCCGTTTCGGCGAGGCGTTTGGCAAGCAAGGCGAGGCGCTGCTCGACGACTATACGTATTTGACGGAACAAGGCATCACGTGTCGCGTCGAACACGGCTTGCCGACCGGGCGCCTGTTCCGCCCGCTCGCAAAAAACTTGGACGACCGGGTCGCTTTGTTCGTCCATCGTAAAGATGCAGAACAAGCCCGACAATTATTGAAATGAAAATGGCGCTGAAGCTTCAGCGCCATTTTCATTTATGTACTTGACGCTCCGAGCAATAGTAGGCGATGTGTTTAATTGTCGCCTCCGATAACAGCTCGAGCTTCGTTTTCGCGATGACGTCATCGATCACATCGAACGTATCGGCACAGTTGGCTTTGATGCGTTCGACCTTGAGACGGGATGTCTCAGGGAAAATCAAGAACGACGTGACAGGGACTGCCTGTCCGCATTGCTTCTTCAGGACGCTCCTGACGTGCTTCGTCATCCGCTCAAGCTCTTCCATCGGATGCGGATAGATGTTTTTCCAACCGAGCGACGTCTCGAGACGACAGTCACGGTTCGTCATATGGACGGCCGACGTCGTCCGATTGATGCGGACTAAAAAGACGCCTTTCGGGCCGACCAATACATAATCGAGCACATCCTCACCAAGCTCGACTTGTTCGATCATCATCCAATCAAACCGGCATGTGTGACGGATAATCTCGACGATCTCGTCCGTGTACGACTTCGGCGGTGCGATGACTTCTTCTTTCGTGCGGAACAAGCCTTTCGTCTGTCGTTTCTCAGGTTCTTTTTTGACGGCCGTCAATACTTGTAACATCTTCTCCACCTCCTCACTTTATTCGCTCGGGCCGACCTGTTTTCCGAAGACGGCCTTTTCTAAATTCGAGATGCGACGCAACATGTCATAGTTCGACGCGACAGGCTGAGCCGGTTTGACCGGTTCTGCTTGTTCGTTCGAACCGCGGCGGAGCGACTCGTTCTCTTGGCGCAACCGTTCGATTTCTTTCGTCATCTTCTCATAATCGCGGATGACGACGTCCAAAAACTGGTCGACTTCTTCTTGTGAGTACCCACGAAGGGCGGTCTTGAATTCTTGTTTATAAATGGCTTCGGCTGTTAATTCAGTTTGCATCATTTTCACTCCCAATGTTGTTCCCATTGTTTTTCTTCTTCAATCACGCGTAATTCTTCCTGTGTGATCAAGAATAACTCCATCTGGTGTTTTCGTTTAGCCCCTTCGACGAGAAAGCGTGGGCTTCCTCCCGTCTCTTCGTCATACAGTGTGATTAATCCTGCTGCTTTGTCTAAAAAGAAGGCAGTTTTTGCCCGCAACTGGCTCGGGTCCTCGTAAGGACGCTGGGTCAGCGCTTCAAAAAAGTCGGCCTCGAGCTGCAAACGAATGAACAATTCTTGCTCGTACGGCTTATACTTCTCTTCCATCTGTAAAAAAGGTGGAAATACGGCGATTTTGATTGGATAAGTTTCTCTTAACTCTAACAATACTTCTCCAGCCCATAATTCACAACCGTTCGTGCCACTAAAAATGAACCATTCGGCTCCGAGCTCGATGGCTTCGACAATTTTTCGCTCATACGCTTCCTTGATGATGCCGATACCGGGATGGTCGGATTTGAAGATGCCGAGTTCATGCGGCCGGTATCCTGTGATGGCGACAACTTTCATGACTGCTTCCTTTCTAGCCGGTTCATCCGGTGCCGAAGCGCCCGCATCTCGGTCAAAGCGGTCTGTCGAAGCACCGTCTCTTTCCGTTCCGCCAAAGCGATGGCCTGTTCGGTATAGATGATGGCCCGATTGATGTCTTTTTCGCGATGTTCGGCGTATTTCGCCAATTCGACGAGCGCCTCGACCGTACCGACTTGTTCGAACAGCGGCAACGCCTGCTCCACCTGACCGGTCCGTTTTAACAGGAGCGCTTGACGCATCAAGGCCCGCTTCGTCGGCTGTTCGAGCCTCTCGTACTCTTGAAGCGCCGCCTCGGCGTTGCCGAGGTCGTTCAACCAGTGCGCCCGTTCTTCACCAAACGGCGTCTCGTCGGCTTCGACGAGATGACAGAGCCGTTTGTAGAGCGAGACGAGGCTTAGACAGTCGGCATGATGGTGTTCGATGACCGGCTGTAAAATATCTGGTTCCCGGTCCTTCACATATTGGAAATAGTGCATCGGTGCCAAGAAGCCGGGCAAGTCGTCCGTCCGGGCGTGGCCGAAATGGGCCTCGACCGCCTTGAGCGATACCGATTCGAGCGTCGGTTTCAGCAATCGCCGTGAGGCATGCAACAAATCGACATGGCCGACGGCCGGTAACGCTTTGACTTTCGAGCGGACGAACGTGTGCCGTGTCTTGATTTGGGGCCAGTCGAACGATTTTCCGTTATACGTCACGAAACGGACCTCGTCGCCGATGTCGTTCAAGAAGTGATAATAAAATGCCGTCTCGAACGCGGGATGAGGCAACACGTATTGGATCATCTCGAGATGGTCTCCTTGGAAACGCGCGAATCCGATCAAAAAGATCGAGGTCCCCGATCCGCGGAGCCCAGTCGTCTCGGTATCCATGAACAACACCTGCTCGGACGGGACATCGACTTGGAAAAAGGGATGGGTCGATGTCGCGAGTGAGGCTTTCGCCTCTCCGAACGTAAAGTCGTGGTACGTCTCGTCGAGCGGATAAATCTGCTTCAAGCGGACACACCACTCTTGTTCGAACGTCAGGATTTCTCCACCCCGGGCCCGCCATTTTGCTTGTTCGACGTCGTCCGGCGTCACGGCCGTTTGTTTCGGTTCATTCGTTTTGATGAGTCGTGATAGTTTTGCTTTCATATCGATCCTTTCAATGCATGCAACTGCTGGACGACCTGCTGTTTGAAATCACCGTACCCAATCATGCCGACGCACCGCGGACAGCCGCTCTCACACGGACAGTCCTCGACCGTACGGATGGCTGCATCCAAGACCTCATCGGCGTCGCGATAAAGCGCCTCGCTCAGCCCGATTCCGCCTGGGTAGCGGTCGTATAAATAGACGGTCGGTTTGTTCGTATGGGTCGCTTTCATTTGAATCGTCGTGAACAAGTCGAGCGTGTCACACATTAAATAGAGCGGGGCGAGCCGCCGCAAGAGATCACTGACCGCTTCGAGCTGATCTTCCATGTCGGCCTCCGAGTAGGCGAACCGTTCGTCGAGCGTGAACCACGTCGCCGTCGTGTGCAGTTCTCGTTCCGGCAAATGAATCGGTCCGGAACCGATATTCTCGTGCGTCCCGAACTTGATTTTCTTAAATAGTGTCGCCATCGCGATGACCGATACTTCACCGAACGTCTTCACGCCGGTCGTCTTGTTCTCTTCCAACACTTTCAGTTCGACCGCCAAATTGGCGTCCGTATAGTAGTCGACGTCGACACGTCGGACGTAAGCTTTCTTCTCTTCAAAGTCGAGTCGTTCGACTTGATATTGCTCGGCCCCATGTAAATAGATGGCCTCGTCATGCAGTAACGTCATCGCGCTGAACGTATCCATCTCTCCGATGACCTGGTTTTTCGCGGTCTGGTCGACGATGACGACATTCTCTTGGTCACTCGTCCGCAGCGAGATGTCATGAGCCGGGAATGCGTCCGTCATCCAATAATATTTATTGGCCCGTTCATGCAAGATGTGGGCGTCCGTCAAGAAATCGAGAATTTCTTCCGTCTCGACCGTGCCGAATCGTTCCCCTTTTGAGAAAGGCAGTTCGAAGGCGGCACATTTCATATGGTCAACGAGAATGATTAAATTGTTCGGGTCGAGACGAGCCGCTTCCGGAGACCGGTCTAAAATCAAATCGGGCTGTTCGACGACGAGTTGATCGAGCGAAGAAGACGAGGCGACAAAAATGACGAGCGCCTCGGAATGACGGCGTCCGGCCCGGCCCGCTTGTTGCCACATCGAGGCGACCGTGCCCGGATAGCCGTTCAAGACACACGCCTGCAACTGGCCGATATCGACGCCGAGTTCAAGCGCATTCGTCGAGACGACAGCTTTAATCTCACCGTTACGGAGCCGACGCTCGATTTCACGACGCTCCGACGGTAAGTAGCCGCCCCGATAGCCAACGATCGATTTTGGTCCGAGCTCGCGCCGCGTCAGTTCTTGTAAATACGTCAACAACACCTCGACCCGTACCCGAGAGCGGGCGAAGACGATCGTCTGAATGTCCGCTTCGACGAGCTTTGAGGCGATCCGCTTCGTCTCGAGCGTGGCGCTCCGACGAATCCCGAGCGCCTCATTGACGACGGGCGGATTGTAGAAAATCAAATGTTTCTTCCCTTGGGGCGCCCCGTTGTTGTCGACAAGGACGACGTCCTCTTCGGTCAACAGTTCAGCCAGCTCGACCGGGTTGGCAATCGTCGCTGACGTCATGATCCATTTCGGATGGCTCCCATAATAGGCACAGATCCGTTTCAAACGACGAAACACGTTGGCGACGTGGCTGCCGAATACCCCTCGGTACGTGTGCAACTCGTCGACGACGATATATTCCAAGTTCTCGAACAAGCGAATCCATTTCGTATGATGCGGCAAGATTCCAGAGTGAAGCATATCGGGATTCGTGATGACGATATTGCCGGCGTCCCGTACTTTCGTACGAGCCGCTGGCGCCGTGTCCCCATCGTAAGTGAAACAGCGGAGGTCACCTTCGAGCGCCTCGACCATCTCCATCAAATCACTGTTTTGGTCTTGGGCGAGCGCTTTCGTCGGGTACAAGTAGAGCGCCCGGGCATTCGGTTGTTCAATCATTTTCGATAAAACCGGCAGATTGTAACAGAGCGTCTTCCCGGAAGCGGTCGGAGTGACGATGACCGTCGAGTTGCCTCGAGACGTCTGCTCGATTGCTTCGGCCTGATGGGTGTACAGTTGTTCGATTCCACGGCCATGGAGCACCCGGACGAGATCTGGCGGAACGCTCGATGGGATCGGCGCATACCGGGCCGGCTTCGCCTCGACCGTGTGCCAATGCGTCACGTTGCCCGAGAAACCCGGGTCGGTCTTGAGCGTCTGAATCATTTCTTCCACGGAACATTTTTTCCGCATAGAGTTCACCTTCTTTACGATTTCGAAGGTGCAAGACGTTCCACGACAGCCTTGACTTGGCTAATCCGTTCGTCATGTACGAGCCGGTGGACGGCCGGCAAACGGAGCACGTCCATCGCTTTGAACGAATCGGCGACATGCTCATTCTCTACTTCGAGACGCGTGATCGCATCGTCAAACAACCGTTGCGTCGACCGTCCGAACAAGACGATGGTATGTAGCTTCGTGCACTTCGAGTGGACCGCTTGTAAATGCTTCGTGTAACGCTGCACCGCTTTATGATAATCTTCATGCGTCGCGAGCGCTTGGCGCTTGCCCCGCAGAAGTTCAGGGTAATATGACTCGTCGCCGAGAAACATCGTCTCAACGCCGATTCGTTTCAAATAGGGATGGCCACTGGCCTCGGCCACGGCTTGATCATCAATCAAGCGTCCGAACGGAATCGATTCCTCGAGGAGCAATCGGCCCATCTTCAAGCCATTGACGCCATGTAACGGGATGCCAAAATCATCCTCTTGCAGTCGGTCGATCACAAACAATACTTTCATCTTACGTTTCAATGAGAGTTGTACCATGTGTCACCATCCTATTCGCTTTCTTTTCATTATAGCAAACGAAACAGAAAAACAGGGCGCTGATGTCGCCCTGTTTCCTGTGAGTCAGATTAGTCACGACCACCGTTGCCATTCCCGTTGCCGTTGTTACGGTCATCCGAGTCTGACGTCGATTGACGGCTGACGTCCCCCTCCGAATCCGACTCCCCGTCTGTCTCATCGGTTGTCGGTTCTTCTTCGGTCGGTTCTTCCGTGTTCTCGTCTTCGGTGTTGTTGTCGTTTCCGTTATTCTCATTGTTTTCGTTATTGCCATTGTTCTCGTTGCTCTCACCATCGGTTTGCTCGCCTTCTTCTTCAGGAGGCGTCTCTTCCGTGGCTGGCTCTTCTTCCTCTTCGGCAGCAGGCTCCTCGCTCCGTTCGACCGTGTAGGAAGTTTGGAGCGGGCTCGACTGTTGATCGCCGACGAGCGCGTTCGTCGCGTTGGCGACAATCGTGAACGTCGTCTCCCCTTCACCGAGGCCAGAGATGGCGATGCTTGTGTCTTCGGTCGTCCCGACGACACGCTCGCTACCGTCCGGACGTGTCTCCGTCACGGTGAACGAAAGTCCTTGGTAACCAGCTGCTTCGACTGCTTGCTTGTCGTATGACCACGAGAGCGTACCTGTCTCGCCTGGCACATCGTAGTCAATCGATGCGCCGGTCGGCGCGGCGAGTTTGTCCGGCTGCAAGTCTTTTGGTTTCGTTCCTTTGACGTACAACTCGTTTCCGAGCGAGAGCACCGATTCCGGTTGCTGGAAGCGATCCGGTTGACCCGTCGCTTTCGTTACTTCTTGCATCATATAGTCAAAGTAGAACTGAGCGTGGTCTTCAGCAAGCGCATCCTTATCAGCTCCTGGTGCTTTTCCGGTCCATACCGAAATTGAGTAATCGGTCGTATAACCAGTGAACCACTTATCGTTTGGATTTTTATCTTTATCGTTCGTCGTCCCGGTCTTCCCGGCGACGTCATAAGGGAAAGGTTCAGGCACATACGTACCAGTTGACGTGTTAACCACGTCACGGAGCATGTCGGTCAACATGTAGGCCGTATAGTCTTCCATCGCCTGTTTTGCTTTAATCGGCGAGTTGATCGTCGAGCCGTCATTGAACTCAATTTTTTGAATCAAGTGCGGCTTCGTATACATCCCGTTCGTGCCGAGCGCAGCGTAAGCAGCCGCCATTTGTGTCGTGCTCGCTTCTGCTACACCGAGACTGTTCGCAGGTAACATCTCGTCACCCGCACGCGCCGGCTCGATGCCGACGTTCTCGACGAACGATTCGATCGCCTCCGAACCGAACTCTTCCTGTACTTCATAGAAGGCACGGACGGCCGGAGTGTTCCCGGAAATCGTCAAGTAATAACGCATCGTATTGGCGCCGCGATACCCTGTGTAATAGTTTCCTGGATTGAATTCATCTTCACCAAACGGTTCATCCATCAAAATTTTCCCAGTCGACCACTGCGCGTTCTCAATCCCCGGACCGTAATCGAAGAACGGTTTCGCCGTCGACCCGATTTGACGTTTCTCGCGCGAATAGTCGCGATAGTTCTTATCGCCCTGTTTCGCTTGCTGACTGTCGATAACGGCGACAATTTCACCCGTCTTCGTGTTCAACACGGTCGCTCCCATGAGAAGGTCTTCTGGGAACGTCTCAGTCTGAAGATTGACGTTATCGTTCTTAATATCGCTATTGAACTTCGTATGCAAATCTTTATTGATTGATGTATACACTTTCAAGCCCGTCCCGTAAATGTCGGCCTGCTCGAGACCGTAGTCTTCCTCGAGCTCGGCTTGGACGCGAGCGTAAATAGAGCGCGTGTACGTCTCTTCTTCTGTTTCTTTACCTGGCGAGATGACGTCCGCGATTTCAACGTCGAGCGCCTGGTTGTATTCTTCTTCCGTGATATGACCGTCACGCTTCATCGCTGAGAGCACTTGCTCTTGACGATAACGCGTCAGTTCCTGGTCCCCGTTGATCGGGTCATAGGCACTCGGACGTTGCGGGAGACCCGCCAAAATAGCCGCCTCTTGGTAATTCACTTCTGAGACCGGCTTATTGAAGTAGCGTTTCGATGCCGTTTGGACACCATATCCGCCTGTACCGTAATAGTTCTTATTCAAGTACATCTCGAGAATCTGCTCTTTCGTGTACTCGCGCTCAAGTTTGATGGCGAGCCACTGTTCTTGCAGCTTCCGCTTCAATTTCTTGTCGGTCGACAAGAACGATTGTTTGACGAGCTGTTGCGTGATCGTCGAACCACCTTCGGCCCCGAAGCCGTCCGTCAAGTTCGCGACCACGGCGCCGCCGATACGGCGCAAGTCAATCCCGTTATGTTCATAGAAGCGACGGTCCTCGATCGAGATGACCGCTTGTTGCATCACTTCTGAAATTTCATCGATGGAGACGTACTCCCGAATTTGTCCGCTTCCTTCGAGCGGTTCGCCTTCAGCTGATAATAGTTGGATCGGATACGTATCGACCAACTTCTCTTCATCGAGCGGCGGTGCCGTCGCGATCGCATACGCAGTGTATGCGGCACCGGCGATGACGCCGATAATGAATAAAATCCCTAAAATCGTTAAAATGCGTCGAAACTTCGACTTCTTCGTTTTTTGTTTCGGCTTCTTGGCCGCTGGTTTACGTTTATTACTCGTCGTATCTTGTCGACGTGCCATCCGACTTCGTTCCATTCACGCTTCACTCCTTCTATTTCAATCGAGCCACGCCTCAATCGCCGTCAAATAATCGACGGCGGGCATCGCCCGGGTTGGAACTTCAATTGCTTCTTGCTCGATATAGGAGAGCGGAATCGACTTCCGTCCCGATTCGCGCTGTTCCCACCAAACTAATAATTGCTCCGTTGATAACACATATTGCGTATTATAGCGGCTAAACCGAATGATGACAAAACAAACCCCTCCATGCCGCTCGCACTCACGCATGTGGTTGATTTGGTGGTCGTGGAAGTTTCCGAGTGGAAATGACGTCTTATTGTTCGTCTCTTTCGCCTCGAAATCGATGTACTTCCCGCGATACACCCCGTTATAATCGGTCGTCGACGCTTGCTTGAAATACGCCTCGGTCACTTTCGCCGCGCTCCGTTTCGGGTAATCGACTTTCACGATTTGCAGCGGTGTCGGCTTCTTATGGATGACCGCTCGTCCATGAAGTCGGTAAAACTCATTTGTGTCGTTCAGCAGCTTCTCAAGGTTCATGCCTCGATTCGCATACGTCTGCGGATTAGAGCGGACCGGCGTTGCCGCAGGTTTCGGCTTTTTCCCGTTCGGATATTGGAACAATGTCGTCACCCCTAGTCTCTAGTTTAACAGGTTGGTCCAGCCGTTCCTTCCGTCTGAAGTCTGATTGTCGAGTTCTGTCGCTCGACTCCTGTGTGGATTTTCCGCAATCCATATCGTACCAAACTCCCGTATGTTAAACTAGTATGTAGTTCATTGTGTAGTCAAATTGACACGACCTTGTTACGGAAGAGCTATTTATTTTTCTGAAATAAGTCTTCTACTTATTAGCCATAATCAAGACAGATTAAACGCAGATTGACGTAAGTTTGAAAAAGTGCGCAATAAGCAATGTAAACCAAGGTTGGAAAACAATTAGCAGGCTCGCTTGGATAAATAGTTGAGCCATGGTTGGAGGAGTAAGATGGAAACACAAAAGAAGTATGTCATGTTCGTCGATGAGACGGGCACGCCAAAAGGAAATACCCAGTTCAACCTCACCGGCGTATTGATGGAATACAAATATGCAATCGATGCCGACGAGGCCGGGATGCCGTGCGAGTTGAAGCGCCGGTTACATGCCTTCAAACGCGACGTGTTCAAGACGGAGAATATTCCGCTCCATTTAAAAGAGATTTTAAAGGCCGAGCATCCGTATGGAAAAGAGGACGGCATCACGATCGATATGCTTCGTGACTTTTGGAACAAGTTGCCGGACTTCCTACGCGATATCAACTGTACAATCATTAGCGTCGAGGTCGATAAACAAAAACTTCACGACTTCTATTCAACGCCGAAAGACCCGTACGTCGTCGCCTTCGCCCACTTGATGAAATCGTTTTATGCATTCTTAGAAGAGACGGAAGCGGTCAGCGCCCGTGTCGTCTTGGAATCGCGAGACGACTATCAAAACTTGCTCATCCAAAAAGCGTTCTTCGATATCTTCAATTCAGGGACGGTCCATCTCGACGTCGAGAAGAGCCGACAAAAGATTAAAGGTTTCATCTTCTCGGAAAAACAGAACACAATCTATCAGTCTGGGCTTGAAATCGCTGACCTCGTCTGTCTACCGCTCTCGCGCGTACGTCGCGGCGTCATCGAAGTGAAACCACGGTTCGTCCATTATGGGGATGAGAACCGGATCTTCAAAGCCATCAAGGACAAGATTTACATTCGTAAAGAAAGTCCTGACCAAGATTTCCGTAACTGGGGATTCAAAAAAGTACCGATCACGAAAAAACGCCGCGAATGGAGCGACCATCCGTGGAACCATTAAAAAAACTGCCTTGCCGAAATCTTCGGCAAGGCAGTTTTTTGATTAACGCAAACCTGGAAGTGTCTCCCGCAAACGACCGAGCGCATTGAGTCCGGCCAGGAACGGTAGGACGGCCACAAGCCCGATCGCCCAATCGATGGACAATATGTCGGTCAACACCCCGGCAAAGATGGCCCCGAACGCATAGCCGCTGTCGCGCCAAAACCGATAGACGCCCATTGCTGAGGCGCGCCAATATGGCTCGGCGATGTCACTGATCGAGGCTTGGAGCGTCGGATAGACCATTGCCGTCCCGATGCCGAGCATGACCGCGGCGAGCACCCATTGCCAATAGTCGGACATGACGAGAATCGCCCAAAGCGAACCGGCCTGGACCCACATCCCGGCGACGATCAATCCTTTGCGTCCGATGCGATCGCTCCATACCCCGGTGAACAGTTGTAAGAAGCCCCACGCCGCCGGATAGACCGCCACGATTAATCCGACTTCAGCTAGACTGAGCCCTTGTGCGGCGAAATAAATCGGGAACAAGCCCCATGCCATGCCGTCTTTCAGATTGGTCGACAGACCCGCCACCGTCAGACTCGAGAGCAATCGATCTTTCCACGTCGTCGTCATAAATACGTCTCTCGCGGAACGTGTTTTTTCAGACCCGCTCGTCGGTTGGAGCTGTACCTGATTCGTCGTATCGCGGACGAACAGTGATAACCCGAGACCGATGAATGCGACGAGGACGCCGATATAAAACGGTTCCGGCCGACTGCCGTACGTGACGGCAATCATCCCAGAGACGGCGGCCATCACGGCGACACCGACATAACCGGCGAATTCATTCAGTCCGACCGCGAGCCCCCGCTCCGTCGGTTTAGCCAAATCAATCTTCATATTGACCGTCATCGACCACGTCAGTCCTTGGTTGATCCCAAGCAAGACGTTCGCCACGATGATCATCCACCAGGCCGGGGCCAACATGACGAGCACGGGGACGAATACCCCAATCCCCCAGCTGAAGACGAGCACTTTCTTGCGCCCGAATCGATCGGCGATGGCTCCTGCGAAGTAATTGACGACAGCCTTCGAGAACCCAAAGCTGATGATGAATGATAGTGCCGCACTCGTCGAGACGAGCCCGAAGTCCTCTTCTCCGATGATGGGCAAGATCGTCCGTTCGAGGCCGACCATCGACCCGACGAAAAAGTTCGTCACGACGAGCAAGATAAAGTTCATTTGATTTTCTTTTATTCCAATCCGGGTTTCACCCATATACATCCTCCTTGCCGATTGCTAACTGGATTGAGTATACCAAAAAATACCCCCTCACGTATAAAAAAGCGTCTTCCTGATCATTGTAATCAGGAAGACGCTTGTTCATTGTCCGGTCGCTTGCTTGGACTTCATTCGTTTCTTGCCTTCGCGGCACATGTGCAACAGCGGACATGTCTCGCAGGCAGGACGTTGCGCTTTACAATGGTAACGTCCAAAAAAGATGAACTGATGATGGAGCTGAGACCATTCTTCGCGTGGGAACTTCTTCATGAGCGTGTCCTCGACTTGACGGACGTTGTCTTTCCAACGACAGATTCCGAGCCGTTTCGAGACGCGCTCGACGTGTGTGTCGACGGCGAACGCCGGTTCATGAAACGCGACGGACAAGACGACGTTCGCCGTTTTACGACCGACGCCAGGTAACGCCTCGAGTGATTCGCGGTCCGACGGGACGATTCCGTTATGACGTTCCACGATTTGCATCGACAGCGCCTTCACGTTTTTCGCCTTGTTCCGATAGAGACCGATGCGCTTGATTAACGCCTCGATGTCGGCGACGTCTGCCGCGGCCATCGATTCGACGGTCGGATAGGCCTCGAACAGACCAGGCGTCACTTTGTTGACGAGTGCATCCGTCGCCTGCGCCGATAACGCCACGGCCACGACCAGCTCGAACGGGTTGCGGTGCGTCAACTCACAGTGGGCGTCCGGGAACATACGGCGCATCTCGTCCGACACTTCGTTCAATTGGGCTCTCGTCAACATCACTTTTTCCTCCGTTGATAATCGACGAGGTCCTCGAGCGACTCGACGTTATGGTCTTGCCACACCCGGAGGATCTTGTCCATATATTTGAAGTTCCGTACGTTGCGTAGTTTCGCTTCCCGAAGCGCGGCCATGATCAGCTCTTCGCTGAAGCCGTCCTCGGTCAACCAGCCGACAATCTGCTCGATCTCGAATGGAGTGATTGTCCCGAACTCGCGCTCAAACGTATGAATGATGTTCTCATTCAACGAATGGGCCGATTTTTCAGGTGCCGCCCCTTCCTCGAGCGCCAAGAACAATGGAAGCAGACTGTATCGTTCGACCTCGGCCGACGCGTCGATGGCGATCAACTCTTTTTGGAGCAGGCCGAGCAACACGGCGCGGGCCTCGCTCTCGGCCACGTTCATCCGGTCCCCGAGCTCACTCGGGAGCGGCATCTCGATGCCTTCCCCGATCATTTCAAGCAAATGGATGACGAGATTGAACTCGACCGGCGTCAAGTTGAGGCGACGTGCCTCGGTGAACAGTTTCCTCGGAACGACGACTGGATTTTGTTCGAACAGCTTGATTATATTATGTGCATCCATGTCGCACATCCTTTCTAGACAAATCAATCGGGGAAGACAAAGTCATCCCCGATCGGCGATTATGGGTGAATGCGGTTCAAGAGACGTGGGAACGGGATCGCTTCGCGGATATGCTCGATACCGCTAATCCAAGCAACCGTCCGCTCAAGGCCGAGGCCGAAGCCAGAATGCGGGACCGACCCGTATTTACGGAGTTCGAGATACCAGTCGTACGCGTCCGTCTCGTCAAGACCTTCTTTGATGATTTCTTCTTTCAAGCGGTCGTAGTCGTCTTCACGCTGCGAGCCGCCGATGATTTCGCCGTAACCTTCCGGCGCGATCAAATCGGCACAAAGGACGAGTTCCGGGTTCTCCGGGTCGACTTTCATGTAGAACGGTTTGATGTCTTTCGGCCAATGGGTGATGAACACCGGGAGGTCATGCGCGTTGGCGATGGCCGTCTCGTGCGGTGCACCGAAATCGTCACCATACTCGATGTCGTCGAAGCCTTCCTCTTTCAAGAACTTGATCGCATCCGTGTAACGGACGCGCGGGAACGGTGCTTGAACTTTTTCAAGTTTTGACAAGTCACGTCCGAGCAGTTCCAATTCGTTACGGCAGTTCTCAAGTGCCGACTTGGCGATGTATGAGACGTAACGCTCTTGGAGCTCGAGGCTCATGTCGTGGTCGAAGAACGCCATCTCTGGCTCGATCATCCAGAATTCGATCAAGTGACGGCGCGTCTTCGATTTTTCGGCCCGGAACGTCGGTCCGAACGAGAATACTTTCCCGAGTGCCATCGCTGCGGCTTCCATATAAAGTTGGCCCGTTTGCGACAAGTAGGCCGGCTGTCCGAAATAATCTGTCTCGAACAATTCCGTCGTGCCTTCCGGTGCGCTCGACGTGATGATTGGTGGGTCGATCTTCACGAATCCTTCTTGGTTGTAGAACTCGTACGTCGCCCGGATCAATTCGTTACGGACTTTCATGATCGCGTGCTGACGACGCGAGCGGAGCCAAAGGTGACGGTTGTCCATCAAGAACTCTGTCCCGTGCTCTTTCGGTGTGATCGGATAGTCGACCGATTCCGCGATCACTTCCATGTCTGTCACCTCGAGTTCGAACCCGAGCGGCGTGCGACCACCGTCCGATTTGACGGTACCGGTCACCCAGACCGATGTTTCTTGTGTCACGCCTTTGGCGAGGGCAAACAAATCTTCGGCCACATCGGCTTTGACGACGACCGCTTGGGCGAAGCCGCTCCCGTCACGAAGTTGAAGGAACGCGATCTTTCCGCTCGAACGTTTGTTGGCGATCCAAGCTCCGACCCGGACCGTCTGGCCTTCATAGTCTTTAAATTGGCTGATTGAAATAGTTGTCATGTTCATATCCATCCTTTCGCTTATCGAGCGTTACGTGTAATGAAGTCTTCCACTCGATCGAGCGCTTCTACTACTCGTTTTAATTCTGTTGCATATGACAAGCGGACGTAGTCGTCCTGACCAAAACCTGAACCCGGGACGAGCGCGACGTACGCCTCACCGAGGACGGCCTCGCACCACGCATCGACCGAGTCGTAACCGCTCATCGTGGCCGCTTCTTTGGCGTTGGCATATAAGTAAAATGCGCCTTGCGGCTTCAAGCATGTGATTCCTGGAATCGCAATGAGTCGTTCATAGACGATCTCGAGTCGTTCAGCAAACGAGACACGCATCATCTCGACGTCATCTTGTGGCCCATTGTAGGCTTCGACCGCCGCAGCTTGCGCGATCGACGTCGGGTTCGATGTCGAATGCGACGCGAGGTTCGTCATCGCCTCGATGATCGTCTTGTCACCGACTGCATAGCCGATGCGCCATCCCGTCATCGCATGCGACTTCGAGACACCGTTGATGATAATCGTCCGTTCCCGCATGTCAGGAAGCGTCGCGATGGAGACGAACTCCGCCTCACCGTAAACGAGTTTCTCATAAATCTCGTCACTGACGACGAGCAGATCGTGCCGTTTGACGACGTCCGCAAGCGCCGAGAGTTCAGATTCTGTATAAATCATGCCGGTCGGGTTCGATGGGCTGTTCAAGATGACCGCCTTCGTCCGATCCGTGATGGCCGCCTCGAGCAGCTCCGGCGTCAATTTGAACATCGTCGTCTCGTTCGTGTCGACGTAGACCGGAACTCCGTCAGCCAGCTTCACTTGCTCCGGATAACTGACCCAATATGGTACCGGGATGATGACCTCGTCCCCTTCATCTAAAATCGCTTGGAACAGCGCATAGAGGGCGTGTTTCGCACCGGAAGCGACCATGACCTCTGGACGTGTGAACGTTAAGTTGCTGTCGCGTTTCGTCTTTTCGATGATTGCGTCTTTGAGTGCGACCGTCCCGCCAGATGGGGTATACTTCGTGTCGCCATCGCGTGCGGCCTGACAGGCTGCCTCGATGATGCGTTCAGGCGTATTGAAGTCCGGCTCACCGGCCCCTAGCCCGATCACGTCTTGACCCGACGCTTTTAACGCTTTCGCTTTCGCCGTGATGGCGAGTGTCGTTGAAGGTGTCAACTGCTTTACACGTTGTGCCAATAGATGTTCCATTGAGATCCCCCTCTAGTTTCGTCAAGGCGAGTCCGTCAATTGGACCCGTCGAATGAATTCGCCCGCTTGGAGCGTATAGTACGAGTACGTGTAAGACGTGCCCGCTTTTGTCACGACTTCGATCAATGCCCGTTCATCGAAGCCATATTTACAGCTGACGAGCGTACCGCCGGTCTCTGCGACCGAGTCGGCACAGATTTGTTCTGAATCGACCGTTGCGATATCTCGTGTCTCGATTGGCAACTTGTCGTCGACCGGCACGAATTGGACCCGATTCGTCTCCTCGAAGACGACATACGGTTCTGTCCCGTTAAACAGTTCGGCCCGTTCAATCGAGACGGACGGTTGCTCGTCGACGAGTCGCTCGCGCGCTTCCTCGATCATTTTCTCTTTCGTCCGCTCGGTGTGGCCGACCGTGAACCAATAAATGCCACTAAATACGATGACGACACCGATGAGTGCCGTCATGAACGCAATCACTACTTTTGTCTTCCGTGTCATTCCGTCCGATAGATGGTGAACACCATCTCTTCTTTCTTCGGATCATTCACTTTTTTCTCTAAAGCAAGACCGAACATTAAATCTTGGCTCTTCAACGTACGATTCAACAAGTCGACGATTTTGTAGACGTCTGCCGTCGGCTCGATTCGAACCGTCGCCAACGTCTCAATATTCGAATTCATGATTACTCCTCCTTCAAAAAACACTATACCCATTATTATAAAGCGATAATTTCACGATGCCTAGCGTTATCTCTGATTTCCTAGCCCGGTCTTCTCTTTCTCGTCTAAAAACAGCTCAAGCTCAGCGAGTGCGGTCTCGAGCGGTCCGTCAATTCGATCGACGGACGGTAGACTATTGATGAACTGCTTGCCGTAACGCGTCGTCTCGACGCGACGATCGAAGACGAAGATGGCGCCGTAATCCTCTTTCGAACGGATCAGGCGACCGACCCCTTGCTTGAAGCGGATGACCGCTTGCGGAAGCGATAGTTCAAAGAAAGACGATTTACCGGTCGCCTCGATCTTCTCGGAACGAGCCTGCATGACCGGCTGGTCGGGCGGCGCGAACGGAAGCCGGACGATGATGAGGCAGGTGAGTGCCTCGCCCGGAATATCGACCCCTTCCCAAAAGCTTGCCGTTCCGAACAAAATCGACTGGTCGATCCGTTTGAACTGTTTCGTCAAGCGGCTTCGCGATCCGCCGCTGACGCCTTGGGCGAGGAGCGTGTACGCCTCATCCAATTGGTCTTTGACAGCCTCGTGCGTCAAACGCAACAGTTCGTTCGACGTGAACAAGACGAGCATCCGTCCTTTCGTCACGTTGGCGATTTGGGCGATCGAGTCCGCGATCTGCTCGACGAACCGCGGCAACGGAACTTCGTTGATGAGCGGGATGTCGGACGGAACGAACAGTTTCGCTTGCTTCTTGAAATCAAACGGAGACGCCAGGACGACGCGGCGAACGTTTTCCCCATCGAGTCCAAGACGGCGTTCGATGAAGCCGAATCGTCCTGAGACGGTCATCGTCGCCGACGTCAGGATGGTCGGCCGTTTGGCGAACAGCCGCTCATGCAGGAGCGGTCCGATCTCGACCGGCTGGGTGTACACCGAGGTCAACTTGCGATTAGCCAGATTGAGCTCAACCCAACTGACGGCATCGTCGTCCCGCGTGAGCATCGTCTCGTAGAGGACGCTCTCTATATCGCGCACGTCGCCGATGAACGCTTTCAAATCACCGAGCACGGCCCGTTGTTTGAACGTCATATGCTCTTTATGCTCATCGAGGAGACGGTGCAGTTGTCGCAATGTCGTCCGTAACGTGCGTAGACGGTCTTCGAGCCGTTTCGCCACTTCACGGATTGGTCGGAACGGTTCCCCTTCCCGCTCGAAGCGGACGGTTTGACGTTGCTCCCGTTTTTTCCCGAGTGACTGGAGCGCCGTGAGCAAATCGTTCAGCTCATCGTCGACGCGGGCGAGTGCTTGATCGGTCGCTTTGCTGAACGCCTCGGCTTCTTCCGAGACGGACGTCAAATCGGCGAGCCCGAGCACGCGCGAATGAAACTTGCCGTCGGCACCGTAGCCGAACCATTTGAACAAGCGGTCAAATTGAATCGCGTCAAACGTGACTCCGAAGTGATGCGACGCGACTTCCTCGACTTGATGTGCCTCGTCCAAGACGAGTGGCGTATCGGTCGGGAGAATCCCAGCCTGGTGTTGCAAATCAGAGAACAACAAAGCATGGTTCGTCACGATGATATCGGCCTCTTTCGAGCGCAAGACGGCCCGGGTGAAGAAGTCACGGCTATACCAAGGGTCGAAGCGACCGAAGTCAGAGGCGGCATCGGCCTGGATCAGCCGTTTGAACGAGGCCGGCCCTTGTGACGCCGCACCGGGCAATGACAACTCTTCCAAGTCCCCCGTCTCGGTCTCGGTCAACCAGACGAGGACCATTGCCTTGCACATCGCCGGGAGCAGCCCGTCATTCGTTTCTTCGAGAATCATCTCGAACTTTCGGAGGTCGATGTAGTTGCGTCTCCCTTTCAAAAGTGTGAACTCGATTTCAGGGAAAATCGCTTTTAAGATTGGTAAATCTCGATTCAACAACTGTTCTTGCAACTGAATCGTATGTGTGCTGACGACGACCGGGCGCTTCGTCTCGAGGGCGTGGTGTGCGCTCGGAATCAAATACGCCAATGTCTTTCCGGTCCCCGTACCCGCCTCGATCAACAGCGTCGCCTCGTCGTCGAGCGCCTTATAGACGTGTCGCATCATCTCGAACTGGCTTTGACGCGGTTCAAATTGACCGAATAGTGCCGGAAGCGTCTCTTCGATCGTCCGGTGAAGAAACGGCTCGAACGGGTCGCGTTCGACAGCGGGTTCGAACGTATCGACGAGACGTCGGAGTGCGATTTTCCGATGAATATCGAACGTCGTCTCATCGTCGGCTCGGATCCCGACCTCAAGAATCAACTCGTCGAGGAGCGGTTCGACGTTGCTCGTCCACGACTCGGACAGGCGTCGTAACTGTTGTAACGTCACGAGCGGCAAGGCGCGCAACCGTTCAATCAAACGAATGAACAGTTCCGCCGTCGCCTCGGCATCGCTGAGCGCCCGGTGCGCGTCAGTATGCACGAGATCAAACGTCTCGGCGAGCGACTCGAGCGCATGGCTCTCAAGCGTCGGGTATAGGATCCGGGCCAGCTCGACCGTGTCGATGGCCCGTCCCTGAAACGGGATATACCCGGCTTGCTCGAGGCTTTCATTTAAAAAATTCAAATCGAAAGACACGTTGTGGGCGACGAATATTCGCCCATCGAGCATCTTCCATATATCTGGAATCACTTCCTCAAACGTCGGGGCTTCCGCCACGTCTTGGTTCGTGATCGTCGTCAACTGCGTGATAAAAGGCGGGATTGGGCGACTCGGGCGAATCAAGGTACTGTAGCGCTCAATCACTTCACTCCCTTGAACGACCACCGCCGCAAATTCAATCAGTTCGTCGCCGGACTTGACGGAATGACCAGTCGTCTCCAAATCCACTATCACATAGGTGTCCATAACATCCATCCCATCTTCGGCACGCTCGTGCTTTCTGTCTGTCTCATCTTACCATAGAACGATACACGAAAAAACGGGGATGCCTCTATCGGACATCCCCGCTCGTGTCATAGAATCGTATGGGCGATCTCTTCATAAAGAAGTTGATCGATCTCGTTCCGTTCGTTCAAGACGGCGACTTTCGGACGATGCTGTTTCGCTTCCTCGGCCGTCATTTGGCCGTACGCCATGATGATGACGACATCTCCGACTTGGAAGTGACGGGCCGCTGCACCGTTCAGACAGACGACACCCGAACCTCGTTCTCCTTTGATGACATACGTCTCGATACGGGCTCCGTTATGGTTGTTCGTGATGTGCACATGTTCGTTTTCCATGATGCCGACCGCGTCCATCAAATCTTCATCGATTGTGATCGAGCCGACGTAATGCAAGTTCGCCTCGGTGACGGTCGCTTTGTGTAGTTTCGCGTGCATAAATGTTCGAATCATTGGATTCATCCTCTCTTCCAAATCACATTATCAATCAAGCGGGCCCGTTCGAACTGCACCGCTACGGCAATCAATAGTTCGGTCGACGCGGAGGTCACCTCGGTCAACGTCGGGTAGTCTTTGATTTCGACATAGTCGATCGTACTGTTTGGGATGTTCTTCAGACGTTCCTCGAGATGTGCTTTCACATCTTGAATCGTTTTGCCTTGTACAAGCGCATCCTTTGCTTCAGCCAATGCCCGATTGATGTCACTCGCATCCGCCTTCTCCGTCTCCGACAAATAGACGTTCCGGGACGACTTGGCGAGACCTGATTCTTCACGGATGATTGGACAGCGTCGAATCTCGACCGGGACGAAATAGTCACGGACGTATCCTTCGATCAAGGCGACTTGTTGCGCGTCCTTCAAACCAAAATAAGCACGCGTCGGACGGACCAAGTTGAACAGCTTGGACACAACGGTCAAAACGCCATCGAAATGACCGGGCCGGCTCGCTCCGCAGAGGACATCTGCGCCGGTACGTACCGTGACGCGAGCCATGTCGAGGGGATACATCGTCTCCGTGTTCGGGTAAAACAAGACGTCGACACCCGCCTCGCGGGCGAGCGCCTCGTCCCGCTCGAAATCACGCGGATAGCGGTCGAGGTCCTCGTTCGGACCGAACTGGGTCGGGTTGACGAAGATGCTCATGACGACGAGGTCGTTCTCTGACTTGGCCGCCTCGACGAGACTGAGATGCCCTTCATGCAAATAACCCATCGTCGGGACGAAACCGATCGTCCCGGCGTCGGTCAACAGTTTCTGTAAGTCATGTGGTGTCGTGACGATGTTCATGCCTTGCCCCCGTAGAGTGTGTCGAGCAACGACTCATCCATCGTGAACGTGTGCCGTTCGAGCGGGAACGAGCCGTCTTTCGTCGCCTCGACATAATTGCGGATTGCCGTCGTCGCGACTTCGTTCACATCGGCATACGCCTCGACGAACTTCGGCAGACGGTCGACGCCATATTTCAAGATATCGTGATAGACGAGCACTTGACCGTCCACATCGGCACCGGCACCGATGCCGATGACCGGGATTGTAAGTGCCTCGGCAATCTTTTTGGCCAATTGGTGCGGCACACACTCGAGAACGAGCATCTTCGCACCGACCCGTTCGGCCTCGAGGCTATCGGCAATCAACTGTTCGGCATCCTCGAGCGATTTCCCTTGTACTTTATAGCCTTCAAGTACACCGACCGATTGTGGGGTGAGGCCAAGATGGGCCACACACGGCATACCGACTTTCGTCAGACGTTCGATCGTTTCGAGCACCTCGCCGGCCCCTTCAAGTTTGATGGCATCGGCCTGACCGTCTTGGAACAACGTCGCGGCCGCTTGAAGCGTGCGGTCGAAGTCGCCATGGTATGTCGCGAACGGCATGTCGACGACGACGAACGTGTTCCGTGCCCCGCGGCGCACGGCCTTGGCATGGTGGACCATGTCCGAAGTCGTCACCGGGATTGTCGAATCGTAGCCGAGCACGACCATTCCGAGCGAGTCCCCGACTAAAATGATGTCGACCCCTGCTGCCTCGGCCAGTTTTGCCGACGGATAATCGTAGGCCGTCAACATGACCAATTTCTCTTCTGGCTTCATCTTCTTCAATAACGAAGTCATCGTGTGCATATGGTTCTCCTCCTAAATGTGGAGACAGGTTACAAAAAACGCCTTCCTACACGAATGGTAAGAAGGCGCACGAAAACGATCTCAAGTAGTTGAGTGTCCTTCTGTCCCTGTCAAAATGATCAAGGCAGACAAAAAAATGTAGTGACGGTCTGCAGTACTGGTACACTTCGCGAGCGATAGCGTCCGGCACATTCATTATAGACCACGAACCCGTTTCCATCAATCATTCCAAACTGCGATTTCGGCAGAGTAAATCGGTTCGACCGTTCCTTCATGTTCCAACAGGAGTGCCCCATCCTCTGAAATGCCGCGCATCGTCCCGCTTCTTGACTTCCCAGACGCCGTCAACGTGATCGATTCGTTCAGATAAGCGGCATGCTCGAGCCAATGCTTGCGCACAGGGCCGAACCCAGACTCAAGGAACAAGTCATATTCGCTTTCAAGCTCGGCGAGTAAGTTGGCAAGCAGCTCGCTTCTGCGATGCGTCTGATTCGTCTCGAGTTTGATCGATGTGGCCCGATGCGCGAGCTCTTCCGGGATGACCTCGCTGTTGACGTTCATCCCGAAGCCGAGGATGACGGCTTGAATCCGGTCACCCTCCGTCTGCATCTCGGTCAAGATGCCGCCGATTTTTTTCCCGTTGAGCAACAAGTCGTTCGGCCATTTGATGGTGGCCGGGATGCCTTGCGCGTGCAGGGCGCGCGCGAACGCGCTCGCTGCCATGAGCGTCAGCTTCGAGGCGTCTCGAATCGGCAACGCCGGCCGCAAAATCACGCTCGCCGCGATATTGACGTGGCTCGGATTATACCAGTTCCGGCCGAGTTGGCCTCGGCCCGCTGTCTGCTCTTCGCTGATGACGAGCGTTCCTTCGAGGACGCCCTTTTGCGCCAATTCATGGGCGATGCGTTGGGTCGTGTCGATTTGCTCAAACGCATGGACGACTTGTCCGAACCGCCCTTTTCGGAACGATACGAACGCCGGTTCATCGAGCCGGTCGGTCTGACCGAACAATTGATACCCTTTTCGAGGAATCGTTTCAATCGCATACCCGTCTTGTTTTAACGTCTCGATATGCTTCCAAATGGCGGTACGTGAAATATTTAATTGGCGGGCCAACTCTTGACCGCTCCAGACGGCCCCGTCCTGCAACAGATTTAAGACTTTTCCGCGTGTCGAAGCCATTGTTCGGCCTCCTTTCGTAACGATTCCGGCTCATTGGCGAGCTCGCCAATGAGCACGAGCCGCTCAACGTGGGCGAGCAGCTGTTTGATGAGCGGTCCCCGGGCACCGAGATGTAGCGCATCGCGACCATCGAATCGGAGTTCCCGGCGCGACTGGATCGGCAACTGCCGCTTCAACTGTTCGGCCGTCTCGCTTCGTCCGGACATCCGCAAGTATGTCGCTAACGTCTCCAGCGTCGTCTCATAGATGGTGAACGTGTCGAGCCCGCTGTCGAACAGACGCGCGAGCACGCCCGCCTCCCGCTTCAGTGCGTTCGAGCGTTTCCACGGTGTCAGCCAATCGGTGGCGTCAGCATAATAGACGAACAACGCCCAGCCCCCGACCGGGTCGACCGGGGTCCGCTTGTCGGCGATGACATGGCGGATGAGCGTCTCCGTGACGTTCGGCAAGTATTGATGGATGCCGAGGTCAAGTATCGCCGCGAGCGCCTTTCGGTATGCCGGGCCCATCATCAACTTCTCGAACTCGATGGCGACCCGTTCCATCGCGATGTCTTGCAGTTTGTGGCCGAGTTCGCGTGAGGCCCGTTGCACGTCTTCGTCGAGCCGGAAATCGAGTTGGGCCATGAAGCGGAACGCCCGCATGATGCGGAGCGCGTCCTCGTTGAAGCGTTCATAGGGGCTGCCGACGGTCCGAATGACACGTGCCTCGAGGTCCATCCGTCCGCCGAACAAGTCGACGACGTTGCCGTCGTGAAACGCCATCGCGTTCATGGTGAAGTCACGCCGTTTCATATCTTCTTCAAGCGAGACGCCGAGCGAAACATGGTCGGGTCGTCTCGAGTCCGAGTACGTCCCTTCCGAGCGGAACGTCGTCACTTCGAACGGATGATGGTCGAGGATGACCGTCACCGTTCCGTGGTCAATCCCGGTCGGTACCGATTTCGGGAACAAGCGCATGACTTCGTCCGGGAAGAGCGACGTGGCGATATCGATATCATCCGGAAGCGTACCGAGCATATAGTCACGGACGGCACCCCCGACGATGTACGCTTCGCCGCCGTGGGCGTTGATCGTCTCGATGATTCGTTTGGCGTATTCCCATTCCGTCATCGTCCCACCACCTGTTCATAAAGCGATTCATACGCCGTGACGATATCGGCCGAGGCGAACTGTTTGGCCCGCTCGAGCCCGTTCGCACGGAAGCGTGCATGGAGCTCGTGGTCGAGCAAGATCGCTTCGAGCGCTTTCGTCGCCGCGGGCGCGTCGCCGCGTTTGACGACGAACCCTTCTACGCCGTCGGTGATGACTTCCGGCAATCCGCCCGCATCGCTGACGACCGACGGCACACCCGTCGCCATCGCCTCGAGGGCGACGAGGCCGAACGCCTCTTTATCCGACAACAGGATATGGACGTCGCACATCGATAGAAGTGCCGCCACTTGCTCTTGCTTCCCGGCGAAGATGACTTGCTCTTCGAGCCCCATCTCGCTCACGAGACGGCGCATCGCTCCCATGAGCGGACCGTCACCGACGAGGAGCAGTTTTTTGTGCGGCACGTTCATCTGCTGGAACGATTCGAGCACGAGGTCGATTCGCTTCACTTGACGGAAGTTTGAGATATGGATGACGACCCGGTCCTGTTCCGATAAACCGTATCGTTCGCGAAGCGATGTATCGGCCTGTGGTTGATAGACGGCCTCATCGATAAAGTTATGGATGACGTCAATCGACAAATCGGACCCGATCCGCTCGAGCGTCTCTTGTTTCAAGCTGTTCGAGACGGCCGTGATCGCGTTCGATTGGCGCAACCCATAAAGGATGGCCGGCTTGAGTTCTTCGTCTTCCCCAAGCACGGTGATATCGGTCCCGTGGAGCGTCGACACGATTGACGTCTTCGTCCCGGCCATCTCGCGCCCGAGGGCGGCACAGACAGCGTGCGGCACCGCGTAGTGGGCATGAATGACATCAAGGCCGAACGCCTGGATGACGCTCGCGATTTTCGAGGCGAGCGTGATGTCGTACGGCGGATAGCGGAACACCGAGTACTGGTTGATCTCGACTTGGTGGAACGTGATATTCGGATGGTAGGCGTTCAGTCGGAACGGGATGCTCGACGTGATGAAATGAACGTCATGCCCCCGGTCGGCGAGTTTCATGCCGAGCTCGGTGGCGAGTATGCCTGAACCTCCGACCGACGGATAACAAAGGACCCCGATGCGTAGTTTCATGCGAGCTCACCCGCCTTCGTGACAACGTACGGACGGGTCGTCATGAGCCCTTCGGCGTACTCCGTTCCGATCAAACTGCCGAAATGCCGTTCCCGTGCCAACACCCGATCGAGATAGGCGTCCGTGAGCGGTGTCGCCACACCGTCGACCGGTGTGAACTGACTGGCATAAGCCCGTAAAGCGTTTAGTTTATGTTCGATCGTCGCCGTGATGTCGATGCAGACGTCAGGCGTCGTATGGGCGTTGATCATATATTGATAGACGCTCGCCGGTCGATACGCGGCGACGTCCGGCATAAATTTACGGATTCCCGCGTTAAAGAGCGCCTCCTCGACGAGTCGGGCGCAAGCCCCGTGGTCAGGATGGCGGTCGACGCCGTATGGATAGAAGACATGTGTCGGACGTTCGGTCCGAATCAAACGGACGAGCGCCTCGACTTGTTCATTGTCCCCTGTCAAACCCCGGTCCGGAAAACCGAGGTTCACACGCCGGATGCCGAGCACACGGTCGGCCATCTCGGCTTCTTTCCCCCGGGTGACGACGTCCCCGTTCGATGACAGTTCGGCTCTCGTCAAATCGACGTATAGGACCTCGACCCCGTCCTCGGTCCATTGGGCGGTCATACCGGCGATGCCGATCTCAATGTCGTCCGGATGGGCCCCAATTGCTACTATTTTCATAAAATCACCTCTTCTGTGAAAAGTATATCGGACTCCGTCTCGATTGTCATATGTTCAGGGTAGGCAATCGAGAGGTTTTTCGAGTACGCTACTAGATGGGAGGTGAACCAGATGACGGTACAATTACCGATTCGGTTTCGCAATATATTCTTCATTTTGATTGGTTCCTTTATTTTCGCGTTCGGCGTCTACCACTTCAACGTCCAGAACAACTTGGCGGAAGGCGGCTTCACAGGCATCACCTTGATTCTGCGGGGCTTATTCGATTGGTCGCCATCGATCACGAACTTGGCGCTCAACATCCCGCTCTTCTTCGTCAGCTATAAGCTGCTCGGGCGGACGACGTTCATCTACACGCTCATCGGGACGTTCAGCTTCTCGCTCTGGTACGCCCTCATTGCCAAGTACTCAAACCTCGTCATCGATTTGACGGACGACATGGTGCTCGCGAGTTTGTTCGCCGGCCTGTTCATCGGTGTCGGTCTTGGGATCATCTTCAATAACGGCGGTACGACCGGAGGCGTCGACATCATTGCCCGGCTCGTGCAACGTTACGTCGGCTGGTCAATCGGCAAGACGTTCCTCGTGTTCGACTTTTTCGTCATCGTCCTCAGTTTGACGTATCTCGATATTCGCGAGGCGATGTATACGCTCCTCGCCGTCTATATCGGGGCCCGCGTCATCGACTCGATGCAGGAAGGGACGTATGCCGGGAAAGCCGCTATGATTATCAGCGACCATCGCACGGCCATCGCCGACGGCATCCACGCCACGATGAACCGCGGGACGACCCGTCTTCTCGCCAAAGGCGGCTATTCGAACAAGGAACTTGAAGTCCTCTACGTCGTCGTCGGGCGGAACGAAGTGAACCGGTTGAAAACGATCGTCAAACAGATCGACCCGCACGCCTTCGTCACGTTCCACCACGTCTATGAGGTCGGTGGTGAAGGCTTCACGTTCGATGAGAACCGGATTCCTTTGAAATAAGTCACGACGCACAACGCCCCGTTCGAATGAACGGGGCGTTGTTTCATTATCGTTCGATGCGGACAATCTCAAACGTGAGCGTGCCGCCCGGTGAAGCGATGGAGACGGTTTGACCGACGGTAGCTCCCATCAAACCACTGCCGAGCGGTGATGTCGCGGAGATCGACCCGTTTGCCAGATCAGCCTCGAGCTCGCCGACGATTTGGTACGTCTCGGTGTCACCATCCGGCAGTTCTCGCAACGTCACCGTGTCGCCGAATCCAACCTCTCCGGCAGTCGCTTCCTCTTCCACGACGACGGCATCGGCGAGCGTCCGCTCTAGTTCGCTGATTTTCGTCTCGATCCGCTCTTGTTCACGCACTGCGTCGAAATACGTCACATCTTCTCGAAAGTCACAAAATTTCCGGGCCGCCTTGACACGTTCGAGCGCTTCACGCCGACCCTCGATGCGAAGCGTCTCGAGTTGTTCGATCAGACGCAGACGACCCGCCCTCGTCAACTGTGGTTTTGACATCTCGGTCCCCTTTCCAAACATGATAAAAAAAGTCCCGTCGCGAGACGGGACCGTTGATTCTACTCATCACGTGGCATGAAGACGATGAGTGCCAAGCGGATCAATTCGGCGACGGCGACGAGCGTTGCCGCCACGTACGTCCATGCTGCCGCGTTGAGCACTTTGCGCGCACCCGACTCTTCGGTTGCCGTGACGATTCCGTGGCTCGTCAGTTCAGCCATGGCCCGTTTCGAGGCATCGAATTCGACTGGGAGTGTGACGAGTTGGAACACGACCGCCCCGAGCATCATGATGACACCGAGTTGGGCGAGGCCCATCGCGCCGAGCAAGAAACCACCTAAGAGAAGCGGGAACGACAAGTTCGACGTGATGTTCACGACCGGGACAAGACGGTGGCGGACACGCATCATCTTATAGTCGGTCGCATCTTGAATGACGTGGCCGATCTCGTGGGCCGCAATCGCAGCCGATGAAATCGTCGAGCCTTGATACACTTCACGTGAGAGACGGACGACTTTATTGACCGGATCGTAATGGTCACTCATCAGTCCGTCGACCATCTCGATGCGGACGTTGTTGACGCCGTTTTGTTTCATGATGAAGTCAGCGACTTGGGCGCCGGTGACGCCGCTTTGAATCGGTTGTTGAAGAAATTTTTTGTACGTACTTTTCACTCGCATCTGGGCCCATAATGGGATGAGCATAATCAGTGCAAGATAGAAAATATAGCCACCTAATGACATGTTCTCTATCACCTCTGCGTGTATTTGATACCCTGATTTTACATTCTTATGAACTTATTATCAAGTGAAGTGCGCAGGATGAGGTGGTATCCCATAAAAAAACATATTCCCGTCAACCAGAACGAACCGTAGCCGATCCAGGCGATATGCTCGGCGAGCGACGGATAGCGCGGCCATTGGCCGAGCACATAATCGACGACGTCGTTGTGGACGACCCAGATGAGCGTCAAAACGAACGAACGAACCGTCCATGTCATGAACGGTGCATACAACAGCGCCTGGAACGCCATCGCTCCGTGCGACACCATCAGCATGACGGCCATGAGCACGGTGAACGTCTCCGCATCAGGACCGAGCTCTCGTAAGAACAAGATGTTCATGATGACGGCCCATACCCCGTATTTGATGAGCGTCACGAAGGCGAGCGTCTCCATGAGGGGCGACTTCTTCCCGGCAATCCATAGACCGAGCACGACCGTGAAGAAAAGCGAGGCCGTCGGACTGTCCGGCACGAACGGCCAATAAAGGAGCGGCGTGTCACGGAGCTGGGGCTCATACCAGATGTACCCGTAAATCGAGCCGAACAAGTTGATGATGAACAAGAGCACTAAGACGATTCGATGAGTGAGAATCGGTCGTAACATATGTATCATGCGTGTATTCCATCCTTTTTTCTCTATTGTAGCGCAACGGAGACGAAGTAAAAAGAAGCGTGACCCGTTAAACGGGCCACGCTTCTTGAACCAATCGATTATTGGTTGTTTTCGCCGCCTTCACCGTATGACGCGATGAATTCAGACATGGCTTGGAGGTCTTCATCCGAACCGTCCCATTGACCGGCTGGCATCGTACCGACACCGTTGACTGCGATATCCGCGATCTCTTCGGCCGTATACTGTGTGCCGACGAGTGCTGGAGCTGCTGCCCCGCCTTCGAGGTTTTGTCCGTGACAGTTCACACATGACTGAGCCGAGTAAATCTCGTAGCCAGGTGCGGCCGTATCGATTTCAGGGCCTTCGCCCGGAACTTCCAAAATCCCTTGTTCATGAACTTGATCCCAGTGTGTCGTTTGAACCGATTCCCACGTCAAGTAGAAAATCGACAACACGCCGAGCAACATGAAGCTGATGGCGACCGGACGTTTCGCCGGACGGCGTTCAAGTCCTTGGTCGAGCCATGGTGCGATCAAGAGCGCCGTGAAGGCGACCCCTGGCAAGATGACCGTCCCAAGAAGGATCCAGTCCCCTGCTGCGAATTGGTATTTGAGCAATTGATACAAGAACAAGAAATACCAGTCCGGTAACGGAATGTAAGACGTGTTCGTTGGATCGGCGATGTTTTGGAGCGGTGGTGCCTCGACGATCGTCAAGGCGATGAATCCGATCAAGAAGACCGAACCGACCATCCACTCTTTCAACAAGAAGTTCGGCCAGAACGCCTCAGTGCGTCCTGGGTATTCAGAATAGTCTTTTGCAATATTTTGTTTCCGATTCGAGATTCCTACTCGAGAGTCGGTTACAAATTTCATCCCTTTACCGCGATGCATATCGTTTCTCCCCCTTTATATCTTCGAATCGGCTTATAGCGGTCCTGAAATCCCTTGTTTACGAATCATCAAGAAGTGGGCTCCGAGGAGTCCGAACAAGGCCGCCGGTAAGAAGAAGACGTGAATGGCGAAGAAGTTCGTGAGCGTCCGTGCGCCGACGATCTCACCACCGGCGAGAAGCGTCTTGGCAATGCCACCAATGACCGGGACACTCTCGGCAATTTGAAGCGTAACTTTCGTCGCGAACAACGCTTTCATATCCCACGGCAACAAGTACCCTGTAAGACCGAGCGCCAAGACGACGAAGAACAAGAGAACACCGACGACCCAGTTGAGTTCGCGCGGTTTCTTATACGATCCGGTAAAGAATACGCGGAGCGTATGTAAGAACAACATGACGATGGCGACCGATGCGCCCCAGTGGTGCATCCCACGAACGATTTGTCCATGTGCGATCTCGTTTTGTAAATAGTACACCGACGCGTGCGCGTTGATGATGTCTGGTACGTAGTACATCGTCAAGAACATCCCTGACAGAATTTGAATCACGATCGTGAAGAACGTCAGACCGCCGAAGCAATAAACAAATGCTGAAAAGTGATGGGCAGGGTTGACGTGTTCTGGAACTTCATGGTCAGCGATGTCGCGCCATAACGGCGTGATGTCGACGCGTTCATCGACCCAATCATAAATTTTTTGTAACATCGACTATTCCCCCTCTCACAACTGTGCGACTGGACTGCCCAAGTATAGGAAGCCGTCTTTTTCTTCTTTTTCGTAGCGTGCAAGTGGTGCAGTCGGAGGCGTACCAGGAATGTTCGTTCCATCTTTCTCATAGCGACCGAAGTGACACGGGCAGAAGAACTCTGTCGGTCGAGTCGGGTCTCCACCATATCCTACTTGACAGCCGAGGTGCGTACAAATTGGAGACAAGGCGATGATCTCGCCGCTCTCATCTTTAAATACCCACGCCGAAAGCGTTTCTTCAAATTCATACCAAGCATCTTGCGTTTGTTTCTTAAAGTCGACACGTTGCGGCTCAGTCGTGATGTCGTCGAGACTGATGACTTTTACTTTATCGCCCGCTCCCGATTTTTTTAAGACCGGATCGATCGCAAAGTTGACCATCGGACTGATCAATGTTGCCGCCATAAAGCCACCTACACCAGTCAACGTATACGTTAAGAACTGACGGCGTGTGACTTTTGACCCATTTTGAGCCATTTCGTTCCCCCCTCATTCGTGTGCATAACCCCATAATTCTTTATGCATTCTTCACAAAAATTTCTCACTCAACAAAATAGTATATCAATAAAACCTCCACGTCAACCGCTTCATGTCGCCATCCAACGGCTCG
This sequence comes from Exiguobacterium sp. s141, assembly GCF_018618085.1. Classification (NCBI taxonomy): domain Bacteria; kingdom Bacillati; phylum Bacillota; class Bacilli; order Caryophanales; genus Exiguobacterium; species Exiguobacterium sp. s141. The sequence goes on along the minus strand of NZ_JACSLJ010000002.1, from coordinate 567,245 downwards.
AAAGCTCGGTAATGACTTGCGTCGCAAAATTTTGAACCATCGTGTGCGACTGCTCGCCGGACATGCCTTTTAAAGCAAGCGGCGGAACAAACATAATCGGCAGTTCAGACCCTTTGAAACGCAAATCCGAGGAGATGAACAACACGTGGGAAAACCCAGAGGACACCGCTTTCGTGAGTACCGCTTCTGCCGTCGCTCGGCCAGCGTCCACGTCGACGTAACTAAGTGTCGGGCTGAGCATCGTCCGTCCCGACAGTTGCCGTTCGGTCTCAAGTGCCACCGCCTGAATGACTTCGTTCCCTTCGGCTTTACGCACCATGTCCTCATCAAACGCCAGTTCGACGAGTGGGACGACGAGCGTGTCGACGTATTGGCGTTCTGTCAGCGATTTCATCGCGTCTATGCCATCGAACCTCATCTTCCTCCTCCTCTCCTCCAGACATACATCATCATGTCCATTGTAGCGTACCTACAAACGTTCCCTATGCGAAACTTATGAACGAAATGTGAAATTATTGTGTATTCCTACGTCATTAATATACCAAAAAACAAGCGCCGACCATAACGGAAGCGCTTGTTTTTATTAAAATAATTTTGAGGCTCGCACTTGATGCAGCTGACTCGTCAAATTGCGGAACAATTTCTCGTCACGCCGGTCGAGCGCCTTGTCGATTTCGACGAGCAGACGTTCTTCCTCGAACTGGGCGACCGAGGCCCGGATGACCGTTTGCGCGGACGTCGTCACTTCATCCTTAAGTTCGGCCACGGGTTCGAACGGGTTCAATTCAACGATGTCGATCCACATTTCGTCGATCATCATCCCTTGGAAGTTGAGCTCCACGTAGATGGCGCCGTCATGGAGCCGGATGTCGTGATACGCCTTCTCGGGATTGACCGTGATGAGGTCACCCCGGCGGTAACGGAACGGTTCCCCGTCAAAACCGTACGCCGTCATGATCAGGCTACGCGGTGAGACCGAGGCGTTCGTGACGAAATGAACGTTCCCGAGTTTTTCTGGATGTCTGAGCCAGTAGTCGATAATCCACTTGGCTTCTCGTTTGCGAAGCGTATGATGAGCGAGGAATCGCTTTAAGAACATCTTTTTCCGCTCGACCATATGACCCCATCTCCTTTGTATCGATTAATCGTGGTCCGTCAACCGTTCGAGCCGCTCCTCCAGAACTTGGCGGTCGTCGACATCGACGGTGAGCGCAAGCGTTTGCTCGAGCACTCGTTGCGCTTCGGCACGCTGTCCTTCTTCTATCAATAGTGTAGCCCATTCGATGGCAAATAACACGTCCTCTTTATAAACTTGCTCGATCGACCCGTATAACGTGACGGCTTGATCGTAGTCCTCGAGTTCATAGGCCGCCTTCGCTTTGTACCAGGTCACTAGCGGAGACGTCGAATGCTCTTCGAGCGTGTCGATCGTCTCGAGAACGGCCTCCATGTCACCCGATTCGAATAAGACAGATAAGAGGAGCTCGGTCGCCTGGAGCGATTCCGGGTTTAGCGCGAGCGCTTCCCGGAGTTCCGTGACCGCCTCGTCCGTCCGCCCTTGCTTCAAGAACAGCTTCGCCTTCACCGTCCGCAACTCGTCGTTGTAGTCGTCACGGTCGATTCCCTGATCGATCACATCCAATGCCTCTTCGAAGCGGCCGAGCGCGTCGAGCGCTTCCGTATAAGGCAAGTAGAGCGACGTGAAGTCCGGGTCCATCGCCCGGAGTGACTCGAACTGCTTCACGGCGATTTCATCGCGACCGATGCGATGGGCGGTCATCGCGTGACCGAACACGGTATTCAAGTTGCGGTCGTTTGCTTTCTCATACTCATTGAGTGCCTCTTCGAACGAGCCGATCATCGTCAGCGCCTCGGCGTAGTCCGCCTGATAGTCGAGTTCTTCCGGCAAGCGCAAGTGCGGCAGACGGGCATAGAGCGGGACCGCCTGTTCGAATGAACCGATCGACGCATACAACTCGGCTAGGCCATAGATGAGGAGCGGTTCGTCTGGATTCGCCTCAAGCGCCTCCATCAATTTCTTCACCGCGACCTCATCCAACCCTTGAGATTGATAGAGATCAGCGAGCAAGACGAGGCTGCGCATATGCGCTTCCTTGTCTGTCGTATCAATCTTTTCGAGGACGGCGATCGCCTCTTCTTCCCGGTCGCTGTCCAAGTAAGCCTCGGCGAGTGACAAGGCGACGTGCGGATTGCCCGCGTAGTCGACGTAGAGTGCCGCGAGTACGTTCACGGCCCGATCGGCGAGCCCGAGTTCGAGGTAGATGTCGGCGATGGCCAGACGGTCTTCGTCCGACCCTTCCTTCTCGAGCGACTCGAGATGCATGAGGGCATGCTCGGTCTCACCTTTCTCGAGCATCTCAATAATATGATTCAATTCTATTTCGTCTAACATGTTTATAATTCCTCCTACCGGCAACTCGTATTGACGTTATTCTATCTCACGGCCGAGGCGTTGTAAATCGTCACGGAATCGTGGGTAACTTACATCAGCTGCCTCAACATGTTCAATCGTCACACGGTCCGTCGTCAATAAGTCTGCGATTTGGAGCATCATCGCCAAGCGATGATCCCCGTGCGAGGAGACATGACCCCCGTGCAACCGGCTCGGATAGACGTCAAATCCGTCCTCGGTTTCGCGCACATCGACCCCGAGTGCCGAAAGTTCGTGCACGACCGTCTGAATCCGGTCCGTCTCTTTCACTCGGAGTTCGCCCGCGTCCCGGACCGATGACGGACTCGTCGCTTGCGACGCGACGAGAGCGAACAACGGCAATTCATCAATTTGGTGCGGGATGGCATCCCCGTCCAAGCGGATGCCGTGAAGTGTACTCGTCGACACAGTCACGTCGCCGACCGACTCTTCCCCGAGCAAACGAACGTTCGTCACTTCCGTCTTCACACCCATCCGTTCGAGCGTACGTAAAAATCCGATTCGTGTCTCGTTCAAACAGACGTCGGTCGTCGTGACGCGACTGCCCGGGACGAGCGCCGCCCCGGCCCACCAAAAGGCAGCCGAAGATGGATCGGCCGGAACGGCCACCGTGGCCCCCTTGAGCACGGATGGAGCTAACCGGATCGTTCGGACACCGTCCTCTGCCGTGATGTTCAATTGCCCACTGAACAAAGGCAGCATGCGTTCCGTATGGTCCCGCGATAAGACGGGCTCGCGCACGATTGTCGGTCCGGTCGCACGAAGTCCCGCAAGCAGGACCGCTGACTTCACTTGCGCGCTCGCGACAGGCAACGTGTAATCGATGCCCGCCAGCGTCCGGCCGTGAATTTGGATCGGGGCGAACTTCCCGTCGAGGTCCGCGCCCATTTGTCGGAGCGGGTCCGTCACCCGACGCATCGGACGTTTTGAGAGCGAGGCGTCTCCGGTAAGCGTGAACTCCCCATCGTAACCCGCGAGAAGCCCTGTCAAAAGACGCATCGTCGTGCCCGAGTTCCCGCAATCGAGTTCGGCCGATGTGAGCGTCTTCGCCCCCGTGATGAGGAGACGGTCCGGCTCTTCGATGACGTCCGCTCCTAATCGCCGGATCGCCTCGAGCGTCGACCGGCAGTCCTCGCCAAGGAGTGGATCATAAATCGTCGTCTCCCCGGTCGCCACGGCCCCGAACAAGAGAGCGCGATGCGTGATCGACTTGTCACTCGGTACCCGTATGAATCCATTCAATCCCATGTCAAAACCACCCTTTCATTTGATGGAACGCTCCAGTGAGTCGCTCGGCCGTGACGCTCGCAACGGTCACCTCAGCGCCGAGCAGGACGAAGCGGATCTGCCCGTCCCGATTCTTTTTATCGTGTCCCATGCCTGCGAGATACGTGTCAAACGATTGCCAGTTGACCGTTGTGATGCCTTCCCGCCTCATGAATGAAGCGAGGGTTTCGGCCCGTTCCTCGTCGCCGGAGACGAGGAAGGCGTACACCATCCCGTAGAGAATCGCTTCCCCGTGCGACAACCGGTATGCCTCAGCCGACTCCAACGCATGGCCGAACGTATGACCGAAATTCAGCCACGCCCTCACGCCTTGTTCGCGTTCATCGGCCTCGACGACTAATCGCTTCACTTCGATTCCTCGTGCGAGCCACGTTTCCCAATCGAGCGGTCCTTGTGCCAAAGCTGTGAACAACTCGGTCTCAAACGAGTGACCGAGGACGTAACGTGACAGATAGGCGTGCTTAATCAATTCACCGAGCCCGCTCAAGACGTCCCGCGCGGACAACGTCTCGAGACGGTCCACGTTATAGTGGACGCCCGCCGGTTGATAGAAGGCACCGATCGCATTTTTCGCGAACGGATGGTTCACCGCCACTTTCCCGCCGACGGCCGAGTCATGCGCGAGAATCGTCGTCGGCACTTGTATGTAACGCACACCGCGCATATAGACGCTCGCTAAAAAGCCGGCTAAATCCCCGACCATGCCACCTCCGAATGCCACGACGAGCGTATCCCGGTCACAACCGCCCGTCAATCCGTCCGTGACGAGCCGTTCGATCGTGTCGAGCGACTTCGAGCCGTCACCCGGGCGGACGACCGACCAGACGACGTTCCGATGTTTATGCGCGAGCCGGTCCCGGAACTCACTTCCGTGCAACCGGTCGACCGTCTCATCTGTGACCACCCAGACGGTGGAGCACGAGAAGTAAGGGACGCGGTCGAGCCAGGCGTCCCCTCGTTCAATTGTGACGTCGTACGGGGTCGAGGCGTTCACATGGAGCGTCACCACGTCCGAATCTCCTCTCGGTATGCGGCGACACGTGACTGGATCCGGTTGACCGTGTCATGTCCGAACGTCTCGCATAACTCGCGGGCGAGCTCAAACGCGACGACGGCCTCGACGACGAGCGAGGCGGCCGGGACGGCACAGGCGTCACTCCGTTCGATTTGTGCGAGAAACGGTTCTTTCGTATCGATATCGACGGATTGGAGCGGTTTATATAGCGTCGGGATTGGCTTCATCACAGCCGTACAGACGATCGGCATGCCCGTCGTCATCCCGCCTTCGAAGCCACCGAGATGGTTGCTCAGCCGCGTATAACCGTCCGGGCCATAGGCGATCGGGTCCATGACTTCAGAGCCTGGTCGATACGCCATCTCGAACCCATCCCCGAACGCGACCCCTTTAATCGCGTTGACGCTCATGACGGCTCGGGCGATGGCCGCGTCGAGTTTTCGGTCGTATTGGACATACGACCCGAGGCCTGGGATGACGCCATGCACTTCCGTACAGACGACACCGCCGAGCGAATCACCGGCAGCTTTCGCCTCGTCGATTCGATTCATCATCGCCTGACCTGCCGCCTCATCCATCGTCCGGACCGGCGACGCCTCAATCGCGGCGTGTAACGTGTCGAGCGACTCGTATGATGTCTCGGCCGTGACACCGCCGATCACTTTGACATAGCTCACGAGTGACATGCCGACCGCAGCGAGCAGTTGCTTGCTGAGTGCCCCGACAGCGACACGGGCCGCCGTCTCTCGAGCGCTCGAACGTTCGAGCACGTCTCGCAGGTCGCGATGGTCATACTTCAGTCCGCCGACGAGGTCGGCATGACCCGGCCGTGGCCGGACGACGCGACGCTTGATTTCAACATCCGCGTCGACCGGTTCGGCCTGCATGACGTTCCGCCAATGAGTATGGTCCTTGTTCTCGATCCAAAACGAAATAGGGGCCCCTGTCGTCACCCCGTGACGAATACCGGCCCTCACCTCGATTCGGTCTGATTCAATTTGCATGCGACGGCCACGACCATAACCCGATTGCCGTTTGGCGAGCTCGTCATTGATTGCCTGCACGTCGACTTCAAGCCCGGCCGGCACACCCTCGATGATGATCGAGAGTCCGGGACCGTGCGATTCTCCTGCCGTCAAATAACGCATGTGCGCCACCTCACTCTTCAAATTTTTCGTAGAAGAAACTTTGTTTCATCTTGTAGCCATACCGTTTCGGTTGAAAGATTTGCTCCGTGCCCCCGACGAAAAGGATCCCACCCGGGCGAAGCGAACGGTGGAATGATTTATAAACTTTCTCTTTCGCTTCCTCGGTGAAATAAATCAAGACGTTGCGACAGACGATCAAATCAAAATTCCGCTCGTACACGTCGGCCAACAAGTTATGTTTTTTAAACGTCACCAACTTCTTGATGTCTTCTGTGATGTAATAGTCGTCCCCACGGCGAGTGAAATAACGCTGCCGAAAATCAGGGGGCAAGTCGACGAGCGCCCGCTCATGGTACTTGCCTTGCTTCGCTTTTTCGATCACCACATCATCTAGGTCCGTCGCCATGATCGTGAACTGGGCGGGTGACAAATGTTTCGATAATAGCATCGCTAACGAGTACGGCTCTTCTCCGGTCGAACAGGCCGCGCTCCAGACACGCAATTTGCCTTGGCTTTTTCGGATGAGCTCGGGTAAGATATCCGTCTCAAGCTGCTGCCAGCGGACGGGGTTCCGATAAAACTCGCTCACGTTGATCGTCATGCGGTCTAAAAATTCATCGTACAATCCTCGATCCGCTTCCATCGCTTTGAAATACTCGATGAACGTGGCATACCCTTTCTTCTCACGAAGCGCGATCATCCGCCGCTTCATCTGAGCCTCTTTATATAAATTCAAGTCGATCCCTGACTTCAAATAAAACTTTTTAACGAAGATGGCATAATCATTTATCACCAGTTCCAACCTCAATTCTTTCTCTTCTCCTAGATCATGTCGTGCCAAAACGAGTGAGAGCGCTTCAATCCCAATATAAAAAGGGACAGGAGGCCCCCGTCCCTTTTATCGTCATCAAACGTGTGATGCTTCAGTGGCGAACCAGAGTGACAATTCACGCTCTGCGCTCTCCACGCTATCTGAACCATGGATGACGTTTTGTGACATCGTCGAGGCCAAGTCGCCACGAATCGTTCCAGGTTGTGCGTCAAGCGGGTTCGTCTTCCCGATCATCAACCGAGAGACGGCGACGATATTCTCGCCTTCCCATTCCATCGCCACAACAGGACCAGACGTTAAAAAGTCGACTAGCTCTCCAAAGAACGGCTTTTCCTTATGTTCCGCATAATGCGATTGTGCAACTTCCACTGATGGTGTCAACAATTCAAGACGATTCAACGTATAGCCTTTTTGTTCGAAGCGCGAGATGATTTCCCCAATCAATCCACGTTTCACGCCATCCGGTTTCACCATTAAAAATGTTTTTTCCATTTCCCTAATCCCCCTAAATCGATCTGTGTACCATGTACGTTATTAGTTTACACGGTCATCACCATTATTGAAAGGGTTTACAAGGTGCCGATTACCATTTTCGTTTCCCGATGTACTCGGCAATCTCGATGAGGGAGCGTTTGTCGACCACGTCCGGTAACCCGTCAAGACGTCGGATCGCCCGGTTCACATAACGGTCGATCGTCCGTTGGCTCCGCTCGAGCGTCCCGTTGCGTTGCACTTCACGAACGAGCGTGTGCGTCAAAGCATAATCAGACGAATGACTGACTTGTTGCAACCGATCGAAAAATTCCGGATTTTCCGCTGAATAGAAGAGCGGTAGCGTTTTATGGCCGTGTTTCAAATCTTCACCGACCGGTTTTCCGAGTTGGAAACTTTTTGCGGTGAAGTCGAGCAAGTCGTCCGTCATTTGAAACGCCATCCCGATATCATAGCCGAACAACCGCAGCTGTTTGACAACGTCAGGAGAGGCTCCCGAGACGACGGCACCAGCCGCACAACTCGTCTCGATCAACAACGCCGTCTTGCGGGCGATGCGGTCGAGATATCGTTTCGGAGACTGGGCCCAGTCATATTGATCTTGGATTTGATTGATCTCCCCGACACAGATCAGTTCCATCGTATCAGCCATGATTTGCATCACGTCTGGGGAATCGATCTCAGAGACGAGCCGAATCGCTTCACCGAACAACGTATTACCGGTGTACATCGCGACCCGTTCATCGTAACGTTCCATGACGGTCGGTTTGCCGCGGCGCAATGTGGCGTCATCGATGACGTCGTCATGAACAAGCGAGGCCATATGAATCAATTCTAGACTCGCCGCCACTTTCGTCAATCGGATGTCTTTCGTCTGTCCGAATCCGGCGCTAAGCAGGACGAACGCCGGCCGAATCCGCTTCCCGCCCGCTTCTAACAGTTGTTTCGAAGCCGCTTCGATGACCGGATGATCGGTTTGGACTCGCGTCGACAAGAACCGGTCAATCTGTTCAATCTCTCGGTTCATGTGGCGATAAAGTCGCTTCAAAGACATCGGTCACCACTTCTTTCCTAAGTGCATGGCACACGCACCGCCGGAGAACGCCTTCACTTCGACTTGTTCGAATCCTGCCGTCTCAAACATCCGTTTTAGCGTCAACCGGTCCGGGAATTGATCGGTCGATTCTTGGAGCCACTTATATTGATCATACGAGCCGGCAAACACTTTACCGAACAGTGGCATGACCGATCCAAAGTAAAATCGGTATAGCTCGCTGAAGAGTGGTGCCGTCGGTTGGCTCGTCTCGAGACAGACGACCGTACCACCCGGCTTCAACACCCGGTGCATCTCACGGAGCACCGTCATATAGTCCGGAACGTTGCGAAGACCAAAACCGATCGTCACATAGTCGAACGAGTGATCGCCGAACGGCAATGCCATCGCGTTACCATGGATGAGTTCGATTGTCGGATATTCTTCCACTTTCTCTTGTCCGACCGCGAGCATGTTCTCGGAGAAATCGAGACCTTTGACGACACCGGTATTCCCGGCCGCCTCGGCGAGTTGAATCGTCCAATCTGCCGTCCCGCAACAGACGTCGAGACATTTAGCCCCTGGGAACACTTGCATGCGACGCATTGTCGCTTTGCGCCACCATTTATGCAAACGGAAGCTGATGATCGAGTTCATCGTATCGTAGCTCGGTGAGATTGATTGAAACACGTCATATACTTTTTGCTCTTTTTCTTTCGGTTGCAATACGTAACATCCTTTCCGTTCTAAGCGACAGCGTGCGCCAGGAGCGTCGATAGCTGTTCTCGTTGTTCTTGGCGCAGTTCCGCCGCCTTTCGTTCGATGATCGTTTTTCCGTATGCGGTCAAGTAAGCCTGACCGATCACTTCAGAAAACGTTTTGATCAATCCGAAGTTCGCTTTCATCCACGTCGTGACAGGTACGTCTGCGTCTAACGCAAGTGTACATTTCGCCCCATTGACGAGCTGGACCGTCCGGCCGAAGCGATTGCTATAATCGGCAGGAAACAGGGCCAGAATTTTATAAAATTGAGCCGAGGCATAATCGCCGGCGAGCACTTTCAATTGCCGCTCGAGCGATCCGTTCGGACTATCCTTTACTTGATCGTGCAGTTCGAGCGCTTGGTGCGCAAAATACGTCGCAAGCACGAGCTGACGTTGTTGATTCGATTCGATTTCAATCATCTCGACCATCCAACGAAGTAAAGGCATGTCGACTGCGGGTACAATCTCGTGTCTCGTCAAATACGGATGGGTCATGCGTTCTTCGATTTGACGAGCAAGGTCGGTGACAACGGTTTCGTATGTCATCTGTTCCATGCTATTCCCCCTCGTCCTCTTCGTTGTCATTCTGACATAGTATAGCACATTTTTGTCACATTCACGCCATGTGAACTCGCTTTCCACCACAAAAAAAGCCGCCTTTCGGCGACTTATGTATTGCACATTATTTGACCGCATCTTTGAGCGCTTTACCTGCTTTGAAGGCAGGAACTTTGCTCGCCGGGATTTCGATATCTTCTTTCGTACGTGGGTTACGGCCTTTACGGGCAGCACGTTCACGAACTTCAAAAGTACCAAAACCGATCAATTGAATTTTATCACCGTTTTGGAGTGCTTCAGTGATAGATTCGAATGTAGCTTCTACAACTTGTGTAGCTTCTTTTTTCGAAACGTTGGCTTTCTCCGCAACCGCTTGGATCAATTCAGTTTTGTTCATCACGATTCACCTCCTCTCACAGGGAGTTTACGGGATTAATCATATCGTACAAACGTTGATATGACAACATTTTTTAAGTGAAAAGCCTATATTCGACCCGTTCCGACGATCAGTTGTTTAAAAACTCGACCTCACCTTGTTCATTAATCGTGTACCCTTGCGAATAAGCAGGGGCGAACGGGGAGTCATTATAGAGCAAATACCGAATGTCTTCCCCGACTTTCGGCTCTACATCCGTGTTCTTAAGGGCGGCTTCAAGGTCGGTCCGGTAATCGACAAATAATTGCCCGGTCCCGTCGACATAGATTGGCAACTCGGTATCGGTGTATGGACTCGGGACCGTCGGTTCTTCTGAGACGAAGATGAGATCATAATCGATCGTGAATTGATTCTTGCCGACCGACCCGTCAAACGGAAATTTCCCTTCTTTGGCCCGAAAGGCGTTAATGTTCGTCTGTAACGTTTGCAACCGTTCGGTCACGCGCAAATCAATGAGCTTGACGGTAGGGTCGGTCTCGGCGTCGACAAGGACATATAAGAACAAACCGCCCCCTTCGAAACTGTTCACCGGCGGATCGGCCAAATAACCAGGCACGAGACGGGCGAATTCGATCGGGTAACGCTCCATGAGAGGCGTTTCAGCCGGTTTCGTTTTGATTGGCAAGACACCGGTCGTCTCTTTGAACGAATCAACGGCCGTCTGGACCGATGTCAATTGATCTTCATACGGCACGTTATCGACCCGGTTCGAGTCCGGGAACATACATCCACTGAGCACGGTCGCCGCCAAAAGACTAGCGACCAACAAAATCCGTTTCACGTGTTATCCTCCTGTCGGTCCTGAAGCGACCACATAAATCATGATGATCGTTCCAAATAAAAATATGACGAACGCGATGACGCGGACGAGCGCCGCGAACCATCCCGATAGCTTCGTATGGCTGATTGCCACCATAAGCGCGGCGATGGCAAACGCTCCAATCCCCGCAAATGAAATCCACATCTTGATGAGTGACGGTGTCACGTCTATCCCCTCGACTTTCTCTTTAATTCTTTCTCCGTACATAAGTGTAGCAAAAAAAACAAAGGAACTGAACGAAAACGTCAGTCCCTTTGCTCTTCGCCGCCTTCGAAATGAAATACTTCTTCCATCTCATGCTTTTGCGGGCGTCTCATTAACTTTTGTACTTCATCATGCGGGCTCTTGCCTTCGAACAATACGTTGTAAAGGGCTTCCGTGATCGGCATCTCGACACCGGCTTCCCGAGCGAGCGTATGCGCCGCCTCACAGGCACGAACACCTTCGACGACCATTCCCATATGACCGAGCACGTCCTCGAGTTTTTCACCACGGCCGATCGCATTCCCGGCACGCCAGTTACGGCTATGCTGGGACGTGGCCGTGACGATTAAATCCCCAATCCCGGTCAATCCCGAGAACGAGGCCGGGTTGGCACCGAGTTTGACCCCGAGTCGCGCGATTTCAACGATCCCGCGCGTCATGAGCGCCGCTTTGGCATTATCGCCGTAACCGAGGCCGTCCGTCATCCCCGCTGCGAGCGCGATGATGTTTTTAAGGGCACCACCATACTCCGCTCCGATGACGTCCGAGTTCAAATACACCCGGAACTGATCGTTCGTGAGCAACTCTTGAATCTCATCGGCCACGTCCAAATCCTCGCAGGCGATCGTGATGGTCGTCAATTTACGGACCGCCACTTCTTCCGCGTGGGTCGGGCCGGTCAAAACACCGATGGCCCGGCGTTTCGCCGGATCGATTTCTTCGGCGATGATCTCCGACAGACGTTTGTGCGTCTTCGGTTCGATCCCTTTAGCGGCGTGGACAAGAACGGCCGGCTCTGTGAGAAGTGCGTTCAACTCACGAGACACCGGACGAATCGCCGAGCTCGGGATGACGAGGAACACGATGGAGCGGCCGGCGACCGCTTCTGCCAAGTCCGTCGTCGCTCGAATCGAGGTCGGTAACGGCGCATCTTTCAAATACGTCGAATTCGTATGGTCGGTATTGATTTCATGCACATGCTCTTCTTCACGTCCATAAAGCAGGACGTCGTGTCCGTTGTCAGCGAGGACGAGTGATAACGCCGTTCCCCAGCTCCCTGCGCCGATGACAGCAACTTTTGCCATAGAAGGCACCCCCATTACTAGTTTTTCTGACGCGCCACGATATGAATCGGTGTACCAGTGAAGTCAAATGCGCGGCGAATCTGGTTGTCTAGATAACGTTTGTACGAGAAGTGAAGCAACTCTGGGTCGTTGACGAACAACACGAACGTCGGCGGCTCGATGGCCACTTGCGTCGCGTAGTTGATCTTGAGTCGCTGTCCTTTGTCCGTCGGTGTCGGGTTCATCGCGACCGCGTCGACGATGACGTCGTTCAACACGCTCGTCGAGATCCGACGACGGTGCGACTCGGCCACTTCCTTGATGACCGGAAGCAACGTCTGAAGACGTTTCGACGTGAGAGCCGACAAAAATACGATCGGCGCGTAGTCGAGGAACAAGAACTCTTTACGAATCTTCTCTTCCATCTTCTTCATCGTCTTATCGTCTTTGTCGACGGCATCCCACTTGTTGACGACGAGCACGATGGCTTTCCCCGCTTCGTGGGCGAGGCCGGCGACGCGTTTGTCTTGCTCGATGATGCCTTCTTCGCCGTCGATGACGACGAGGACTACGTTTGAACGTTCGATTGCCTTTTGGGCACGCATGACGCTATAACGCTCGGTTGATTCATACACTTTTCCGCGTTTACGCATACCGGCCGTATCGATGATGACGTACTCTTGCCCATCCCGTGTGAACGGTGTATCGATCGCATCACGAGTCGTCCCCGCGATATCCGAGACGATGACGCGTTCTTCACCGAGAATCGCATTCGTCAAGCTCGATTTCCCAACGTTCGGACGTCCGATGAGCGAAAACTGGATGACTTCTTCATTGTATTCATAGTCATCTTTATCTGGCGCCAAATCGAAAACTTTGTCGAGCAAGTCTCCAAGCCCGAGTCCGTGTGTCCCCGAAATCGGGAACGGATCGCCGAATCCGAGCGAATAGAACTCATACATGAGTTCGCGCATCTCGAAGTTATCGACTTTGTTGACGGCGAGGACGATCGGTTTGTTCGAACGGAACAACAAGTTCGCCACTTCTTCGTCTGCCGCTGTAATGCCTTCGCGTCCGTTCACCATGAAAATGATAACGTCCGCCTCATCGATCGCAAGCTCAGCCTGGTGGCGCATTTGAACGAGAAGCGGCTCATCACCGACCTCGATCCCGCCTGTATCGATTAAATGAAACTTACGGTTCAACCACTCACCCGTCCCATAAATGCGGTCGCGTGTTACCCCCGGTTTATCATCGACGATCGACACGCGATCTCCGATAATCCGGTTAAAAATCGTGGATTTCCCAATATTCGGGCGGCCTACGATGGCCACTGCTGGAATTCCCATATAAACACCTCTCTAACTTTCATTCAATAACTGATCGTTTCTAATTGCAACTGTACTATCATATCACAGCGCTATTTCCGTGACCATACAAAAAGAAGCGGGAGTCTGGCTCCCGCTTGAACGACCGTCTTATTTAGAATCGTCCGAGGTCTCTTCTCCTGTCAATTCAGAGACAGAGAACCCTCCTTGGTCACTATACTCGTCAAGCAGCGATTGGTCCGCGTCTTCACGCGTCGAATCACTCGACTCGAGCGCACGCATCGAGAGTGAGATTTTCTTCTCATCAAGATGGACATCGAGCACTTTCACTTTCACGTCTTGGCCTTCTGACAACACTTCAGACGGCGTCGCGATGTGTCGGTTCGCAATCTGAGAGATGTGCAGCAAACCTTCGACTTGCGGCGCGACTTCGACGAAAGCACCGAACGTCACGAGACGTTTGACTTTCCCGTCGATCACGTCGCCCGGTTGAATTTTACCTTCCACCGATTCCCACGGTCCAGGTTGCGTCTCTTTGATCGACAACTTCACTTTCTCGTTGTCGAGGTCAAGTCCAAGCACTTTCACTTTGACTTTGTCTCCTTCAGTCACAACATCGCTCGGTTTCTCTACCCGGCTATGGGCCATTTCCGAAATGTGGACGAGTCCGTCGACGCCGCCGATATCGACGAATGCACCGAAATCAGTGAGACGTTGAACCGTCCCTTCGATGATTTGACCGACCTCGAGCGATTCGAGCGTCTCCGCTTTCTTCGCGCTCATTTCAGCTTCAGCAACCGCTTTATGCGACAAGATGACGCGATTTTTCTCGCGGTCAATCTCGACGACTTTAACCGTAATCGGTTTATTCAAGTAGGATGAGAAGTCTTCGACAAAGTGGTTTTCTACGAGCGAAGCCGGGATAAATCCACGGATACCGATGTCAACGACAAGACCACCTTTGACCTTGTCTTTTACCATGACCTCGAACACTTCGCCAGATTCGAATTTCTCGACGATTTGATCCCAAGCTGCCTCGGCATCCACGTCTTTCTTCGAAACGACCACCTCTTCGTCCGTGACCTTTTTCACTTTGACACGGATTTCGTCGTTAACATGGAGTGATTCGTTTAAATCGTCTAAATGCATGCTTGATACTTCGCTGATTGGTAAAATTGCCTCGGTCTTATAACCAATATCGATCAACGCTTGTTTGTCCTCGATTTTGACGACAGTACCGGTCACAATTTGACCTCGATTAATCTCAAAATCAGGCATATCTTTCATTTCTTCGACCATTCCAACACTACCCCCTCACGATGAGTACAAAAAGGAACGCCCTAAGGCGCTTACACCTAGTATAAACTTCTTATAATTCGAAAGATTTGTCAAGGTGTTATCAGGTTAGTTCCTTTCCTAGCGCGAGATTAAACCTGAAATTAACGAACGTTCCGTGAATGCTGCATGTACAAATCACCGATCGTCGCCATAATCAAATCGGCCGCGGTTTGAGCACTCGCCTTCTCCGCTTTTAGCCCGCTCAAGTCGACTGGCTTGCCGATCACGACTTTAAGCTTCGAACGGAACTTATATGTGCCGATGATGGCTACCGGAAGCACCGAGGCGTCCGAGCGGAGCGCAAAGAACCCGACTCCGGCCTGGGCTTTGCCGAGCGTCCCGTCTTTCGAGCGTGTCCCTTCCGGAAAGATCGAGATGACCTCGTCTTCCTTCAACTTTTGCAAGACGACACGGAGTGCCTGGCGGTCGCCTTCTCCGCGTGACACAGGGATTTGACCAGCGCGGTTCAAGATATGTTTCAATACCGGGACTTCAAACAACTCTTTCTTCGCAAAGAAGCGGAGCTGGCGTTGTTTCGGCATCGCCCCGGCGAGAAGTACCGGGTCCCAGTTCGATTGATGGTTTGAACAGACGATCATCGACCCGTCGAGCGGGACGTTTTCCCGTCCGATATATTCGACGCGGAAACTCAACCGGCGAATGATATTGACGACGCCCACCGCGAGACGATACATGCCGAACGGCCCATTGTTGAGTGGTCTCATCGTTCAATCACCTGCTTCATCAATTGCTCGATCGCCTCGACGACCCCGTCGATCGACAACTCGGTCGTGTCGAGATAGTGCGCGTCGTCCGCTTGGCGAAGCGGAGCGACCTCTCGTTCCGAGTCGCGCTTGTCGCGGAGGGCAATCTCAAGCTGTAACTGTCCGAGGTCGCTCGGCAACCCTTTCGCCACGTTCTCTTCGTGGCGACGGCGGGCCCGTTCTTCGACCGTCGCCGTCATGAACACTTTCAAATCGGCTGACGGCAAAACGTGGGTCCCGATATCGCGGCCGTCCATGACGATTCCGCCTTTACTCGCGAGGTCGCGCTGTAAATCCATGAGGGCAGCCCGTACTTCCGGCTGGCGTGCGACGAAACTGACGTTGTTCGTCACTTCGCTCGTCCGGATGACGTCGGTCACTTCGTCGGCGCCGTCGAACACACGTTGTCCGTTCTCGGACGGGACGAGCCGTAAATCCATGTTGCCGATCATCTCGGCGAGTTTCGGCCCGTCTTCGAGACCGACCCCGTCTCTGAGGGCACGATACGTGACGGCACGATAAATCGCACCCGTATCGATATAGACATACCCTAGTTTTTTAGCGAGCGTTTTCGCGATCGTACTCTTCCCGGCTCCGGCCGGTCCATCTAATGCAATCTGTAACGGTTTATTCATAAAAATTGGGTATCGGCTCATCCCGATACCCGCCTCCTCTCGGTCATTTGTTCCGAGAACATCATACCAGTTTTTTAACGTGAAGAAAATACAGAGCCCGTCCGTTTTCTCGCTTCGAGTTGGGCCCGGAAGCAATAACGTAAAATCGTTTCCTGGTCCCGGTGCGATAATTCTTCGAAACGAAGCGACAACTCTTGTTTCGCCGCCTGTTCGTGAATCCGTACGAGGCGGCTCTTGACGCGGAACGTCTGCAGCACGCCCCGGTCATCATTAATATGGAACGTGACGATGATGGCCTCGTCGACCGCGACCGGGGCTCGATTGGAGATGATGCGCATACCGCCGGCCGACACGTCGAGCGACGTCGTCTCAAACGATGGGAACGCCTGGCCGTCCTCGGCGGATACGGTCACATTGATCATTTCAGGGACACGTAAATATTCACGGCGCTGCACGCGCTTGATTTTCTTTTCATCCGGCATCGGGAATGCATAGCGAAGCGTCAGTTGCGCATCGCTCACCCGTCTCGTTACGACCGTATCAAACGCATAGAGCTGCTCTTCTCCTACGAAGAAATAGACACGCATCGATTCGTCCTCGTGCAAGAAAAACGTCTTTAAGGTATCCGTCTCACTCGGGGACTCAATCCAGACGACTTGGTCGTTGATAGCCGCGATTTTTGTCTTTCCTTCTTTTCTCCCTTCGACTTCTACCCGTAACTCTTGTCCTACTTTTAACATGAAACGATTCCCCTTTTATTCTATTTGTACTGGCGATGGTTGGAGCGATTGGCGGTCCGCACGAGCAAAAGCGCGACCATCCAAAGAACGACGATGTAGACGACAGCCGGCACTTTGTTCATCGGTTCGACGAGCAAGATATAGTCGAACATGCCATGCAACAATGTCGCCGCCATGACGGCTGTGAACAGCCAGAAGCGCTCATGGGCGGAATGTTTGGCCCGGCCGAGGCAAAACCCCATCACGACAGCGAAGAGCGCATGGCCACTCACCGGCAACACAGCACGCCAAATGGCGATTTCAATCGAGTCGTACACCCATAAATATAGAAAATTCTCTAACGTGGCAAAGCCGAGTGAACAGGCGACCGCATAGAGAATCCCGTCGTAGTAATCATCAAAGACTTTATGTATGTATATTGTATAATAAATCATGAACCACTTAAAAAACTCTTCTAATAGCGCGGTGGCCACGAACGCCTTCCAAAACGGGCCCACGAGCACCCCTTCTTCCACGAACGCATACTGGACGAACATGATCGGAAAGACGAGAATGGCCCCGGCGACGAACGACCGGATCACATAGCCGAGCGGTTCCGCTTCCAGTTCATGCCGGAGATAGAAGTAGGAAAGAAGGGCGAACCCTGGCGCAACCGCAGACAAGGCGATTGCAATCATGATGCATCTCTCCTTTCTCACGTTAAGCATACACTGAAATAGAGGAAAGAAAAAGTAGGGCACGCCTAGAAATTGGAAGAAACGAACAAAAAAGTTGGAGGTCTGTTTATGAACCATTTATTACTGATCCACACCGGCGGCACAATCGCCATGTCTCAATCGGGGTCGGGACATGTCATGCCGAGCGAAGTCAATCCGATCGATGCGACGTTGCCGAAAGCGACCGATATCGCCAACATCACGACGAAACACTTCTCAAACATCCCATCGCCGCACATGACGCCTGAAAAAATGCTCGAGCTCGCCCAGTTCATCAATCAACAACTGACGCAAGACACGTATGACGGGGTCGTCATCACCCACGGGACGGACACACTCGAAGAGACGGCCTACTTCTTACAAATCACACTCGGTGCACCGGTACCAATCGTGTTGACCGGAGCGATGCGCTCGTCAAACGAGGTCGGCTCGGACGGCGAATTCAATCTCATCACGGCGCTTCGGGTCGCCCAAAGCGATGTCGCGCGTGGCAAAGGAGTACTCGTCGTCTTCAATGGCGAGATTCATTCCGCCTTCAACGTCACGAAAACGCATACGTCCTCGGTCGACACGTTCAAATCGGTCCACTTCGGGAACGTCGGCATGGTGACGAAAGACCACGTCCTCATCTATAGCCAACCGACGACGAAGCAACCGAAGATGATTTCGACAATCACAAAACGGGTCGCGGTGCTGAAAGTCGTTGCCGGGATGGACCCGGACTTGATTGAGGCGGTACTCGCGCTCGGCTATGACGGACTCGTCCTCGAAGTGCTCGGTCAAGGCAACGTCCCGCCGTCGATTGTTCCCGCGCTCGAACTGCTCGTCGAACGCATGCCGGTCGTCATCGTCAGCCGCTGCTTCAATGGAATCGTTCAGGACGTCTACGGCTACGTCGGCGGTGGCCAGCAACTGAAAGAGATGGGCATCATCTTCTCGAACGGCTTGAACTCACAAAAAGCGAGACTGCGCCTTCTCGTCGAACTCGAGTCCGGTTCGTCGCAAGCGGTCATGGAACACAGCTTCAGTTTCCAACAATGAGTTGGCGACTTGCCAACCGATTCGTCCTTCCATACAATGAGGGATGAGGTGATTTCATTGAATAAACACGCTATCGTCGTCGGCGCCGGACCGTGCGGGCTGTCGGCTGCGATCGAATTGGAACGCATCGGCATCTCGTGCACGATTATCGAGCGCGGCAATATCGTCGATGCCATCTATCGGTATCCGACCCATCAGACGTTCTTCTCGTCTGCCAATCTGCTTGAAATCGGGAATATCCCGTTCATCTGTAAAGATTTGAAGCCACGCCGGCAAGACGCACTCGTCTACTATCGGGAAGTCGTCAGCCGGACTGGGCTCGATGTCCATCCGTTCGAGACGGTCGAGGCGGTCGAGCGAACCGAGAACGGTTTCGTCGTGCGGTCCCGACACGACCGGGACGGTGCCAAAGAGCGCCAGGCCGACTATGTCGTCTTGGCGACGGGCTATTACGGACGCCCTCGTCGGCTTGACGTGCCCGGTGAAGAGTTGCCGCACGTCGCCCACTATTTCAAAGAGGCGCATCCGTTCTATCGGCAACGCGTCACAGTCATCGGTGGGAAGAACTCCGCCGTCGACGCGGCCATCGAGCTCGAGAAGGCCGGTGCCCACGTCACGGTACTTTATCGCGGGGACGGCTACAGTCCGTCCGTCAAACCGTGGGTATTGCCGACGTTCGACTCGCTCGTCCGTCATGACAAGGTGCGGCTCGAGCTCGAAGCGGAAATCGTTCGCATCGAACCGCATCACGTCGTCTATCGTCAGCATGGTGAAGAACATCGGCTCGAGACCGACCACGTCCTCGCCATGACCGGCTACTTGCCCGACCATGGGCTGTTCGCCGATGCCGGGGTCCAAGTCGATGAGGAGACCGGTGTGCCGGCGTTCGATGAAGCGACGTACGAGACGAACGTCGACGGCTTGTTCATCGCCGGTGTCGTCGCGGCCGGAAACGATGCCAATAAGATCTTTATCGAGAACGGACGTTTCCATGGCCAAGCGATCGCCGAGACGCTTCGGGAGCGCAACGGTGTGACCACGTAATCGACAAAAAGAGGGAGAACCTGGCGCCAGGTTCTCCCTCTTTTTGCTGTTTAATTATACCCAACCGCGGAAACGCGATGCTTCCGCCATCTTGCGTACACCGACCATATAGGCGGCGAGACGCATGTCGACCTTACGGGCCGACGAAGTATTGTATACCGTATTGAACGAGTGAACGAGCACTTTCTCAAGCTTCTCTTCCACTTCCTCTTCCGTCCAATAGTATCCTTGGTTGTTTTGAACCCATTCGAAATACGAGACGGTTACCCCACCGCTCGAAGCGAGCACATCCGGGACAAGCAGGATGCCGCGCTCTGTCAAGATGCGGGTCGCTTCGTTCGTCGTCGGTCCGTTGGCGGCCTCGACGACGATGGACGCCTTGATGTTGTCGGCGTTGTCTTCGGTGATTTGGTTCTCGATCGCGGCCGGGACCAAGATGTCGCAGTCGAGTTCTAACATTTCTTTGTTCGAGATCGTGTTCTTGAAGAGCGTCGAGATCGTCCCGAACGAATCTCGACGATCGAGAAGATACGGGATATCGAGCCCGTTCTCATCGTGGATTGCACCATATGCATCGCTGACGGCGATCACTTTCGCCCCGGCGTCATGCATGAACTTCGACAAGAAGCTACCAGCATTCCCGAACCCTTGGACGACGACACGTGCCCCTTTCAATTCGATTCCACGGCGCAGCGCCGCTTCCCGGATCATGATGGCGACACCTTTTGCCGTCGCCGTCTCACGTCCATGCGAGCCACCGAGCACGAGCGGTTTACCAGTGATGAAGCCCGGCGAATTGAATTCATCGATGCGGCTATACTCATCCATCATCCACGCCATGATTTGCGAGTTCGTGAACACGTCCGGCGCTGGGATATCTTTCGTCGGTCCGACGATTTGACTGATGGCTCGGACATAACCCCGGCTCAATCGTTCGATTTCACGGAAACTCATCTCACGCGGATCACAGACGATCCCACCTTTACCGCCACCGTATGGAAGGTCGACAATTCCGGCCTTCAAGCTCATCCAGACCGACAACGCCTTCACTTCGACCTCCGTCACGCTCGGGTGGAAGCGAATCCCACCTTTCGTCGGTCCGACCGCGTCATTATGTTGCGCCCGGTATCCTGTGAAAATCTTTGTCGATCCGTCATCCATACGTACCGGGATGCGGACGGTCAACATCCGAAGTGGCTCTTTCAAGAGCTCATACATCTCTTCTGGATACCCGAGCTTATCAAGCGCCTCGTGTATCACTTCTTGTGTCGATTCAAGGATGTTTTTTCGTTTTTGATGACCTTTTTCTTGATCCGTAATCATGAAGGTTTCCTCCCCTAAATTGTCAATTCTCCCCCAAGAATCAACCTCGTATTCGTTTAAAAGTATAGCTGATACGCGCCCAATTTGAAAGGCTTTTACAAAAATAATGAAAGCGTTTTCTAAAATGAAAAAAGAAGGGGGAATTCCCTTCTTACTTTTCTAGTGCCAGTTCGATGAATCGCTCTAACAGCTCACCGTACGAGATCCCGACGGCCCGGGCGCTGTCCGGGAACAAGCTGAGCGGTGTCATACCCGGAAGCGTGTTCGTCTCTAAAATATAAGCGAGCCCATCTTCAGAGACGAGGAAGTCCGAACGAGAATAACCGCTGCAACCGAGGGCACGGTGCGCTTTGATGGCAGCCGTTTGAACTTCTTCAGTCAACGCGTCCGGCAACTCGGCCGGACAAACGTGAATCGATCCACCTTCTGAATACTTCGACTCATAGTCATAAAATTCATTTTTCGGGATGATCTCGATGACCGGGAGTGCGGCCTCAGCCCCGTGATTCCCAAGGACAGGTACCGTCAACTCACGGCCTTTAATATATTGCTCGACCAAGACAGCCGTATCGCACGCGAACGCTTTATCAATCCCTTCACGGAGCATCGCTTCGTCCATCGCGATCGTCAATCCGTTCGATGACCCTTCTTGGGCCGGCTTGACGACACATGGAAACTCACTGCCCCACTCGACAATTTTTGCGTCGATGTCGTCGCCCGACTCGATGAGGACGTCACGGGCGATGCGAATGCCGGCAGCGGCGAAAATAATTTTCGCACGGGCTTTGTCCATCGCAAGCGCTGATGCCAAAACGCCCGACCCCGTGTACGGCAATCCGGCCATCTCTAAGAGCGACTGAACACGGCCATCTTCGCCGTATTTGCCATGCAGGGCGCTGACGACGACGTCGGCTTGAAGCGTCAACAGCTCATTGGCCCGGTCCGGGTGAAAATCAATCGCCACGACGTCGTGACCCCGTGCTTCGAGCGCTTCAATCATTCCTTTACCACTCGTGAGCGACACTTCCCGCTCACCTGATACACCACCATATAATACCGCGACTTTCATCAAATCTCTCCTTCGGCTAACTTCTCAAAAATTCAAGTTTTATCATACCATGTGTCGGCCGAAAACAATAGAAACAGAACAGTAAAAAAGCCATACTTACGCGAACGTATCGTACAGCTGTTTCACGGCTTGTTCAGTTTGAATCGTCTTGCCATACTCCATCATGACGTAAGGGCTGACGGTCGTCGTGCGGCCGTATTCCGACAAGATGGCGGCCAACCGCTCTTCGACGTCCGGTTTGAGCACTTCGACGAAGTGTAAATAATAGTGTCCGTCATAATGGTAGAGCGCCCCGCCCTGTTCTGTATCCTGCATGTGCGGGAACAGACGGACCGAGGCGTTGATGACGTCCTCGATATCATCAAACTGATAAATCAGATGATGAATCACATCGATCGTCAAACGGATCTCGACTTGTTCTTGATCCGCATCCGGGACGGCTGCCTCGACTTTTTGGACGTCGATGACGAGCCCATCACGGGGAAACATTGTCACGTTCAAGTCGACGGTGCCTTGGGGCATGAAACCGAATTCCGCTTCCGCCGTCTCGAGCAATTCCCGCCACAAGTCTTGACCACTCTCGCCAACGATCGTATCGATGGCAATCCCTCGAATCGAAAGGTCACTCGCCGTCAAATATACCCTTAAATGTTCTTTAGTTTGCTTTTCAAATCTCAAACGAAAACCTCCAAAGATTAATCAATCCTACTTTATAAGCTACTCTCGTTTGTGCAACCTGTCAAATAGTTGACAACCACTCGGTCCATGCCTCGGGCGTATCTCCAAGGAAGGCCGACTCAAACTCGGACGCGTGAAGGCTGACGGCATATCCGCCGGCCCCGATGACGAGATCGGGATGATCCGCTTGGATAAATCGCATCGCCTCTTTCAGGTCCTCGAGATGTTCCGTCAACGTACAGGAGAAGATCAAGCACTTGGCGTGGATATCGTGCAACGCCTCATTTAAATCCTCTTTCGGGAAGCCCGCACCAAGGAAAATCACGTCGTATCCATACTGACGCAAATAAAGCGTCACGAACAACAGACCGATCTCGTGCATCTCACCCGGGGCACACACACAAATGATCCGCGGTAAAAATGGATTCATCGGCATCTGCAGCGAGAGGGTCGACAATCGGGCCCGCAAAAAAGCGGTCGCAAAATGCTCATGCGCGATCGTGATGTCCCCATTCTCCCAACGCGTCCCGATCTCCACCAACAACGGACCAATGATATCTTTCGTGACCTTCTCAAAGCTGAACGTATTAAAGGCACGATTGATCAAATCGTGCGCCTTGCGTTCGTCAAATGAAAGTAACGCCTCGAGCAACCCGTCCATGAGCTCCTCGTCATAGAGGCGGGCAGGCTTCGGCTTCGGGGCTTCATGAAGTTGTTGAATCGCTTGGGAAACGGTCAAGCCTTCCCGTTGTTTTTCAACGACCCATTTGATTTTCTCGACGTCTTGGTCGGAATACAATCGATGACCGGATTCGGTCCGGCTTGGAACGATGAATTGATAGCGTCGTTCCCACGCTCGGATCGTGGTCGGGTTGACTCCGGTGAGTGACGCGACCGTCTTGATGGAGTACTTCGGCACAGCAGCCCCTCCTTTCCTACAAGTTCTTCTTATTTAGTATAGACCCATCTGAAGCGCTTTACCTGTTTTATTGTGCAATTCCTGTGAGAAATTGGTGAGATTGTGCGATTGGTTCGACAAAACAGAGATTGCTCATAAAAAAATACGACGTCCCCGTCGTATTGTCAGAAAAATATTGTATGACGACCTATATATAAAAATACGAGAATAATGGCAAACATCGTCAATGTCAGCATCATAGCGAGCGGCCGTTTCAGCCAATTGTCGTTCAATTTTTCTTTCCGCTCATGCTCTTGTCTTTCAGCGCGAGACGGCAACGTGTCCACCACTTGTTCACGAAGTGAGTCCGCTTGGTTCCGATGTCGCAACGTGTGCCCTCCTTTACCTTTTTTATCATTTTACTATGATATCAATCAAAGGAGAAGATACGAGATAAACGATGTTTCCAATCTGTCACATTTTTAGACACAATTTGAACCGACGGCGGGAATACGATCTCCCCACACACGTCGCAACAATCGGCTTGTTTGACCGGTTGTTCCGAGAAATAGTTCAACAAGTAATCGCGCCGGCACGTCTTGATGAGGGCGTAGTCCATCATCTGTCCGAGTTGGCGATAGCGGGCCCGCTTTCTATCTTTTACCCAATCGATCGCCTCGGCAAGCGTCCGCTCGGCGAGCATCTGGTTCAACAATCCCCAGACCGGGTCTTCCTCGTTCAACCGCAAAAGACGCGGCAGTTGGGCCAGACTCGTGCCGTTGTCGCGTTCCAAATACGCGAGACGGATGTCTTTGTCTTTCGGATATTGTTGGTCGATCAAAAACTGTTGGATGCGTTCGTCGCCTTCGGCATAGAGCAAGACGGCAAATGCGGGTTCACCGTCTCGTCCGGCACGACCGATCTCTTGCATGTACGCCTCGAGCGTGGCCGGGATTTGATAATGGATGACCGAACGGACGTTGTCTTTATTCACACCCATCCCGAACGCACTCGTACATACCATGATGGCGACTTCATCTCGCAAAAATTGCGATTGTACGAGCCGGCGGTCCTCAGTCGACATGCCACCGTGATAAAACAAGGCGTCGTCAAGATGAAGCGCGAGTGCTTCGGCTTCACGCCGTGTCGCCGTATAGATGACGGCCGGTTTCGGGACGTCATGGACGAGCTCGCTCAACCGCCGCATCTTGTCCTCGGACTCGAGACGTTCGACGATGAGTCGAATCTCAGCCCGGTTTGCCGAATGGACGAACTGCGCCGGCGAGAACAACGCCAACTTCTCGATGATATCCCGTTTCACCGTTTCCGGAGCCGTCGCGGTGACGGCCATGCACTGCGGGCTACCGAGTTGTTTACGCAACTCGCCTAGACGGGCATACTCAGGTCGGAACTCATGGCCCCACTGCGAAATACAGTGGGCCTCGTCGACGACGAGCATTTGAATCCGCGTCCGAGCGAGCGCCCGCGTCACGTGCGGCACGGCGAGTTGTTCGGGCGATAAGTATAAGAAGCGATAACGCTTCAAATGGTTCAAGATGTCTTGTTTCTCCTCGAGCGTCTCCATTGATGTCAATCGCGCCACTCCCCGCTCGCCCCGTTCACGGATGTGGAGCATCTGATCTTCGATGAGCGACAAGAGCGGTGACACGATGATGGTCAGCCCGTCATTTTTAAGATAAGACGGGAGTTGGAACGTCAACGACTTGCCCGCTCCGGTCGGCATGATGGCCAACACGTCCTGGCCGTCGGCGACCGCTTCGATCACATCCCGTTGCCCGGGACGGAAGCTGTCGTAGCCGAACACCCGCTTCAACGTCTTCTCAAACAAATGTCTCACCTCGTTTCAATCTCGCGAACACCAATCGGATTTGATAGTAACTGATCCCGTCGATTTGTTCAAAAATCGGCTTGAGCGCCCAGCTCGACTCGTCACGCAACTGCTCGACTTGCTTGATTTGCTCAAACGGAACAAATTGGTCGAGCGGGAACTCATCTAAATACATCGCCATCTCGACGACGTGGTCTTCAATCGTACTCGTGCGCAACCGTCGCTGGGACTGGACTTGTTGGAACGTTCGACCAGCCGAAAACTGCTCATACGACTCGCGCGCCGACAACGTCATCCGCTCGCTCGACAAGCCGTGCGCGAAGCCAAGCAACTTGGCATCCCTTGGCAATTTCCACAGGAGCGCATTCCACCCGGCCAAAAAATAGAGCCGCGCCGTGCGCGCATCGACATCGAGAAGCGAGGCGATTTGTTCATACGTGTATCCTGTCTCGAACGCACCGGTGAACCGATAGACGACGGCGGTCGCGTACGGGTCCCCCACTTCTTCAAGCGCCGTTTCAAGCTCCTGGTGAAAGCTGTGGATCAGCGGTTGCCACTCCCGCTCGGTCCGGACGATCTGTTTGACCCAGCGTTCGGCCAACCGATCGGCCTGCACCGGATAGAACGTCCGCTCATGCTCGAGCGACATGAACGTCTGGACGAACAAACTGAGCCGCTTCCACGTCATCGTCGTATAGTCCCGATACTCACCGCCGAGACGGTCGAACAGCTCACTGACCGCCTCCGGCGAAGCGAGCATCTTGCCGGCCTCGGTCAACGTGAAGCTCGAACGGTTGAGCCAGCCTCGCTTCTCGAACGAGGCGAGCAGTTTCTCATAGTCGTACTTCGTATAGGGGAACAATCCGAAAATTGGTTCCAAGTCATAAAAAAAGGCATCTTGCAGTGTCGTCGCCGAACGTTTGCCGTTCAACACATGAAACAAACTGCGCTCGCTGCGCTCCCCTTTCAAGCGCTCAATCGAAAGCAACAACACCCCGTCCGCTAAATGAACCATCGTTCCACCTCCTCGGTCAAAATTATGCTTCCAAAACGTTATTCGTTTCCTCATTGAAATATTTGGGTATGTAGACTACAATTACTCATAGTCAGTAGAAAATCATTTCTATGCAGAGAGACGAAACGTATGGAGGGTTACAAATGGCAAAATTTACGATTGTTGATAAAGATACATGTATCGCATGTGGGGCCTGCGGAGCAGCCGCCCCAGACATCTTCGACTATGACGACGAAGGCCTCGCGTTCAACTTGATGGACGACAACACGGGCACGATCGAAGTCCCGGACGAATTGTATGAGGACTTGATGGACGCATTCGAAGGATGCCCGACCGACTCAATTAAAGTCGCGGACGAATCGTTCGACGGCGACGCACTCAAGTACGAATAAGAGAGACATGTGTGCCTGAAGGGCGCACATGTCTTTTTTATCGCGTCGCTTTCCGGAAACCCGCTTCACGCGCCTCTTCCTCTGTACAGAACATCTCTTCTGGAATCGTTCGTTCATAGCTCGCCCCGCCCGGAACGTGATAAATCTTCTCTCCGTCCCGATTGATATTCCCTTTAATGTCACATCCATCCGTGTCTCGTTTCGGCTGGGCCGGCTCGGTCGCCTCATGGTCGAAGCCGTTGCCGGTCACGTAGTCCTCAAGACTCCAAATCCCGAGCAATTCCTGACGCGCGGCCCGCTCGACCTCCCGAAACGCATCGACGTGTTGCGTGTTCGGCGCGTACACATAGGCGACACGCGCCAACCCGCGGCGCAACAATTCCTCGTTCAACATCACTTCGTCATACCAGACGTAGGCGAGTGTCCGTTGATAGCGATCGTAGCGCCCGACGTCATATTCGAGCGTGATCGTATCTCCTTCTGGCAGCCAACGCTCGACGAATGATTTCGCATCCTCCCCGAACGGTTGGACCGGCAGCGTCGGATGGCTCGTCTCTGGCGTATCGACGAGCAAGAGACGAATCGATTCGGTCGCCCCGTTCTCAAACTCGACTTTGAGCGTATCTCCATCGATGACGCGGTCGAGCGTGACCGTCTCGGTCTTGCCGAGCGGCCGTGCGACTTGTTGCGCGACCGACGCCGACGGAAAATCGGACTCGAGTTCGACGAGCGATTCTGGCGGGTCGATTTGTTCGGCGAACCAGTCATCGACGGAGCAGCCCGCGAGCGAAACGCTCAGCACGACGGCGATCAGCAGTTGCCACCATTTTTTCAATTATCTCACCTCTACACCAGTATAACAAAAAAGGTTGTTTGACTTAAGCGTCAAACAACCTGGATGAAATGGACATTTGTCCTTTTGATGATTAGCGTTTCCCTTTAATATATGGGATACCGACCGATTTCGGTGCATCCGCACGTCCGACGACACCTGCGAGGGCAAGGATCGTGAGCGCATACGGCGCAATCAAGAGCAACACTTGCGGCACATTGCTGATGACCGGCAAGTTGCTACCGATGATCGACAACGCTTGGGCGAATCCGAAGAACAGACCGGCACCGAGCGCGCCGAGCGGATTCCACTTCCCGAAAATCATGGCGGCGATGGCCAAGAAACCTTGACCGACGATCGTCGTCCCGCTGAAGTTTGTCGTGACGGTGACAGCGTACACTGCACCAGCGAGTCCGCCGAACGCTCCTGAGAGCATGACGCCCATGAAGCGCATTTTCGTGACGTTGATCCCCATCGTGTCAGCCGCCATCGGGTGTTCCCCGACCGAACGGAGACGAAGACCGAACGGTGTCTTGAAGATGACGAACCAGACGACGAACGCGAGAATGATCGCGATGAACGACGTGTACTGCACGTTGATGAAGAACATGCGAAGCACCGGGATATCCGATAGAATCGGCACGTTCTCTTTGGCAATCCGAAACTCGATGAAGTCGGTCTGCCCTTTGTTGTAAAGCACACGGACGACGAAGATGGCGAGTCCGATCGCGAGCATGTTGATCGCGACCCCGAGTACCGTCTGGTCAGCCCGCCAAAGGATGGCCGGCACCGCCAAGAAGAGCGAGAAGAGCGCACCGACGACCATAGCGACCAAAAGTGAGATCCATGGACTGAGACCGCCCAGCCCCATATCTGTCAACGTGAGCGTCGTGATAATTCCTGTCGCAGCACCGATGACCATGATGCCTTCTAAGGCGATGTTGACGACACCCGAACGTTCACTGAAGATGCCGCCGAGCGCCGCGATGATGAGTGGAGTCGCATAGGCTAAGGCAACCGGCACGACGATGTAGAGGACTTCTAAGAAGCTCATTTTTTCTCCACTCCTTTCTTACGATTTCCTTTGAATTTGTCAATCACGTAGTTAAAGGCGTAACCTGAAGCCACGAAGATGACAATCGCGGCGATGATGACTTTGACGAGCTCAGATGGGATGTTCGCACCGAGCTGCATCGCGAGTCCGCCGATATTGAGTCCAGCGAACAAGATAGCTGCCAAGACGACACCGACGGCCGTGTTCGCACCGAGGAGCGCGACGGCGATCCCGTCAAAACCGACTCCGGTGAACGAGGCGCTGAGCGTCATGCCGTTGAACGTACCGAGACCTTCCATCGCCCCTGCGAGTCCTGCGAACATACCCGAGATGACGAATGAGAGAATGATGTTCCGGTTGACGCTCATTCCTGCGTACTGTGATGCGTGTTTGTTGAAACCGACGGCACGAAGCTCATAACCGAGCGTCGTCCGTTGCAAGATGTAGTAATAGACGATCGCTGCGAGCACGGCGATGAGGACACCCCAATGCAAGCGCGAGAACGTCGTCAATTCTTGAAGCATCGGTGACGCGAGCGACGCCGAATCTTTAATGGATTCGGTGCGTTCGTTCGTTACCCCGATGACACTGCGCAAAATCGCATTCGTCGTGTACAAGGCGATATAGTTCATCATGATCGATGTGATAACTTCGTGGACGTGGAACTTGGCTTTCAAGAAACCAGGTACGAACGCCCAGAGCGCTGCTGCGAACATGGCCGCGAGAAGCGCGAGCGGCAAGTGGATGAACATCGGCAAGTCAAAGTTGATCCCGACATACACCGCTGCCACCCAGCCAATCAACACTTGGCCTTCGACGCCGATGTTGAAGAGGCCGGTCCGGAACGCGAACGCGACGGCCAAACCTGAGAAGATGAGCGGTGCCGCGGCGCGAAGCGTCTCACCGATTGCGTACGGGCTGCCGACCATGCCTTCAAACAACGACGAGAACCCTCGAATCGGGTCATAGCCACCGATGAGCATGACGATCGCCCCGATGAGGAGACCCATCAAAATCGACAAGAGTGGGATGAGCAGTCGATTAAAACTTAGCTTATTCATACTGTTTCTTCTCCTCTCTTACCGCCGGCCATCAAGAAGCCGAGTTCCTGCTCCGTCGTCTCTTTCGGATCACGGATTCCGACAATCTTCCCTTCATACAAGACGGCGATTCGGTCCGCGACGTGTAAAATCTCTTCGAGCTCGAACGAGATCAACAAGACGGCGCGTCCTTTTTCACGCTCTTTGATGAGCTGTTCATGAATGAATTCGATTGCCCCGACGTCAAGACCTCGCGTCGGTTGCGCCGCGATCAACAAGTCAGGTGACCGGTCGACTTCACGGGCGATGATGGCTTTCTGTTGGTTACCACCCGACAAGGCACGGGCAGGTACGTCGACCGAAGGAGTTCGGACGTCAAACTTCTCAATCAACGCTTTCGCTTTCTCAGCCACGGCTTTATAGTTCATCAAACCGCGCTTCGAGAACGGCTCTTTATAATACGTTTGGAGCACCATGTTGTCGCGAATCGTATAATCGAGGACGAGGCCATGTTTATGCCGGTCTTGCGGGATGTGGCCGACACCAGACTCCGTCACTTTGCGCGGCGTGAACCCGGTCACGTCTTTCCCGTTCAACATCACTTTTCCAGACTCGGGTTTCTTCAAGCCCGAGATGGCTTCAATCAATTCGGTCTGTCCGTTCCCGTCAATCCCGGCAATCCCGAGGATTTCCCCTGAACGAATCTGTAAATCCAAGCCGTCGACGGCTTTGAGCCCGCGACTGTCTTTGACGACGAGTTTTTGGACGTCGAGGACGACTTGCTGTGGATCTGCCTTGGAATATTCCGCATCAAAATTAACTTCACGTCCGACCATCATTTCAGCCAAACGGTCTTCGTTGACCGTCTCATCGATATCGACGGTGCCGATATAACGTCCGCGACGGATGACCGTACAGCGATCGGCGACTTGCATGATCTCTTTCAGTTTATGCGTGATCAAGATGATCGATTTGCCTTCTTCAATCAAACGCTTCATGATTTGAATGAGTTCTTGAATCTCTTGTGGCGTCAATACAGCGGTCGGCTCGTCAAAAATCAAGATCTCAGCGCCCCGATAGAGCGTCTTCAAAATTTCAACACGTTGTTGCATCCCGACCGAGATATCTTCGATTTTGGCATCCGGATCAATGCGGAGGCCGTATTGTTCCGAGATGTCCATCACTTTTTTACGCGCCGTGGCCCGGTCGACCGTCAATCCACTCTTTGGCTCTGAGCCGAGGATGATGTTCTCGGTCACCGTGAACTTCTCGACGAGCATGAAGTGTTGGTGTACCATACCGATTCCAAGGTCGTTGGCGATGTTCGGATTCTCAATGTTCACTTTCTCCCCGCGCACGCGAATCTCCCCGCCTTCCGGCTGATAAAGACCGAATAGGACGTTCATGAGCGTCGATTTTCCGGCACCGTTCTCGCCGAGCAACGCATGAATCTCGCCCTTGCGCAATTGGAGGGTGATATTGTCGTTGGCAACGAACGTTCCGAACTCTTTGCGAATATTGAGCATTTCAATTACATATTCCAAGAAAGTCCACCCCTAACTTTAAGTAAAGGGAGACCGCATGGGTCCCCCCTAACTCAATGAATTATTTTACTGTTTTCATGAACTCTTCGAACTCAGCGTCAGTCGCTGGAGCCGTGATGTCTCCATCGATCAACTGTTGACGGTACTCATCAACTTTTGTGAGGACGTCAGCTGCAACGTTCTTATCCGAAGTCTCAGCAATCCCTACGCCATCATCTTTCAACGAGAACTCAACGATTTCGCCGGCAGGGAACTTATCTTCCATTGCAAGTTTCGATACTTCGTAAGTAGCCGTGTCAACACGTTTTACCATTGAAGTAAGCGTTACGTTTTCTGGAAGACCTTCTTCGTACTGGTCACGGTCAACACCGATGACCCATACATCTTCGCCGTTCTTCTTACGGTTTTTCGCTTCTGTGAATACCCCTACCCCTGTACCACCTGCTGCGTGATACACGATATCAGAACCTGCTCCATACATACCCGAAGCGATGGCTGTACCTTTTTCAGCTGAGTTGAAGTCTTCCGCGTACTTCACGTCGATTGTCGCATCCGGGTTAACGGCCATGACGCCAGCTTTATAACCGTTCTCGAACTTCTTGATCAAGTCAGACTCAACGCCGCCGACGAATCCAACTTTGTCAGTTTTCGTAGTAAGACCTGCGACAACACCGACGAGGAACGAACCTTCTTGCTCTTTGAACGTGATCGATGCGACGTTCGGCGCATCGACGACCATGTCGACGATCGCGAAGTTGTTGTCTGGGAACTGATCAGCAACTTTTTTGATGTCTTCGCCCATCAAGAAGCCGATTCCGTAAATCAAGTTGAAGTTATCGCGTGCCAATTGCTGCAAGTTTGGCTGATAGTCCGCTTGTTTTGATGATTGAAGATATTTGAAGCCTTCGTTTTCAGTCAAGCTGTTGTCTTTCCCGAACTTCGTAAGACCTTCCCAAGCTGATTGGTTGAACGATTTATCGTCGACACCGCCAGTATCGGTTACCATCGCTACTTTGAAGTCGCTACCTTCGCCGCCGCCTTCGTTGTTTGAAGCACCTTCATTGTCATCCCCGCCACATGCTGCGAGTACTGTTGAGAGTGTGAGACCTGCTGCTAAAGCTGAGAGAATCGTTTTTTTCTTGTTCATCGTCGTGTTTCCCCTTTCGGATTATAACAATTAAGGTTGTCATGTCATCAGTAGTCTTTACACCGGTATAAGAAAGCGCTTTCACGCTGTTCCCCAAAAATAACCGTTTCCGGATAAAACGAACGTGCTTAGACGCGTTTGCGAACGACGTGGAAGTCGAAGCGGTCCGCTCGGAAAAAGTTCGCCGAATCGAGCAGCGGTAAGTCGCTCTCATCGTAATGCAATTGTTTCAATGCCAGTAACGGTTGGTCCGTTTGAAGTTGCGTCGAAATTTCAGCGTTCACACTCGGTTCGATGTGCGTGATCGCATATGCGACCCGACGTCCTACCTCTTTTTCGAGCGCATCAAACAATGACTTTCCTTCCGTCAACGCCTTCGGATTCGAGACGAGATGGGCTGGGATTTTATCGACACAGTAGACGACTGGTGTCTCATCCGCATATCGAATCCGGACGATCCGATAAATCGGTGAGTTCGGTTCGATTTTTAAACGCTCGGCTTCTCTCTCGGTCGCTAGAACCTTTTCGGCCACCAACACTTTCGTTCCTGGTGTCATTTTGGCGCGCATGATCATGTCCGTGACGCTGAACAGCTCTTCAATCCCTGAAGTAAACGGGGGTTTTGAACTGATGAATGTCCCGACGCCATGTTTCCGCACGACAAATTTCTCGTCTTCGAGAATACGAAGTGCTTCCCGGAGTGTCGCTCGACTGACTCCTAGTTGCTTCGATAACTCGAATTCTGAAGGAAGTTTCTCTCCTTCACGATAGACACCATCGTCGATATCTTGCTTGATTTTCTCAATCACGCGAAGATAGAGCAAGCGATGATCGAGCTTGATCGACATGGGCCTCACCACCTTTACCTATTTCTTACCAGTGCTCAGACATCTGACGTATGAATGTCCTTGCCAATATTAAGTATAGGGATTCGAGAAATAGAACGCAATACTTTTTGTTCGGAATCAGGGAAATATTTTAAAGTGAAGGGATTATGTACACTTCATAGTCTATATTACCTGTTCTGGCAGGCTTTGAAAAGAAATCGTAAAATGAAAACGGTATTAAAAAATGAAAGCGGTTCAACATTTTTAGTAGTATGTCCTAATGAATCAAATAGGTCAGATGTGCTATATTAGTTCGCCCCAACATGACGTCGACCCCGATCGTCACGTTTGAACCGGATTATCTAAAATTAGATAAAAAACGAACGATTAGGATTTGTTATACCTAATCGTTCGTTTGATTTTTTAACCCTCAGGTTGGTTGATGAGCACTTTCCGCGGCTTCGAGCCTTCTGACGGCCCGACATATCCGGCTTGTTCGAGTGAATCGATCAAGCGGGCTGCCCGGTTATAACCGATGCGGAATCTTCTTTGAATCATCGAAGTGGAAGCCGTCTCTTGCGTCAAGATGAATTGAACGACTTCTTCGAACAATGAATCGTCCGAGTCGATCGTCGTGACTTCCTCTTCTTTCGGCATCATCGCCTCGACATACTGGGCCCGTTGTTGGGCGATGACGTGATTGACGACCGTCTCGACTTCTTGATCCGAGACGAACGCACCTTGGACACGAATCGGTTTGTTCATCCCGTTGGCGAGCATGAGCATGTCACCCCGTCCGAGCAGTTTTTCCGCCCCACCACCGTCAAGAATCGTCCGTGAATCCGTTTGCGACGAGACCGCGAACGCGATCCGTGACGGGATGTTCGCTTTAATGACACCGGTGATAACATCGACCGATGGACGCTGCGTGGCAAGTACCATATGAATGCCAGCTGCCCGAGCCATCTGGGCGAGACGCATGATCGCGTCCTCGACGTCGTTCGAGGCGACCATCATCAAGTCGGCGAGCTCATCGACGATGACGACGATGAACGGCAGACGCTTCGCGTCCTCGTCGTCCGACTTATCGACGAGTTCGTTATAGCCTTCGATGTTCCGGACGCCGTATCGACTGAACAGCTCATAGCGCCGCTCCATCTCAGCGACGACTTGTTTGAGCGCTTGCGCCGCTTTCTTCGGATCCGTCACGACCGGCGTCAACAAGTGCGGGACACCGTTATAGACGTTCAACTCGACCATTTTCGGGTCAATCATCATGAGCCGGACTTCATCAGGACGCGTCCGCATCAAGAGCGACACGATCATCCCGTTGATGCAGACCGATTTCCCCGAACCGGTCGAACCGGCGACGAGCAAGTGCGGCATCTTGTTCAAGGCGATCGTCACCGTCTCGCCACTGATGCTGCGCCCAAGGGCGACGAGGAGCGGCGACTGCTCCCGCTTGACCGGATCGGCCTCAAGCACTTCACGGAGACAGACCGGGGCCACTTCCTGGTTCGGCACTTCAATCCCGATGGCGGCCTTTCCTGGGATCGGTGCCTCGATCCGGATATCTTTGGCGGCAAGCGCAAGGGCAAGGTCATCGCTGAGCGACGTGATGCGGCTCACTTTGACCCCGATATCCGGTTGCAGTTCATATTTCGTCACGGTCGGACCAAGATGAATCTTTAACACCTTCACACCGACGCCGAACGATTTGAGCGTTTGGACGAGTTTTGTCGCATTTGCTTTCAAACGGGCGTTCTCGCCGGACAAGTCGGTCACGACCGGTTCGCTGAGGATGGTGAACGTCGGCAATTCATACGTGTCCGACACGTCTTGTGGCGCCGTCATCATCATGTCCTCGGTCGGTAGCTCCGTCACTTCCTCCGTCGAGGCCACTTCTTCCGTTTTCGGACGTTTCTCGGCGACGACTTTCTCGCTGAACCCGACAATCGGGATGTCATGCATCGTCACCGCGTCTGCTTCAGGCTCGGCTTCGACCGGCTTCGATTCAACTTTTGCCGGTGCCGAAACCGCCTTCTTCCGATTGGACACCGGAGCCGGTTTGACCCGCTCCCGGTCGTGCCACTCTTGTTTGATGGCCATACCGGTTTCGAGCAGGCGCGACCCGATCGTCCGCCAAATCGTTGGCGATAAGAGCGAGATCCCGATGATCATGCAGAGCACGCCTAAAAAGATGATCCCAAAGTCGGAGAGCAAGTATTGGTTGAGCTGATACAGCGCCCCGTTAATCGTCCCTCGTTCCGCTCCCCATACCAAATCTCCGAACATGAGAAACGAGACGAACAGGAACTGGATGCCCGTCCGTTGCATCGGACGAAATTCGTTTAAAAAGACGAGCAACGTGAATGCGATTGCCAAATACGTGAGTGCCCCCCAGCCTCCGAATAACGTCGTCGCGAGGAGTGACGTCTGATTCCCGACCCAACCGAAGTCGAACAAGGAGAAGATGAACGCCGTGATCGACATGACGAACATGACCCAGCCATATGTACGTAGTGGGATTGG
The DNA here is from genome assembly GCF_018618085.1 of Exiguobacterium sp. s141. Taxonomy (NCBI): domain Bacteria; kingdom Bacillati; phylum Bacillota; class Bacilli; order Caryophanales; genus Exiguobacterium; species Exiguobacterium sp. s141. The sequence continues at coordinate 531,334 of NZ_JACSLJ010000002.1, read as the reverse complement.
CTGTTTTTTCGCACGCCTTGTCGTCGGTCGCTTCCGCTTCGCCGGAGTTTTTCTCGATTTTTGTGCCACCTTAGATTCCTCCTAAAAAAACGAGGCAAAAGTCTGATGACTTTTGCCTCAATCTCAATTCCTTAAATCTCCATGATGATCGGCAAGATCATCGGACGACGTTTCGTCTGTTCGAACAAGTAGACGCTGAGCCGCTCGCGGATATTTGATTTCAACTCGGTCCAATCACTTCCAGCCTGGAGACTCTTCTCGATCTGTTTCGTGACGATGCGGTTCGCTTCTGAGATCATCTCTTCGGATTCACGCATATAGACGAATCCGCGCGAGATGAGTTCAGGTCCTGAAATCAATTTCTTCTGTTTCCGGTTCAACGTGACGACACAGAGGACGACACCGTCTTGTGACAAGAGACGACGGTCACGGAGGACGATGTTCCCGACGTCCCCAACGCCAATTCCATCGATCAAGACGTTGCCGGCCGGTACTTTCCGGCTCATCCGAGCTTTACGTCCCGTGAACTCGACGACATCCCCTTTTTCGACGATGAAGATGTTGTTCGATTTCACACCGACTTGCTCGGCGAGTTTCGAGTGGGCCATCTGCATCCGGTATTCTCCGTGAATCGGAAGGAAGTACTTCGGTTTGACGAGGTTCAGCATGAGCTTGAGCTCTTCGGCCGAACCGTGTCCCGAGACGTGTACTTTCCGTTGGTTATAGATGACGTTCGCTCCTGAGCGGAACAAAAGGTCGATCGTCTTCGAGACGGACTTCTCGTTCCCAGGAATCGGTGTCGCCGCGATGACGACCGTGTCGTTCAAGCGGATGTTCACTTGCTTATGGGCGTTGCGCGCCATGCGCGTCAAGGCCGCCATCGGCTCGCCTTGCGAACCGGTCGTCAAGATGACGACTTTGTTGTCAGGCAAGCGATTCACTTGCGACAGCTCGACGAGCGTCTTCGGCTTGAAGCGAAGGTAGTTGAGCTTCTGCGCCACTTCGACGATATTGACCATGCTGCGACCGACGACGGCGACTTTGCGGTCGTTCGCCTCGGCTGCCGCGAACACTTGTTGAAGACGGTGCACGTTCGAAGCGAAAGAGGCGACGATGACGCGGCCCTCAGCTTGATAGATGACATCGTTCAACTCGGCGCCGACGAGCGACTCCGAACCAGTTTGGCCAGGGCGTTCCGCATTCGTCGAATCTGACAATAAGCAGAGGACGCCGCGTTGGCCGATGGCTGCCAACTTGTTAAAGTCCGACTGTTTCCCATCGACTGGCGTGTAATCAAACTTAAAGTCGCCCGTGTGTACGATGGCGCCTTGTGACGTTTGAATGCAGACACCGACACAGTCCGGGATTGAGTGGTTGACGCGGAAGAAAGTGATGAAATGATCAGCGATAGTCAATTTCGTTTTGGCGTCAATCAATCGGAGGTCGACTTCTTTTAACAAGCCCGCCTCTTTCAATTTGAGCTCGATTAAACCGAGCGTCAATTTCGTCCCATACACGGGAACGTGCTTCAAATCACGGAGTACGTAGCTGAGCCCACCGATATGGTCTTCGTGACCATGGGTGATGAAAATCGCGCGTACCCGATCTTTATTTTCTTTTAAATACGTAATGTCTGGGATGACAATATCAATCCCGAGCATCTCATCGCCTGGAAACATAAGGCCGGCATCGATGACGAAGATGTCGTCGTCTAGTTCCACGACGTACATGTTCTTCCCGATTTCGCCTACGCCTCCAAGCGCAAAGACGCTAACGTTCTCTGTCTTCTTCTTTGACACTAACAAAAACCTCCTAGATGTTGCATATTCTGTTTCGTCCACTTATCGCTACTGAATATTGTATCGGAAAACTGCTGATATGCCAACATTTCCGTTCAATTGACGAGAGGTTTCATCACATCGGCGAGTGGCATCGTCGCTTTGTCGTCCGGACGTTTCCCGGAAGCGAGTTGGCGAATCGACAAGCCGAAGTCCATTTGTAAATGCGGGTAATCCGGAAAACTTCTCCAATCCCCGCCCCATTCGAAGCCGAGTGCTTTGCCGAGTTCTCCTAACTCTTGCCAATCGGGTTCGTCCGATCGGTTGTGGTCCGACTCGAGATTGTAATCGGCACGGTTATTGTGGATGATGACGAAATCGACGGCGAGCCCATAGTTATGGTAACTTTGTCCCGCCTTGGCGTTCGTCACGACTTGTCCCGGTTTCGAGCGCCCTTGGGCATAGAGCGCGTTCTGCTCATCGGCCGACCGATACCCCGACGTCAGACGGACCTCGAGGCCGAGGCAAGAGTAGGCCAGGCGCACGAACGACTCGCTCCGCTCGCGGACGTGCGGATGAAGCTTCGCGAACGCCTTTTCACTTCGCTCGACGACGACATCTTCCGAGCCCGGGTTGCGTTCACACATTCCCGTTTCAAATGTCGGTTCATCGACCCATGGCATCGGGCCCGGACGTGACAACGTGTACGCTAAAAAGATTCCGACTAAAAACGCCGTCATCGCGAACGTCAAAACGCCGGTCCATTTCATCGGCGCAACCGTTTACGGAGTCCTTTGACGAGCGGTAATCCCGTCTCGAGGGCGAAATAGAGCGGACGATTCAAGACGAGGTCGAACTCGCCGACTTTCTCGATCAAATCGCTTCCCCAGCCCGACTTGAACGCATAAAGCCCTGCATACTCGTCATCAGGCTCCGTGCTACCCGATACGCCACCGAAATCGTAGCGTTCGGCCCCGCTCGCCTTGGCTGCTTGCATCATCGTCCATTGCATGAGGTGGTTCGGCATGAACTCACGAAACTCGTTCGAGGATGCCCCGTACAGATAATACGAGCGTCGTCCGGCAAGCGTCAACAGACCGCCCGACAAGACGAGACCGTTCGGGTATTTCTCGTGTAACTCCGTCAGTTCAGGTAACGCGGCTTGAATCTTCTCGATTTGCTCACGTGTCTGCTTTTGACGGTTCAACAAGCTCGTCCGTTTCTTCTCGACCGTTTCCGTCTCGAGTGACCGTTCGATTTTCCCAAGGTCACGCTCCGCTTTTTCGAGTGTGGCCATCTGTTGGTCGAGTGCGAGTTTCGGCTCGAGTTTCGTCAAGAACAAACGGGCGTCATCAGGTTGCAGACAATCGTATAGGTTCTCGAAATAGTCAAGTCCACGAATGGCAAAACCGTCACGCTCGCCCGTCACTTTCATCAAGTCGGCGAACGTCTTAAGCCCGTCGCGCCCGACTTCCGTGCAGACGATCCCTTTCCGTTCGGCCAAACGAACGTTATAGCGGAATTTATGATGGAATTTGCCGAAGATGTCTTTCTCGCTCGGGCGTAAATCCGTCTCCATCGTGAACCGCGGTTGGGCGTAATCAAACCCACCGCCGTATCCTTTATGGGCGAAGCCGAGACTCGCCATCTCGGTCAATAGACCTGGCACTTCATCTCGATCGATATTCGGATCGATTTTCACGACGATCGCTTTGTTCGCCTTGGCGACCCGCTTCGCCTCCTCGGTCAATGCCCGTAAAGAAGCCACATCGTCATAGTCGACGACGAAGCCGCGTGGCGCATAGCAGAGTGTGAATGGGAGCTTCGGTACACGTTTGAATAAGAGTAACGCCACCCCGCTCGTCACCCCATCGTTCGCGACGGCGACCCGCTCGGCGAACCAGCCGTTTTGTCGTTTGACGTCGGCCCAACTCGAAAGCTGAAGCAAGTCCCCACGGTCGTGTGTTTTGACGAAATCGTCATGCTCTTTCTCTGTCAAGGTGATCGGTTGTACTGCCATAAATCATATTTCCTCCGTCTTCAAAATTGTCGCTCGGACGATTGCTTCTTCATCTAGCGGAATTTTCTCATTACCGATGATTTGATATTTCTCATGCCCTTTTCCGGCCAAGACGACGATATTGTCTGGTTCGGCCAACCGAGCCGCATAACGGACAGCCTCTTCCCGGTCCCCAATCTCGACGAAATTGTCGTGGGTCATCCCGGCGGCGATTCCGCTCGTGATCGAGTCGTACGCTTCAAAACGCGGGTCATCCGTCGTGATGACGACCGTCCCCGCATATTTCGAGGCCATCTCTCCCATCGTCGGCCGCTTCGTAACGTCACGGTTCCCGCCTGTACCGATCAAGAACACAATCTTCTCTTTCGGGACACCGACGAGTGATTTCAAGCATTGCTCGATGCCGTCCGGTGTATGCGCATAGTCCGCATAGACGTTATACCCTGGTACGTCGAGACGTTGCATCCGCCCTTTGGCAGGATGAATCGACTCGAGTGCCTGGACGATCTCGGGCAAACGATAGCCGGCAGCGATCAAACACCCGGTCGCGAGCAAGATGTTGTACACGTTGAACCGGCCGATGAATTGAACGGTCAACGGATGACTCTCCCCTTGGTAGTTGAGGCTAAAACTCGTCTCTGACAGCGTCTGAACGATATCTGATGCCGTCACATCGGCCATCTCGTCGATTGCATACGTGATCACTCGGGCGCCCGTCATCGTCTCGTACAGCTTGCTGTACGGATCATCCGCGTTCAACACGGCAACTTTGTGACGCGACGCCATCTGTCCGAGTTGAGCGAACAATAAGCCTTTCGCTCGCGCATAGTTTTCGAACGTACCATGGAAATCGAGATGGTCATGCGTCAAGTTCGTGAAGCCGACGATATCGAAATCTGTGCCGATGACGCGACCGAGTTCGAGTCCGTGCGATGACACTTCCATCATCACATCGGTGACGCCTTCTTCGTGCATCCGGGCGAGCAACTGTTGCAGCTCAGAGCTTTGCGGTGTCGTGTTTTTGCTCGGGACGACCGTATCGTTAATGCGTACCTCGACCGTGCCGATCAAGCCGGTGCTATGTCCGAGCTCGGTGAGAACATCACGTAAAATGGTCGTCGTCGTCGTCTTGCCGTTCGTTCCCGTGATCCCGAACAGACGCATCTGCTCAGACGGATATTGATAGAACGCGGACGCCAATAGACCGACCGTACGCGTGCTGTCACGCACGATCAAGTTCGGCACACTCAAAGAGAGTGGCCGTTCACTGACGACGGCGACTGCGCCTTTTGTGACTGCTAAATCAGCGTAGTCGTGACCGTCGACTGTATAGCCTTTAATGGCGACGAACAGCGTCCCTGGGACGACTTCGCGCGAGTCGGTCGTCACATGGGTCACCGTGATGCCTTGTAGGTTTGGTTGATTAATCAATTGTATGTGGTTAGCTAAATCCGTTAAGTTCAAGTCTTTCCCTTCTTTCACCTGTTCCTGTCCAAAGTAAAGAATACCTCTTAATCAGTGTAGAGAACTTACAATTCGGTTTCAAGTCAGTCTTCGGACGGAAGGACATATGATTTGGCAGGGGCGTGGCCGAGCACCTCATTGATGAGGGTGTTGACGTCACGCGTTTCAATGCGATCAACTTTGTCGAGCACTTCGTTCAACTCCTCGACTTCATCGAGCAGGACGAGGTTGCGCCCGTTGCGGTTCATCCGTGCGTTCGTGCTCTCGTTCCCAAGGACGAGCGACCCTTTCAGTTGTCGTTTCCCTTTCTCGACTTCCTCATCGGACAGCCCATCCGCTTTTAACGTTTCGAGCTCACGCGTCATGATCGTCTCGACTTGCGCGAGCGTTTCTGGTGACGTTCCGATATAAATGGTGAACGTCCCGTGGTCGTCGAACGTCGTATAGTACGAGTAAATCGAGTAGGCGAGGCCTTCCTCTTCTCGAATCGACTGGAACAGCCGTGACGACATCGTCGCCCCGATCGCATTGTTCAACAAGGCTAAATGCGGCAATCGATCGTCTTTGGCGGCAATCGCCTCGAAGTTCCAGCACAGGTGCGCTTGCTCCGTCTCTTTCTGTTTCTTCACCACGTCGCTATACAAGATCGGCGTCGTCGATTCTTTCGGTGATTCCCCTGATGGAAGGTCGGCAAACCTTCTCGTGACCGCCTCGACCAACTCTTGCGGCACGTGGCCGGCGATTGAGACGACGACACGGTTGCCTGTATACGTCGAAGCGACGTAGCGGAGCAATTGCTCCCGAGATAGTCCAAGGACGCTCGCTTCCGTCCCGAGAATCGGTTCGGCGAGAATATCATCTTTATAGACGGCTTTCGCGAGCAGCTCGTGGACGAGATCTTCCGGGGTGTCCTCATACATTTTAATCTCTTCTAAGACGACCCGCTTTTCTTTCTCGAGCTCCGTCTCATCAAACAACGAATCGAATAGCATGTCGGCGAGCGCGTCGAAGGCGATGACCGCGTGCTCGTCAAGCGTCTTCACGTAATAGCACGTATGATCTTTTGACGTGAACGCGTTCACGCTTCCGCCAAGTTCATCAAAGAACGACGCGATCTCTTTTGCCGTTCTCGTCTTTGTTCCTTTAAATAGCATATGTTCAATCAAGTGGCTGATGCCGATCTCGGTCATGTCTTCGGTCCGAGTGCCGGCTTTGATAAAGACACCGGTCGACGTGCTGCGGACATCCGCCATCGGTTCAATCACGATGCGGACGCCGTTGTCTAATGTGATCCATTCCATGTTATCACTCCTATGAAAAAGGCCATCGCACCAGACGATGGCCATCATGATTAGTTTGTCGGGCGTGGCGGACGACGGTCTCCGTCACGACGCGGCGGACGGCTGTCACGTGGTGGACGGCTCTCGCGCTGCGCTTTACGTTTCGCTTCGTATGCTTCGCGTTCTTCCGGTGACAATCCTTCAAGGATGAGCACTTTGTGCGAGGCATTGACTCGGCCTTTGTCATCGATTTCCGTTACGCGGACTTTAATTGTATCACCGAGTTTAACGACGTCTTCGACGTTCGCGACGCGATCAAGACTGAACTCAGAGACGTGGACGAGCGCGTCCTTGCCTTTGAACAACTCAACGAAAGCGCCGAATTTCTCAATACGACGAACCGTCGCATCGAACTCTTCGCCGACGACGACTTCGCGGACGATGTCGCCGATGAGCGCCATCGCCATGTCGATGCCTTCTTGATCGGTCGACGCGATGAAGACTGTACCGTCTTGCTCGATATCGATTTTGACACCCGTTTGGTCGATGATGCTGTTAATCATCTTCCCGCCCGGTCCGATCACGTCGCGGATCTTGTCCGGATTGATCGTCATCGTCACGATTTTCGGTGCATACTTCGACAACTGCGGACGCGGTGCGTCGAGCGTCTCAAGCATATGGTTCAAGATATGGAGACGGCCTGAACGTGCTTGTTCGAGTGCCTCTTCCAAGATCTCACGCGTGATCCCGGCAATTTTGATGTCCATTTGGAGCGCCGTGATCCCGTCTTTCGTTCCTGCTACTTTGAAGTCCATGTCTCCGAGATGATCTTCGAGACCTTGGATGTCAGTGAGGACCGTATAGTGTTCGCCTTCCATGATGAGACCCATTGCGATCCCGGCAACTGGTGCCTTGATCGGCACACCTGCGTCCATGAGGGCGAGTGTCGAACCACAGATTGACGCCTGTGAACTCGAACCGTTCGACTCGAGTACTTCCGAGACGAGACGAATCGTGTACGGGAAGTCGGCTTCTTTCGGGATGATTGGAAGAAGTGCACGTTCTCCTAGGGCACCGTGACCGATTTCACGACGACCTGGCGCACGCACCGGACGAGCTTCTCCGACCGAGAACGGCGGGAAGTTATAGTGGTGCATGAAGCGCTTGTTCTCTTCTAACCCGATGCCGTCGATGATTTGAGCATCTCCGATGACGCCGAGTGTCGCGACCGACATGACTTGTGTTTGTCCACGTGTGAACAACCCAACGCCGTGGGCGCGTGGCAACAAGCCCGTTTCTGATGCGAGCGGGCGGATGACTTCCGGGCGACGACCGTCCGGACGAACTTTGTCGACTGTGATCAAACGGCGGACTTCGTCTTTGACGAACTTGTTCAAGATGCCAGATACTTCTTTCAACTTGGCCGGTTCGTCAGCGAGTGATTCTTCGTATGCAGCTACGTATTTGGCAATCACTTCGTTGATTGCTGCGTCACGTGCATGCTTCTCTTCGACTTGAACCGCGGCGTTGATTTCTGGACGTGCTGCTTCGAGCTCAGCCGACAAAGCGTCGTCAAACTTCGATACCGTATATTCGAACTTCGGTTTCCCGACAGCTTCGACGATCTCTGTTTGGAACGCGACCAATTTCTTGATCTCTTCGTGACCGAACAAGATTGACTCGAGCATGACGTCTTCCGGTACTTCGTTCGCGCCTGCTTCAACCATGTTGATCGCAGTTGCTGTTCCGGCGACTTGGAGCTCAAGGTCCGTCTGTTCGAGTTGAGCTGTCGTCGGGTTGACGACGAACTCACCGTTGACACGTCCGACTGTCGCTCCGGCGATCGGCCCGTCGAACGGGATGTCCGAAATCGAGAGTGCGATCGACGTTCCAAGCATACCGGCCATTTCAGCCGAGCAGTCTGGATCGTTCGACATGACGTAGATCATGACTTGAATATCGTGACGGAATCCGTCAGGGAAAAGCGGACGGATCGGACGGTCGATGAGACGTGATGTCAAAATCGCGTTCTCTCCAGGACGTCCTTCCCGACGGAGGAAACCTCCTGGGATTTTACCGACCGAATATAATTTTTCTTCATAGTTGACCGTGAGCGGGAAGAAATCTAAATCCTTCGGCGCTTTCGATGCTGTGACCGTGGCGAGCACGACCGTGTCCCCATAACGGACGAGTGCCGAGCCGTTTGCTTGTTTCGCAAGTTGCCCGACTTCTACAGATAGCGGACGACCGCCCCATTCAGTAGAAAAGACTTGTTTCGTACCTAACATGAACATTCTCCTCTCAAACCTTATCTAGTTTATTATGTAACTCATTCATATGAATGTCTAATGATTTTCCTCCCAAAAAAGAAGAAACGGACTAGGAACAAGTGTCCCAGTCCGTCACATGGTCCGTTCGGATTAACGACGGAGACCAAGGCGTTGAATCAATTCACGGTAACGTGTAACGTCCTTGTTACGAAGGTACGTAAGCAAGTTGCGGCGACGTCCAACCATTTTCAAAAGACCGCGACGTGAGTGGTGGTCTTTCTTGTGTGTACGAAGATGATCGTTCAAAGTGTTGATTTGTTCAGTCAATACTGCAACTTGAACTTCCGGTGAACCAGTGTCACCTTGTTTTGTCGCGTATTCCGCGATGATTTCGTTTTTACGTTCTTTTGAGAGTGCCATTGCCTCTCCACCTCCATTTAATAGAAAATTGCCGCGTTGCCGAGCCGTCGTTGGTGAATCGTCCAGCCAAGCGAAGCGGTGTACTTTGCGTACCAAATTAGGATACCGTACCACCCATTCAAAGTCAAGACAGGATTGCCCGGGCGGCTGTCTCATCTTGCTTGAGTTGAGCGATGAGTGCGTCGAGCCCGTCGAACGCCCGCTCGTCACGCAAGTAATGCATCCATTCGATCTCGATCAGTTGCCCGTATAGATCCTCTGAGAAATCGAACAAGTGGCTCTCGATCGAGACGTCCCCGGTCGCATAAAACGTCGGACGCCGCCCGACGTTCGTCATCGCGTCGAACGTCCGACCGTCCTGAAGCCGTACACGTGTCGCATAGACGCCGAGGCGCGGCATGACGTATGACGCGTCCATGACGACGTTCGCCGTCGGGTAGCCAATCGTCCGGCCCCGGGCGTCGCCGTGGATGACTTCCCCGCAGATGACATACGGCGTACCGAGCAGCTCGCTCGCCACATCAACGTCTCCGGCACCGAGCAACTGACGAATCCGCGTCGACGACACTTTTTCGCCGCCGCTCGTCTGTTCAGCGACGACCGAGGTGGTGAAGCGACCGCGCGCATGATACGGCAGCGTCTCCATCGTCCCCTCACCGAATTTACCATACGAGTAGTCGAATCCTGCCGTCACGTGGACCGCACCGGCACCGATCAAATAGTCATCCACGAATTGTTGCGGTGACAGGCTCGCCAACTCTTTCGTGAACGTGATGACGATACACCGTTCGACACCGAGTCCGGCAATTCGGTTCAATTTCCGCTGGAGCGGTGTGATATAACGGACCGCATCCGGTTTGTTTGAGAGCACTTGTTTCGGGTGCGGGTCGAACGTGATCACGGTCACGGGTACATCGAGCTGTTTCGCTTGCGCCTGTGCATGCCGAATCACGGCCTGATGTCCGGTGTGGACGCCGTCGAAAAATCCGAGCACCATGACCGAAGGGACCAGGTCTGGTGTCTCAGGATACGTCAGATGGATCGTTTCCATACTTCAATCTCCCCTTTAGTCGATGGTCAACATGACCTCGACATTTGCGTCTGTTGTTCCGTCAAGCCGTCGATAGAGGGCAAGTGGAATTCCTTCTTCATTATAGACAGTAAACAGTTCAAATTCGAGCGAGACGTCGTTCAAACGCCCCCCGTTTCGAATATACCGCTCCCGATTGGCCGGAATCGTCATGGCAGGCCAACGCTTGATGACCTCTTCGAGCGGGATGAGGTGGTTCATGCGTTCCTCGACCGTCTCGAGGTCGGCGAGTTGTTGCAACGTGACAGCGGCCGTCTCCTCGAACGAACCAGACCTCGTCCGCCGCAGGTCGCTCATATGAGCCGGATAGCCGAGACGCTCCCCAATTTGGACGGCGAGCGTCCGGATGAATGTGCCTTTGCCACACTCGACGTCGACACGGAAACGGCAGACACCGTCTTCGATGACCGGGTCATTCGTCCGGACGAGGCGATGAATCTCGACGATGCGGCGCGGTCGTTCCACCGTCTGACCTTTCCGGGCGTATTCGTACAATTTCTTGCCGTTCACTTTGACGGCAGAGAAGTACGGTGGGATTTGCTCAATCTTTCCTGTCAACGTCTCGAGGACGCGATCGATGTCTGCAGCAGTGAACGCCTCTGGACCGACTTCGCGCGTCTCGACGACCTCGCCATGAGCATCCTCGGTCATCGTCGCCGTCCCAATTGTAATCTCGGCGGCGTACCGTTTGCCTTCATCGGTCAGAAAACGTGACAGCTTTGTTGCCCGGCCGAGACAAATCGGCAGGACACCGGTCACTTCGGGGTCGAGCGTGCCGGTATGACCGACTTTCTTCGTTTGGAACAATTTACGGAGCTTGAACACGCAGTCGTGGCTCGTCATGCCGCTGTCTTTATCTAAAATCAATACACCTGTTGGTTCCATCTGGATTCCTCCCATCAAAAAAGGGGAGACGCGAGTCCCCCCTTCAATTTATTGGTCGTTCCGATTTAAATCACGAATCAATGAATCGATATGGCTACCATATGCGACCGATGAATCGTATTCGAACGACAATTCTGGCGTTTTCCGAAGACGGATGCGGCTCCCGATCTCGCGGCGAATAAATGCGCTCGCCTTATCGAGACCAGCTTGCGTCTCAGCCTTCACTTCGGCGTCGTCTCCAAGCACCGTGTAGTAGGCTGTCGCTTGCTGTAAATCTCCCGTCACATCGACGCTTGTAATTGTAGCGTTCTTCGTACGTGGGTCGTTGACTTCACGGAGCAAGATATCTGTAATCTCTTTACGCATCTGCTCTGCGACGCGTTGGGCACGAATGTTCATACGTGTTCCCTCCTCGCTTTATTTACGTTCGACTTCTTTCATGATGAACGCCTCGATGACGTCCTCCACTTTGATGTCGTCGAACTTCTCTACTTTAATCCCACACTCGTAGCCTGCCGCGACTTCTTTGACGTCGTCTTTGAAGCGACGGAGCGTATCGAGTTTTCCTTCGTACACAACAATCCCGTTACGGATGATGCGGACGCCGGCGTCGCGTGAAATTTTACCTTCTGTGACGTAACAGCCGGCAATCGTACCGACTTTCGAGACTTTGAAGACGTCACGGACTTCAACTTGTCCTGTAATTTCTTCAACGAACTCAGGGTCGAGCATCCCTTTCATCGCGCTCTCGATTTCATCGATGGCGTTATAGATGATCCGGTGCAGACGCATTTCAACATGCTCTTGCTCGGCCATCGACCGGGCGTTCCCATCTGGGCGGACGTTGAATCCGATGATGATCGCATTGGCTGCCGAAGCGAGGATGACGTCACCTTCTGTGATGGCACCGACACCTTGGTGAACGATGTTGATTTTAACGCCTGCGACGTCGATTTTACGGAGTGAACCAGCGAGTGCTTCAGCCGAACCTTGAACGTCTGCTTTGATGATGACGTTCAAATCTTTGACTTCGCCTTCTTGAATACGGCTGAACAAGTCGTCGAGACTCACTTTAGCCGATTCGCGACGCTGTGACTCGAGGTAACGTTGGTAACGTTTTTCCCCGATTGCACGTGCTTTCTTCTCGTCTTCAAACACGATGAACTGGTCACCAGCTTGTGGGACGTCGTTCAATCCTGTGATCTCGATTGGAGTCGATGGACCGACTTCTTTCACACGACGACCGATATCGTTGACCATGGCCCGGACGCGTCCGAACGTGCTACCGACGACGATCGAGTCACCGATGCGGAGTGTCCCGTGTTGAACGAGAAGCGTAGCGACAGGACCGCGGCCTTTGTCGAGCTTCGCTTCGATGACCGAACCGCGAGCTGGCATTTCCGGCGTCGACTTGTACTCTTCGACTTCTGAGACGAGTAAGATCATCTCGAGCAACTCATCGATTCCTTCGTCCTTCAAAGCTGAAATCGGTACGAAAATCGTTTCGCCGCCCCACTCTTCCGGTACAAGACCAAACTCTGTCAATTCTTGTTTGACGCGGTCAGGGTTTGCGCCTTCTTTATCCATTTTGTTCACCGCGACGATAATCGGCACGTTTGCCGCTTTCGCGTGTGAGATGGCTTCTTCTGTCTGTGGCATGACGCCGTCATCCGCTGCCACAACGATAATCGCGATATCCGTCACTTCGGCTCCGCGGGCACGCATCGTCGTAAAGGCGGCGTGACCTGGTGTGTCAAGGAACGTGATCTTTTTACCGTTGACTTCAACTTGATAAGCACCGATGTGCTGCGTGATCCCGCCGGCTTCACCAGCAACGACTTTCGTGTTGCGGATCGAGTCAAGAAGGGTTGTCTTACCGTGGTCGACGTGACCCATGATCGTCACGACAGCTGGACGCTCCACAAGCTCATACGGAGAGAAGTCGATTTCTACTTCTTCAAAGTCCGTCTCGTCGATGAGGACTTCTTTCTCGACTTCGTAACCGAATTCAGTTGCAAGCAACTCAATCGTCTCGTCATCAAGTGTTTGGTTGATTGTCGCCATGACACCAAGACCCATCAACTTCATGATGATCTCGTTTGGCTTTTTATCCATCTTCGCAGCGAGGTCCGATACGCTGAGGACATCCTCGTACTTGATGACGTTGCCCATTTCAGACTCTTGCGCTAAACGAGCCGCTTTACGTTGACTCGTTTTCGAATTTGGATCCGCTTCTAATGGCACGGCTGCTTTCGCAGGTTTACCTTTGAATTTACCGCCGCGCTTTTTGTTGCGGTTGTCGTTGCGGTTGTTGCCGAAACGGTTGCCACCACGGTTACCCGCTTGGTTGCTTTGACCGCCAGACGCTTGTGGGCGTGCTTTCGGTGCTTCTTGTTTGCCAGCAGGCTTCGCGTCAGCCGGTTTTGACTTGGCAGACTTCGTTTCAGCTTGTTTCGTTGCAACCGGCTTGTCTTGCTTGTCAGCCGAACGGTATTTCTCAGGGTTGAAGACACGGTCGAGTTGCTTGACCGATTCCTCATCTAAGACAGCCATGTGATTTTTCACTGGCTTGTTCATTTTTTCGAGCTGAGTAATGACTTGTTTACTTGTTACATTCTGTTCTTTTGCAAATTCATAGACGCGTTTTCCCAAAGCATCCACCTCCGTTAATAGTTAAGAGAGAAGTTGCTTAAGCTTGTTCGCAAATCCGGATTCTGTCACAGACACGACGACTCGCATGTCTTTACCTAAAGCAGCCCCGATTGTATATCGGTCGCTCACTTCAATCAATGGAACACCATACGATGTACATTTGTCGGTAACCCGTTTTCTCGTAGACGCTCCTGCATCTCCGGCAAGGATGACGAGCTTGGCTCGGCCAGCTCGCACATCCTTCAACACAAACTCTTCTCCCATCGTTACTTTCCTCGCCCGTGCGGCAAGGCCTAACAATGATTCCCACTGACTCATGATTCGGCTCCTGTAACAGCTTGAAGTAGCTGCTCATAAAGCGCTTCACTTGTCTTCACTTTTAAATGATGATCGAGTGTCCGTTTTTTCTCTGCTAAACGAATCACGTCCGCATCTTTCGACAAATACGCCCCACGTCCGTTCAATTTACCGGTCGTATCGATGACGACATCGCCTTCCGGCGTCCGAACGACACGAATCAACGCTTGTTTCGGCAACATTTCTTGCGTGACCACACATTTGCGCAAAGGAAGTTTCTTTTGCTTCATGGTCATTCCTCTTCTTTCACCGTTGTCGGCTCGAGAGCGACGTCAACCGAGTCAGTCTGTTCCATTTCATTGTGAACATTTTCTGGCTCCGGTTCAACTTTTTCGGCGTACGTATCATACAAGTCCATGCCTTCAGCATCCGTTTCGCTCTTGATATCAATTTTCCATCCCGTCAATTTCGCGGCAAGACGGGCGTTTTGACCGCGCTTCCCGATGGCGAGTGACAATTGATAGTCTGGCACGACGACCGTCGTCGACTTGCTAGGTTCATTGACGTACACGTCAACGACTTGAGCCGGGCTGAGTGCGTTTTTCACGAACTCTTTCGGGTCGTTCGACCAACGGACGATATCGATTTTCTCACCGTTGAGCTCATCGACGATCGTTTGAACACGCTGCCCTTTCGGACCGACACAAGCGCCGACCGGGTCGACGATATCCGAATGGACGGCAATCTTCGAGCGATCGCCCGCTTCACGTGAGACCGACATGACGTCGACCGTACCGCTCGCGATTTCTGGTACTTCGAGCTCGAACAGACGACGCAACAGACCTGGATGTGTCCGTGAGACTTGGATGGCTGCGCCAGAACCTTTCGTCGTCGAATCGACTTTCGTCACATACACTTTGATACGGTCATGAATCTGGTACGATTCATTCGGCATCTGCTCGTTCGGTGTGAGCACCGCTTCGATATTGTTTTCAAGACCGATATACAAGTTGCGTGGGTCGAACCGTTCCACAATCCCCGTCATGATCTCGTCTTCTTTATCGACGAAGTGGTTATAGATGCGCTCGCGCTCGGCTTCCCGCATCTTTTGCGTGACGACTTGTTTGGCCGTCATCGCCGCGACGCGACCGAAGTCGCTCGGTGTGACTTCTTCTTTATGGAAGTCCCCTAACTCGTAGTTCGGGTCGATCTCATGCGCTTCTTCGAGCGACAATTGTTGCTCGGGATGCGAGAGACGTTCAACGACTTCAAGAAGTGCGAAGACACGAATATCACCAGTCACTTGGTCGAATTCAACTTTTACGTTTTCATTCGGGTTGGCGACGTTTCGGCGGTATGCCGAAATGAGCGCCTGCTCAAGTGCATCGATGATAATCTCCTTCTCGATTCCTTTTTCGTTAGCAATCTGTTCGATTGTTGTGAGTAATTGTGGCCCCATCTTTACCTCTCCTTAACTAAACGTGACCGCTAGGCGGGCTTGTGCAATTTTGTCTACCGGTAGCGATATCGCTTTTTTTCTTGTCTTAATACGTGTCTCGACGACGGCGGTCTCGCCGTCATATTCTGTCAAAATCCCTTCGAACTCTTTAGCACCTTCAATCGGGGCGAACGTCTTGATATAGACGTTCTTTCCAATCGCGCGTTCAAAGTCGGTCGGCTTCTTCAGCGGTCGCTCGGCACCGGGACTCGAGACGTCAAGATAATAGGCTTGTTCGATCGGATCGCTATCGTTTAGTTTTTCCGAGAGTTGTTCGTTGATGTTGACGCAATCATCTAAATCGACGCCCCCCGGCTTGTCGATATAGACGCGCAAGAACCAGTCTGGCCCTTCTTTCACGAATTCGACATCGACCAATTCCATGTTCTCACGCTCCACGATCGGCAACGCGATCGCTTCGACGACTTCTGTTATTTTGGACACTCTCATCCCTCCTTCTGGCTTTTACATACAAGAAAGGAGTAGGGTTCCCTACTCCTTTCCGTCGTAGTATCCAACATTGTTCGATACCAATATATCATATTTTCCCGTTTTTTCGCAACTTACACCCCAAAATCAAAGAACGAGAGTTGGTTCTCATCCGGGAGGCCTTCGAGACATTTCATCGTATCGAGCGTCTCAACGATCGTCTTCGACAACTTGGCCCGTTTGCGCAAGTCTTCTTTTGATAAGAACTGTCCTTCGGCACGTGCATCGACAATCGCTTTCGCCGCGTTCGTCCCGAGTCCATCGACTGCATTGAACGGTGGGATGAGCGTGTTCCCTTCAATCAGGAATTCGGTCGCACTCGAACGATACAAATCGATGTTTTGGAACTTCATGCCGCGCTCCAACATCTCGAGAGCGAGCTCGAGCACGGTGTGAAGGCCTTTATCTTTCGCCGTGGCTTCAAATCCTTTTTCACGGATATCCGACATCGCTTTACGCACGGCCTGTGATCCTTTGATCATCGCCGACAAATCGAAGTCGCCGGCCCGGACCGTGAAGTACGTCGCATAATACAAGATTGGATGATGCACTTTGAAGTAGGCGATTCGCACGGCCATAAGCACGTACGCCGTGGCGTGCGCTTTCGGGAACATGTACTTAATCTTCTTACAAGACGAGATGTACCATTCCGGGACATCGTTGGCCCGCATCTCCGTCTCCATATCTTCTGACAAGCCCTTCCCTTTCCGCACCGACTCCATGATTTTGAAGGCGAATGACGGTTCGAGGCCCGCATATATCAAGTAGACCATGATGTCATCACGACACCCGATCACGTCTTTCAGTTCACACGTCCCGTTGTAGATGAGCTCGTTGGCGTTTCCGATCCAGACGTCCGTCCCGTGAGACAATCCAGAGATTTGAACGAGCTCGGAGAACGTCGATGGCTTCGTCTCTTCGAGCATCTGCCGGACGAATTTTGTCCCGAACTCTGGAATCCCGAGCGTTCCCGTCTTCGATTCGATTTGCTCTGGCGTGACACCGAGCACGTCCGGCGACGAAAAGATTTTCATGACTGTCGGATCGTCCGTCGGAATCGTCTTCGGATCGATACCGGACAAGTCTTGTAGCATCCGGATGGCGGTCGGGTCATCGTGACCGAGAATATCGAGTTTGAGCAAGTTGTCGTGAATCGAGTGGAAGTCAAAGTGGGTCGTTTTCCACTCGGATGACTTATCATCGGCCGGATATTGGATCGGCGAAATTTCGGCGATGTCCATATAATCCGGGACGACGATGATTCCCCCCGGGTGTTGTCCCGACGTCCGTTTGACGCCGGTGACGCCCGAGACGAGCCGATCGACTTCGGCGTTCCGATAAATCTTATCGTTCTCGGTCGCATAACCTTTCACATATCCATACGCCGTCTTATCGGCAATTGTCCCGATCGTCCCCGCACGGTACACATAATCCTCTCCGAACAACACTTTCGTGTAGGCGTGGGCGTGTGGTTGATATTCACCCGAGAAGTTCAAATCGATATCCGGTACTTTGTCCCCTTTGAAACCAAGGAACGTCTCGAACGGGATATCGTGCCCGTCCTTCGTATACCAAGTCCCACACTCCGGACATTGCTTGTCGGGAAGGTCATACCCGGACCCGACCGATCCGTCGTCGAAGAAGTGGGAATGTTGACACTTCGGACAGACGTAATGCGGCGGCAACGGGTTGACCTCGGTGATTTCGGTCATCGTCGCAACGAAACTCGAGCCGACCGAACCACGTGAACCGACGAGATAGCCGTCATCGAGTGATTTCTTAACGAGCTTATGCGAAATCAAATAGATGACCGCAAAGCCGTGTCCGATAATCGATTTCAGCTCTTTCTCGAGCCGGGCCTCGACGATTTCCGGCAGTTGTTCTCCGTAAATCGAACGGGCCATGTCGTAACTCATGTTCCGGACCTCATCGTCTGCGCCTTCAATCTTCGGTGTGTACAAATCGTCCGGAATGATTTGAATCGACTCGATTTGATCGGCGATCGCATTCGGGTTCGTGATGACGATTTCGCGGGCGAGTTCGTCCCCGAGGAACTTGAACTCTTCCATCATCTCTTTCGTCGTCCGGAAATGGGCGTGCGGGAGTTCTTTCCGCGTGTTGATGAAGTTGGCACCACCTTGCGTCCGAATCAAGATCTCTCGGTATGAGCGGTCTGTCCGGTCAAGGTAATGAACGTTTCCGGTCGCACATACCGGCAGGCCGGCCTGTCCGGCGACGCGAATGATCCGCTTAATGATTTCCCGTAACTCGAGCTCGTTGGCGACGATCTCTTTATCGATCAAATGCATATAGAGCGCCGGGGGATGAATCTCGATGAAGTCGTAGAACGCCATCATCTTCTCAAGCTCTTCGTCTGACTTGTTCAGGGCGGCGTCAAAAATTTCACCGTTGTCACACGCCGAACCGATGAGGAGTCCTTCACGACGCTTCACGATTTCCGAGCGCGGCATGCGTGCCATCCGGAACAAGTAATCGATGTGGGACAACGAGATTAGTTCGTATAAGTGACGAAGTCCCGGTTTTTTCGTTTTCGCATAAATCGTCGCATGGAACGGACGGATTTTCGAGACGTCGCTTCCGACTTTCGCGTTCAGTGAGCGATGCGTCTGCATCTCAAACATCTGTTTGGCGAGTTCGAGCAGTTTCATGAGCAAGTACGCCGTCGCCTCCGCATCATAGATGGCCCGGTGATGCTGGGTCAACTCGATATCGAATCGCTTCGCGAGCGTGTTGAGGCGGTGGTTTTTGAGCGTCGGTAAAATCGTCCGGGCGAGTTCGAGCGTGTCGATGACGGGATAGTCATCCGGCTCGTGCCCCCCGCTCCGAAGCGTCGCTTCTAAGAAGCCCATATCGAACGATGCGTTATGGGCGACGAGGATGCCGTCCCCGCACCAATCGACGAACTGTTTGGCGATGACTTCGGGATCGGGCTGGCCATGGACCATGTCGTCCGTGATGCCCGTCAGCTCGATTGTCGTAGCCGAGAGCGGATGTTTCGGATCGGCGAACGCCTCGAACCGGTCGATGATTTCACCGTCTTTAATTTTGACCCCGGCGAGTTCGATGATTTTGTTGTAGACGGCCGAAAGTCCGGTCGTCTCGACGTCGAAGACGACATACGTCGCATCATCGAGCGGGACATCGGTCGGGTGATACGCGACAGGCACGCCGTCATTGACGACGTTCGCCTCGACCCCGAACAGCACTTTGATGTCATTCTTTTTCCCGGCGTAATAGGCTTCCGGGAACGACTGGACGCCGGCGTGGTCGGTGATGGCGATGGCGCGATGGCCCCATTTGGCCGCCCGGGCGACGAGCGCCGACACGTTCGTGACCGCGTCCATCTGGCTCATTTGCGTATGCGCGTGTAATTCGACGCGTTTCTCGCCGGCCCACTCGTCACGGGCCGGTTCGACTTTCACTTCTTGCAGTTGCGATGCCATCATGCACAGTTCGCGCATGAAGCTGTCATCCTCGACCCGGCCGGCCGCTTGGATCCACATGCCTTTTTTGACGGCGCTGAGCATCCGGTCATCATCGTCATCGCGTGCGAACACTTTGACGATGAGTGAATCGGTATAGTCTGTCATCTTGAACGTGAACAGTTTCTTCCCGCTCTTCAGTTCTTTCCGTTCGGCCGAGAAGACGAGACCTCGGATGGCGACGCGTCGTTCTTCTTCGATGATCGTCTTGATCGGGACGATCTCGTCTTTGATCAAGGCGCCCATCCGTACCTCGGTGACCGGTTCGTCGTTCGTCTCGGTCGCCTTCGCGAATTGCGCTGCGAGGGCGAGCTTCGCTTGTTCCAAATCTTCTTGCACGACTTGTTCGCGGAGCGCTTGGTTTGCTTCTTCATTCTCCGAGAACAGCGCTTGGCAAGGTTTCTTCATAAAGCCATAGGCGCTATAGAGCGCTTGGACTTCTTGGCATAACTCTTTATCGACATAGTTCGCCTCAGGGGCCGAGCGCACCGGGATGAGCAATTTGTTCTGCTCAAAGCGCGGTGAGACCGATGCGAAATAACTGCGCATCGCACCCGACACTTGGCTGAGTTCACTGACGATACGCGGCCAATAGTCGATATAATCCTGTTCGGCACCGCCTGAGGTCGTCGTGAAACGCGCGTACACCTCGTCAGCGAACGTCGCGTACCGGCTCTCGATTCGACTCATGAACAGTTGATACACCTCGTACGGCAACACGCGCTGCAACTGGAAATAAAACGTCCACGTCCGGCGCTGCTTGTTGACGACAAGTCGCGTCAATTCCGCATCGTCGAATTGTTCCGTCTCGGTCGTGATGCCGAGATCGGTCAAGAGCAATTGCATTTTTTGATTAGCTTCCACGGGTAAGAAGTCCCCCCTTTTATCATTCGATGTCGAAAAATGAAGGTGACGGCAAGAAACCGTCACCTTCATCGATCATTTTGCCTCGTTCAGTTGCGCCGTGATCACACGTGGCAACTCATCTACCGTCGTCTCAAGGACTTCGCCAGTGGCACGTACTTTCACTTCGACGATACCTTCGCTCGCTTTTTTCCCGACGTTGATACGAATCGGAAGACCGATCAAATCAGCATCGGCGAATTTGACGCCAGCCCGTTCTTTACGGTCATCATACAACACATCGTACGTCGATGACAGCTCATCGTATAAACGGTTCGCGAGTTCGACTTGCGCTTCGTCTTTCGTGTTGATGGCAATCAAGTGCACATCGAACGGAGCGACGCTCTTCGGCCAAACGATACCGCGATCGTCATGATGTTGCTCGATGACGGCCGACAATGTGCGTGAGACGCCGATGCCGTAGCAACCCATAATGAGCGGTTCGGCCCGACCTTCTTCGTTCAAGAACGTCGCGCCCATCGCTTCTGAATAGCGCGTGCCGAGCTTGAACACTTGTCCGACTTCAATCCCGCGAGCGAAGCGGACCGGACCCGACTCGTCAGGTGCCATGTCGCCTTCGACGACGAAACGGAGGTCATGATACGTCAAATGCGACAAGTCGCGTTCGGCGTTGACGTGCGTATAATGGGTGTTCGCCTCGTTGGCGCCACATACCGCGTCGACCAAATATTTGACGGCGTAATCGGCCACGACTTTGACCGGTGCATGAATCGGTCCGAGCGTGCCCGGCTCACAGCCGAACAAGTCGATGATCGTCGCTTCTTCTTCCATTTGGATGTCGAGTCCGCCGAGGGCGTTCTTCACTTTGACGTCGTTCGCCTCGTGATCACCTCGAACGATGGCCATGACCGTCTCGCCATCGACGTTGAAGAGGACCGACTTGATCGTCGTCTTCGTGTCGACGTTCAAGAAGCGCGCCACATCTTCAATCGTCTTATTGTCTTTCGTGTCGACCTTGTCGAGGGCAAGCACTTCGGCCGCTTGCATGTCATAGCGGTCGAGCGTTTCTGCCATCTCGATATTGGCGGCGTAGTTCGACGTGTCCGTATAGACAATCGTGTCTTCCCCGATATCGGCAAGCGCTTGGAATTCGTGCGTGTCTTTCCCGCCGATGGCACCCGAGTCAGCTACGACCGGGCGATATTTTAAACCGATGCGGTCAAAGATGTTGGAATAGGCGTTATACATGTTCTTGTATTCGTCGTCCAAGTCATCTTGTGTGGCGTGGAACGAATACGAATCTTTCATCAAGAACTCACGACCCCGGAGCAGTCCGAAACGTGGACGACGCTCGTCGCGATATTTCGTTTGAATCTGATACAAGTTGACCGGTAACTTTTTGTAGGAGTTGAGTTCATCGCGCACGATCGACGTGATGAGTTCCTCGTGCGTCGCACCGAGGGCGAAGCGACGATCGTGACGATCGGTCAATCGCATAAGTTCAGGACCATAAATACCCCAGCGACCCGTCTCTTCCCACAGTTCCGCCGGTTGAATCGCTGGCATGAGCAATTCTTGGGCACCGGCCCGGTTCATCTCTTCGCGGATGATCGTTTGAATCTTTTGTAACACGCGGTGGCCTAGTGGAAGATACGAATAAATTCCAGCGGCGTTTTGGCGCATGAAGCCCCCGCGGACGAGGAGTTGATGGCTGATGGCTTCTGCGTCGGCCGGCACTTCTCTAAGCGTAGGCATGAACAGTCTCGATTGTTTCATAGGTATCAACGTTTCCCTTCTATAACCCGATTAGATCTTACTTTTATTATTTAAAGAATGATTGAATATCATTCCACGTGACGATCAACATGAGGAGCATGAGCAAAGCGAACCCGATAAAGTGGACGAATCCTTCCTTTTTCGGATCGATCGGCCGTCCGCGCACCGCTTCGAACAAGAGGAAGATGAGTCGTCCTCCATCAAGTGCCGGGAGCGGCAACAAGTTAAAGATGGCCAAGTTGACTGATAAAAGTGCCGTCCAGTTGAGGAGCATGATGAGCCCGCTCGCCGCCACTTCATCGGTCATGCGGACAATCCCGACCGGTCCGGCCAATTGGTCGACGCCTACTTGACCGGTAACCAAATCACCGACCGCGGAAAAGATGAGCGTCGACATCGTCCACGTCGTCTCAGCCCCAGTCGTGAAGGCTTTCGTCGGTGAACGCTCGAGCGCGTTCGTCACGCCCAATATCCCGACCGTCTCGCCGTTTTGTTCGACCGCTTGCGGCGTGAGCGTCACCGTTTGTTCTGCATCATCCCGAATATACGTCACTTCTGTTGGCGTGTCAGCCCGGTCGGCAAGCACAGTCCGAAGGTCGAGCCAGTCATCAATCGTCTCGCCTTCGATGGAGACAATTTCATCTCCCGCCATGAGACCTGCTTGATCTGCAGCCGAATCTGGCTGCACCGTACCGATTCGTCCATCGTCCGTTGGCGTCCCTTGGACGAGACCGACGATGACAAGCAAGATGAAGGCAAGGACGAAGTTCATCGCTGGGCCGGCTGCAATCGCGAGCACACGTTTCCATACCGATTGAGCTCCGAACGTGCGGTCGTATGGGGCAATTTGAATTTCCATGCCTTGGTCGACGAGAAGCGTGTCCCGTTCAAGTGAATAGACACGGACCTCATCATCGACGAGTAACTGGATCTTCAATTCGCGAATCGAATCGAACTTGTCGACCGTCCCGACGACGTGCACGTCTTTTGCCTGATCCGGCTGAAAGTAGACACGATCGACCGTGCCGGCGTTCGTCAGGCGTAACCCGACGTGTTGACCGGCTTTCACTTCGATCGGCTCAAAATCTTCTCCTGCCATTTTGACATACCCACCGATTGGCAATAAGCGAATCGTATACAGCGTCTCATTCTTTCTGAACGAGAGGATTTTCGGTCCAAACCCGATTGCAAATTCATGACAGAGAATCCCTGCCCGTTTCGCCATGACGAGGTGTCCCCATTCATGAACCGATATGAGTACCCCAAACATCAAAACGATGGCGATAAAAGTCGTCATTGTCTATTCCCCACCTTCACTTTCCTTGCTGAATTTGTTCTCGAACCGCTCGGTCGACTTGAAGGATCTGTTCGAGCGTCGGTTCTGCAATTACCGTATGTGTCTCCATCGCTTGTTCAACGATCCGTTCGATATCGAGGAAAGCGATCTCCCCGTTCAAGAACAGCTCGACAGCCGCCTCGTTGGCCGCATTAAGCACCGTCGGCATCGAACCACCGGCGCGTCCGGCCTCATACGCGAGGCGTAAGGCCGGATAACGCGTCAAGTCGGCTTCTGCGAAGTGAAGCGTTCCGATTTCTCTCAAGTTTAACCGCTTGTTCCCGTCGATTTCAAGACGTTTCGGACCTGAGAGCGCATAGAGGATCGGTCCCCGCATATCCGGATTTCCAAGCTGCGCCATGACGGCGGCGTCTTTGAATTCGACCATCGAGTGGATGATGGACTCACGATGAAGCACCACTTCAATATCATTATAATCGATATCGAACAACCAGTGCGCTTCGATGACTTCGAGTCCTTTATTGAACATCGTCGCCGAATCGATCGTGATTTTCGCCCCCATCGACCAGTTTGGATGTGCGAGCGCCTCTGCGACGGTCACGCTGTCTAATTCATCCCGCGACTTGTCACGGAAACTCCCGCCTGATGCCGTTAAGATGATTTTCGAGACGTCCTCTCGGCGTTCACCGTTCAAACATTGATAGATGGCCGAATGTTCACTATCGACTGGAAGCAGGCTGACCCCATGCTTCTTGACGGCTGCCGTGACGAGATGGCCCGCCGTGACGAGCGTCTCCTTGTTCGCCAAAGCGATGTCTTTACCTGCCTCGATGGCAGCGAGCGTCGGCTCAAGACCGATAGCCCCGACGACGGCTGTGACGACGATGTCAGCCCGCTCTGCGGTCGCACATTCGATCAACCCTTCAAGTCCGATAAAAAAGAGTGGTTCGTATGTAAGTCGTGGTTTGAGTCGTTCGAGCACTTCGATGTCTTTGGCGGACACGTATTTCGGCCGCAAGCGGTTGATCCATTCCTCGGCTACATCTACATTCGTTCCGAAGGCATATGCCTCAAGTTCAAACAAGTCGGGGTGCTGTTCGATGACGTCACATGTCTGTACGCCAATCGAACCAGTCGCCCCGATTAAGCTGATTCGCTTCATCTTGACACTCCTTTATAACAAATTAAATACCCAGATGACGGTGAATACCGCGATCATACTATCAAAGCGGTCCAAAATGCCACCGTGTCCCGGTAACAGATGACCCGAATCTTTTACGTTGAATTGACGTTTATACGCCGACTGTACCAAGTCCCCGAGTTGCCCGACGACGGATACGACGACCGCGAGCACCACTACTTCGAGAATCGGCAACACCGGTTCGACGAGGACGTAGACGAGACCGACGACGATAGACGAGATGATCCCACCGACCGCCCCTTCAATCGTCTTGTTCGGACTGATTGAGGGCCACAGTTTTGTCTTACCGATTGCTTTGCCCGTGAAGTAAGCACCCGAGTCGGTCGCCCAAATCATGAACAGGACGAGAAGTACTTTGACGAGCCCATCCTCCGAAAGACGGACGAGCGCAAAACTAGAGAAACCGATGACGAGATAGACAGCAGATACAAAATAAAAACTCGCGTCTTCATACGTGAAACGGTTTTTTGTGACGACCGTCCAAAACAAGAGGAGCATTAAACCGAGCACCATCCATTGATTCGTCGACATCGGCATCTCGCCCATGACAAGCTGTCGCTCGAGCAACATCAATACGAACGGGAAGGCTACAAGGAGCGACGTCACAAGGAACGGAAACGCCGTCAACTTGTGATTGCGCATCATCGTGAACTCGCTCAGTCCAATCAAGGCGAGCACACCCATCAAGATGACGAACGGACTGCCCCCGAGGGCGATCAAGCTGACAAAAATGGCACCGGCCCAAAGACCGGTAATAATTCGAGTCTTCATGTCACACCCCACCAAACCGGCGCGTCCGCGCGTTATACGCTTCGATTGCCTCGACGAAGTGGTCTCGTTTGAACTCAGGCCATAACACGTCTGTGAAATGGAGTTCAGCGTACGCCCCTTGCCAGAGCAAGAAGTTCGAGAGACGCTGTTCCCCGCTCGTCCGGATAATCAAATCGACGTCTTGCATATTTGTCATGAGACGCTGTCCGATCATGGCGTTATCGATGTCGTCCGGTTGAATCTTCCCTGCCGCTACATCGCTGGCGATATGGCGCATCGCTTGTACGAGCTCGTCGCGGCCACCATAGTTTAAGGCAAAGACGAGATCCAGACCTGTGTTCGTCGCCGTGCGCGTACGAGCCTCATCGACTGCATCCCGCGTGCCGCGCGGTAATTTTGACACATCACCTGCGACGAGGACGCGAACGTTTTGTTCGTCCAGTTCTTTTAAGTCCGTCTCTAAAAATTGTTTCGGCAATTTCATCAAGAAGTTGACTTCTTCTTCCGGACGCGTCCAGTTCTCCGTCGAGAACGCATAGAGCGTCAACGAACGGATCCCGAGTTCTTGGGCGGTGCGAACCGCTTCCCGGACCGATTTCATCCCTTCCCGGTGACCCATGATGCGAGGGAGTCCACGCTTTTTCGCCCAACGGCCGTTGCCGTCCATAATGATGGCGACGTGTTCGGGGATGCTCAGTTCCGCCTCGGTCTTCGTTTTAGGATTCACCCATTTAAACATACTCTATCCTCCTGATTGTATGAAAGAGGGACCCTCTCAGTAAAAGGGTCCCCACACAGCTTTTTGGTATACCACTTCCGTGATTACACTTCCATGATTTCTTTTTCTTTCGTCGCTGCAGATTCATCAATCTTTTTGATATACGAATCCGTTAACGATTGAACGTCATCCGCGTAACCGCGAAGGTCGTCCTCAGTCAAGTCCCCATCTTTTTCAAGCTTCTTCAAGTTTTCGTTGGCGTCACGACGAACGTTACGGACAGCGACTTTCGCTTCTTCCGCATATTTCTTCGTCACTTTCACGAGCTCTTTGCGACGCTCTTCCGTCAAAGCTGGGATGGCGAGACGAATGACGGTCCCGTCCGACGACGGCGAGAGACCAAGGTCGGCTTTTTGGATCGCTTTTTCAACGTCAGACACCATCGACTTGTCCCATGGTTGAATCAAGAGAAGCCGTGCTTCCGGTGTATTGATGTTCGCGACTTGATTGAGCGGTGTCGGTACGCCGTAGTAATCGACTTGAACCGGGTCCAAGATCGACGCGCTCGCGCGTCCCGTCCGAAGTGTCCCGAAGTCACGCTTCAGCGCGGAAACGGCTTTCTCCATTTTCTCTTCAGCAGTTTTCAATACGTCATTTACACTCATGAATTGATTCCTCCTACTACCGTCCCGATATGTTCCCCGAGTACGACACGTTTGATGTTTCCTTCTTCAAGCAATGAGAATACAATCAGTGGGATATGGTTGTCCATACATAGTGACGTGGCTGTCGAATCCATCACTTGGAGACCGTCCTTTAAGACGTCCAAGTACGTGAGCGTGTCGTATTTGACTGCATCCGGAACGAGTTTCGGATCGGCCGAATAGACGCCGTCGACGTTGTTTTTTCCCATCAAGATGACGTCAGCTTCGATCTCCGCTGCGCGGAGTGCCGCTGTCGTGTCTGTCGAGAAGTACGGGTTCCCCGTCCCTGCCGCGAAGATGACGACGCGACCTTTTTCAAGGTGACGCATCGCCCGGCGACGAATGTACGGTTCAGCCACTTGGCGCATTTCGATTGAGGTTTGGACGCGTGTTTGGACACCGTTCGTTTCAAGGCTATCTTGTAGCGCGAGCGAGTTCAATACCGTGGCGAGCATGCCCATGTAATCCGCATTCGCTCGGTCCATGCCGAGCTCGCTACCGGTCTTGCCGCGCCAGATGTTCCCGGCGCCTACGACGACGGCAACTTCGACGCCCAAGGCGACCAATTCTTTAATTTGCCCAGAGATCGAATTGACGATGGCCGGGTCAATCCCGTACCCTTGATCTCCAGCGAGCGCTTCCCCACTCAATTTTAACACAATTCGCTTATATTTCGGTTCCATACTTTGCCTCCTCTTGCTTGAAAAAAGGGAACACGCTCCCTTAACGAACTAACTCAAGGTTATACAGACGTGTTCCCAATTTTGATAGCACCATGTGAATGATGCAGATTATTTTTTAAGTTGGTTCATTACTTCTTCAGCAAAGTTTTCTTCGCGTTTTTCCATACCTTCTCCAACTTCGTAACGTACGAATGAGTTGATACGGCCGCCTTTAGACTCTACGTATTTCCCAACTTTGAAGTCAGCGTCTTTAACGAATGTTTGGTCGACGAGGCAGATTTCCTCGAAGTACTTGTTCATACGTCCCGCAATCATCTTCTCGACGATGTTGGCAGGCTTGCCTTCGTTGAGGGCTTGCTCAGTCAAGACTTTCTTCTCACGATCTGCTTCTTCAGCCGATACTTCGTCGCGTGTCGCGTAAAGTGGGCGTGCTGCTGCTACGTGCATGGCTACGTCTTTTGCAACTGTTTCGTCTGTTGTACCGTCGAGGACAACGACTGAACCGATGCGGCCGCCCATGTGGAGGTACGTGCCGAAGACTGCATCGTCCGCTTTTTCAAGGACAGCGATGCGACGGAGTGAGATTTTCTCTCCGATTGTCGAAGCTTCTTCTTGAATGTGTGTTTCAAGCGTTTTACCAGCTACGAATTCAGAAGCGAGTGCCGCTTCAACTGTCGTTGCGCCTGAAGTAAGAACAGCTTTTGCTACGTCTGAAACGAGTGTTTGGAACTTCTCGTTTTTCGCAACGAAGTCTGTTTCTGAGTTAACTTCGACGAGCGTAGCTTTGTTGCCTTCAACCGCTACTGCCGTCAAACCTTCTGCTGCGATACGGTCGCCTTTAGCTGCTGCTTTCGCGATCCCTTTTTCACGAAGGAAGTCGATTGCTGCTTGCATGTCACCGTTTGTTTCAGTGAGTGCTTTTTTGCAATCGAGCATACCTGCACCTGTTTTTTCACGAAGTTCTTTTACCATTGCTGCTGTAACTGCCATCGGAAATTCCTCCTTGTAAAACTTACAATTTTTTAAGAAAAAGCACTAAGGCTTTATATACGTGTCCTAAAAAAAGGTGA
Organism: Exiguobacterium sp. s141; assembly: GCF_018618085.1. Classification (NCBI taxonomy): domain Bacteria; kingdom Bacillati; phylum Bacillota; class Bacilli; order Caryophanales; genus Exiguobacterium; species Exiguobacterium sp. s141. The sequence goes on along the minus strand of NZ_JACSLJ010000002.1, from coordinate 502,604 downwards.
TAAAAGGCTTTCCCTTTATCACCTGTTGTCTGACTGATTACTCAGCTTCTGTCGCTTCAGCTTCTGGAGCTACCGCTTCTTCAGCTACTTCTTCTTCGCCTTGTTTCGCTTCGATGATTGCATCTGCCATCTTCGAAGTGAGCAATTTAACGGCACGAATCGCATCGTCGTTCGCTGGGATGACGTAGTCGATTTCGTCTGGGTCACAGTTTGTGTCGACAATCGCAACGATTGGGATGTTCAATTTGTGAGCTTCTGCAATCGCGATCCGCTCTTTACGTGGGTCAACGATGAAGAGTGCATCAGGAACACCTGGCATGTCCTTGATTCCGCCGAGGAACTTCTCAAGACGTGTCATTTCTTTTTTCAAGATGATGACTTCTTTCTTAGGAAGTACTTCGAACGTACCGTCAGCTTCCATTTTCTCAAGCTGCTTCAAACGGTTGATACGTTTTTTGATTGTTGAGAAGTTTGTGAGTGTTCCACCCAACCAACGCTCATTGATGAAGTACATACCTGAACGGAGTGCTTCTTCTTTGATCGTGTCTTGAGCTTGTTTTTTCGTACCTACGAAGAGGACGTTTCCGCCTTCTGCCGCGAGTTCACGAACGAAGTTGTACGCCTCGTCTACTTTTTTGACCGTTTTTTGAAGGTCGATGATGTAGATGCCGTTACGCTCCGTGAAGATGTATTTCGCCATTTTTGGGTTCCAACGGCGTGTCTGGTGACCGAAGTGTACACCAGCTTCGAGCAATTGTTTCATTGAAATTACTGCCATGATAAATTTCCTCCTTGTGGTTTAAAAAAGTCCTCCGCCTCGTTCATCGTTGTATTCCGACCTTTCGGCACCGAGGAATACCATCCCGAGACGTGTGTGATGTGTTTAACACCAAAAAATACTATAGCATATGTCCGCCAATCCGGCAACTCTCACTTTTTGCGAAGTTTGGCATAAAGGGCGACTTCTCCCTCACCTTTTCCGAGGAGTCGGGCCGTCTCCCGGACCGAATGGTTCAGTAAAACGTCCTCGACGTGCGGTGCTGATTGCGTATCGTCATCCGATGTCTCTCGTTTTGGCTCCGCATGGGTCGACTGAGCACCGGCAACCTCTTCGTTTGAGGACGCTGGTTGTTTCACGACATCGTTCATCGATTCCATGAACGACAACAGGAGGGCCTCGGTCTCACGTTTCTCGTGCTCGAGTTGCGTGACGCGAGCGGTCAACGCCTGGACTTGACGAAATAAGATCAGCAGTCCGTAAGCGACGATACAGGCGATTGCGATATATACGATGGTCATCTCCATCCCTCCTTCACGATGTCTTTTCTTCTAAATACGAACGTCCAAGTGCAAGCTTTAACGTCTTTAACGCCTTGGAATGGATTTGGGAGATACGTGACGTCGACAGTTCCAACACTTCGCCAATCTCGGTCAACGTCAACTCGTCGAAGTAGAACAACGAGACGACGAGACGTTCTTTCTCGGACAAGTGCTCGATTTCGGTCGTCAGCACGTCGAGCAGCTCGCGCTGCAATAGCGTATCCTCCGGTTTTTCAGAGTCAGGGTCGAAATACGTGACGGACATGACCTTGCCTTCTTCTTGAAGCGTCACCGCTTCATCGATCGACAACATGTTCGCGAAGTACCCTTCCGCCATCGCCTTCTCGATTTCCGACACCGGCAGTTCGCAGGCGCTCGCGAGTTCTTCTTTCGTCGGGGCCCGGTGCAACTTCTGCTCGAGTTGTTCGGCGATGTGATCAATTTTTTTCACGCGTTCGCGCACCGAACGCGGTAACCAATCAATTTTCCGCAGCCCATCGATGATGGCGCCACGTATCCGAAACGCCGCGTACGTGTCAAACTTGTTGTTATGTTCTGGATCATATTTCATGAGGGCATCGTACAATCCCATGTAACCCAAACTTTTCAATTCGTCGCGTTCGACGCTCTTCGGGAGCGTCACGATCATTCGTTGCACGTGATAATGGATGAGGAACTCGTAGTGCGCCAATAGTTCATTCGCTGTATCCATATCGCGGTCAGTGTTCCAACGATCCCACAACTCGGTAAGCTGAGTCGTCATGTCGATCCCCCCTAGATTTCCTTAGTTCCTACGCTGACCGTTCGAATCGACAGGACGCAAGTCGCCACATCAAATTCGATCGTCCGTCCGTTATGCCCGCCACAGTCTTCTGCGATGAGCGGGATACGGTGCGCTTTCAGTGCGTTGCGCACGGCTTCGGCGTTTCGTTCACCGATCCGCATCGCCTCGTTCTCATACTTGAATTGAAACATTTGGGCGCCGCCGGCCATCTTCGCTTGCAGCCGACCCGCTCCGGCCCGTTTCAACGACGCGACGAGCGCATCGATGGCCGTATCCGCATATTTTCCTACTTCAACCGTTTGGTGTTTCCGGGCAATCGCCGAATCCGGCAACATGACATGGGCCATCGCCGCGACTTGGAGCCGGACGTCATACAAGATGACGCCGACGCACGAACCGAGTCCTGCCGTTCGCAATTTGTTCGGCGCGGTCGTCTGCTTCCATTCCGCGATGCCGATTTTGATGACTTCAGCCATGGCCAATCAACCGCTGTTGTATCCGTTCGAGCGAGCCATGCGTCGGTAGGAACAACACATGCCCAGCACTTACTTTCTCATCGATGCGGAACGTCGTATCGATGTAGAGTGCCGCATCTTCCTCAGGTTGGACCGACGTGACGACGAATTCGACGATCGAACCCGCCATGTCGACCGCTGTCGCCGGGACTTGGATGGAGATTGGTGTATCGAGCCAATCCCCGAGCGCCCGGGCGTAAGCCCCGCTCATGATGTTTCCGATTTCTTCCCATGCCGACTGGCCGAGCTCGTCCGCCGTTTGGAACGAGAACGTGCTTCCGATGAGGGAAGCGACCATTGTTTCGGCATCATCGACCGGAAACAAGATGAGAATCATGCCGCTAATGTCACCGCCGAGCTCCAACAAGACGGACGCCACGTGACGTTCCGGCCCGCCGACGCGTTCCGGCAAATATGTGATCGGTTCCATCTCCGCCGAGGAGACGGTGATCGTAACCGGCTTGCCCAAGAGCGTCGACAATGCCGTCGCGGCATGACCAGAACCGATATTGCCGAGTTCTTTCAATAAATCTTGCTCGAACTCACTCAGCATGCTGTTCCTCGAATAATGCGTTGGCGTCGAGGAGCGAGAACAATTTGTCCTCACCTTTGGCAATCGCCGTCAAGTGAGCCGACAACATGTCTCGGCTCGACTCCGGAATCGGCTCGATGCGAACGTCTTCGCTTTCCACGACCTCGTTGGCCCGGTCGACGATAAAGCCGGCATCGCCTTGATTGAGTGAAGCGATCAAAATCCGTGTTTCTTCGGTCGGTTCGACTGCCTCGTAACCGAGACGGAGCCGAAGGTCGATGACCGGTGTGACGACCCCGCGCAGATTGATGACACCTTTGACGTGAGCCGGCGCGTTCGGGACGCGTGTGACCGGTTGTACCCGTTCAATCGAGCGGACTGACTGGACATCGATTCCGTATGTGTTCGATCCCAATGAAAAGACTACCCATTTTTGTTCCATCCTTCTTCCTCCTTAGAACAGATCGTTGCTGTCGACAATCAAGGCGACACGCCCGTCTCCGAGTATCGTCGCACCAGAGATGGCCGGGATGCCCTCGAGATAAGTTCCGAGCGGCTTCATGACGATCTCTTGTTGGCCAATCAAGTCATTGACGACCACACCGACGAGCTTGTTTCCTTTGCGGACGACGACGACCGGGAATTGCGTCTTCGTTTCCGTTTCGATCGCGAACATTTCTTTCAAGTAAACGAGCGGGACGAGCTGACCTCTGAAGTCGAAGACGCGTTCGCGATGGGCCGTCAATATGTCGGCCTCGTCGAGGAGCGTCGTCTCGAGAATCGATGACAGCGGAACGGCGTACGTCTCATCGCCGACTTGTACGAGCATCGCCGAGATGATCGAGAGCGTGAGTGGCAAGCTGACTTGGAATTTCGTCCCTTGTCCGACGACCGTCTCGAGCGTGACGACCCCGCCGAGCGATTCGATCTTGTTTTTGACGACGTCTAGTCCGACGCCGCGACCTGAAAGATCGGTGACGACGTCTGCCGTCGAGAATCCAGGTGCGAAGATGAGCATGGCTACTTCGTTGTCCGTCATCGCCGTCGCTTCTTCAGGCGTGATGACGCCTCGTTCGAGTGCTTTTGAGCGGACTTTATCGACATTGATCCCTGCCCCGTCATCCTCGATTTCAATGAAGACACGGTTGCCGCCATGGTAAGCGCGAAGCGCGAGTCGACCTTGTTCCGGCTTCCCGGCTTCGAGGCGGACTTCCGGCAACTCGATGCCGTGGTCGATGGCGTTACGAATCAAATGGACGAGCGGGTCACCAATCTCATCGATGACTGTCCGATCGAGCTCGGTCTCAGCACCGGTGATCTCAAGTTGGACTTTTTTATGGATATCTTTCGCGACCGAACGCACCATGCGCGGGAAGCGATTGAACACTTGCTCGATCGGCATCATGCGGAGGGTCAAGACGAGCGATTGAAGTTCGTTCGTACCGCGTTTGATTTTCTCGACCGTTTCGTTCAGTTCAGGTTGACCGACTTCGTCGGCGAGCCGCTCAAGACGACCGCGATCGATGATGAATTCTTCGAACAAGTTCATCAGACGATCGATCCGCTCTAAGTTGACACGAATCGTCTTCGCTTGTGCGACGGCCTGTTCTTTCGGTTCGTCCGCCTCCACCGCTTTCGGTTTCACTTCGGCCACGGCGACACTCTCGGCACTGACGGCGACTTCCGGCGCACCGGCTGCCGCACTCGTGTAAGGTGTCACTTGGACGTGCTCGACTTCCGACACTTGGGACACGGCATGCTCAATCACGTCCGCTGACTCCTGAGACACGAACAAGACGTCAAATGAGAGATCGAACTGTTCTTGCTCGATCGCCTCGGTCTCAGGAACCGTCCGGACGACTTCGCCGAGTTCTTGGAGGCGATCGAACACCATGTAGGCGCGCGCCGCTTTCAACACGACGGCATCCGATAGCTTCACATGAAGTTGGAACGCTTCGAAGCCGGTCTCTTTCGCTTGCGTGATGACCGAATCGGTATATAGGTCGGCCGTGAAGACCGTCTCATCGACCACCTCGACTGCTTTCGGAGTGCTACCGATAAATGACTGGAACGCGGACACTGTCGCCGTCACATCGATGTTTGCGCCTCTGCCTCCCGTCTCGATATCAGCGATCATCTCTTCGATTTGTTCCATGGCCGAGAACATCGTATCGAGCAACAACTGGTTGCTCTCTTTCTTTCCGGCTCGAACCAAATCGAGCGCGCTCTCCATCTCATGCGTCAAGTTGGCGACACTCTCGTATCCCATCGTCGCCGACATCCCTTTGAGCGTGTGTGCCGAGCGGAAAATCTCTTGAATCGCTTCCTGACTGCCCGTCTGTTCTAGTTTCAACAGCTGGGTGTTAACCGATTGGATATGTTCTTGAGATTCGTCTAAAAACAATCCTAAGTATTCGTTCACGTCCATCTATAATGCCTCCCTGTCGTTAGACTCGGTTCCACTGACGTTTCAAGTTCCCCATCAAGCGTTCCATAAAATGACGCGGCTTCGGCGGTGTCCCGGTCAATGTCGTTAAAATCCGTTCAAGCCGCCAACTGATGTCACTCTTCCGGTCCAGATGGTAAAACGGGACTTGGGCGATGACCGCTCGTCTGACCGTGGCGTCATCTGGTAAATACCCGAGGAATCGAATCGATTTCTTTAAAAACTGCTCACATGCAACTTCCATTCGTTCAAAACATTGCAGCGCTTCTTCACCCGATTGGGCCCGATTGACGATCACACCGAGCGGTAAGTCCGGACTTTGACGATGAACGAGCTTCGTATAGGCATATCCATCCATGAGCGAGGTCGGTTCAGGCGTCAAGATAAGGAACATCTCATCGCATCCCTCGATGAACTGGAGCGACGTGTCTGTCGCCCCGGCCCCCATGTCGAATAACACATAATCGTATTCGGTCAGCACTTCGAGTTCACGCATAAAAAATTGCATATCTGCATGTGAGAATTGGACTAGTTCGTCGAGCCCACTTCCCCCATGTAATATATCGACACCATGCACGTCTTTCTGAACCGAGGCGGCGAGCGGAATTCGCGCTTTTACCGAATCCATCATCGTTCGTGACCGCGACGCGTTCAATAAAATGTGCACGTTCGCCATCCCGATGTCGAGGTCGACGATCAAGACACGTTTCCCGAGCTCGACGAGACCGATGGCCGTATTGACGCAGACGTTCGTTTTACCGACCCCGCCTTTCCCGCTCGCAAAAGCGATTGTCGTCGGTGCGGTCTCCGTTTTCGCCCTCAGACGTCTTGCTTGGTCCATTGGGTCCACCCTTCTTTCTCAAGTAAACGATCCGTCAATCGGTCCGGCTCTCCGGCGACAAGGTCGTCCGGCACTTCTTGTCCGTCCGTTAGCCAAGCGACCGGCAGTCCGCTCTCGCGGACCATCCGATACATCGCGTGAATGTCACTCGTCTCATCGGCTTTCGTGAAGATGAGCGACTGGAGCGGCAACGGTTCGAATTGGCGATAAATCATGTCCATATCCCGCATCTTCGACGTCAAGCTGAGGACGAGCGACAAGCTCGTTTCCGAGAAATCGTGATGTCGCTCGAACTGTTCGACGTACGCCTCGTCGCGGAAGTTGCGACCGGCCGTATCAATCAAGATGATGTCTTTCCGTGCGAACAGTTGTTTCGCTCGTTTGAAGTCATTGAAGTCGTAGGCGACCTCGACCGGGATGTCTAAAATCTCGGCGTACGTTTTCAATTGTTCGATTGCCGCGATCCGGTACGTGTCCGTTGTGATGAGACCGACCGAGAGCCCATGCTCGAGTTTGTAGTGAGCGGCAAGTTTGGCGAGCGTCGTCGTCTTGCCAACCCCGGTCGGACCAACGAGCATCATATACCGTTTCGGTTCGGGGACAGCCAAGAAGGAACTCCGGATTTGATCACGCACGTAGCGTTCGACGACTTCCACCGATTTTGTCGTGTAATACAGCTCGTTGATCGCTTCGTCCCACGTCTCACCACGGAACGACTCGGAGGCGAGCAGTGATTCGACATGCGCCAGCGCTGCGGGCAACCGTCTCGACGTCGACACGGTCGCCGCCTGACTTGATTCGTTCGTTTGGTGCGGTGGACGCGTCGTAGCCTTCACAGGCTTCGATGGTGCGACGGGTTTCGTCGCGGCACGCGGTTTGACAGCGAGCGGTGCTTTCTCGAGCGCGGCGATGACCTCGACGTGTTGCGATGCGAACAGGCCGAGCCAGCCTTTCTTCACTTGACGGGAGTTCAAAATCACGGCGTCGTCACCAAACTCCTGTTTGACTTTCGCCATCGCTTCCGCCATCGTCTTGCCGGTATATTTTTTGATTTGCATTTAAATCACCCCAATACTTTTCACTTCAATCGAGCTGAGCAGCTCGTTGTAGGCGAGAACCGGTACGTCCGGATAATATCGTTCGAGCAGTTGTCTCACGAACAAACGAATCGTCGGCGAGCATAAAATGACGGCCGAAGCCCCGTAGCGTTCGAACATCGACAGTTGCTCACCCGAGCGTTCGATAATCTCGCGCGCCTGTTCCGGGTCGAGCGCCAAATAGTTCCCGAACTCGGTTTTTTGAACGGCGTCTTGAATAAGCTGTTCGGTCTGGCCACCGAGTGTGACGACGTAGAGCGGTCCGTCCGGCGGGCTGACTTGGTCCGTCAATTGACGGGACAGGCCTTGGCGGCAATATTCGCCGAGGATATCGGCATCTTTCGTCACTTTTCCATAATCGGCCATCGTCTCGAACAAGAGCGGTAAATTGCGAATCGAGACGTGTTCTTTCAATAGATGACGGAGCACTTTTTGAATGTCGCCAATCGATAGGACGGATGGTGTCACGTCTTCGACGAGCACCGGGTGCGTCTCTTTCAAGTGTTCGACGAGTTGTTTCGTCTCTTCACGGCCGAGAAGGTCTGCCGAATGTTTCTTGAGCGTCTCCGTCAAATGCGTCGCGACGACCGATGGCGGATCGACGACGGTGTACCCGCTCATTTCAGCGCGAGTCCGCGTCTCTTCGTCAATCCAGAGAGCCGGGAGGCCGAACGCCGGTTCCGTCGTTTCGATGCCGTATACTTCCGGGTCTTCGATGCCAGGGCTCATCGCCAAGTAATGATCGAGCAACAGCTCCCCTTCAGCGACGACGTTGCCTTTCACTTTGATGCGGTACGCGTTCGGAGACAGTTGCAAATGATCTCGAATTCGGACCGTCGGCAAGATGAAGCCGAGTTCGAGCGCGAGCTGACGACGAATCATGACGACCCGGTCAAGCAGGTCGCCGCCCTGCGACTCATCGGCGAGCGGGATAAGTCCGTAACCGAACTCGAACTCGATGGCATCGATTTGTAGCAGCGACACGACGGTCTCCGTCGGTGCCATTTGTTCTTCTTCCGGTAGCGGTGTATCGATGACTCGTTTCATGTTGCGGCGCATCGCATACGCCCCATAGAAAGCGACACCGGCGATGATGACCGTCACCGGGAGCAGACTCGGTGAGATAAACCCGAGCATGATCACAATCGAGCCGGCGATATAGAGGAGCGTCGGATTTTGACCGAGCTGGTCGACGACGTCTTCTCCTAAATTCCCATCCGACACGGCACGCGTGACGATGATGCCGGTCGCCGTCGAGATAAGGAGCGCCGGGATTTGACCGACAAGCCCGTCCCCAATCGTCATGAGTGAGAACGTCTGGAACGCTTCACCGACCGGGAGGCCCATTTGGACGGTCCCGATGATGATTCCAAAAATCAAGTTGATGACGACGATAATAATCCCGGCGATGGCGTCCCCTTTGACGAACTTCGAGGCCCCGTCCATCGATCCGTAAAAGTCGGCTTCACTTTGAATTTTTTTTCGACGGATTTGAGCGTCCTTGTCGTCAATCAATCCTGAGTTCAAGTCGGCATCAATCGCCATCTGTTTACCAGGCATGGCGTCGAGCGTGAAGCGAGCCGATACTTCCGACACGCGTTCCGCCCCTTTCGTGATGACGACGAACTGGATGATGACGAGGATAAGGAAGACGACGAACCCGACGAGCACGTTTCCTCCGACGACGAAGTTCCCGAACGTCGCAATAACTTCTCCCCCGTACCCGGTCGAAAGAATCGACCGCGTCGTCGACACGTTCAATCCGAGCCGGAACAGCGTCACGATCAACAAGAGCGAAGGAAAGACTGAGAAGTCGAGCGCTTCGCGGGCGTTCATCGCGACGAGCAAAATCAGCAAGGCGATCAGTATATTAACAATGATTAAAAAATCTAATATGAACCCCGGTAACGGGATGACGAGCATGACGACGATCATAAGAACGCCGATCAATACCGCGAAATCTTTCGCTTTTACAGCCAACACATACTCCTCCTCAAGACGGTTGTTTCAATTGATAGACGAACGCGAGCACTTCAGCGATCGCCTGATAAAACGACTCGTCAACGACTTCCCCGATATCCATTTGGGCGTAAAGTGCGCGGGCCAACGGTTTATTTTCCACAATCGGGATGTCATGTTCTTTGGCCACGTCGCGGATGTTGAAGGCGACTTGGTCGACGCCTTTGGCGACGACGAGCGGCGCAAAGTCTTTCGTGTCGTCATAGCGAATGACGACGGCATAATGGGTCGGGTTTGTGATGACGACGTCCGCGTTCGGAATCTCTTGCATCATGCGGCGCATCGCCATCTCCCGTTGTTGTTGTTTGATTTTTGACTTGATGAGCGGGTCACCTTCACTGTTTTTATACTCGTCCTTCACATCTTGTTTCGACATGCGAATCGATTTCTCAAAATCGAATCGTTGATAGAAAAAGTCGAGCAACGCGAGTGCGAGCAAGGCGACGCTCACCCATAGTCCAAGTTCGATCGTGATGCTCGCGAGCGCGATGACCGATTCACGGACATGTTCGACAGCCATCCGGGACAGCTCTTTTTGATTCTGCCAGAGCACGGCAACAGCAGTCGTCAGGATAATCAATAATTTGAATAAGGACTTTAAAAATTCGACGACCGCTTTCATACTGATAATCCGCTTGACCCCTTTGATCGGGTCGATGCGTTCGAGTTTCGGTTGGATCGCCTCTGCCGAGAACAACGTCCCGATTTGAAGATAGTTGATCAAAATCCCGAACACGACCGCGACGACGAAGAACGGTCCCACAATCAAACCGACACGAAGCAACAAGTCGGTAAGCATCCCGGACAATCCATTCGATAAGTCGAACAACAAGTAACTCGTACCGAGCAAATCCTTCGTCAACCCGAACAGTTGCTTGCCGAGATACGGACCTAAAAACGATAACATGAGAAACATCGCGAACAAGGCGAACGCGCCGGTCAAATCGGCCGACTTGGCGACTTGGCCTTTCTTGCGCGAGTCCTCCCGCTTACGCGGGGTCGCTTTTTCGGTTTTTTCTCCTGCAAAAAATTGAAGATCGACCGATAAGGTATATAGAGGCTTCATGAGGCGTCTCCTAGCAATGTCATAAAATCACGCAACACTTCTTGTAAAATCGGGATGAACTGGCTGATGCCGTTCAAGGTCAACCCCATCATGACGACCATGACCGAGAAACCTGCAATCAGTTTGAATGAGAATCCGATTGCAAAAATATTGAACTGCGGGGCCGATTTCGCCAAGAACCCAAGCGCCATGTCGACAAGCAAGAGCGATGCCATGAGCGGAAAGGCGAGCTGTAAAGCGACCATCATCGTCATCGTGACGACCTTCACGGCCATCATGAGCGACGCTTCACTAAAGTTGATGATCGGCTGGCCCGGTGGATATATTTGAAAGCTATAATAGATGCCATCGATCAGCAGTAAATGTAAATTGCTCGACAGCATGATAAACAATGTGAAGATGTAATAAAAACGTCCGATCAATGGCGACTGGCCTCCGAACATCGGGTCATACGCCGATGCCATCGCGAGTCCGAGCTGCAAATCGATGACCCCTCCCGCAATCTGGGGCGCAAAGAACAAAATATTGATCAATATGCCGAGCACCAAGCCGATCAGCACTTCGTATAACACTTGCAAGATATAGGCTTGCCCGAGCTCGAGCGGCTCCGTCACCGTGAACATCGCATAGTAGGCTAAAAAAGCACTGAAGGCGACGCGATGCATGACAGGTAGCTGTCGGGATGAAAACAACGGGACGCTCACGAAGAAACCGGACAGACGTGCGAACGTCAAACCGTATAGACTGATAAAATCGACCGCGTTCATTTCGAGGCGACCTCGACCATCAGTTCAAAAATCAATCGGGTGAACCCTTCGATCTGTTGCAGCATCCAAGGCCCAAAGATAACGAGCCCGATAAACACCGAGACGATTTTTGGGACGAACGATAACGTCTGCTCTTGAATCTGTGTCGTCGCCTGTAAAATCGAAATGACGAGACCGACGACGAGTGAAATCAACAAGAGCGGCATCGAGATTTTTAATAACGTCCACACACTCTCCGTCGCCAAATAGATGACCATTTCCTGCGTCATATTCGTTCCTCCTACATACTTCTAAGCAAGGACTCCACAATCAAGTGCCATCCATCCACCAACACAAACAATAACAGTTTGAACGGCAAGGCGATCATGACCGGTGGAAGCATCATCATCCCCATCGACATAAGGACACTCGCCACAACCATATCGATAATTAAGAACGGCAAGAAGATCATGAATCCGATTTGAAATGCCGTTTTCAGTTCACTAATCGCATAGGCCGGAACCATCGCGAGGAGTGGGACGTCTTCGACCGACTCAGGTTGCTCATAGTTCCCATATTTAATGAATAATTGCAAATCTTCTTGGCGCGTGTATTGGGCCATGAACCGCTTCATCGTATTCCCCGCCTCTTCGAACGCCTCGTCTTGACTGATTCGGTCGTCCATGTATGGCGATAGTGCCTTGTCATTCAACTCCGATAGCACCGGTGACATGACGAACAACGTGATGAACAGGGCGAGCCCGATAATCAGTTGGTTCGGCGGTGTTTGCTGCGTACCGAGCGCCGGACGGATAAAGGAAAGTACGACGACGACGCGCGTGAAACAAGTCATCAAGATTAAGAAAGATGGCGCGAGCGTGAGCAGTGTCAACACGACTAACAATTTGATCGAAGTCGATGTGCTATCTGGTGTCTCTAGGTTGATCAGTTGTTCAATCGTCGTCATCGTTTCTTCCTCACTTCTTCAATCTGGGCCAATTGCTGTTTAAACGTGTCGAGAAAAGCCGATGTGTTCGAGTTGTTCAAGGCTGGCGCGTCGTGGATCGCTTCATCCATCGCTTCGGCATCGACCCGATCAAGCAGTTGAATCGAGTCACCGACTCCGAGCACGTAAACTTGTTCGCCGAGCTTGACGAGTTGTACCGATCGGTCTTTGCCGAGCGGTACCCCGCCGAGATGTGTCAAATGCTGTGCCGTTTTGACGCCTTGCGTGCGTGCGTTCAACCAACGCACGAGGACGAGAAAACCGCCGATGACAACGACCATGCTCAAGATGAGCTTGATCGCTGTCCCGACTGATGAGACGGCCGATTTCACCGGCTGGTCTTCAGCGTCTGGCTGTTGTTGCTCGAACTGTTGATCGACGGTGGCGGCCTCGACCGTGGCCGGGACGCTTAGCCCGACCACGAGAAGGATAATCAACCACCACTTGTTCATTGTGCGACCGTTTTCGAAACCGCTTCGACGACCCGTTCCGCATTGAACGGCTTGACGATGAAGTCTTTCGCCCCAGCTTGAATTGCGTCGATCACCATCGCTTGTTGTCCCATCGCAGAACACATGATTACTTTCGCGTTTGAATCAAAGCCACGAATTTCTTTCAAAGCGGCCAAACCGTCCATCTCTGGCATCGTGATGTCGAGCGTGACGAGGTCCGGCATGAGTTCACGATATTTTGCGACCGCATCCACACCGTTCTCCGCTTCCCCTACGACTTCAAATCCATTCTTTGTCAAGATATCCTTAATCATCATGCGCATGAACGCCGCATCATCTACCACCAAAATTTTTGCACTCATTGTTCTTCCTCCTTAAACGATGCCAATCCGCTCGTGCGGTTGGATAATTTCTGTTACACGGACCCCGAAGTTCTCTTCGATGACGACGACTTCGCCGCGGGCAATCCGTTGTTGGTTCACATAAATATCGACCGGCTCACCGGCAAGTTTATCGAGTTCGATGATCGATCCTTGCGACAACTCAAGCACTTCGCGGACCGAACGTTTCGTCCGCCCGAGCTCGACCGTCACGCTGAGCGGCACGTCATACAACAGACCGAGGTTTGCGGGAATCGAATCGTTCGTCGCAGGCGCATGCAGCGGCATGAATTCCGCTTGACTGACAGCGACTTCCGGTGCCGACTTCACTTCCTGACGTACAGGTTGTTGGGGAGCCGGTGCGGCCGGTGCTTTTGGTGCTTCTTGCTTCGGGGCGGCCGCAGCAGGCACGACCGGCTGAGGGGATGTGGCCGTCATCAATTCATTGACGAGCTGTTTCCCGAATTGAATCGGTGCGATTTGAACGATTTTTGAGTCGATCAACGTACCGACTTTCAAATTGAACTCGATCAACACCATCGTCTCCCAAAGTTCGAGACGATCGATGATCGTTTGGGTCTTCGTCGCATCGAACACTTCGACGAGAGGCGGTGAAATGTCAATTTTTTTTGAGAACACCGTCGACAAAGATGTCGCCGCTGCCCCCATCATTTGGTTCATCGCTTCTTGCACGGCCGAGAGTCGAATTTCGTCCAACCCTTCCGGATCGACATCGATCCCGTTCCCGCCGAGCATCAAATCCGAGATGATGGCCGCATCCTCACGTGTCAACACGAGGACGTTTTCGCCTTTCAAACCTTCTGTGTAACCGACGCGAAGCGCCACGTGCGGTGTTGGATAACGCTCACGGAGCGCATCGATTTTGACTTCACTGACGATTGGGGTCGTGATTTCTACTTTTTGTTGCAGTAACGTCGATAGTGCCGTCGCCGAGTTACCGAACGAGATATTCCCGATCTCTCCTAAGGCGTCGCTCTCCATCGAGTCAAGATGCTCTTCGGGCTTCGCCTCTGGTTTTGACGAGTCGCTCGTCCCTCGTAATAACGCGTCTATTTCATCTTGTGACAACATCTCACTCATTGCTCTTCCTCCTTCACCCGGTGGAGCACTTGGACGGCCATCCGCTTCCCGCTCACACCGACTTGCCCTTTGAACACTTTATTTTCCCCTACCATGACGGATAATGGGTCTTTCACCAATTGGTCGAGCGTCAAACAATCCCCGACCTCTAAATGTAACAAGTCACCGAACGTGATCGTCGTCTCTCCGAGCAGAGAAACGACCTCAACCGTCGAGTTCATCAATTGGGCTTTGAGCGGTTCCTTGCTGTTGCCGCTCGCATTGCGGCGGTTGGCCTCCTGCATCCAGTAATGGCTCGACAGTTTGGATAACACCGGCTCGATCGTCACGAACGGCAAGCAGACGTTGATCGTGCCGCTCACTTCGCCGATGGTGACACCGATCGAGATAAGGACGACCGTCTCGTTTGGCGAGACGAGTTGAAGAAACTGCGGATTGACCTCGACCGCGGTCATCTCTGACTTGATCTCGGCAATTGACTCCCACGCCTCCCCGTATCCGGCAAACGCTCGTTTATATAACTGGGTCAAGATGCGCATCTCGATTTCTGTGAAGCTCTCGACTTTTTCGATTTCGACTCCTGGACCACCAAGCAGACGGTCGAGCATCGCATATGAGATGTTCGGGTTGACCTCGATGATGAAGCGGCCGTTGAGCGGCGGAGCCTCAATCAAGTTGATCATCGTCATACTTGGGATGGAATGAATGAATTCATCGTACGGGAGCTGCTCGACCGAATTGACCGTGAACTGCACGTACGTCCGGAGCTGAGCCGAAAAGAACGTCGTCAACATGCGCGTGAAATGTTCATGGATTCGGGTCAGACTTCGGATTTGGTCTTTCGAGAAGCGGACCGCCCGTTTAAAGTCATATTGCCGAACCTTCCGCTCTTCTTCTTGATTTAAAAAGGAGTCGGCTTCGACGTCGCCACTGCTTAACGCCGATAGCAAGGCATCAATTTCTTGTTGAGATAAGACTTCTCCCATGATGCCACCTCACTGTATGATTTTCTTCGTCATATAGACTCGTTGGACCTCACCTGACTCCAACAGTCCGTTTAATTGTTTACGGAGCGACTGCTCAAATTTCTGCATGTCTTCCTTCGTCGTCAACTGGGCTTTCGTCATGCCCGCCAAATCACCAAGGATGACGTTATGCACTTGAAACTTGCGAAGTTCGAGATTTTCTTTCGTTTCAGCGGCATCGGTCACGATTGTGAACTGGACGTTGATGAAACGCTCATCTTGAATGTTCGTTGTCATGTCGTCTGTCGTGAAGCTACGTTCGGCCAACTCTTCGGCGGTGACCGGTTTCGTTTTCGCCGTCACGTTGTCTCCGAACAAATATTTATAAGTCATGAATCCGGCCCCGCCCATGACGAGCAGGACGACTAGCAAGATGAGCACCATCTTCATGGCGCCACCTTTTTGTTTTTCTTCACTCATCTTCTTCACCTCGTATGCCTGTCGTTCCAATCAGACCGATCGAGGCATAAAATGCCGTCGTCCGGTCGATGATTTGTTGTTTCGTCTCGCTGACGATATACGTTTTTCCGTTATACAAGTGAATGATCGTATCCGGTTCGGCCTTGACCGTCTCGATGAACAAGGCGTTCAATACGAGTTCTTCACCCCGGAGTGTCGTGACGCGAATCATCAGCGTTTCAAGTTGACGAGTTCTTGGAGGATCTCGTCCGATGTTGTGATGATACGAGTGTTCGCTTGGAAACCACGTTGAGCGACAATCATTTCTGTGAACTCTTCCGACAAGTCGACGTTCGACATCTCGAGCGCGCCCGAGACGAGTTCTCCACGTCCATCTTGTCCAGGGATGCCGATGTTCGGTTCACCTGAGTTTTGCGATTGAATGAAGTTGTTTGCTCCGACTTTCGAGAGTCCGGCATTGTTGGCGAACGTGACAACTTGGATTTGACCGACGACCGTCGATTCCCCGGCATTGTTCACGTAGCTGACTTGTCCGTCTTTACCAATCGAGAGTGACTTCGCACCGGCTGGGATGTTGAGGCGGTCACCCGTCGTACTGAGGACGTAGGCTCCATCTCCATTGACGAGGTCGCCCGTGTTATCTGTATAGAAGTTACCGGCCCGTGTGTATTGCGTTTGACCGTTCACATCCAAGGCGAAGAATCCTTCTCCTGAGATCCCGACGTCAAGTGCTCGCCCTGAGTTTTGCATGGCTCCTTGGTTATAGACGTTGTCGACGGTCGCCATCGTGCCCCCGAGACCGACTTCTTTCGGGTTGACCCCGCCGCTGACTCCGTTCGCCGCGGTCGCACTACCAACTTGCTGACTGACGAGGTCCTTGAACGTGACCCGACCTTTTTTATAGCCGAACGTGTTGACGTTGGCGATGTTGTTCCCGACGACGTCAAGCTTGGATTGGAAGTTCTTTAAACCACTGATTCCTGAGTACATTGCTCTTAACATGATGAATCCTCCTATGCTTGTTTGATGGAAGTGATGTTGTACACGTTGACGGACGTTCCGTCTTCAAGGTCGGCCACATAGCCGGCTTCGGTCTTCGAAATCGAGAGAACACGTCCCGAGCCTTTAATCGTCTCGGTTTCCGTTTCGTTTGTATAAGCGACCGTTTGCCCGATCATATTGCTGAACTCCGAAATCGAAGCCATTTGCCGATCGACAAGGGCCGAATCGAGTTGTTTCGAAATCGTCTGCATCTGTTCGAGAGAAGAGAACTGGGCCATCTGGGAGATGAACTCACGGTCTTCCATCGGTGACATCGGGTCTTGGTTGGCGAGTTGCGCTAGCAACAGCTTCAAAAACATGCTTTGATCATATTGGTTCGTTGCTTTCGGCATCGATTGATCCGGTAACGTATAGTCACTCGTCTTCGGCTGGATGGTCGTCATCTTCTGGTTCTCCTTTCGGTTGTTCCTGCTGTTCCGGTTCCGGTTGGTCGAACTCGTTGAATCCGGACCCTTTCGTCTCGAGCGCCTGTTGGGTCAAGTTGATCTCGACACGGACGTTTTGTGTCAGCGGTTGAAGCGTCTGTTGCAACTGTTGGACCTGTGACTGAAGCAACTGCTTCGCTTCTTGGTTGCTCGCAAACAGTTTGACGACGAGTTCCCCATTTTGACGTTCGAGTTTGACGACGAGCTCGCCTAACTGTTCAGGATAGAGGCGGACCGTGAACACTTTGGATCCGTCGGCTCCGCTCTTGAACGGTGCACGTTGCAAAGCGGCTTCGATTCGGGCCTGCAAATTCTCCGGCAGTGAACCTTTCGAGGCATACATCACCATTTCCGAATCAATTTGCGGTTTCGACCAGGTCATCCCTTTGGGCATCCATTCGGTCTCTTTTACCGAGGGTTGCAATTGCGCAACTTGTGTTTCGGTTTGAGTAAGTTCGGGTATAGACTTAGGGGTCTGTCCGAGCGTCCCTTTAAACTGCGCAACGACTTGTTGGATGATGCGCACGTTCTCCTCCACTTGGTCGGTCGGCACGGGTGTAACGAGTGCTTCCGTTTCCTTTTTCGTCAGCGTGAACGAGATTGTCGGCGCCGCCATTTGTCCAGCGAGGAGTGCGGGCGTCACGGCCGATGTCGTCTCAAGAGTTGTCGCTGACTGATCCGGGGCGACTTGATTTAAAATCCCAATATAAGCATCCATAAACTTTCGGTAAGCATCTGCCGGCAGTGATTTCAACCATTGCAGGCTGTCGGGCTGTTGGAGCCATTGCTCCAATCGGTTCGATACATTCTCGAGCGGAAGCGATTCCTCGTCTTCCGTGGCGACCGCCACCTCTGTAGATGGCGTCGAGGTCCCGAGCATCGCCGAGAGTAATTCCAAAAACTGTCCGGTCGGGGTCGCAGCCGCTTCCCCGCCTTTTTGGGTCGTCCCTTGTAGCGATTGGGCGAGTAAGGCGATATTCATCATCACGTCCTCCTTTCCTGTCATTGGAGCAACTGGGTCACGACGGCGGCCTGTTGGGCATCCATCCGTCCTAAAATGTCGGCTTGTTGCTTCGGTGACAATTCTTTCAATAAGTTGGCCACTTGCGGGCTCTCGAGTTCATTCATGATGGCAGCAGCTTGTTTCGCGGACATCTCTTCATAGACGCGAGAGACGTCCGAGGTTTCTTCTTCCGCCGCACTTGCCGTCGCCAATTCCGCGACGAGCCGGTCACGCTCTTTGATCAACTTCGATACTTCCTCTTGGCGCGCCTTCACTTCGTTCGTCAACTCGACATTGTCCGCTCGAAGCTTCTCAATCTCGGCGTTCGCCACTTTCAAACGATTCGCGGTATCCGCGTCGATTCCGGTCACGTTCACGTCCGTCTTCACTTTTTCTTCCGGCTCTTGTTTCGCACCAATCTCTAGAAACGGGACCGATAACAACGGACGGTCCATCGCATAGTTCATGACGACGATCCCTCCAACGAGTAGAAAGATGGCCGGGACGAGAACGAGCGCGACCAGTAGCTGTCTTCCCCGCTTCGAGTTGTCTTTTTCCATCGGTTTACTTCCCTTTCCCGTGATGAATCACTGCCAGCTCATCGATGAAATGTTGCTCGATGAGCTTCGTCGCAGCCACTTCATGTTGACTGACTTTTTCATGCAGCGTTACATATTTCTTTTCCTCAACGACTTTTCCGAGCAAGCGCTCTTGTGACAGATGGTACCGATTGCGCGCCTGCTGGACGACGAGCTGTTGCGTCTCGATTTGACGTTTCAGCCGTTCGCGTGTCTGCTCACGATATTGCGACATGAGCAGGTCGATGACGCCATCCTGTTCATCTTGACTCTTCATAAGCGACTCGTACGTCAACACGAGCCGATAGAGCGCCTCCATCTCCGTCTCGAACCGTGCTTTCTGTTGTCTCATCTCCGTCGCGGACTCTTCTTTCTCATGTTCCGCGATCGGCATGATGCGTTCTAACAATAGTCTGTTCATGGTTCACCTCGCACGATCTTGGCCAAACGTTCGAGCGATTGCTCGAGCGGGGCCTCTTCTTCGATGGATTGCTTTAAAAAAGTCAATAACTCTGGGTATTGCTCAATCGCCGTATCGATTGCCGGGTTCGTCCCTTTTTTATAGGCCCCGATATTGATCAAGTCCTCGGCGTCCAAGTACGTCGCCAACCAGCCGCGGAACGTTTGGGCGGCCTCACGGTGCATCGGCCCCGCAATTTGGTTCATGACACGGCTAATCGACTTTAAGACGTGGATTGCCGGGAACTGGCCACGGTTCGCGAGCGAACGGTCCATGACGAAGTGGCCGTCCAGTATGCCTCGCACCGCGTCTGCGATTGGTTCATTCATATCATCCCCGTCGACAAGGACGGTGTAAAAAGCGGTGATCGAGCCCGTCACAGCGGTACCGCTTCGTTCCAACAGTTGCGGCAACATCGCGAACACGGATGGGGTATACCCTTTTGACGTCGGAGGTTCACCGGTCGCAAGACCGATTTCCCGTTGCGCCATGGCAAAGCGGGTCACCGAGTCCATCATGAGGACGACTTCCTTGCCTTGGTCCCGGAAGTATTCAGCGATGGCTGTCGCCGTATAAGCCCCTTTCAATCGGACGAGAGGCGGTTGGTCGCTCGTCGCCACGATGACGACCGAGCGGGCCATCCCTTCTGGTCCGAGCTCTTTCTCGATGAACTCTTTCACTTCACGGCCACGTTCACCGATTAAAGCGATGACGTTTATGTCGGCCGATGAGCGTTTGGCGATCATCCCGAGCAGAGTCGACTTCCCGACTCCTGAACCCGCGAACAACCCGACCCGTTGCCCTTTACCGACTGTTAACAGACCGTCGATGACGCGGACGCCGGTCGACAAGACATCTAAAATCCGCGGTCGCTCGAGCGGGTTCGGTGGCTTCCGAAGGACATCGTAGCGTTTTCCCGGAGTGACTGCTTCACCGGACAAGGGACGGCCGAGACCATCGAGCACTTGTCCGATCAGTTCGTCACCGACCGGGACTTGGAGCATCCGACCCGTCCCTTTGACCATACAGCCCGGAGCGATCTGGGTCGTCTCCCCGTAAGGCATGAGGAGCACGCGGGCCTCATTGAATCCCACGACTTCCGCCTCGACATGTTGGCCGGACGGGAGTTCGATCAGACAGCGCTCTCCGATAAAAGCGCTCGGCCCCGTCGATTCAATCATCAGTCCAACGACTCGACAGACCCGGCCGACTTTCCGGACGTATTCGTCCTCGGCGGATGCCGTGATTGACTGAAGGACGTGGTCAATAAGCGCCATCGGCCAAAACCTCCTCGATTTTGGATTGGATGCGTTCAAAGCTGTAAGTCAAATCGAGTTCGTCACCGTGGTGAGGTGTCTCGATCCGGACGCTCGTCTCGCTTAAACCGGCATCCGCCCGATATTTCAAAGGCGGACCGTCTGGTGTCGCCCACTCCGAATCGAAACGTTGAATCGAAGCGAGACGGGTCGGATGGACGTACACCGTCAACGACTCGGCGTCGAGCTGACGGAGCAACTGTTCTCGAATCCGGTCGGCGAACAGCGCCTCATCTTTCCGGACAAGCTCTGTTGTGACGCGGGCGCTGACCTCGAGGGCGAGGGCGACGAGTTGTCGCTCCGCGTCCCGCCACTTCGTATCGAACAGTTGTTCAAGTTCGACGGCGACGGTATTCAGCCGCGTCATCAACTCGTCGTACTCCGCCTTGCCTTCCCGTCTACCGTGGTCAAATCCTGCGTCAAACCCTTCTTGTCGGGCTGACGTCAACACTTCCTCTCTCAGCACCGCGAGTTCCTGTTCCATCGAGGCACGGCGACTCTGAAGCGCTTCTTCGTCTAAACGGAGTTGTTCACGCTTTTGTTCCAACTGCTCATTCTCTTGGTCGTCATGCTCCACCGATACCGGCTCAAGAAAAGGTTTCGAGTCGATCCGTTGTGGTTCGAGCGGTGTCGCATAATAGCGTTTAATCACGTTAGACAACGATGTCATCTCCTCCGCCGCGGCTGATCACGATCTCTCCGACGTCTTCTAAGCGACGGATGATGCCGACGATACGGCTTTGCGCTTCTTCGACGTCACGCAACCGGACAGGCCCCATGAATTCCATGTCTTCTTTGAACGTTTCGACCATTCGCTGTGACATGTTTTTGAAGATGATCTGTTTGACTTCTTCGGACGACACTTTGAGGGCAAGCAATAGGTCGTCGTTTGCCACTTCGCGGATGATTCGTTGAATCGCACGTGAATCGAGGGTGACGATATCTTCGAAGACGAACATCCGTTTTTTGATTTCCTCGGCCAGTTCCGGGTCTTCAATTTCAAGCGCATCGAGGATGGTGCGCTCGGTCGTACGATCGACCCCGTTGAGCACTTCGACGACCGCTTCGATGCCACCAGATTGGGCGTAGTCTTGCATATCGGTCTGGGACAAGTTTTTCTCGAGAATCTGTTCAATCTCGTGAATGACGTCCGGATTGAGTCGATCCATCGTCGCGATCCGCTTGGCGACTTCCGATTGAATTTCAGGCGGGAGTTCCGATAGGATTTGTCCCGACTTGACCGGTTCGAGATGCGCCAAGATCAAGGCGATCGTCTGCGGATGCTCGTTCTGGATAAAGTTGAGCAACTGCTTCGGGTCGGCCTTACGGGCAAACTCGAACGGTCGAACTTGGAGCGTCGATGTGAGCCTATGGATGAGGGCCATCGCTTTCTCTTCTCCGACCGCTTTCTCGAGCACCGTTTTCGCAAACCCGATCCCGCCTTGCGTGATATAACTTTGTGCCATGGCGAGCTCGTGGAACTCGCCCATGATCGCTTCTTTTTGTTCGGACGATACTTTCTTCAAGGCCGAGATTTGTAACGTCAACTGCTCCATCTCTTCTTCCGACAGATGTTTGTAGACGTTCGCAGCCACCTCAGGTCCAAGCGAGATCATGAGCATGGCCGCTTTTTCCCGGTTCGCTTGTTTTGCGTAATTCACAGTACTCACTCCTCAGACATCCAAGTACGGAGAAGTTTGGCGAACTCTTCAGGATTGCTCTCTGCCAATTTCTCCAACTGTTTCTTCTTGACGGCCCCTTCGCCTCGTTCTTCAAGGTCAAGGTCCGGTACTTCGTCTTCATATGGGACTTCCCATTCGTTCGACTCGGCAATCGGTTCACGTTTGCGTTTACGCATCGCGAAGAACAAGAGCGCGAGCAATACGACGCCCCCTGCTGCTGCCGCATACATCCACCACTGGGTAGGTTGTTCGACCGCAGCCGCTTCTTCCGTCTCAGCGAACGGACGCGATACGACGACGACTTTCTGTTCAAGTTCCGCCTCTGTGAGCGCCTCGCCGGTCTTGGCGAGTGACGTCCGGATAATCGAGTACATCATCGTCTCGAGGTCACCTTCGAGTTGTGGATCAATCGTCGTCGCCCCGTTCGGCGGTTCGACGATCAATTGAACACCGAGATCACGGATCGAGTACGGTGCGTTTTGAATTTGTTTCGTGATGCGGTTGACTTCATAATTGATGATTTCATGATTCTTTTCGCTCTCTTCTTCCCCGGTGCCGGTGGCGGCCGGGAAATTGACCGTGTCATTCTCGGCCGTGCCCGCCGCGGTCGCCGCGCCGGTACCGCCGGTGTACGCTTCGGCGATTCGTTCGGCCGATGTGACGATCCCTTCCATGCTGTCCTCGTTGACAGGTGTCACGAGGTTCTGCTCTTCTGCCGCTTGCGTTGTGTCGATATCGGCCGTAACCGAGACGAGGACGCTCCGCTCTCCTAAGAGGACGGAAAGCATCTGTTGAATCTGTTGACGGACATCTTTCTCAACTTGACGCTTCAAGACGAGCGGATCGGTGGATGATCCTCCTGCCGTCGTCGTTTGGTCCAAATCGTAATACGTAAAATATTGGTCCATGACCGAGATGTTTTCTGGTTTCAAGTTCGGTACGCTCTTACTAATCAAATGGTAGAGCCCTTTGACCGTCGCCGGTTCAAGATTCGTACCTGCTCCTAAATTTAAGACAATCGACGCCGTCGGCTCGCCCTGGTCTTCCGCCAAGAAGACCGATTTCTCAGGAATCGAGATGATGACTTTCGCTTGGTTGATCCCTTCGATCTGTGTGATCAACCGCTCGAGCTCGGTCTGCATCGCACTCCGTTCGATGACGGCCATCTCGCGGTCGGTCGTTCCGAAACCGGCATTTTCACTGAAGAAACTGTAGTCGATTGCGCCTGACTTCGGGATGCCCGCTGCCGCGAGGCTGACTTTCAATTGATCGACCTGTTCGCTCGGTACGTATACACTCACGCCGTTCGATGTCGCTTTAATTTCGGCTTTCACACCGTCAGCCGTCAGCTTCTCCGTCACCTCGCCCGCTTCTTGGGCGGACAGGTTCGTATAAAGCGGAGCCATGTTCGGGCGCGACAGCCAGACGGTCAAGACCACCGCGACGAGAAGTACGCCGGCGATGACGAGGCCCCAAAAGATTTTACGGTTCGTCTTCATCATTTGAAGGGAACCGGTCAGTGAACCGAATCGTTCTTTTAACTTTTCATTCATCGCAACTCGTCATCCTCTACATTAAACTTGCATTCGCATCATTTCTTGATAGGCCTCGACCGCTTTGTTTCGCACCTCAATGGCGAGTTGCATCGCAATCGACGACTCTTCACTTTGAATCATGACTTGATGTAAATCTGCTTTGCCGACAGCAAGGTCGGCCCGGGCTGAACTCGTCGCTTGTTGGACATCGTTCAACGAGCGCATCGCCTCGTTCAAATACGTACCGAACTGAGACGGTGTCTCTTTTACCGTCGGCGTGACGGTCGGTTGTGTACCGATCAACTGTATCGGGTTAATTTGCATCGTTTGTCACTCCTTATCCTTTACCGATTTCCATCGCTTTGACGAGCATCGCTTTCGTGGCGTTCATTGCAGCGATGTTTGCCTCGTATGACCGGGTCGCCCCCATCAAATCGACCATTTCTTTCAACAGGTCGACGTTCGGCATTTGAACGTAGCCGCGGTCATCCGAATCTGGATGGCTCGGGTCATAGACGAGCTTGTACGGGCTTTCATCTTCCACGATTTGTGATACTTCGACGCCGCCGCTGACGGCGGACAACTGTTGTCGAAACGGTGCTTCCTGCAAGACGGTCATTTTCCGCGTGTACGGTTGCCACTCTCCGTCGACGAGTTTGCCTCTTGTCGTCTGGGCGTTCGCGATGTTTGCGGATACCGTGTCCATCCGAAGCCGCTGTGACGTCAATGCCGTCGCCGAGATATGAAAACTATCAAACATCCCCATCGTTAACGTCCTCCTCTAATGACGGTCTTGAGTCCGCCGAGCCGGCGGTTCAATTGTTCCATCATCGCTTCGTATTGAAGTTGGTTCCGGGCCAACTCGCTCATTTCATAGTCGAGGTCGACGTTGTTCCCGTCACTTCGCATCGCTCCTCCGGCCCGGTCCGTGATTGTCGTTGCCGCTCGCTCGCTCGGACGTCCACCCGCCAATTTGAGACGCATCTCGTTGTTCAACGTCTGTTCGAACACGGCTTGTTTCGCCCGGAAGTTCGGGGTATCGATATTTGACAGGTTATGGCTGATGACCTTCTGATTTACGACCGAATGATTGATTGCTTGCTTCATTAATTGATAGTCGGTGCCAATCCAATTCATGCGTTTCACTCACTTTCACCAAAAGAATGCATGTATATACCTTATTTGGAAAATCTACTATTACATTGAAACAAATCTGTAACAGTGTTGAAAGATATTTTTTTCAAAACAGGTAAATGCTATCTTCTGTTTTTGTCGAATTTACGACGAATTCTGAAAATAATTACTTTTGCACTAAAAAAAGTCGCCCCCGACGTATCGGAAGCGACTTTATAAGCCGAAAGTCCTGGTTCAATAGACTTTCCTATAATTCATATACTGAATTGTCTTTATTTCAATTCGATTTCAACTTTTGCAATTCGAACAAGAAGTTGTCATTTAGTATCTTAATATACGTTCCTTTCATACCAAGCGAACGTGATTCGATGACGCCTGCGCTTTCCAATTTGCGGAGCGCATTGACGATGACCGAACGTGTGATTCCCACTCTATCGGCAATTTTGGAAGCAACTAACAGCCCTTCGTTTCCACCAAGCTCCTCGAAGATATGTTCGATCGCTTCGAGCTCTGAATAAGAGAGCGAGTTGATCGCCATTTGAACGACCGCCTTCTTACGGGCCGACGCCTCGGCTTCAGCCGCTTTCTCACGCAGAATCTCCATTCCGACGACCGTCGCGCTATATTCTGCCAAGACGAGGTCGTCTTCCGTGAACTCATTGTTGAGACGACCGAGTACGAGTGTCCCGAGACGTTCGCCGCCTCCGATGATTGGGACGATCGTCGTCATCGAGTCGAGGAACAGTTCACGGTTCTCGACCGGGAAGGCTGTATATTCACTGTCAATGCCGATGTTTTCTGTCGTCTCCTTCACGTTGAACAAGTTCGAGGCATAAGGCTCCGGGAATTGGCGGTCGACTAAAAACGCCTTCATCCGTTCGTTCTCGATCTGTTGTTTGATCGCGAAACCGAGCAAGCGGCCGCGACGGCTCACGATGAACGTATTCGCTTCGAGTACTTCGCGCATTTTGTCCGCCATTTCTTTAAAATCAACGTGCGCGCTTGCCTCTTGTTGAAGCATCGTGTTCAATTGGCGTGTTTTGTCTAGTAAGTTCATAATTCTTATTTTCCTCCCTGTATGTGCATACAGAATCTTATAGTATAAATTGGCTCAAGTCTCGATCTTCCGCGATCGATCCGACTTTTTCTTTCACATAAGCCGGTGTGATTTGAACGTGTGTCTGTGGCATATCGGCCGCCTCGAACGACAAGTCCTCAAGCACGCGCTCCATGATCGTGTACAAGCGGCGGGCACCGATGTCGTCCGTCTCTCGGTTGACGTGCGTGGCGATACGAGCAATCTCTTCGATGGCCGAATGCGTGAACTCGACACTGATCTCCTCAGACTCGAGAAGAGCGGTGTACTGCTTAATGAGTGCCTGGGACGGCTCGGTCAAGATCTTGACGAAGTCTTCTTCGGTCAAGCTGCCCAATTCGACGCGAATCGGGAACCGACCTTGAAGTTCAGGAATCAAATCGGACGGTTTGGCCATATGGAATGCGCCGGCGGCGATAAACAGCACGTGGTCCGTCTTGACCGGGCCATACTTCGTCACGACGGTCGACCCTTCGACGATTGGGAGAATGTCACGTTGGACCCCTTCCCGCGAGACACCGGCGTGATCTTGCGACTTCGTCGCAATCTTGTCGATCTCATCGACGAAGATGATCCCCATCTGTTCACTGCGGCGGACGGCCTCGTCATGAACCTCGTTCATGTCGAGCAAGTTCTCCGCTTCTTCAGCGATGATGAGCGGTCGTGCTTCACGGACTGGCAGTTTGCGCTTTTTCCGTTTTTTCGGCACGATTTGACCGAGCATGTCTTGGAGATTCGATAACCCTTCCATGCCTTGTCCTTGGAACAAGTCGACTGTCTGTTTTTCTTCGAGGTTGACCTCAATCAACCGTTCTTCGAGCTCACCGAGTTCAAGCAAGCGGCGCAGTTGCGCGCGATCGGACGACTGTGTGCTCGTCGGTTCCTCGGTCTTTTGACCTTGACCCCCGAACAGCGCCTCAAACGGATTGGATGCGGTCGGCTCGACCTTGGCTTTCCCTTGCAGGGCGTCGAGGATGCGTTCGGTCGCTGCGACCTCGGCTTGTTCTTTCACGCCCTCTTTCTTCTCTTCCTTCACGAGACGGACCGAATCTTCGACGAGGTCGCGAACCATCGACTCGACGTCACGGCCGACATAACCGACTTCCGTGAACTTCGTCGCTTCGACTTTGACGAACGGTGCCCCGACGAGTTTGGCCAACCGTCGCGCAATCTCCGTTTTCCCGACACCGGTCGGTCCGATCATCAAGATATTCTTCGGTGTCACTTCATCGCGCAAGTCGGCGCTCAGTTTTTGACGCCGATAGCGATTGCGGAGCGCGATCGCGACCGCGCGCTTCGCATCTTTCTGTCCGATGACGAAGCGGTCTAACTCCGCTACGATTTGGCGGGGTGTCAGTTCACGTTTCATTCAGAATCGCCTCCGATCGTTTCTACGATGACTTGGTCGTTCGTGTAGACGCACAGCTCCCCAGCAATCTCGAGAGCGGCACGGGCTATGTCTTCTGCAGTTTTCTCCGGCGAATGCCGCACGAGGGCACGTCCGGCGGCGAGGGCGTAGTTTCCGCCCGAACCGATGGCCAAGATGCCGTCGTCCGGTTCAATCACTTCCCCGTTCCCAGACACGAGCAATAAGTGATCGCTGTCCATGACGATCAACAACGCCTCAAGTTGGCGGAGCATCTTATCTCCACGCCACTCCTTGGCCAGCTCGACGGCCGCACGCGGCAAGTTTCCGTTATACATCTCAAGTTTCGATTCAAACTTTTCGAAAAGGGTGAACGCGTCGGCGACGCTGCCGGCGAATCCGGCGACGACTTTGCCGCCATAAAGACGTCGTACTTTTTTGGCCTTGTTTTTCATGATGACGGCGTTCCCGAACGTGACTTGTCCGTCTCCGCTCATCGCGCCGTGTCCGTTATGGTGGACCGCGAAAATCGTGGTTGCATGAAACATCTGATGACCTCCTACTTTCTCGGATGTGTAGCTTGATAGACCGCTCGCAGACGCTCGGTCGAGACGTGAGTATAACGTCCGGTCGTGGAGAGCGACTCGTGTCCGAGCAGTTCCTGGACGGCGCGAAGGTCCGCCCCGCGCTCGAGCAGGTCCGTCGCAAAACTGTGACGGAGTGAGTGTGGCGTCAACGGCTTGTGAAGGCCTCCCAGCTTCCGGAGTCGCTTCATAACGTAGCGAATTTGGTCCGTTGTCACCCGATTCCCTTTTTGACTGAGAAATAATGCCGTTTCCTGAGTCGTCGCGCACGTTTGCCGCATGTCTAAGTAACGGTCGAGCGCCGTGATGGCGAACTGTCCGATTGGGATGTAACGTTCTTTCTTCCCTTTCCCAACGACATGGACAAACGCGAGGCCCGCATCGTAAGACGACACGTCCATGCCGCACAACTCGGCGACACGCATGCCTGTCCCGTACAACATCTCGACGATCGCGACATCACGTGCCCGTAGGAATGGGTCGTCTTGCCCTTCGGCTGCCTTCAAAAGCTGTTCGACCTCGCTCGGCACGGCGAACGTCGGTAGCGTCTTTCGCCGTTTCGGTGACGTCAAACCATGAAACAACGGTTCACCGCCCGTTTCACGTGCCACAAATTTCCCGAATTGTTTGAGACACGATACTTTTTGGGCGACCGTCGTCGTGGCGGTGTCTGCCTCATAAAGAGCATATAAATAACGCCGCGCCGACTGCACATCATAAGGATCTTGATGTGTCGATTGGCAATAAACGGCGTACTGGTCGAGCGTCTGCTCGTAAGAGCGTTTTGTATGAGGAGACAGTCGGCGTTCGACTTGGCAATAGCGCAAAAACGATTGTTGATCGTCAACGAATCTCATCCTCTCGCCTCCTCGTTTTCAGCTTAAAAACGCATGTTCCCATCAAATCGAAATTAGCATAGCATACACAGTCAGAGGTGACAATAGATACCTCTTCAATAATCTGAAAATTTTCAAAGTGTTGTACAAATTACACAATTGAAATTTAGATTCATCAAAAAGGAGCCAAAATGGCTCCTTTCCCTTAAATCTCTTTATACTGTTGAATCGTTTCGAGGGCACGGTTCGCATAACGCTCATAACGTTCTTGTTTCTTCATCTTCTTCGGAGCATCTTCAAGCGACGGCACGAGACCGAAGTTCGCGTTCATCGGTTGGAAGTGTTTCCCGTCCGTTGTCGTGATGTAGTGCGCCATCGAACCGAGCATCGTCTCACGTGGGAGGACGACGAGCTCTTCCCCAGCGATCAGCTTCGCCGCGTTGATCCCGGCGAGGAGACCGGAGGCCGCCGACTCGACATACCCTTCGACACCGGTCATCTGGCCGGCAAAGAACAACGTGTCGCGTGTGCGGGCCTGATACGTCGGTTTCAAGAGGCTCGGTGAGTTGATGAACGTGTTCCGGTGCATGACACCGTAACGCACGATCTCGGCGTTCTCAAGACCTGGAATCAATTGAATGATTCGTTTCTGTTCGCCCCACTTCAGGTGCGTCTGGAAACCGACCAAGTTGAAGAGCGTCCCGGCCGAGTTATCTTGCCGCAATTGCACGACCGCATGCGGACGTTTGCCCGTCTTCGGATCTTCGAGGCCGACCGGCTTCATCGGTCCGAACAAGAGCGTCTTCTTGCCGCGTTGGGCGAGTACTTCAAACGGCATGCAGCCTTCGAAGTAAATCTCTTTCTCGAACTCTTTGAGCGGGACGACTTCGGCTTTGACGAGTTCGTCATAGAACAAGTCGAACTCCTCTTCCGTCATCGGACAGTTGAGGTAGGCCGCTTCGCCCTTATCGTAACGTGACTTCAAGTAAACCTTGTCCCGGTCGATCGTCTCGCCGTCCAGGATTGGAGCGGCTGCGTCGTAGAAGTACAAATAGTCTTCACCAGTGAACGCTTTGAGCGAAGCCGAAAGATCAGGCGATGTGAGCGGCCCGGTCGCCATGATGACGATCCCGTCCGGAATCGCCGTGATCTCTTCGTTGTGCACGGTCACGTTCGGATGGTTTTTCAACGTGTCGGTCACGAATCCTGCGAAGTCGTGACGGTCGACGGCGAGAGCGCCGCCGGCCGGTACGCTCGCCGTATCCGCCGCTTTCAAGATGAGCGAGTCGAGCGTACGCATCTCTTCCTTCAAGACACCGACCGCATTTTGGAGCCCGTTCGCCCGGAGCGAGTTCGAGCAGACCAATTCCGCGAATTGGTCCGTATGGTGTGCCGGCGTCTTTCGCACCGGTCTCATTTCATACAAATCGACTTTAATCCCGCGCTTCGCGAGTTGCCAAGCCGCCTCGGAGCCGGCGAGGCCCGCTCCGATCACAGTTACACGTTGCTGCAAAGTTAATCCTCCTCTAACTGATGTACCTCGGCATGGGTACAGTTCGTACATTGATATTTCACGCCGTCTTTGATTTTTTTCTCGACCATCATCTTACCACATTCCGGACACGGTTTCGCGACCGGTTTGTCCCATGAGACGAACTCACAGTCTGGATAGTTCGAGCAGCCGTAGAACAGACGACCTTTTTTACTGCGTCGTTCGACGACTTGTCCGTCTTTGCAGCTCGGACATGGGACGCCGATCTCGACTTGTACCGGTTTCGTGTTCGTACAGTTCGGGAAGTTCGAGCACGCCATAAATTTACCGTAGCGGCCCATTTTGATGACCATCGGCGCACCGCATACTTCACAGTCGATGCCAGCCGGTTCATCTTTCACTTCGATCTTCTCGATCTCGGCCTCGGCCCGTTTCAAGCGTTTCTCGAAACTGCGATAGATTGGGGCAACGACGTCGGTCCATTGGACTTCCTCGTTCTCGATCGAGTCGAGGAGCGTCTCCATGTCGGCCGTGAACTGTACGGTGATGAAATCGTTGAAATACTCGTCAATCATCTCGATGACAAGTTCACCGAGCTCCGTCGGGACGAACTTCTTCTCTTCGAGGACGACGTAACCACGTTTTTGAATCGTGTCGAGCGTCGGTGCATATGTCGACGGACGACCAATCCCGAGCTCTTCCATCGCCCGGACGAGCCGTGCCTCACTATAGCGCGGCGGCGGTTGGGTGAAGTGCTGTTTCGGCTCGATCGTGTCGAACTTGACGAGGTCGTCGACTTCGAGCGGTGGGAGCAACCCTTCTTTTTCTGGATTCGTATCTTCGATATCATCATCTTTCGATTCGATATACACTTTCATGAAACCTGGGAATTTGACGGTCGACCCGTTGGCACGGAAAATCATGCCGTTCGATTCGACGTCGATTTTTACCGTGTCGAGGATAGCCGGCGCCATTTGGCTCGCCACGAGACGTTCCCAAATCAACTTGTACAGTCGGAGCTGATCGCGTGACAGGTATGCTTTGACCGAGGCCGGGTCACGTAACGCCGACGTCGGACGAATCGCTTCGTGGGCATCCTGGGCGTTTGCCGCCTTCTTCTCTTTTTGTTTCTGCAATGCGACATACTCTTCACCGAACGTGGACTCGATATACGATTTCGCTTCTTCTTTCGCCAAATCTGAGATCCGTGTCGAATCGGTACGCATATACGTGATCAAACCGACGGTACCTTCTTTCTTACCGAGGTCGATCCCTTCGTAAAGCTGTTGCGCGAGCATCATCGTTTTCTTGGCACGGAAGTTGAGCTTACGGGCCGCATCCTGTTGGAGCGAACTTGTCGTAAACGGGAGCGAGGCGTTCCGCTTCCGCTCTTTCTTCGTGACATCGATGACTTTGAACGAGTCGTCGATCGCGTTGAGCACCGCGTCGGCGTCTGCCTCGCTCTTGAGCTCCAGTTTCTTCCCGTCTTTCCCATAAAACGATGTCTCGAACAATTCGCCTTCATGGTTGAGCATGAGTTTGATCGTCCAATACTCTTCTGGGTCGAAGGCGTTGATCTCCCGCTCCCGGTCGATGATCATTTTGACGGCCACTGATTGGACACGTCCGGCCGATAAGCCTTTTTTGACTTTCTTCCATAATAATGGGCTCATCCCGTATCCGACGAGACGATCCAAAATTCGCCGCGCTTGTTGGGCGTCGACGAGATCGTGATTGATTTTACGTGGGTGCTTGAATGACTCCTTGATCGCATCTTTCGTGATCTCGTTAAAGACGACCCGACATTCTGTCGTTTCGTCGACACCAAGGGCACGCGCTAGATGCCAGGCGATCGCTTCCCCTTCGCGATCCGGGTCAGCCGCGAGAAAGATTTTCGTCGCTTTTTTGGCTGCCGTCTTCAATTCTTTCAAAACTGGGCCTTTTCCACGAATCGTAATGTACTTCGGTTCAAAGTCATGTTCCACGTCGACACCGAGTTGACTTTTCGGTAAATCGATG
Source organism: Exiguobacterium sp. s141 (assembly GCF_018618085.1). Taxonomy (NCBI): domain Bacteria; kingdom Bacillati; phylum Bacillota; class Bacilli; order Caryophanales; genus Exiguobacterium; species Exiguobacterium sp. s141. The sequence continues at coordinate 470,266 of NZ_JACSLJ010000002.1, read as the reverse complement.
ACGTGACCCATTGACGCTTTGACCGTGTAATTCGATCCTAAATAACGTTTAATTGTCTTTGCTTTCGCCGGTGATTCGACGATCACCAAATATTTTGCCATACATCTGCTCCCCTTTTAGAGGTCGTTTTAAATCCCTACCATAATATTCATGTTGTCGCTCGTTTGTCAACGTCCAATCCTTGAACGCATTAGAATTTGGTCGGAAGTCGTCAATGGAATCGCCCCGTCCTCAATCAATCGATTCGGACCTGCCGCGAGCGGATCAAGCGGGCTTCCAGGTACCGCAAACACCGTCTTTCCTTGCTCGAGCGCATGTCCGACCGTATTCATCGTCCCGCTCTTCTGACGGGCCTGAATGACGACGAGCTGATCGCCGAGTCCGCTGACGAGACGATTACGTTCTAAAAATTGAAATTTTTTGACAGGTGTTTCCGGTGGATATTCGGTGAGGAGTAACCCGTGTCTCGAAATTCGTTCGAACAGCGGCGCATGCGCTTGAGGATACATGTGTGAAAAGCCCGCTCCGAGGACAGCGATCGTCGGACGGTTATGCTGGAGTGCCAACTCATGGACGAGACCATCGATGCCGAGCGCACCGCCCGATACCGAGACAGTTTCTTCTATTAAAGGGTAGAAATGCTCGACGAGACGATGGCTGATGCGATTCAATTCACGGCTTCCGACCAAAGCAGTCGTTTGTTGTTGTAGTACCTCTAAATCGCCTCGGTAAAACAAACAATACGGAGGGTTCGGAATGTCGAGCAACGCGCGCGGGAACGCGTCGTCTTCCCACGTCAAAAAACGGTCGTACGTGACCGTTGAACGAAGCGCCCGTTTTGCTTTGTTCCAGACGTTCGGATGGAAGGGACGAGTGCTCGAACCCGGATGCGATAAGTAATGATGGACGAACTCGACAGGCAGCCGTTCAGCCGCGAATCGAGCGATTGTTTGATTCATCACAATCACCTCTAAAAAAATGAGGGATGGCGCGCATCCCTCATTTCCGAATGGTTTACGTGGTCGGTTGACCCGTCACGCAAGCTTCATACAATCCTTCTTGCTTCAACACCCGGATGAGCGTCTCTCCGATGACGGCAGGCGTCTCGGCGACTTCGATTCCGTTGGCATTCAACGTCTTGATTTTCTCGGCGGCCGTTCCTTTTCCGCCTGAGATGATGGCGCCCGCATGGCCCATCCGTTTCCCTTCAGGAGCGGTTTGACCGCCGATGAAGCCGATGACTGGCTTCGTCATGTTCGCCTTCACCCATTCGGCGGCTTCTTCTTCGGCCGTTCCACCGATTTCACCGATCATGATGACCGCTTTCGTGTCCTCATCTTCGTTGAACGCTTGGAGCGTATCGATGAAGTTCGTCCCGTTGACCGGGTCTCCACCGATTCCGACCGCTGTCGATTGTCCAATCCCGGCCGTCGTCAACTGATGGACCGCCTCGTACGTGAGCGTCCCTGAACGCGAGACGATCCCGACGTGGCCTTTCGTATGGATATAGCCTGGCATGATGCCAAGTTTTGCTTCCCCTGGCGTGATGATTCCCGGGCAGTTCGGTCCGATGAGACGGGCCGGTTTGTCCTCGAGGTAACGTTTCACTTGAATCATGTCGATGACCGGGATGCCTTCTGTGATACAGATGATCAGTTCAATCCCGCTATCGGCCGCTTCCATGATTGAATCGGCTGCGAAGGCCGGTGGTACGTAGATGATCGATGCGTTCGCGCCCGTTGCTTCGACGGCCTCTGACACCGTGTTGAAGACTGGTACGCCGTCAAGTACGGTCGTGCCACCTTTTCCAGGTGTCACGCCTCCGACCAATTTTGTGTTATAAGCCAGCATCTGTTCGCCGTGGAACAGACCTTGTTTCCCCGTGATCCCTTGAATGATCACTTTTGTATCTTGATTCGCCCAAATACTCATGTCGTTTCCCCCTTATCGAACGAGTGCCGCGATTTTTTCTGCACCGTCAGCCATCGAGCTCGCCGAAGTGATCGCAAGTCCAGATTCATCGAGAATGCGTCGTCCCGCATCCACGTTCGTGCCTTCTAAACGGACGACGAGTGGTAAATCGAGACCGATTTCTTTCGTCGCCGCGACGATACCTTCAGCGATGATGTCACATTTCATGATGCCACCGAAGATGTTGACGAAAATGCCTTTGACTTGGTCGTCTGACAAAATCAATTTGAACGCTTCCGTTACTTTTTCTTTCGTCGCACCGCCACCTACATCGAGGAAGTTAGCGGGTTCGGCGCCGTAGTGCTTGATGATATCCATCGTCGCCATAGCGAGACCGGCTCCGTTGACGAGGCAACCGATATTTCCATCGAGCGCGATATAGCTGAGGTCGTGTTTCGACGCCTCGACTTCACGCGGGTCTTCTTCCGTCGTGTCACGAAGATCGACGATGTCTGTATGACGATAGAGCGCGTTGCTGTCGAAGTTGAGCTTCGCATCGAGGGCGATGACGTTTCCGTCTTTCGTCGTGACGAGCGGGTTGATCTCTGCGATCGTGCAATCCGTCTCGACATACACTTTGTACAGTTTCATGACCATGTCACTGAACTTGTTGACGAGCTTGGTCGGCACTTCCATCTTGAAGGCGAGACGGCGCGCTTGGAACGGACGGAGTCCGACGACCGGGTCGACGACTTCTTTATGAATTTTTTCTGGCGTATGTTCAGCGACTTCTTCGATGTCCATACCGCCTTCTGATGAACCCATGATGACAATTCGGCCGATCGAACGGTCAAGCACAAGTCCTAAGTAGAATTCTTGATCAATCGCAGATCCTTCTTCGATGTAAAGGCGTTGCACGACTTTTCCTTCAGGTCCAGTCTGGTGCGTGACGAGCGTCTTGCCGAGAATCTCTGACGCATACTGTTTGACTTCCTCATCCGTCTTCGCAAGTTTGACACCGCCGGCTTTCCCGCGGCCCCCTGCGTGGATCTGGGCTTTGACAACTTTTAGTTCACCGTCTAGCTTGGCAGCGGCTGTAACTGCTTCTTCAACACTAAACGCCGGATAGCCCGTAGGTACGGCCACTCCGAACGCACGAAGCAATTCTTTCGCCTGATACTCATGGATATTCATTTCGTTTCCCCCTTAGTCCCCTTTAATATCGGCACGTCTATTGTAACGAAAAACTGAAAGCGCTGTCTATCGTTCTTGCTTTAAGTTTTCATCTTTTTTTCACATCTACCCCTAGACATCTTCGATTTTTCCTTGTTCCATCTGATAAAGAAACACGAAAAGCTCGGCGATGACCTGATAAAGGTCGTCCGGGATATGCTCCTCAATCTGTAAAGCGGACAATAGTGACAATAGCGCCGGGTCCTCATGGATCGGGACCCCATTCTCCTGCGCGAGCGCGAGCATGCGCTCGGCGACGAGTCCGCCCCCTTTGGCGACGACACGCGGGGCATCCATCGATTGCTCGTAGGACAAGGCGATCGCTTGCTTACGGTCCGTCATATGCGTTGGTCCACCTTTCCGAGCGGGGCGAACGTGTCTGGCACGGATTCCCGCTTTTCTTCGAACGAGAAGCGTGACAGTTCATAGCCGCTCGCTTCAAGCGCCTTGCTGAGCGACGGCTCATAAGCGTTGACGAACGAGCTCAAATCGTGCCGTTCATTGAACACTTTGATCGTGACGTGTCGCTTTTGGACGAGCAGATCGATACCCGTCTCTCCAAACTTCGGTGTCTCCAAAAATAGGACGATGCGTGCGTGGTCGGCGTCAATCATCTCGCCCTTCGGCGCCTCGAGGCGGAATCGGACTTGTTCAAACGGTCCTAATTGCGGTATGTGAAATGCTTGAGCGACGTATGGCGGCGTCTGAAGGGCATTGAACGTCTCCTGAGCCCGGACGAACTGCTCGAACTTCGGGTCCCCTTTCGCTTTGAACAACTCGCCGATGAGTTGCTTCACATCCGACCCGGCTCCGCTCTCGAGCAGTTGACGCCCTTGCGCCTGAAGCGATTCAGGCGTGTCGAGCGGCTGACGGGCGAGCCGACCGAGTTCCGAACTTAAAAGGGCGAGCGGGGACCGTGCGGCTTGCGCAAGGGCTTCTGCTTGTTGCGGCACGACTTTCAAGACGAGCTTTGGTTCGAGCTCGGTGACGACCATCTTGTACGTAACATTCTCTTTGACGTCAGCGTTCACCCCGACCCGGAACAAGCCTTGCGGCAGTTGCATGACCGCCTCGCCTCCCGGCAGCAGCTGGAGCACCCGACCGACGACCGTATTGCCGATGAGCAATTGCCGCGAATTCTGTTCCGTGACCTTGAACGGCATGACGCCTTGATGATCGATCCGCATGATGACCCCTCCTACATATGTTTAATCGGCGCGAACGATTTTCGGTGGATTGGCGTGATCCCATGTTCCGCTAGTCCGGCCAAGTGCGCTTTCGTCCCGTAACCGGCGTTCTGTTCGAAACCGTAGCCGGGATAGAGGACGGCGTAGTCTTCCATCATGTTGTCACGGACGACTTTGGCGACGACGCTCGCCGCCGCGATCGATACGCTCCGGGCGTCGCCTTTGATGAGCGATTGTTGCGGGATGTCGAGCTCGAGCGTCATCGCGTCAATCAAGAGCGCATCGACTTCACCGAGTTGCCGGACCGCCTCCATCATCGCGAGTTTCGTCGCCTCGTAAATGTTGACGCGGTCAATCACGTCGGCGTCGACGATCCCGACGCCGACCATGGCCTCGTCCATGAGGGCCCGATACGCGACTTCACGTGCTGATGGCGACATCAGTTTCGAGTCGTTCAAGCCCGGATGATAAAATCCTTCCGGCAAGATGACGGCCGCGGCGACGACCGGACCGGCGAGCGGTCCTCGACCGACCTCATCGACGCCACCGATGCGGACATAACCGTTTGCCTTCAACTCGTCCTCGAACACGCTCCGGGCCGCATAATCGTCCTGGCGCTCACGTTCGACCTTAAACTGGCGCTCACGCTGCCTGAGCAACGTCTGGACGCCTGCGCGCGGGTCATCCTTCAGTTCGGCCCGGACTGCTTCCCACTCTTCATATCGGACCGTCTGTAGCCGTTGTTTAATCGCTTGAATCGTCATGCTGTTCCTCCTATTCAAAAAAGCCCTGTTTGCACAGGACTTCACGCCATGTCATGGTCGGCCGGTGTCTCAAGAGAGACCCGTCCGATTTTCTCATGACGTAGTTCGTTCAATAGTAATTCGCTCGCCTTCTCGAAATCGACGTAGCCGCCGCTGACGAGTCCACGTTTCTTCCCGATCAATTCGAGCAGTTCGACGGCGTCTTCCGGCAGTTGATCGATTTTGAATCGCTCTTTCACCTGTTCCGGATAGCGGGCCGATAGCTCACGGGCCGCATAGAGCGCGATATCATCAAGGTTCAAAATATCGTCCTTGATGGCACCGGTCGCCGCCAAGCGATAACCGACCATCTGGTCCTCGAACTTCGGCCATAGAATCCCCGGCGTATCGAGCAATTCCATCTCGCCGCCTTTCATCTTGATCCATTGCTGACGCTTCGTGACACCCGGACGGTCGCCAGTGACAGCGATATTGCGTCCAGCGAGGCGGTTGATGAGCGTCGATTTCCCGACGTTCGGGATGCCGATGATGAGGGCGCGGATCGGACCGGGATTCCGGCCTTTCTCACGCATGCGGTCATGCTTCTCTTGCATGAGCTTCTCGGCACCCGACATGAGCTGCTTCAAGCCTTTGCTATGTTTCGCGTCGACGGCGACGACCTCGACGTCGTCACGCTTCAAGGCGCGGAGCCAGGCGTCGGTGACGACGGGATCGGCCATATCGGCTTTATTCAAGACGATGAGACGCGGTTTGCCTTCTGTGATCTCATCGACCATCGGGTTACGGCTCGATTGTGGGACGCGTGCATCGACGAGTTCGATGACGACATCGATGAGCTTTAACTTTTCTGTTACTTGTCTTCGTGCCTTGGCCATGTGGCCAGGGAACCATTGAATTGCCAAAAAAACACCACCTTATTCTTGTACGGTCCCGAAATCGCCGAGCGGCCAGAACACGAAGTTCGTTTTGCCGACGACGTCCTCTTTCGGGACAAAGCCGATTTCACGGCTGTCTTTCGAGTTTTGTCGATTGTCACCCATCACGAAGTACGAACCTTCCGGGACGACCGTTTCGCCCGTCACTTGTTCGAGCGTGAAGTTTTCGGTAAGAGGAAAGCCGTTCATCTGGGCCTGGAAATCCTCTAAATACGGTTCTTCGACCGCTTCGCCGTTCAAGTAAAGCGTATCGTCCCGATATTCGAGCGTGTCGCCAGGAATGGCGATGACGCGTTTAATATAGTCTTTTGATTCCGTCGCGTGGAAGACGATAATATCGCCCCGATCGAGCTCACCGACGTAGTTCGAAATTTTGCTAACGATCATGCGATCGGCATTTTGGAGCGTCGGCATCATTGACTCTCCCTCGACGATGACAGGTACAAAGATGAACGTCCGGATCACGAACGCGATGACGAGCGCCACGACGATCGCCTTAAGCCAACTGAACACTTCTTTCAACTTGCCTCACTCCTCTGTCCGTTTGAACTTATTGTACTAGAAAAAAAGAAGCTTGTCGCAAGCGACAAGCTTAATCCCCATCTTAACGACGGATTTCTTTAATACGTGCTGCTTTACCGCGAAGGTTGCGGAGGTAGTAGAGTTTCGCACGACGGACTTTACCGTAACGAACGACTTCGATTTGCGCGACACGCGGTGAGTGAAGCGGGAATGCACGCTCAACACCTACGCCGTAAGAAATCTTACGGACTGTGAATGTTTCGCTGATGCCGCCACCTTTACGCTTAATGACAACGCCTTCGAAGATCTGGATACGCTCACGCGTTCCCTCTACGACTTTAACGTGGACACGTACTGTGTCACCAGGACGGAAAGCAGGTACGTCCGATTTGAATTGTTCTTCTGTGATTTCACGGAACAGTTTTTGTGTGTTCATGAATTGTTCTCCTTTTTCTTCAATGTTCATATCTTCATCTGCCCAAGCATCCAACAGCGGAACATCGGTAATCGGTGGGGGTTAACCCACATGCTCAAACATAGCATAATTTGGTCAATCGCGCAACGATTCAATAAATTTTTTATCCGCCTTCGACAGGTCGATTTGCTCGAGCAGTTCCGGCCGCCGTCGATACGTGCGTTCAAGTGACCGTTCACGACGCCACGTCTCGATGTTGGCATGATTGCCCGACAAGAGGACGTCCGGTACCTTGAGACCCCGGAAGTCGGCTGGACGCGTATAGTGCGGATATTCGAGGAGTCCCGTCGAAAACGAGTCGTCCTCGTGGCTCGCCTGGTCACCGAGCACTTCCGGGATGAGGCGCACCGTGGCATCGATCATGACCATCGCCGCGAGCTCACCGCCGGTCATGACGAAATCGCCGATTGACACTTCGTCCGTCGCAAGCTCGTCATGGATCCGTTGGTCGAACCCTTCATAATGACCGCACAAAAAGATAAGGTGTTCCTCGGACGCCCACTCTTCTGCCATTCGTTGATCAAAACGGCGTCCGGTCGGTGTCGTGACGATGACACGGGGTCGCGTCTTCGCGATCGCCTCAAAGGCGTCAAAAATCGGTTGCGGGGTGAGTAGCATGCCCGCCCCGCCCCCGTACGGATAATCGTCGACTTTGTGGTGCTTGTTCGTCGAGAAGTCACGGAAGTTCGTGAACGCCATCTCGACGTGACCGAGCGTGCGCGCCCGTCCGACGATCGAATGATCGAGCGGGGCGAACATCTCAGGGAATAAGGTTAAGACATCAATCTTCATCGTCGATCATTCCCGGAATCGGGGTGATGACGACACGTTTCGCCTCGACATCGATGTCGCTCACGACCGATTCGATGTACGGGATGAGCGCATCCGACTTGCCAGGACGTTTGATGACCCAGACGTCGTTCGCGCCGGTCTCGAAGATGTCATCGACGACTCCGATGACCTCACCATCGACGACAGCTTCACAGCCGATAATCTCATGGTAATAAAACTCATGTTCCGGCAACTCGTGGACGTGCTCGACGTGGACATACAGCTTCATCCCTTTATATTTCTCGACGAGATTGATGTTCTCGAGCCCTTTGAACGTGACGAGATGGAACTGCTTGTGTGGACGATACGTCGTCACTTCGAACGGCACTTTCTTGCCGTCGATGTCTAAATAGAGCGTCTCGCCTTTCTTGAAGCGCTCCGCCGGAAAATCGGTCGCGGCGAGCAACTTCAATTCTCCTTTTAAGCCATGGGTGTTGGCGATCTTACCTACGTATAACCATTCCATTGTTATGCCTCCTCACAAAAATGGGCCGACCTCATAAAAGGTCGGCCACATCCTTACTTCGCGTTTTTCGCGTTGTGGAATTTCTCCATGATCCCTGCTTTAGAGAACAAGTTACGTACTGTGTCAGATGGCTTCGCGCCGTCTGCCAACCATTTGAGAGCGAGTTCTTCGTTGATGCGAACTTCTGCTTCTGGTTTTGCAACCGGGTTGTAGTGACCGAGTTGCTCGATGAAGCGGCCATCACGTGGTGAACGTGAATCAGCTACAACGATCCGGTAGAAAGGTGATTTGTTTGCGCCCATGCGCTTGAGACGAATTTTAACTGCCATGGTAATATACCTCCATCATGTGTTTAAGAATTGACAACTTTAATAGTATACTGCTTTTTTGTCCGACTGACAAAAGTTTTCTTAGAAGAATGGAAGGCCGAGACCTTTTTTCTTCCCTTTCATTTGTCCTGACATCTGCTTCATGAGCTTCTTCATGTCATCGAACTGTTTGATGAGACGGTTCACTTCCTGGATGGAGCGACCGCTCCCTTTTGCGATCCGCTTGCGACGACTCGCGTTGAGCACTTCAGGATTGGAGCGCTCATGCTTCGTCATCGAGCGAATGATCGCCTCGACATGATCGAGTTGCTTCTCGTCGATTTGGACGTTCTTCAACCCTTTCATCTTACCTGCACCAGGTAACATCGAGAGCAATTCATCAATCGGGCCCATGTTTTTCACTTGACCCAATTGCTCGATAAAATCATCGAACGTGAACGATGCGTCGCGAATTTTGCTTTCAAGCTCTTTCGCGGCATCTTGGTCCATCTGTGACTCGGCTTTTTCAATGAGCGTGAGCACGTCACCCATTCCAAGAATCCGTGACGCCATGCGTTCCGGGTGGAAAGGTTCGAGGGCATCCAACTTTTCACCGAGACCGACGAACTTAATCGGCGCTCCCGTGACTGCCTTGATTGAAAGGGCTGCCCCACCACGTGTGTCACCGTCGAGCTTCGTGAGCACGACGCCGGTGATTCCGAGTTTCTCATTGAAGCTATCGGCCACGTTGACCGCATCTTGACCCGTCATCGCATCGACGACGAGGAAGATTTCATTTGGTTTGGCAATCGTCTTCACGTTTTCGAGCTCGCCCATGAGCGTCTCGTCAATATGAAGTCGACCGGCCGTATCGATCAACACGAAATCGTGATGATTGGTTTTGGCGTACTCGAGCGCTTTTGTGACGATTTCTTCCGGCTTCACTTGGTCGCCAAGTGAGAACACCGGTAAATCGAGCTGCTTGCCGAGTGTCTCGAGCTGTTTGATGGCCGCAGGCCGATAAATATCTGCCGCGACGAGAAGTGGACTCCGGTTATGCTTTTTGCGAATCAAATTCGCGAGCTTACCGGTCGTCGTCGTTTTCCCCGCACCTTGTAACCCGACCATCATGACGACTGTCGGTGGTTTTGGGTTAAATGTGATTGGGACGACGTCGCTTCCCATCAAGTTCGTTAGCTCTTCATGAACGATTTTGACAACTTGTTGGCCAGGTGTCAACGATTTCATGACGTCTTGGCCGATGGCCCGCTCTTTCACGTCGTTGACGAACTGTTTGACCACTTTGAAGTTGACATCGGCTTCAAGGAGAGCGAGACGAACTTCTCTCATCATCTCTTTGACATCTGCTTCGGAAATTTTACCTTTCCCCCGCATTTTCGCCAGTGTCGATTGCAACCGTTCGGATAATCCTTCAAATGCCATGCTTCAGCCCCCTACTCTAAATTCTCAAGCGCCGAAATCGTTTCCGTCAAATCGGGCGAGTGCTCGACTTGACGTTTGAGCGTTTGAAGCAGTTGTTGCCGCTGTTCGAATTTCTCGAACAAGGCCAACTTCTCCTCATACTGCTCAAGCATCGCTTCGGTACGCTTTATGTTATCGTAGACCGCTTGACGGCTGACTTCAAACTCTTCCGCAATCTCTCCGAGCGAGTAGTCATCTAGGTAATAAAGAGACATGTAGTTGCGCTGTTTCGGTGTGAGAAGCGCTTGATAAAAATCGAACAGATAGTTCATTCGATTCGTCTTTTCGAGCGACATGACCTCCACCTCCACATGTTAAGTGAAATCCCTTTACAACTACCAATAGTACAGCCGTCCCCACCTCTTGTCAAGTTTTTTTCTTAACAGTGAAAGTTAGGCGAGGTCATCGTTTGTCTGTTGTTTTTCTTCGAAGATGTCCCCGAATAATCCGTACACGAACTGTTCCGGGTCGAACGCCTGTAAATCATCAACTTTCTCACCGAGGCCGACATATTTGACCGGGATATCGAGCTCGTTTCGAATCGCAAGCACGATCCCTCCTTTAGCCGTCCCGTCGAGCTTCGTGAGGACGATCCCGCTCACGTTCGTCGCTTCTTTGAACGCTTTCGCTTGAACCATCGCGTTTTGTCCCGTTGTGGCATCTAACGCGAGCAATACCTCGTGCGGCCCGTTCGGTACTTCACGTTCGATGACGCGCTTCACTTTCTCGAGCTCTTTCATCAAGTTGACCTTGTTTTGCAAACGTCCGGCCGTGTCACAGATCAATACGTCGACGCCGCGTGATTTCGCTGCCTGCACAGCGTCGAACACGACCGCAGCCGGGTCCGACCCTTCGGCTTGACGGATGACCGGGACTCCGACCCGTTCACCCCAGACTTGGAGCTGATCGATGGCACCGGCCCGGAACGTGTCGCCTGCCGCGAGCATGACCGAACGTCCTTCCGACTTCAATTGATGGGCGAGTTTGCCGATCGTCGTCGTTTTGCCGACACCATTGACGCCGACGAACAAGATGACCGTCAATCCGTCCTGCATGTTCAACTCACGATCCGCCTCGTCTTCTTGGAGACGGTTCGCCACGACTTCGACGAGGGCGTCACGGACAGCGACCGGGTCTTTCAAATTGCGACGTTTCACCTCCTCTTTCAAATCTTCGACGAGGTCCATCGTCGTCGTCACGCCGACATCCGCCTGGATGAGCAAATCCTCGAGTTCATCGAAGAAATCCTCATCGACTTCGCGGAACCGATAGACGAGGTCGTTGACGGCACTGGCAAATCCGTCTCGTGTCTTCGTCAATCCGTCGGTAAACTTTTGCGACACCTCTTGTGTCGAGGTCGTCAATTTATCTTTTAACTTCTTAAAAAAACTCAACTTAATTCCTCCATCTCTTGTTCCGTCTCGACGACGCGCTTCGCTTCGGATAGTTCGACCGAAAGCACCTCGGAGACACCGTTTTGTTGCATCGTCACGCCGTAGAGCGTGTCCGCCGCCTCCATCGTCCCTTTACGGTGGGTGATGATGACGAATTGTGTATCGATTGAGAGCGTCCGGATATATTCCCCGAACCGATGGACGTTCGCCTCGTCGAGAGCCGCCTCGACTTCATCGAGCACACAGAACGGGACGGGTCTCGTTTTCAGGATGGCGAACAGAAGCGCGATCGCCGTCAAGGCCCGCTCTCCGCCGGATAACAGACTGAGCGTCTGCAACTTCTTCCCGGGCGGTTTGGCGACGATCTCGATGCCCGTGTTGAGCAGGTCGGACTCGTCGACGAGTTTCAAATCGGCCTCCCCCCCGCCAAACAGCTCGTTGAACGTCTGTTTAAAGTGACCACGAACGAGCGTGTACGTCTCTTTGAACAAGCGCGTCACTTCACGGTCCATCTCGGTGATGATGTCGTATAAATCCTCTTTGGCGCTGACGAGGTCGTCCCGTTGCTCGGACAAGAACATGAAGCGTTCATTGACGAGGTCGAACTCCTCGATCGCGTTCAAGTTGACCGGCCCGATTTCTTCGATTTGACGAACGAGCAGTTTGAACTCTTCTTTCGCCTCATCGAGCGGAATCGTGAGGGTCGGAAGCAAATCGAGGACGAGCCCTCGTTCCTCGAGTGCGTCGAGTTTCCACTTCCGCTTCAACTCGAGCTCGTTCGCCTCGGTCTCGAGCTTGCGGACATCCGCCTCGACCCGACGACGCACGTCCGACGCCTGTTGTTCACGCTGTCTGAGGATGCGATACGACTCTTCTTCGGCGTGAAGCTGTTTCGTATGCAACGCCATCCGCTCTTTCAATCCGTCCATCTGTTTGACCGCCTCGACGTGCTCGAGCTCGAGCTCGGCAGACGAGACGACCCGGCCGCTTGCCACATGTTCGAGCTCACGCTCGATCTGACCGAGACGGGACGTCTGTTTAGCGACCTCGGTCTCGAGCCGCTCGACTTCTGCGCGGACGCGGTCGAGGTCGAGCATATTGCGTTGACGATCGAGTTCATTTTGACGAATGGCTGCCTGAAGTTGCCCCGTCGTCTCGGCGCCTTTGGCTTGCTCGCCGCGGAGCGCCTCGAGTTCGGTCCGAATCGAGGCTTGCAATGCATCCGTCGCCTCAAGTTCTTCGGCGAGCCTTGTCAACTCATTCGTGGCGGATGTGATTGTTTGGGCGTAACGCTCCATCTCATGGTCGAACAGTTCGAGTTGCGCTTTGGCGTCTTGCGACACCCGTTCCAAGTTTCTAAACGCCTGTTCCGTCGAACGGAGCGTCTCTTCGGCCTCGCGCTTCTTGAGCCTGAGCGTCTGGAGCGACGCACGCAGTCGGGACATCTCATCGGTGTACGTCGACACCCGCAACTGTTGCTCGTGAAGCATGGCCAACCCTTGCGTCAATCCTTGCTTTAAATCATCGAGTTCACGGGACTGGGTGAACAAGGCGACACCTTGCTTCCGACTACCCCCGGTCATCGAACCGCCAACGTTGACGATATCCCCTTCGAGCGTGACGATGCGATAGCGATACCCCGTCGTCTTGGCGATCCGGTTGGCCACCTCGAGGGAATTGGCCACGATCACGGCGCCGAGGAGCGACCGTTTCAACTTCTCGTAGGCCGGGTCCGTCTCGACGAGGTCGGCGGCGATGCCGACGAATCCGTCGACTGATTCGAGACGGTGTGCGACTTCACCCGGGACGTAACGTTCCTTCACGCTCGTCATCGGTACGAACGTGGCTCGTCCGGCACTTGCTTTCCGCAATCGTTCAATCTCTCGGCGTCCGACTTCTTCCGTCTCGACGACGATATGTTGTTGCGTCTGACCGAGCGCCGTCTCGATGGCGGCCTCATACGACGGGAGAACGCGAATCAATTCTGCGACGGCACCGAGCACGCCCGGTCCCCGTTCTTTCAAGACAAATTTGACCGCATGGAAATAGCCTTCGTACGACTGTTTCATCCGTTCGAGCAACTCGATCCGGTCCTCGGTCTTCTGACGCCGGCGGTCAAGGTCGTGGTACGACTGCTCGGCCCGCGACAATTTGTCTCGAAGCGTCGCTTCCCGTTCGGTCAAATCAGCTTCTTCCGCCATGAGCGTCTCCCACGTGTCCCGAGCCTCGTCGAGACGAGCTTGTTCGGCCTCGAGTGATGCCGTCTGTTCGGTCCGCACGTCAAGGCGATCCTTGTTTTCGCGAAGCAGACGAGCTTTCGCTTCTTCCGCTTGTTCGATATCGCGCCGTTCCCGCTTCTGTTGGTTGCTCAGCGTGGCCCGTGTCGTCGCCAACTCGAACGCCTCTCCTTGAAGCTGTTCGATTTCTGCGTTAAAGTCACGCGTCGCCGCCGTCAATTGCGCGTCAAGTTCGGCGCGTGCCGCTTCCACGGTATGTAACGCCTCAGCTTTTGACGCCATATCCGCGTTTGCCACGTTCAACTTCTGCGTCAACTGTTCGGTCTCTTCGGCCAATTCGACCCGTTGGCGCTCGAGGCGTTCTTTCGTCTCCGCCCCGTGCTCTTCACGGGCTTTCGCGAGCTTGATCTCACCTGTCAACCGTTCCAGCTCGGTCGCTCGAGACCGTTCTTCTTGATGGAGCGTGTCGAGCGATTCTCGATCTTTGGCGAGCGTCGCCTCAAGCGTCGTCCGCTCTTCTGAAATCGCGGTCAACGCGCCATCTTGCTCGGCGAGATTCGTCTCGGCCGTCCGCAGTTGCTCAGACACACGAGCGATGCCCGTACCAAGTTCTGTGATCTCGGCGCCGAGAATACCCGTCTCGAGCTCATCGTGGCGCGCTTTGGCGACTTGATACTCGCGTGCGAGCGCGGCCTGCTCTCGGAGCGGCTCGACCCGATCGGCGAGTTCATACAAGATGTCATCGACCCGAGACAAGTTCAACTCGGTGTCTTGGAGCTTCCGTTCGGCTTGTTTTTTACGCTGCCGGTACTTCAACACCCCGGCCGCTTCTTCGATGACAGCCCGACGATCTTCCGGTTTTCCGGAGATGACTTGCTCGACCCGTCCTTGCCCGATGATGGCGAACGCATCGCGTGATAGGCCCGTATCCATGAACAGGTCGATCACATCTTTAAGCCGGCACGGCTTCTTGTTCATGAAGTAGTCGCTGTCGCCGCTCCGCGTGACACGGCGCGTCACACTGACTTCTTCATACGGCAACCGCAAATGGGCGTCCGTGTTGTCTAGGACGAGCGTCACTTCGGCGACGTTGCGATGGTTCTCACCTTCACTGCCGGCAAAGATGACGTCTTCCATTTTCGCTCCGCGGAGCGATTTGGCCGACTGCTCACCGAGTACCCAGCGAACAGCGTCCGATATATTTGATTTCCCGCTTCCGTTCGGCCCAACCACGGCTGTGACGCCGGGACGAAAATCCAGTTCAATCCGCTTGGCAAACGATTTAAAGCCAGCGAGTTCGATTCGTTTTAAGTGCATCGTGACCATCCTATCCTCAGTAAGCATTCATTTGTTTATTTTACCACAGTTGCCAGTTCGTCAAAATGCTAGAATCATGCTATTCTAAAAAGAACTGTAGAAAGGGGTACGACCGATGACTAACGAACAAATGATTGAGGAAATTCTCGACAAAATGAACATCATCAACCGCGGCGCTATCAAAGCGGAAGAATATAACCGTGCCGACGCCTCGGCCGTCAAAGAGATTTACGACTACGTGATGAACCGCTCATCGCTGTCGATCTCTGAAGTGGATGGGATTGTCGAAGAACTCGGACAATTGACGTGATGAGATGACAGAAAAGGAGTGGACCCATTGAGGTCCACTCCTTTTTTTATAGGCCGGCGTACTGCCGGTTGAATTCAATCAACGCTTCCTTCGCCGCGAGTTGCTCGGCTTCTTTCTTCGATCGGCCGATGCCTTCGCCGACGATATCGTCTGACAGACGGGCATGGGCGACGAACTCCCGGCTATGGGCCGGACCACGCTCTTCGATAATCGTGTACGAGACAGGCCCGAGACCTTCTCGCTGGACGCTTTCTTGGAGCTGACTCTTATAATCGGTCTGTTCTTCAAACACACCGGCCAAGACTTTCGGAAAAACCGCTTCGGCGAGGAACTGTTCGACTGGTTCAATCCCTTGGTCCAGATAGAGCGCGCCGATGTATGACTCGAACACGTCCGCGAGTAGCGCCGGACGCTTGCGTCCGCCGGTCAACTCTTCGCCTTTCCCAAGCAAGATAAAATCAGAGAAAGCATAGGCTTCCGCAAAGTTAACGAGTGATGGCTCACAGACGATGGCCGCCCGCAACTTCGTTAATTCCCCCTCGGAGCGCTCCGGATACGTCTCATACAAAAACCGAGACACCGTCAACTCGAGCACCGCGTCGCCTAAAAACTCTAAGCGCTCATTGTCTTTTTTCAGACCGCGTTGTTCGTTGACGTATGAGGAGTGGGTGAACGCTTGCATCAATAGGTCTTGGTTCGTGAATCGAACCGACAGCCGTTCTTCAAGTACTTTAAACTGCTCGAGAATCCGTGACCGCTCGAGCTCATTTCGCCGACGCCGTTGCGCCGACCCTTGACGGTCAAACCGTCGCTTGTCCTTTGTCATAATTCCCTCCGTGTATAAGCACAAGCCCACCGCTCATGACGAGCGGTGGGAGGCTTGATTACAATTTAGTTTCGATGTAAGCGACGACGTCGCCAACAGTCGCGAGCTTCTCAGCATCTTCGTCTTCGATTGTGATATCGAACTTGTCTTCAAGGTCCATGACCATTTCCATTACTTCGAGCGAATCCGCACCGAGGTCATCCTTGAATGATTTGTCGGCTGTGATCTCAGATACATCTTTCCCGAGTTTCTCTGCCACTGCTGCTTGTACGTCTACTAAGATTTGTTCTGTTGTCATGATAAAATCCCTCCAAATTAAAGTATATAAAATGTGTTTCGATTGGTAAAGTTCTGATTTTAAGCCATCGTCATGCCGCCATCAACGGCGATCGTCTGACCCGTCACGTAAGCCGCTTGGTGAGAGGCGAGGAATGAGACGAGGTTCGCCACATCTTCGACCTGACCGAAGCGATTGAACGGGATTTGACCGAGCGTCGCCTCGCGTTGCGCATCTGTCAACGCGTCGGTCATGTCCGTCTGGATGAAACCAGGACAGACGGCGTTCACCGTCACGTGACGTCCGGCGAGTTCACGCGCGACCGACTTCGTCAGCCCGATGAGCCCCGCTTTCGCCGCCGCGTAGTTCGCCTGACCGGCATTCCCCGTGATCCCGACGACCGAAGCGATATTGATGATGCGGCCCGCCTTCGATTTCAAGAGCGTCCGCGTCGCGGCTTGCGACGTCAAGAACGCACCTTTCAAGTTTGTCGACAGGACATCGTCAAAGTCAGCTTCCTTCATGCGCATAAGCAGACCGTCCCGCGTGATGCCTGCATTGTTGACGAGACAATCGATGCGGCCGTACGTGTCGACCGCCGTCTTGATGAGTGTTTTCACATCATCACTGCTCGAGACGTCGGCTTTGACGGCGATGGCCTCGCCACCGTTCGCTTCGATCTCGCTGACGACGGCGTTCGCTTTCTCAACACTACCCGAGTAATTCACGACGACCCGAAAGCCGTCCTCCCCTAAACGCTTCGCGATGGCGGCCCCGATTCCTCGAGATGCGCCTGTCACGATTGCTACTTGGTCATGCACGTACTTCTCCTCCTAACGCGGCCACCTCTTCGAGCGTCGTCGCCTGTTTGATCGTCACTTTCGAATCGATCCGTTTGATAAGACCTGACAGCGGTGACGTCGGACCGAACTCGATGAACGTGTCGACACCAGCGTCGATCGCTTTACGAACACACGCTTCGAATCGGACCGAGGCGTACAATTGCTCAGTGAGAAGTGCTTTCAATTTTTCCGGGTCGGTATGGACATCCGCATCGACGTTGGAAATGATCCCAATCGCCGCCGGTTTGAACGGCGAAGAAGCGAGCACATCTTTGAACCGCGTCGCGGCCGGCATCATGTAGGAGCTGTGGAACGCCCCTGAGACGTTCAGCGGCAAGACGCGTTTCGCACCCGCTTCTTTCAAGTCTGTTTCGGCCTGTTTGACCGCATCGACATGCCCCGAGATGACGAACTGACCCGGACAGTTGTAGTTGGCGATTTGTACAAGGTTCCCGCTAGCACTGATTTTCTCCGTCACATGGAACGCTTCGTCGACATCGGTCATACCGATGACGGCTGCCATCGTCCCATCCTTCACTTCTGACATGAGCTTGCCGCGTTCGTGGACGAGCACGCTCGCTTCTTCCAAGTCGATGACGCCGGCGACGACGAGTGCCGCATATTCTCCAACGCTGTGACCGATCACCAAGTCTGGAGTGGCCCCCGTTTTGGCGTGAGCTTGTGCGAGTGATGCCGCATGCGCCACGATGGCCGGTTGGGCCACTTCTGTCCGTTGAAGCTCTTCTTTTGATCCTGCCGCCATGGCGTCGAGTAAATCAAATCCGAGGCGACGGTTGATCGCTTGCAGTTGTTCAGGATTGTCGAGGAACGTTTGGCCCATGCCGACGGCTTGTGACCCTTGTCCCGGAAATACCCATGCTGTTTTCCCCATGTACTCACCTTCTTTGAATTAGTTTGTAGCTTTTGCTTGTTTGATTTTCGCGACGACGTCGTGATCGACCATGATTTTCGCCTGTTTGAGCGCGCTCATGATGGCGAGCGCGTCGCTCGAACCGTGTGCTTTAATGACCGGGGCGTTGATTCCGAACAAGCCGGCCCCACCGTGTTCCCGATAATCTAATGTTTGTTTCAATCGCTTCAACTTCGGTTTTAAGACGAGAGCGGCGAGCTTCGAGACGAGATCGCTCGTGAACTGCTCTTTCATCATCTTCATGAGCATCGACGACGAACCTTCGACACCTTTGAGCAAGATGTTTCCGGCGAACCCTTCCGTGACGATGACATCGACATCACCGGACATCGCCTCGCGCGCTTCCACGTTGCCGACAAAGTGGACCGGGGCTTGTTCAAGGAGGGGGTACGCCTCTTTCGTGAGGGCGTTTCCTTTCCCAGCCTCGGTCCCGATGTTCAGTAGCGCGACCCGCGGACGTTTGACGCCGCGAACGTGCTCGGCATAGAGCGAGCCCATGATCGCATAGTCGACCAAGTGCTCGGCCTTCGCGTCCGGGTTGGCCCCGACGTCTAAAATGACGACACCGCTACCCGTATATGTAGGGAACGTAGGTGACAACGCGGGGCGCTCGATTCCTGGGATCCGTCCGATGACGAATAGTGACGCCGCCATGAGAGCACCGGTATTCCCAGCCGAGACGAGTGCGTCGGCCTCTCCGTCTTTGACGAGTTTGGCCGCCACGACGAGTGAGCTGTCCTTTTTGCGACGGACGGCTCGGACCGGTTCGTCGTCCCCGGTGATGACTTCGCTCGCTGAAACGATTTTGATTCGCGGGTCGGTCAACCCGTACGAAGCGAGTTTGACCTCATCTCCGACTAAAAACAGTTCCATCGATTCGTTCGGGAATGCGTCGGCAAACTGCTTGACGCCTTCCACGATCGCTTTCGGGGCGTGATCCCCGCCCATTGCATCAATTGCTAATTTCATGCCTGTTCCTCCTCACCGCGACGATAAATCGTGAAGTCTCCGCTAAAGACACACTCTTCGCCGACATAACTATCCACTGTGACGTCCGTTCTTCCGTCCCGACGCAGTTTGATCACACGAGCCTTGGCAACGACTCGCTCTCCAAGATGGACCTGGCGACTGAAGCGGATGTCCGCTTTAGTGGTCAACGCCAATTCATCATTGATGAGCGCCACCGCTAACGAGTTGGCCTGGGCGAACAATACGTGTCCCCGGGCGATCTCGTTGCGGCTAAAGACGTGTTCTCTCTCAATGTCGAGAACCGAGATGGCCGATTCATCGAGCTTCAAGTCAATCATATCACCGATGACCTCGCTCATGGCGAGCGACTTCACTTCATCGAGGTGTTCTGAGGCTACATGCTTAATCCGTTCTCTCACTTCCGGAATTTTCAACTCCATCCGATCGAGACGAATCGTTTGAATACTGACGGCGAACTGCTTCGACAGCTCTTCGTCTTTGATGAACGGGTTACGATCAATCGTTTCTTGCAATAAGCGTTGCCGCTCTTTCTTAGGTACCCGCATTCAGTTCCCTCCTAAACTCTATGCTAAAGAACTTAATACCTGGTACTAATAGCAGTATATATTCTTTAGATTGTATTTTCAAGTGTTGTTTCTCATTCCAAGCGGCTACCGACGAGTAAGTCGAGTCGCTTCAAGTATTGACGGAGCGGCGCATACGTCGCTTCATTCCAAAACGCCTCGCTGCCGAGCAGACGAACCGCGTCTTGCATCGCTACCTCCATCACTTTTAAATCAAGTACGGGATCGGCGACGCGGAAGCTCGGAAGACCGCTTTGGGCCGTCCCAAAGAAATCACCGGCCCCGCGCAATTCCAAGTCTTTCTCGGCCAAGACGAATCCATCGTTCGTCTCCGTCATCGTCTTCAAACGAAGTTTGCCGACATCGGACTTCGGGTCTCCTACCAATATACAATAAGATTGGGCGGCGCCTCGACCGACGCGTCCGCGCAACTGGTGTAGTTGCGCCAAGCCGAACCGCTCCGCATCATGGATGATGATCAGCGAGGCGTTCGGGACGTTCACGCCGACCTCGACAACCGTCGTCGAGACGAGGATTTGAAGGGCATTGCTGGCGAACGCCTTCATCACGTCATCTTTCTCGGTGCTCGACAGTTTTCCGTGCATGAGACCGACCGCGTAATTTGGGAAGCGTTCTCGCAACACTTCGTAGAGTGCGGTCGCACTCTCGACCTCGAGCGTGTCCGATTCCTCGATGAGCGGCGCGATGACGTACGCTTGGCGTCCAAGCGTCAGTTCACGGTCGACCATCGCGTGGACCCGGTCTATTTGGTCGGTCTTGGCCCAATACGTCTCGATCGGTTTCCGGCCGGCCGGCATCTCATCGATCGTCGAAACGTCCATCTCGCCGAAAGCACTGATGGCGAGCGTCCGTGGAATCGGTGTCGCCGTCATATAGAGCACGTCGGCGAGCTCCGCCTTGTCACGGAGCATCTTGCGCTGTTCGACTCCGAACCGGTGTTGCTCGTCGGTGATGGCTAAATGTAGGCGCGAGAACTCGACCGGCCCTTGGATCAAGGCGTGCGTCCCGACGATGATATCGACGTCCCCCGCTTTGATGGCCTGAAGCAACTCAGTACGGGCCTTGCCTTTGACCGAACTCGTCAATAAACCGACTCGAATCCCGTACGGCTCAAACAGCGCTTGAAGCGAGGCGAGATGCTGTTCAGCCAAAATTTCGGTCGGGACCATAAGCGCCCCTTGATAGCCGGCGCTCACCGTCGCATACAAGGCGATCGCGGCAACGACTGTCTTTCCGCTCCCGACATCCCCTTGTAGCAACCGATTCATTCGTTCTGGCACTTCTAAATCCCCGACGATTTCCCGGATGACACGCGTCTGCGCCCCGGTCAACGGAAACGCAAGTTGTTTGACGAATTCGTTCAATTGAGGCTTATCGAGCGTGAGGGCACGGCCTTTACCCGACCGTTCCATCTTCCGGAACGCCTGAAGCTTCAATTGATAGAGCAGACATTCTTCATAGACGTAACTGCGGCGTGCCTGTTTGTACGTCTCGACCGAATCAGGGAAATGCATCCCTTTTAACATCGCCTCCCGATCCTCGAGACGATAGCGTTGCCGAATCAATTCCGGCAGGCGGTCCTCGAACGAGGTCGTCTGTTCAAACGCAAGCTTGACGATCCGGCTGAAGTTCTTCTGGGTCAACCCGGCCCGAAGCGAATAAATCGGTTGCAGCCCGTCCGACAGTTCACCGAACTCGAGGTCGGTCGCGCTGATTGTCATCCGGTTCATGTCCCATTTCCCTTTGACCGTCACGGTGGCGCCGAGCGTGAGCTTGTCTTTATAGAACGCCCGGTTGAACATCGTCACGTGGACGACGTAGCGTTCCTCGAGCAATAGCCGAAATTGGAGCCGGTTCTTGCCTTTACTGTAATAACGGACGAGCGGTTCCGCTTGGACGGTACCGCTCCATTTGACGAGGTCGCCGTGGATGGCCGTCGTTACCGTGCCGCTATTATAATTTTCATAACGAAACGGAACGTGCTCCAGCACGTCCTCGATTCGTTCGAGACCCATCGTCTCTAATTTTTTGGCCATCTCTGGCCCGACCCCTTTGAGCGTCGTCAGCGCCTCACTTCTCGACATTTTCTTTCTCTCCAAAGATGTTTCGTTCGAGACGGCGGGCCGTCGGCGTATTGGCAAGTCCACCGCGGGCTGTCTCTTTCAAAGCGGTCGGCATCATCTGGCCGATCTCATGCATCGCCGAGATGACCTCGTCACAAGGGATGCGAGACGTGATACCAGCGAGGGCCATATCGGCCGCGACAATCGCGTTCGCTCCACCCATGGCGTTCCGTTTGACACACGGCACTTCGACGAGACCCGCCACCGGGTCACAGACGAGACCGAGCATGTTTTTCAAGGCGATCGCAAACGCCGTCGCCGATTGTTCCGGCGTCCCACCGGCTGCTTCGACGATGGCCGCCGCGGCCATTCCGGTCGCCGAACCGACTTCCGCCTGACAACCACCGGCCGCCCCTGAAATCGAGGCGTTGTTGGCTACGACGAACCCGAACGCACCAGACGTGAACAAGTAGCGGACCATCGCGTCACGGTCCATTTCCAGACGCTCTTTGACCGCAAACAACGTACCCGGTACGACACCGGCGCTGCCGGCCGTCGGGGTCGCACAGATGCGTCCCATCGCCGCGTTGACTTCATTCGTCCCGATCGCTTTGGCGACCGCGTCTAAAATCAAATCCCCAGCGAGCGACTTGCCCGAGCGGATATAGTCGGTCATGAGCACGGCGTCATTCCCCGTCAACCCCGTCACAGACGTCACGCCTTCGAGTGCCCGCGCAACCGCTTCTTCCATCACCTCGAGGTTGCGTTCCATCATGCCGACGACGTCTTCACGCGTCGAGCGTCTGACGTGCACTTCTTGCTCAATCATCACTTCTGAGATCGGAATCCCTCGTTCCGTTGCCGTTCTGACTAATTCTTCTACTGATTTAAACATATTGGTGTCTCCTTATTCCCCAAAGATGGCTACCCGCTCGATTTGAGGTAACCGCTCGATTTCCGCTAACACGTCTTTTGACAAATGATCATCAATCTCGATCGCCATGAGCGCTTGCTTGCCTTTCTCATGACGGCTCACTTCCATGTGCCCAATATTCAACTCATGCCGGGCCAAAATACCCGTCACGGCCGCGATCGCCCCGAAGCGATCGTGGTGCAAGACGACGAGTGCCGGCCCGCCGCCCGACAATTTGAGCGGGAATCCGTTCAACTCGGTGATCTCGATCGTCCCGCCGCCGATTGAAATCCCGACGATTTCAAACGTACCGTCCTCGTCTTCTAGCCGGACGCGGGCCGTGTTCGGATGGTCCGTCAGCGCATCGCTCGTCTCAAAGACGACCTCGATGCCGCGCTCTTTCGCGATATCGAGCGCTTGCGGGATTCGCAAATCAAACGTATCGAAGCCCATGATCCCACCGACGATGGCCACATCGGTACCGTGCCCCCGATACGTATCGGCGAACGACCCATAAAACGTGATGTGTGCGAGTCGTGGCGTTCGCCCGAACAACTTCCCAGCCATGAGGCCGATGCGCGCGGCTCCGGCCGTATGCGAACTCGATGGACCGACCATGACCGGTCCGATGATATCAAACACACTGCGATATTTCATCGCATTTCCCCCTTTCAAAAAAACCCTACCTTCATTATACAGAAGGTAGGGCTGAGTTACAGCTTATTCCACACTAAAAATGTAGGAGTAGAGCGGTTGTTTCCCGTCATGAACCTCGATTTCAATCTCGTCGTTCTTCGACTCGATGTACGCCGAGAGTGCCTCCACGTCTTCTGCTGACGAACCTTCGCCCGTCAAGATCGTGATGATCTCATCGTCGGCATCCACGAGGGCGTCGACTAATTTCTTCGCCGCTTCGAGGCTCGAGGCCGATGAGGCGACGATTTTCTTCTCGGCGATCGCCATGTGGTCGTCTTTACGAATCTCGACGCCGTCGATACTCGTATCACGAACCGCATACGTCACTTGACCAGACTTGACGGTACTAGCCGCCGTCTTCATGACGCTTTCGTTCGTCTCGACATCGGCTTCCGGGTTGAACGCGATCGCTGCCGCAAGTCCTTGTGGCACCGTCTTCGTCGGAATGACCGAGACGCCGCAAGGTGCGACCGAAGCCGCTTGTTCGGCAGCCATGATGATGTTCGAGTTGTTCGGGAAGATGAAGACATGATCCGCGTTGGCCGCTTCAATCGCCTTGACGATATCTTCCGTCGACGGGTTCATCGTCTGACCGCCTTCGATGACGTGAGCCGCACCGAGTGAACGGAACAAGTCGCTGACACCTTCACCCATCGCGACCGTGACAATCGCATATGGCGCTTTCGCCTTCGGAGCCGTCGGTTGGACGCCATGTTGGTTCGCGCCGTGTTCTTCTTCTAAAATGGTCGAGTGCTGTTGACGCATGTTCTCGATTTTGACAGCGACGAGTTCACCGTAACGCTGTCCTTTCGTGATGACGTCGCCTGGCGTCTCGACGTGAACGTGAACTTTAAGCAACTCTTCATCTGCGACGACGAGGAGTGAGTCCCCGAGTTCAGACAGTTCGTTGCGGAACGCATCCTCGTTGAACGGGGCATCCTTCAACTTCGCGTCTTGGAAACGAACCATGATTTCCGTGCAATAACCAAACTCGATGTCTTCGGTCGACATGAATCCTTGCGCGGCGTGGGCATGATGTTCGGCTTCGATGAGCGCATCCATGACCGGTGCATGTGGCTTCTCGAGCTCTTTTCCTTCAAGGCTCGCAAGGAACCCTTCATAAATAACGAGCAAGCCTTGGCCGCCCGAATCGACGACGCCAACTTCTTTCAAGACCGGCAATAAGTCCGGCGTCCGCTCGAGTGAAGCTTTCGCTTCCACGATCACACGTTCCATGAACTCGTTGAAGTCGCTCGTCGACTCTGAAGCACGGAGCGCTTCGTCGGCCGCTTCACGAGCAACCGTCAAAATCGTTCCTTCAACCGGTTTCATAACCGCCTTGTATGCCGTGTCGACACCACGTTTCAATGCCTCAGCGAAATCGACTGTCGACACTTCGGTCTTTCCTTCGATTGCTTTACCGAAGCCACGGAACAATTGGCTTAAAATAACACCGGAGTTCCCGCGTGCCCCCATCAAGAGACCACGTGCAAACTTCGATGAGACGTCAGCGATATTTGCCGTGTTGAGTGCGGCCACTTCCTTCGCACCCGATGTCATCGTCAAATTCATGTTCGTCCCCGTGTCGCCATCCGGCACCGGGAAGACGTTAAGCGAATCTACATAATCCGCATTCTGGCTCAAGTTGGCTGCACCGTTCGCGACCATGTTCGCGAACACCAATCCATCTAAACGTTTTAAACCCACACCAAATCCTCCTTCGTTCTCGTCAGTCATTCGTCAGACGAACGCCTTGTACGAATATGTTTACCGACGAAACGTTTAATCCTAAAGTTTCACCGAGCGTGTATTTTACACGGCTTTGCACGTTGTATGCGACTTCCGACACTTTCGTCCCGTAGCTCACAATGATGTGCATGTCGATATGTACGTCTTCTCCATCTTGACGTACGACCACGCCTCGGGCGTAGTTTTCACGCTTCAATAGTTCTGCAATCCCGTCTTTCAATTGAGCTTGAGACGCCATTCCCACAACGCCGAAACATTCCATCGCCGCACCGCCTGCGAGTGTTGCGACCACGTCGTTCGTGATGTCAATATTGCCATATGTTGTCTTCATTTCAATTGCCATATGGAGTAGCCTCCTTCATTCGGAATGATTCCTTCACTACATTCTACAATAAGTACCTAGTTATTAAAAGAACCTGCTCCATAAACTCGGTCAATTGTAGCCGTAACCCTCATTCATTATTAAAATCCTTTCCAGTAATGTCAAGTTTTTTTCTTGTCATCCTATGATTTTCTAGTTGCATCGTGAAAAAACCCGTGCTAATATAAACGAGTGTCTATTAGGACGAACCCACATAAAAAAGGAGGGGAAACGCATGGCACGTAAATGCTACGTAACAGGTAAATCACCTAAATCAGGTAACAACCGTTCGCACGCACTCAACAAGACAAAACGCACTTGGGGTGTAAACGTACAAAAAGTTCGTATTCTCGTTGACGGTAAACCTAAACGAGTTTGGGTTTCAGCTCGCGCTCTTAAATCAGGTCTCGTTGAACGCGTATAATTTTTATACACGAACGAAATAAATCCCAGCGGCATTCGCCGATGGGATTTTTTTGTGTTCATTTTTTGATATACAGCACGAGCACCGTGCCTTCATGCACAATCAAATCCGCTGATTCGCCGGCCCACTCGTTCGAGATCGTGAGCGCCTCATGGCTGACGACATCGTGGTGGTCGAGCGGATATTTGACGCCACGGATTGACACGTTCGCCCGTTTCCACGGGACGAGCGACAAATAGTGATCGTCTTGACGTGGGAGCTCGTGACGCCCGGTTCCGACAAGACGAACGGTTTGCCCGGCCGTGAACAAACACATCTCTGGATACGCCTCGAGCAGCCCAATATTACCGAGCGTCATGTCGAGGCGTCCACCGAGAGCGCCGTACACGAGCATCTCCGTCGCCCCGTGTCCACGGGCCGCCTCGAGCGCGATCTCAAGGTCGGTCACATCTTTTTCAGATGGGTAACGGACGGCGTCGATCGGCACTTCGCCCGTGAAAGAGTCGAAATCGCCGACGACGAGATCCGGGTTCAGCCCTTGGTTCAACAGTGTCTCGTACCCCCCGTCGACGCCGATGATGTAATCGACGTCACGAGGGAGTCCCGAGATTGGTTCCGGGCTGGCCGCCACGATCAGCACCCGCATTAGCGGACGTCCCGGGTCGCGAGCGTGGCGAAACGTGGTGCCGAGACGAACAAGAGAACGAGGACGACGGCCGACACGAGGAAGGACGGCAACATATACGTCATGTTATAAGCAAACGAATAGGCAACGACCGGCCCTTCCGCATACTCGGCGAAGAAAACGATCCCTGATAAAACGTGGGCGCCGTAGCGAAGCAAAGAACCGAGGAGCGCCCCGAGCACCAAGTAGACGACGAGCGTCTTTTTCGCCTCGTCCTTGGCGGCTCGTTTCACTTGTCCGGCGAACAGTCCGGCCATACCGACGACACCATAAGCGAACGTGTAGTCGAGCAGGAACTGGACCGGCGTGAAGATGTAAGCCCCGAACAGCAGTTGCAACGTTCCGACGAGCGCTCCTGTCGCCAGTCCTCCTTTTAATCCATGGCGGTACGCCATCACGAAGATTGGCAACATCGCCAGGCTGATCGATCCACCCTGCGGCATCCGGAACGGGATGAGCAAATCAAAGATCAAGCCGAGTGCGGCGAACAATGAGATTTCAATGAGCGCCTGTAGTTTTAAACGTTGTTTCATCTTATTCCCTCCTAATTATATGAGCGAACGACAAAAAGCAGCATGACGTAAACGCCATGCTGCTATCGAGTAGCAACGTGCATTTTCGCCACATCCCTACGTCCGTGTGAACGGAACAGGTTCAAAGGGTTAGCAAATGCCTCTCAGCCACAGAATGTGACACCCCTTGCGACAATATTTGTTGTTCTATTGACGATTATACACGAGATGCGTGACGAATGCTATCGATTGCGTCTTTATAGCTCGGCTCGTTATAGATGGCTGAGCCAGCCACGAGCACATCAGCTCCAGCGTCGATGCATAATTTCGCCGTCTCTGCGTTGACACCGCCGTCGATCTCGATTTCAAAGTCGAGACGACGCGCTTGGCGCATCTCGCTCAGCGCTGCAATTTTCGGGACGACCGATTCGATGAATGCCTGGCCCCCAAAGCCAGGGTTTACCGTCATAAGGAGCACCATGTCGACGTCACCGAGCACATGTTCAATCGACGACAGCGGCGTATGCGGATTCAAGACGACACCACACTTGGCGCCAGCCGCTTTGATTTGTTGCAACACGCGATGCAAATGATTCGTCGCTTCAACGTGGACGGTGACGATGTCTGCCCCGGCCTTGATAAAATCTTCGACGAACCGTTCGGGCTGGTCGATCATCAAATGGACGTCTAACACCATGTCCGACTTCTTCCGTAAGCTCGCTAACACCGGTAGGCCGATTGAGATGTTCGGGACGAATTGACCGTCCATGACGTCAAAATGGATGTAATCCGCTCCAGCCTCTTGGACCGCCTTCACTTCTGCCTCTAAATTGGCGAAGTCCGCCGCTAAAATCGATGGTGCAATTTTAATCATGTCAGTACCTCCGTTGTCTATCGTTTAACTCTGCCATAAACGTAACATAATTCTCATAGCGGGTGGAAGCGATTTCTCCAGCTTCGACGGCCGCTTTGACGGCACAACCTGGTTCGTTCAAATGGGCACAACCGCGGAATTTACAGTCATCGTGCCGCTCGACGAACTCAGGGAAACACCAGCGCATCTCTTCGACTTCGAGTTCTTCTGGGAACTCGAGGCTCGAGAAACCAGGCGTATCGGCCACGAGCCCGTCGGCAAGCGTGATCAGCGTGACGTGACGCGTCGTATGCTTACCGCGCCCGAGTGATTTCGAGATTTTCCCGGTCGCAAGTTCAAGCTCAGGTGCGACCGCGTTCAAGAGCGAGCTCTTGCCGACCCCGGTCTGTCCGGCGAATACGCTCGTCTTCTCCTTAAACGACCCACGAATTTGTTCGATTCCCGATCCGTCCTCGGTCGAAGTCTCGATGACCTCATAGCCGATCGAACGGTATAAGGCCGCTGCTTCATGAATCTTCTCCCGTTCCGACTCCGTCAACAAGTCCATTTTCGTCAAAACGATAATCGGATGGACTTGCTTCGATTCAATCAAGACGAGGAAACGGTCGAGCAGATGGAACGAGAACGCCGGCTCTTTTACCGAGAATAACAAGAACGCTTGATCGATATTGGCGATTGGCGGACGGACGAGATGGTTCGACCGCTCGTCAACAGCCAATATATAACCGGTACCATCCCCTTGGTCTTGGATGTCGACATCGTCGCCGACGACAGGTGAGATGTTCCGGTTTCGGAAATTGCCGCGGGCGCGACAACGGATCTCTTGTTTCTCTTCCGTCATGACGTCATAAAACCCGCCTTGTAATCGAATAATCGTACCTTTCATTCCATTACCTCCTTAGAAAAAGAGGCGACGCGCACGCCACCTCTTCATTGTGATTCTTTTGCTTGTGCGTAAGTCACCGTATCCGTGCGAACAACTTCGCCATCGACTTCAATCGTCGCGGTTCCGACTTCGTCCGGTGCGATGACGAGCGTATACGAGTAAGTCGTCGTCTCCGTTATCTTATCACGCAACACCTCGACTTCGCCACGGGCATCGACCGTCCGAATGACGACTTCGAGCGCTTCAGCCTCTTCCCCTTCGGGCGGCGGCTCGATTTCGACGTTGACTTCCCGTTCGATTGAGACGTCGGTCGGTTCGACCCCTTGTGACACGATGACGGTCAGTTCCGTCCCCGGGTCGACTGCCGTTCCTGCCGTCGGGAGTTGGCGGATGATTTGATTTGCAGGAACACTCGTTGAATACTCATCACGTTTGACGATTTTCAAGCTATTCTGTTCCGCATACGTCGTCGCTTCCTCGAACGTATAGCCCGCCAAGTTGGCGAGTTCGATTTTATTACTGCCGGTCGAGACGACAAGCGTCACCGTCTCTTCAGATGGGACGACCTCGTTGCCTGGGGCGATCGATTGGGAGATGACATCCCCGCTATCGACCGTCTCGGATGCCTCCGACTGAATCTCGATATCCGTGAACTCAAGATCTTTGAGCGTCCGTTCGGCCGACGACTGGGACAGTCCTTCAACATCCGGCATCTCGACCGTCTCTTTTCCGGCCGAGACGACGATTGTCACGGTCGTCCCACGTTTCGGCTTCCGTCCGGCTTGCGGTGTCTGCGAGATGACGTCGCCAGCGGCAATGTTGTCACTTGCCCGTTCAGTTGCCTCGACGACAAAACCGGCCGTTTCGAGCTCGGTCGTCGCCTCGTCGCTCGTCATGCCGACGACGTCCGGGACGACGGCACGGGACATCTCGTCAGCAATGACGTAAGCCCCGATCCCGCCACCAATCAACAGGAGCGCAAGCAAGAGCCAAAGCCACCACTTCTTCTTCCGTTTCGGTTTGTCTTTCACAGGTTCACTTACTGCGACCGGTTGCTCGGGCGCCTCTTTGACGTTTGGCTCATCCGGTACGACTGGCGCCATGACGAGCGTCTGATCAAACGCATCTTGCTCAGCGTTCGACCGCTTCGGTTCATTCGCACGTTCTGAATCAAGTGACGTCATGCAATCTTTTTTGAACGCGGCGACCGAGGCATGACGTGCGCCCGGTGACTTCGCGAGCGCCTGCATAATACAGTTCTCGAGCGCTTGCGGGATGTTCGGGTTCAAATCCATCGGTCGAATTGGGTCGTCTTGCAGATGCTGCAGCGCGACGGCGACCGGCGTCTCGCCGATGAACGGCACCCGGCCGGTCACGAGTTCATAGAGCACGGCGCCGAGCGAATAAATATCTGACTTCTCATCGGCGAACTTTCCGCGCGCTTGCTCCGGGGAAAAGTAGTGGACCGACCCCAGGACCGACATCGTATGGGTCAGCGTCGCGTTCGACATGGCCACCGCAATCCCAAAGTCCGTCACTTTGACGTTGCCGCTCTGATTGATCATCATGTTTTGCGGTTTGATGTCCCGATGAATGATTCGATTCGCATGGGCATGGTCAATCGCATCACAAATCTGTCCCATGATGCGAAGCGCCTCGTCGACAGATATGTACTCTTCTTGCAAATATTGTTTCAGCGTCATCCCGTCGACATGTTCCATGACGATGTAATAGATGTCGCGTTCGTCTCCGACGTCGTAAATGGCGACGATATTCGGATGGTTCAGACTCGTCGCCGCATGGGCTTCTCGTTCAAACCGGCGTATAAATTGTTCATTATGCGAGAATTCAGATCGCAACACCTTGATGGCGACGGTTCGGTTTAAAATCTCATCGTGAGCCCGGTAGACATTTGCCATGCCGCCGCTGCCGATTTGCTGTTCGATCCGATAACGATCGTTGATTCGTTCTCCACTTCGCATCGGATTCATCCTCTCTTTCTATCTGTGAACTGGACGAGGGCAACAGTGATGTTGTCACTCCCACCCAAACGGTTGGCTCGATCGATCAATTGATCCGCCTTGACGTCCGCCGAGACGGGACGTTCCAAGACTTGCTTGATCTCGTCATCGGTCAAATGCGTCGTCAAGCCGTCCGTACAGATTAAAATCGTGTCAAACTCGGGTTCGGCAAACACTTGCAGATCAGGTTCGACATGCTCTTTCGAGCCGATCGCACGGGTGATGATATTACGTTTCGGGTGGACGCGCATTTCTTCCTCGGTCAACTCCCCGAGTTGCTTCAACACGTTCACGTAGGAATGGTCTTCTGTCAACTGCTGAAGTTTATCGTCACGCAAGGCATAGACACGACTATCCCCGACGTGGACGATGACGATCGTCTCGTCGTGCCAGCAAACACCGGCAATCGTCGTCCCCATCATGAGCAGGTTCGCTTGTTTCGAGAAGTCGAGCACTTGCTCATTGGCCAGTTCCACGTTGTGGCGAAACCAATTCTCCATCTCCATCGGTGAGGCCGGAAGCGTCGGGAAGGCACGACGAAACTGCTCGATGACGAGCTGACTCGCGACCTCCCCGGCTTCATGCCCTCCCATACCGTCGGCCACGAGTGCGATCCCGGCGTGCTCGTCCCCTAAAATCAAGACGGCATCCTCGTTTTGCGCTCTCACTTGCCCCCGGTCGGTTCGGTATGCTAATTCCATCTTCCTGATTACCTCGTTTCTTGTTCGCGCTCCTTCGCTCGAAGCTGCCCACAAGCCGCATCGATATCCGAACCTTGTTCGCGACGAATCGTCACGTTCACTTTTCGGTCTTTGAGCACTTTTTCAAAGGCAAAAATTTGTTTACGTGGTGTGCGGACGTAGTCGCGCTCGAGCACGTGGTTGACTGGAATCAAGTTGACGTGACATTTGACGCCTTTCAACAAGTCCGCCAACTGATGGGCGTGTTCTTCCGTGTCGTTGACACCACCGAATAAACCGTATTCGAACGTGATACGGCGACCACTCTTCTCTGTATAGTAGTTGACGGCTTCCATCAACTTATCCAAGTTGTAGGCACGGTTGATCGGCATGAGACGAGTCCGAATCTCTGTCGTCGGCGCGTGAAGCGAAATGGCGAAGTTGATGCGCATCCCTTCATCGGCGAACTTGTAAATCTTCGGTACGATCCCACTTGTCGACACCGTAATATGGCGTGAACCGATGTTCAAGCCGTCATCGTGGTTGACCGTGCGCAAGAAGCGCATCAATTCGTCGTAGTTATCGAACGGTTCGCCGATACCCATGACGACGATTGAGTCGACTCGCTCTCCACTTGCGTCGAGTGCGCGTTGGACGTCGAGGACTTGCGCCGTGATTTCACCGGCTTCTAAGTTACGTTTCAAACCGCCGAGTGTCGAGGCACAGAACGTACAGCCAATCCGGCAGCCGACTTGTGTCGTGACACAGACCGAGTTGCCGTACTCGTGACGCATGAGCACCGTCTCGATCGAATAACCGTCTTGAAGCTCGAACAAGAACTTGATCGTGCCGTCCTGTGATTCTTGACGGACGAGTTCTTTCAACGTCGTCAATTGGAACGCCGCGTCTAATTTCTCGCGGAGCGGTTTAGAGACGTTCGTCATATCGTCGAACGATGTCACACGCTTGACGTACATCCAGTCATATAACTGTTTCGCGCGGAACGATTTTTCTCCTGCTTCGATGAGCCACTGTTCGAGTTCTGAATACGTGAGGGAATAGAGTGACGGCTTGGCACCGACCAATGGATTTTTTTCAACTGCTTTTGGATTCATGTTTATACCTCTTTCTTGAATGCGGCGATATAGAAACCGTCCGTCCCGAACGTCGTCGGGAGTAATTTGAGTTCAGCGCGGTCCGATGACACCATCGGGCGCAATACTTGTGGAAGACGGTCCTGGAGTGTCTCATCCCACGTCAATCCGTTCGACAAAATGTAATCGGCCTGTTGCTCATTCTCAGACGGGTCGATCGTACATGTCGAGTACACTAGCGTACCACCTCGTTTGAGGAGTGGCAAGACGGCGTCGATGATTTCACGCTGGACTTTCGGCAGTCCGGCGAGAGCAGATTTGTCTTTTGTCCATTTGATATCGGGCTTGCGGCGGATGACGCCGAGTCCTGAACATGGGACATCGAGCAAAATCCGATCGAAGCTCTCCGGTTCAAACTTGTCACCGGCCTGACGGGCATCGAGGGCAAGTGCGGTCACTCCATCGATATGCAGACGCTTCGCTTGTCGTTCAATCAACTTCGCTTTATGCGGATGCAAGTCGAGCGCGACGAGCGTTCCGCCGTCCATGCGTTCGGCCGTATGCATCGCTTTCCCGCCCGGGGCGGCACAAGCATCGAGCACGCGTTCTGTCTTCGCGGCTTGAAGCGCATCGGCGACAATCATCGAGCTCTCATCTTGAATCGACAACAAGCCCATGTCGATGAACGCCGTCGCGTGAACGTTTCCGGACTCGATGACGAGCCCGTCCGCGGATAGTTCCGACCGTGTGGCGACGACATCGACTTCAGCGAGCCGTTCAATCATCTCGTCAACGGTGACACGTTGGCGGTTGACCCGGACTGTGACCGGCGCCGGTTCGTTATTCAATTTGCACATCGCCTCGGTCGCTTCGACACCATACGTCTCCACCCATTCGGCGACGAGCCAATCAGGATGGCTATGTTCGATGGCAATCCGTTCAGCGTCTGGCAGCGTGCTCAAATCCGGGAACCCATCCCGGACGACGTTGCGCAAAACGCCATTGACGAACTTGCCGGTTCCCGAATGGCCCCGTTTTTTCGCGATTTCAACCGCTTCATGCAACACGGCCCGATCCGGGATCTTGTCGAGATAAAACAGTTGATAGACGCTCATCCGCAAGAGCGGCAAGACAAATTTGTCCAATTTTTTCGGGTTTTGGACCCGCTTCTCTAAAATATAATCGAGCGTCCGTTTCCGACCGAGCGTCCCGTAGACGAGCTCCGTGTAGAGGCCGACGTCTTTCGTCGCTAATTTTTTTTGTTTCAATAGGTCGTTGACCGCAATCGTCGAATAGGCGCCGCCTTGTTCGATTTTGATTAGCGTATCAAGCGCTGCAACTCGTACGTTCATATTATCCTCCTAGTCGATCGCCGACTTGTAACTTTTGGCCGGCCCCACGCATAAATGTGGCCCCGTCCATTCGTTTTTTACCAGATGGTTGCAAATCGATCACTTTAATAGCGACCGCGTCACCTGTCGCGACGACAAACCCATCCTCTTCAAGCCGTACAATCGTTCCCGGTTCACCCGTCCCTGACGTCTTCGACCCGAAGAACAGTTTGACCCGTTCACCCGCAATTGTCGTATACGCCGTCGGGAACGGATTCATCCCTCTGATATGGTTATAAATGTCTGTGCCGGAACGGGTCCAGTCAATCTGTTCCCGCTCCCGGCTGATGTTCGGTGCGAACGTGACGTCACGCTCGTCCTGCGGCACGGCTTCAATCCAACCAGCAAGGAAAGCAGGAAGCGTCTTGATTAACAAGTCAGACCCTGCGACCGCGAGCTTGTCGAACAACGTACCGACCGTGTCCAATTCTTCGATTGGTACGACCGTGTTGGCAATCATATCGCCGGCATCGAGCTTATCGACCATGTACATGATCGTGACGCCCGTCTCTTTGTCTCCGTCGAGGATGGCTTGATGGATTGGAGCACCACCCCGATGTTTCGGCAAGAGCGAGGCATGGACGTTGATGGCTCCATGTTTCGGCGCTTCTAACAGTTCGGTCGGAACAATTTGACCGTACGCCGCCGTCACGATCAAATCCGGTTCAAGTGCCAAGATGTCCGCATAATCGGTGCGCACCTTTTCAGGCTGTAACACCGGGATGTTGTGGCGCAGGGCACACTCTTTCACCGGCGTCGGTTTCAGTTCGCGTTTTCGTCCGACCGGCTTGTCCGGTTGCGAGACGACACCTACGACATTGTATCCTTCTTCGAGCAAGCGCTCAAGTACGGATACGGCAAACGTCGGAGTGCCCATGAAGACGATGCGTTGATCCGTCCCTTTTTCCGGCACGGCGAGTTTGTCCGTGAACAACACCCCGTCGAGATGATCGATCTCATGTTGAATCGCCCGGGCGAAGAAACCGCTCGCCTTCACTTGTTGGGTGCGGCCCTTCAAATCTTGCGTCTTGACGACGATCGTCTCATGCCGTTCGACGAATCCGAACTCTCCCGGGATGCTCAAGCACCCTTCAAGGCCGACCTCGCTTCCCGACGTCTCGATGATCTCTGGATTGATCAACACGAGCGGTCCCGTCTCATCATCCGTATGGACGACGGCGAGCCGTTGATTCAAGTTGACCTGCGGGGCGGCAACGCCGACGCCGTCATATTCGTACATCGTGTCGAACAGTCGATCGACCGTCTGACGCAACTTTTTATCAAATTTCGTCACCGGATCACACGTGACCCGTAAAATCTCATTTGGAATCTCTACTACTTTATACATCTGGTTCCACCTCACATGAATACGTATGGGTTTACGTCGATACTCAATTGATACTCTTTTTTACTGATCGCCTTCGCGCGTGCCTGTTGCAACGCGGCGAGGACCGGATATAGCGCCTCAGGATGTTTCGTTTTGATGAACAACTGATAGCGGAACAAGTTCTTTAGTTTAGACAACGGTGCCGGCATCGGTCCATTCAGCCGTGACTGGGCCACATGCGCCTCGACGAAATCAGAGGCGAACAGCTCGGCCTCGGCTTGGGCGACGAGCGGACTTTCGGCCGCGAACGTGACGAGCGTGACGTACCAATACGGTGGATGGTTGCCGACTTGGCGCAACTGCATCTCACGAGCGAAAAAGGATTCATAGTCGTGCTCGCTCGCCGTCTCGATGACGTAATGGTCGGGATTGTACGTCTGCACGTATGCCTCACCTGGTAGACTTCCTCGACCGGCCCGGCCCGCGACTTGGGTGACGAGCTGGAACGTGCGCTCGGTCGCCCGGAAATCGGGCATGCCGAGTGTCGCATCCGCCGCGAGCACCCCGACGAGCGTGACGTTCGGGAAGTCGAGTCCTTTGGCGATCATTTGAGTGCCGAGCAAAATGTCGGCCTCTCCATCCTCGAAGCGTTTCAACAGTTGCTCGTGCGACCCTTTTCGGGACGTCGTGTCTTGGTCCATCCGGATGATCCGCGCCTCGGGGATGCGGTTCAACAGCTCGGTCTCGATCTTTTGCGTGCCGGTGCCGAACTGTTTGATTTTCTTGCTGTCACATGTCGGACATTTTGATGGCATCCCAATCTCATAGCCGCAGTAGTGGCATTTGAGCCGGTCACCATGTTGGTGATACGTCAAGTTGACGGCGCAGTGCGGACAAGTGAGTCCTTCCCCGCAGTCGCGGCACATGACGAACGTCGTGAAGCCACGACGGTTGAGCAAGATGACACACTGTTCTTTTTTGGCGATGCGGTCGTTGATGGCGACAAATAAATCTTCTGAGAACATCGTCGTGTTGCCTTTGGCGAGTTCACGTCGCATGTCGATAATATGGACCGGCGGCATCTCGCCCCCGTATCGCTCACTCAATTGCAGATAGCGATAGACACCTTTTTGAGCGCGGGCGTAAGACTCGAGTGACGGGGTCGCACTACCAAGGACGACCGGGCAACCGTGGTAACGGGCCCGCCAAATCGCAACGTCACGCGCATGATAGCGCGGGTTCTCTTCTTGCTTGTACGTCGTCTCATGCTCTTCATCTAAGATGAGCAGGCCGATGTTCTCAAGCGGGGCGAAGATGGCCGAGCGTGCCCCGACGACAACATCGACTTCACGCCGCTTGATCTTCCGCCATTCATCATATTTTTCCCCTTGCGACAAGGCGCTATGAAGCACAGCGACCCGGTCGCCGAAACGGCGCTTGAACCGTTTCACCATCATCGGCGTGAGCGAAATCTCCGGTACGAGCAAAATCGCCTGTTTGCCTTCATCGACGACTTGACCGATCGCTTCGAGATAGACTTCTGTCTTCCCGCTGCCGGTGACCCCATGCAGGAGCAACGTCTCCCCGGCCTCCGCGTCACGGATGGCATGAACGGCCGTCGCTTGACTCTCGTTCAATTGGACCGTCTCAACGACCTGTTCGATCGTGGCATACGGGTCGCGATTCAGTTCGACCTCGGTCACTTTGACGGCACCGAGCGACTCCATTTTTTGCAGTTGGGCGCGCGATAGCCCGATTTGGCGTAACGACGACCAATACATGCGCGGTACGTCCTTTAGCAACTCAATCGCTTCTTGTTGTTTCTTCGCACGGCCCGGGATGACAGTCGCATCAATCAGTTCGATGACGAGGTCCGTCTTGACCGTCCGTTTCTCTTTTAACACCGGCGCGAGCAAGATGTCCCCTTTTTTGGCGAGCGCCAAGATGATGGACTGCGTCTCTTTCGGATACTCCGAAAGATGGGTACCGGCTCGAACGCCGTCTGGGAGCGTCTCGCCTTTGATTTCTTTGTCGTAACTCACTTTCAGCGCCGCCGGTAGCATCGCGAGAAGCGCCGACGACCGGAAACAGAGCGTCGTCTCTTTCACATGGGTCGATAAGTCGAGCAACTCGTCCGTCAGTGATGATTCTTCATCTAATAGGGCTTCGAGCGGTTTCAAGCCTTCACGCGTCCCTTCTGAGACACCGGTGACGATTCCAAGCAGGCGTCGTGAGCCGAACGGGACCGAGACACGCATGCCCGGTTCGATCAATGTCTCGAACTGGGATGGGACCTCATAATCGAACGGACGGTCGATTGTGATGACGGGCGCATCGACATGGACGTGGGCGATCATCGCAAATCTTCCTTAAAGTGGGTGAGCAACTCGACGGCGAGCTCGCGTTTGCTTTGACGAGGCAAGCGGACATGAGCCCCGTCCGCGCGGAACAACATGACCTCGTTGTCGTCAGAGCGGAAGCCGATATCTGGCTTCGACACATCATTCGCGACGAGGTAGTCGACCCGCTTACGGGCGATTTTATCGCGGGCGTGTTGCTCGAGATTCTCCGTCTCTGCCGCAAAACCGACGAGGAGCTGATGCGTCTTCTTCTCCCCGAGCGTCTTCAAGATATCGGTCGTCTCTTCGAGTTCGATCGTCAACGGGCCGTGCACTTTTTTATGTTTCTCGCTATGGACCGTCTTCGGGCGATAGTCGGCGACGGCGGCCGATTTGATGACGAGGTCTTGGTCATCGAAACGCGCGAGCACCGTCTCGAGCATATCCGTGCCTGATTCGACGGCGATGGCGGTCACGCCGTCCGGTACGGGTACTTGCAGCGGTCCGTGGACGAGCGTGACGTGTGCGCCCATATCGCGGGCAGCCGCGGCGAGCGCGACGCCCATCTTGCCTGATGAGTCATTCGATAAAAAGCGGACCGGGTCGATGCGTTCGACCGTCGGCCCTGCCGTAATCAATACTTGCTTCCCGAGCAGATGTTTCGGGACAAACTGGCTCTCGATAATCCGGACGAGGTCTTCCGGTTCCGGTAGACGTCCCCCCCCAATCCAGCCGCAGGCGAGGTTGCCGACACCGGGCTCGATGATTTGATAACCGAACGTTTTGAGCGTTTCGATATTGCGACGTGTGGCCGGATGTTCAAGCATATTGACGTTCATCGCCGGTGAGACGATGACCGGGCATTTCGCCGCTAAGATTGAGGTCGTGATGAAGTCATCGGCAATACCGGCCGCGAGTTTCGCGATCATGTTCGCCGTGGCAGGTGCGACGACGATCAAGTCACTCGTATCGACAACGTCGATGTGGGCGATTTTGGTCGGGTCATGTTCCTCGAACACGTCGGTGTATACCGGGTTTCGACTGAGCGCCTGAAACGTCGCTTTCCCGACAAATTCTTCGGCTGACGCGGTCATTGCCACCCGAACGTTCGCACCAGCCTGGACAAGTTTCGACGTGAGCGCGCACGCCTTATACGCCGCAATCCCACCGCTCACACAAAGCAAGATATTCCGATCGTTCAACATTCACAATTCTCCCCCTTATAGACAATGAGACCCAAGTCGTATCCGACTTGGGTCACACTTCATCCGTTGTTTTTTTCGTTCGTGATGATTGTCGTGTCACCCGAATACAATTCTTCTAGCGCTTGACCGACCGGCTTATACGATTTTGGCGCGGCGACTTTCGGTGCTTTTCCGTCCTGGATTTGGCGGGCCCGCTTCGCGGCCACCGTCACGATCGTGTATTTCGACGGGATGATACGTTGTAAGGCATCAATCGAAGGGTATAACATTAAATGACCTCCATCATGGCTTTTTTATAGAGAGATGCGACACGTTCACGTTTACAATGTTCGGCCGTCACGATCGCTTTGATACGATCAATCGCTTTGTCCACTTCATCATTCGTAACGACGTAATCGTATGCATCCATCAATTCAATTTCTTCCCGGGCGACGAGCAAGCGTTGCTTGATCACATCTTCCGATTCCGTACCTCGACCGACTAAGCGGTTGCGTAATTCTTGCAAGCTTGGCGGAGCCAAGAATAAAAAGACCGCTTCCGGGAAACGCTCTTTCACTTGGAAAGCACCTTGGACTTCAATCTCAAGGATGACGTCTCTTCCGCTCTCGAGTGTCTCACGAACCCATTCGACCGGTGTCCCATAATAGTTGCCGACAAATTCAGCGTGTTCGAGCAATTGATCGTGCTCGATCATGTCTTCAAATTGTTCTCTCGTCTTAAAGAAGTAATGCACGCCTTCCACTTCCCCTTCACGCGGTTTCCGGGTCGTCGCCGAGACCGAATATTGAAGGTTGTTGTCCTCTTCCTCACGGAGCACGCGGCACACTGTCCCTTTACCGACGCCACTCGGGCCAGACAAGACGATTAATAATCCTCGTTCTTTAAAATTCACTGCAAGACCTCCATCTTCTAACATCACATTTAATTATAATAGCAGTCAATCAATTGTTCCGGCAAGAAGAAGTTCGGATTTCCTACTTCATCGTACCATATTTTCCATGAATCTGATAACGTAGAGACAGAAAAAGAACAAAGGTGATGAGACTAGTGGCATATGATGGATTAATGACATATCGTGTTGTAACAGAATTACAAGCTCTTGTCGGAGGGCGAATCAATCGCGTGCACCAACCGTATTCCCTCGACTTGATGATTCAAGTCCGATCGAACCGCCAAAGCGTCCAATTGCTCGTTTCGGCGAACGCGATGTACGCGCGGCTCCAATTAACGGATAATCCGACCAAGAACCCGCAAGAACCCCCGATGTTTTGCATGATGCTCCGCAAACATATCGAAGGTGGCTTCATCACGGCGGTCGAACAAATCGGACGCGACCGTGTCATCGTCTTGTCGATTCGTTCACGAAACGAGCTCGGCGACGAAGAGAACAAGAAAGTGTATATCGAATTGATGGGACGGCACTCGAACGTCGTGTTAACGAACGAGGACGGCAAAATTTTGGACGCGATCAAGCACTTGCCACCGTCACAGAACACGTACCGGACAATCATGCCGGGCAGCGATTACTTATTGCCGCCGGCCCAAGACAAGTGCGACCCGTTGACAGAACGTGAAGCGGGCTTGAAGCGAATCGATTGGAACGCCGGAAAACTTGATAAACAACTTGTCGCCAGTTTCGCAGGCCTGAGCCCGCAGATTGCACAAGAAATCGTCCATCGGGCCAAACTCCCGAACAGGGCGAGCATCGAAGAGGCGTTCATCGGTGTGATGGCCGACCTCGAAGGACCGTTCGTTTTCCAACAGCTCGCTTCCGGAAAAGAACGTTTCAGTCCGATCGTGCTCACGTCAGGAGAGATTGCCGCCGAAGAACGCTACGAGACGAGCAAAGACGTCCTCGACCGCTTCTTCTATGAAAAAGCGAACCGGGACCGCGTCAAACAACAGGCGCATGATGTCGAACGTTTGCTCAAGTCCGAGCTCGAGAAGAACATCTTGAAGCGGAAGCGTCTGCTCGACGACTTGAAGGCGACGGAACGGTCCGATGAGCTCCAA
The DNA here is from genome assembly GCF_018618085.1 of Exiguobacterium sp. s141. Taxonomy (NCBI): domain Bacteria; kingdom Bacillati; phylum Bacillota; class Bacilli; order Caryophanales; genus Exiguobacterium; species Exiguobacterium sp. s141. The sequence continues at coordinate 429,211 of NZ_JACSLJ010000002.1, read as the reverse complement.
AAATACGGTGAACTGTTGACGACGTACTTGTTCCAACTCGAGAAAGGTATGACCGTCGCTCACGTCGTCGACTACTACGACGAAGAAGGCGGTATGATCGACATCCCGCTCAATCCGCTCAAGACGCCAAACGAAAACGCACAAGCTTACTATAAGAAATACAACAAGTTGAAAGTCGCCAAAATCGAAGTGCAAAAGCAAATCGAATTGAACGACGCCGAGATTCAGTATTTAGAGACGCTCGTCGCCCAACTCGATGTCGCCTCACCTGCCGATATCGTCGAGATTCGAGAAGAATTGGCTGAAGGCGGCTATATGAAACAACGGAATCAAAAGAAGAAACAGACGAAGAAAATTTCGCTCGAAGCGTATACGTCGTCGACGGGGACAGAGTTCTTCGTCGGGAAGAACAATACGCAAAACGATCATTTGACGTTCAAGTTCGCACGTCGCGACGAGATTTGGCTCCACGTGAAAGATATTCCCGGCTCACACGTCATTATCCGTTCGAGCGAACCCGACGAGACGACGCTGCTCGAAGCCGCGACAGTCGCCGCCTACTTCTCGAAGGCCCGTGCCTCGAGCGGTGTGCCGGTCGATTACACGAAAGCGCGCTATGTGAAAAAGCCGAGCGGCGCCAAGCCTGGATTCGTCATCTATACGGATCAGCAGACGGTGTACGTCACGCCGGATGAGCGGCTCGTCAAATCACTCCAGCAATGAGTTCAGACCACGTCACATGACGTGGTCTTGTTTGTGACTTGCATAGAAATCGATGCTTACTATCGCCTTCGCCGGCACCCTCCGTTCCTGGGGCGATGCGGATGCCTCCACAGTGCGTACCGCACTTTACGGGGTCATCCTTGCATCGCTCTCCCCTAGGAGTTCGGGTGCCGGCCCGGACATAGGTTGGTCCTGCTTCTTTTTGGTTTTCCTCTAATACGTAAAGATGAAAGATTGCTTGTCCGTGGCGCCGGAGACTCCTACAGGATAGCAATCCGACGGAGACCCAGCAGCGACGCTAGTCGCGATGCGGCTCCGGGATTGCCTGTGGAAAGCGAAGGCGCCTAAAGGACGGGCTCTCAATCAATCATAAAGCAAGGCCCCGTCGCTAAAACGGGGCCTTGCTTCATTTCGGATTATGTTTGAACGCTTCGAGCTGTTCATGATAGTCGAGCAAATGCCCGTGTAAGATTTCAGAAACGGATAGATCCTCATGCGGCAACGTGAACAGCGAATACGGTTTGTCACACGTGTAGAGGATGTCGTGATGATGCGCAAGGAGATATAAAAATTCGGATTCGAACGCCCGGCGTTCTTCCTCACCAATCAATAATAGTGCCTCGCGGTGTTCGGCGAGACTCTCGAGCAGCAAGACGAGCTTGTCCTCAAGGTGAATCAATAGACGATACTGTTTGATCGTCAAATGCTTCAATGTCACGTTCGTCACTTTCATGTCTTCTTGGAGCATCATGTGCAGCTCCTGATGCCCGAGGATGCGGGCCCGCGTCTCAAGCAATTCTGATGGGGATCCGACAAGTTCGCGCCAATGGTGGAACATGTAGGCCGATGTCTTTCGAATCTCACTGAGCAACCGATCTTCATAACGAGGCGGCAGGAACGCATAGTTCACTCCGAGTGAGACGAAAACACCGACGGCCGTCAAAAGCGAACGGGTCCACGCATAATGGAAGAAGTCGGTCGTCGGGTTCTCGAGCATGAGCACGATTGCGAACGCCGCGTACGTCGACATGTGTGTCTTATCGAACGTCGTGTTGAGCGTGAGCGCCACGATGACGGCGAGCCCGATCGAGATCGGGTTGACTCCGAACGCGTAGACGATCAAGAGACCGCACATGAGCCCGACAATCGTCCCGAAGATTCGACTGAAGACGATATTTGATGACCGTTTCACGGTCGGTTGCATCGCGACGACGGCCGCGATGGCCCCCATGCCTGAATAGATGCCAAACACGTACCACGACAAGGCGATCGTGATGGCGACGGCAATCCCCGTCTTTAATGTCCGGAGTCCGACTTTAGGGATGTAACGTTTGTTGATCATTTAAGTTCGACCTTTCCTGTCTCGGAAATGAGTTCGATATTCGGTCGGTTCGAGTTCGACAGATGATACACGCCGCCCCCGATTTCCTTGAACCGCTCGGATGCTGTCACGTTGCCGGACGTGGTGACGTTCACTTGTCCGGTCGCATTGCGCGGCTCGTAGGCGAGCGTCCCAGCCTCGGTCTGAACCGTCAAGCTTTGATTGACGACGATGTCACCCACGGTCGCATTCCGATAGGAGCGGATATTTCCCGTGACGACCCGGACGGTCTCTAATGTCGCATCACTCCGCGTCTCGACACGAAGTCGATCACTTTCGAGTTTCTTTACATTGACTGCGTTCGCCTCCAAGACAATCGTCTTAGCGATCAATCCTTGTCCCGTCACTTGCTCGGCCTCGACATCAATCGACGTCATCGAGCTCGGCAAGGCGACGCGAATCTTATAACGGGACGGCTCATCGCTCGCCCGACTGCCGAATTGACTCAGTTGGCCATACCGCTCGACGACCGAGATTGTGTCGCCGACCGATTTGACTTTGATGCGACGCTCTTTCGAGTTCGTCTGCAATACTTCAATCTGAACCTTCTCATTCGTGCTCCGAACAAATTCGACGTTACCATGCGCCGTCTCGAGCCGAAGCCTCTTCATCTGGTATCGGTCCTCGTACGTGTCCCCGAGTGCCAACACATGGCTGAATACGAATAAATTCAAGAAAAAAATGAGGGGCAAGACGGTGAAGACGAGTCCGAACGCGATTTTACGATGTTTCGGGATCGCTTGAAAGCGAGCTTTCAAGGACTTTCCCTTCATTCTAGAATACGCCATACACATCTCCTTTATTAACTACTTTCCCTATTCTAACACGTTCAGTATGCCATGTTACCAATTGAAAAAGAATCCGCCCGGAGGTGGATTCTTAGAAAGGTAAATTACGATGTGACACGAGCGCTCCAACCTGTCGGATCATTTCGCCAGTCACGTAAAGTAGCAGCCTCTTCTTTACTGATGATTCGCTTCTTGACGGCGACGTCGAGCACATCCAACAGTGTAATCAGTGCATGCGCAGTGAAGCCGGAGTCCAATAGATTGATGTGAAGACGGCTCAGACTGTAGGAAAAGATCGCTTGAATCTTGATCACTTCCCCGCCGGCTTTCTGGATCGCTTTGGCGGCCTCGATGCTCGATGAACCGGTCGACAACAAATCTTCAATCACGACGACACGAGCGCCAGGCTCGAACCGACCTTCGATTTGATTCCCTTTCCCATGTCCTTTCGCACTCGAACGGACGTAGACGAGCGGCAAGCCGAGCCGGTCGGCGACAAGCGTCGCATGAGGAATTCCCGCTGTCGCTGTCCCGGCGATGACATCGGCGTTGAGCGGACGGATCGCTTCGACGAGCGCATCGATGATGAGATTGCGGACATCAGGATAGCTGAGCGTCAAACGGTTGTCACAATAAATCGGACTCTTCATCCCGCTCGACCATGTATACGGGTTCTCGGGAGAAAGGGTCACGGCCTCGATCTGTAATAAAGCTTCAGCGATTTGTCTCATACGTTCGACTCCATTCCTGTAAGTAGTATTCATATGCGGCGTTCGGGTCTTCGGCCCGGGTGATCGGCCGGCCGACGACGATGGCCGACACGCCGGCCTCACGCGCCGCTTTTGGTGTGGCGGTCCGGACTTGATCGTCTACTGTCTCGTTCATCCGGATACCCGGCGTCACGGTCAAAAACGATGAGCCGAGCGCTTGGTGAATCGCATGGGCCTCATGCACGGACGCGACGACCCCGTCGAGTCCGGCCCGATCGGCCATGGCTGCCTGGCGAAGGACGGCCTGCTCCAGACCGCCTTTGATGTTTAATTCTTCAGAAAGCATCCGTTCATCGGTCGACGTCAACTGGGTGACCCCAATCAATTTCGTCGTATCGGTCACATCACGTAAGCCGTCTAAGGCGTAGCGCATCATCGTCTCGCCGCCGAGTGTATGGACGTTCGTCAACTCGACGCCGAGGCGGCCGATTTGACGGAGCGTCCGCCGTGCCGTCTCCGGGATGTCGTGGACTTTGATGTCTAAAAAGACGGGGTATCCATTGTCGACGAGTTGCTCGACAAAACGCCCCCCTTCCCGATAGAACAGCTCCATCCCGACTTTGACGGCTGGTTTCTGATTGATTCGTTCCAATAGACGGAACGCGTCGGCGCCCGTCTCGACATCAAGCGCGAGATACAGTCTGTTCATAAGCTTTCCCCCTGATGTCTAAAATGTGATCGATGCCAAGTTCGTCAAGTCGTCCCGGCAACGCTTCGATGATTTCTTGACAGACGTACGGATTCTCAAAATTGGCCGTTCCGACCGCGACCGCTGAGGCACCTGCGTAGATAAACTCTAATACGTCGTCCACCGTCCGCACGCCGCCCATCCCGATAATCGGGATATCGACGGCCTGAGCGACTTCATACACCATCCGAATGGCGACCGGTTTGACGGCAGGGCCAGACAAGCCCCCGATTCGATTGGCGAGAATCGGTTGTCCGGTCGTGACGTCGATGCGCATCCCGACGAGCGTGTTGATCATCGTGATCCCGTCGGCACCGGCCGCTTCGACCGCCTTGGCCATCGCCGTGATCGATGTGACGTTCGGAGACAGTTTGACGTAAACCGGTTTCGTTGACGCCGCTTTGACAAGCCGGGTCAATTCGGCCGCCATCTCAGGATCGGTCCCGAACTGCATCCCGCCGCACTTCACGTTCGGACATGAAATGTTCAGCTCGAGCGCTTTAATGGTCGGGTCGGCACTCATCTGGCGGGCGACGTGAATATACTCTTCTGGCGTCGAGCCGGCCACGTTGGCGATGATCTCGGTATCAAATCCCGACAGGAACGGAAGCTTGTCTTCGATGATGGCGTCGACACCTGGATTTTGAAGGCCGATGGCGTTCAGCATTCCTTGTGCCGTCTCAGCGACACGGGGCGTGCCGTTGCCGAATCGCGACTCGCCTGTCGCCGCCTTAATCATAATACCGCCTAATATCGATAAGTCATAGAGTTTGGCGAACTCTTCACCGAATCCGAAACAGCCTGACGCCGGCATGATCGGATTTTTCAACTGTAAGCCTGGCAAATCGACGTGTAATCTCATAGCGTCACCTCTTCCGCACGAAATACCGGTCCGTCACTGCACACTTTGACGTAACCGCCTGGCGCTTCGCACACGCAAGCGAAACAAGCTCCAATGCCACACCCCATCCGATTCTCGATCGAGATATATCGCTCTTCGATATGTGATGCGGCGACTGCCTTCAACATCGGTTCCGGTCCACAGCTGAACAACACATCGGCCTCGACCCGCGCGAGCGGGCCGGTCACAAATCCCATTTCCCCATACGTTCCGTCGACCGTCGTGATGATCGTCTCCCCCAGTTCACGGAACGCGTCTTCATAAAAAATGCTCGTTTTCGTATCAAACCCGAGAATCGCCACCGTCTCAATCCCGCGTGCGGCGAGCAGACGCCGCGTGTAGTAGAGCGGTGGCACCCCGATGCCCCCACCGACGAGGACGACACGCTTGCCTGTTTGCTCGAGCGGGAAACCGTTGCCGAGCGGTCCGAGGACGTCCAAGACGTCTCCCGTCCGACGAGCGGCCAAATCTGCCGTCCCGCTACCGATGACTTTATACAGGAACGTGACGACGTTGCCTTCGACGTTCGCGACCGAGAGCGGCCGGCGCAACAGCTCTGACGTCTTCACGTGGAAGAACGTGCCCGGCGCGACTTCTTGCGGTGCGATTTCGACTTTCATCTCCATCGTCGCTGTCGCGATCAATCGGTTCGATAAAATGGTCGCGAGTTGTCTCATACGGTCACCCCGAATGTCGTGAACTCCGGCAAACTCGTTGTTTGGAACGACAGGCTCTCGATGACTTGGAGCAGCGCCTTAACCGTATCGAGCGACGTCAGACAGAGCACGCCTTGCTCGGCCGCGGCCCGACGGATGATGAACCCGTCTTTCGTCGCGAGGGCGTCACGCGTCGTCGTGTTCAAGACGATGTCGACTTCTCCTCGTTCGATGACGCTCAGCATCGTCTCACCAGACTCATTGATCTTCCCGACCGGATGGACCGGTAGGCCGTCTGCTGAGAGCGCCTGCGCCGTACCGGACGTGGCCATCAGGCGGAATCCGAGTCGATTGAAACGGCGGGCGATGTCGAGCGCCTCTTCCTTGTCTTGGTCGGCGACCGTCAATAGGACGTTCCCTTTCAAGGCGATCGTCATGCCGGCGGCGACGAGCCCTTTATACAGTGCTTTTTCGAGCGTACGGTCTGTCGCCATGACTTCACCGGTCGATTTCATTTCCGGCCCGAGCGACGGATCGACTTCTTTTAATTTCGCGAAACTGAACACTGGCACTTTGACCGAAATCGCGTCCGCTTCTGGATGCAGGCCGGTCCCTAACCCTAAATCTTTCAGACTCGTCCCGAGAATCGTCTGCGTGGCGATGCGCGCGATCGGCAGGCCCGTCACTTTCGAGATGAATGGGACGGTCCGGCTCGCCCGCGGGTTGACCTCGATGACATATAAGTCGTCCGCGTAGACGAACTGGATATTGAGCAACCCTTTGATTCGGAACGCCTTGGCGAGTTTGATCGTGTAATCGACGACTTTTTCTTTCAATGCCTCACTCAATCGTTGCGGCGGATACACGGCGATCGAGTCACCCGAGTGGACGCCGGCCCGTTCGATATGTTCCATGATGCCCGGGATATAGACGTCGGTCCCGTCACAGATGGCATCGACTTCAATCTCGATGCCCGTCAAGTAGCGGTCGATGAGGACGGGACGGTCTTTCGAGGCGACGACGGCGTGGCGCATATACCGTTCGAGCTCCGAGCGCTCATAGACGATCTCCATCGCCCGACCGCCGAGCACATATGACGGGCGGACGAGTACCGGATAACCGAGCATATCGGCGCAAGCGACGGCCTCTTCGACCGTGACCGCCGTCTTGCCCGGCGGTTGGGCGAGTCGTTCGGCCGAGAGCGTCGCTTCGAACGCTTTCCGGTCTTCGGCGCGGTCGATATCTTCAAGCGACGTCCCTAAAATTTGGACCCCTTCTGCTTCGAGCGAGGCCGCTAAGTTGATTGCCGTCTGACCGCCGAACTGGACGATGACGCCGAGCGGCTGTTCGTTGCGGATGACCTCGAGCACGTCTTCGGTCGTGAGCGGTTCGAAGTAGAGCCGGTCCGAGATCGAGAAGTCGGTCGACACCGTCTCCGGGTTATTGTTGATGATGATCGCTTCGTAGCCTGCGTCACGGATCGTCTGGATCGAGTGGACGGTCGCGTAGTCGAACTCGACACCTTGCCCGATCCGGATCGGTCCCGAACCGAGGACGAGAATCGATGGTTTGTCCGTCTTCACGGCCTCGTTCTCGACTTCGTACGTCCCGTAAAAGTATGGTGTCTCCGAAGCGAACTCGGCCGCACACGTGTCGACCATCTTATACACCGGGCGGATGCCCCAGTCGTTCCGAAGCGATGTCACCGTCTCCACAGTCTCATTCGTGATTCGGGCGATCATCTTATCGCTGAAGCCGAGACGTTTCGTCTCGATGAGGCGTTCTTTCGAAAGCGGCTCATGCTGAAGCGTCTCTTCTTGTTGCCAAATCCGAGCGAGTTTCGATAAGAAGAAACGATCGATTTTTGTCAGCTCATGCAACTGTTCTGTCGAGTAGCCGCGACGGAGCGCTTCATAGAGCATCCACAACCGCTCATCCGTCGGTGTCGTCAGTTCGCGGTCGAGCTCCGCGGTGCTTAGTTGCGCGAGTCGTGGCACGGCCAAGTCTTCTGTCCCGAGTTCGAGCGAACGGACGGCCTTCAAGAGTGCTTCTTCCAAATTACGGCCGATCGCCATCACTTCCCCGGTCGCTTTCATCTGCGTGCCGAGGCGACGATCAGCCGTCTCGAACTTATCGAAGGCGAAGCGCGGGATTTTGGCGACGACATAGTCGAGAGCCGGTTCGAATGAGGCGTAACTCGTCTCCGTCACCGGGTTCTTCAGTTCTGACAACTTGTATCCGACCGCCACTTTCGCAGCCAGCTTGGCGATCGGGTACCCCGTCGCTTTCGAGGCGAGCGCCGAACTGCGCGAGACACGCGGATTGACCTCGATGACGTAATACGTGAAGCTGTCCGGGTCGAGGGCGAATTGGATGTTACATCCGCCTTCGATGCCGAGGGCGCGGATGATGTCGAGTGAGACGCTGCGGAGCATCTGATAGTCGCGGTCAGACAGTGTTTGTGTCGGTGCGAAGACGATCGAGTCGCCCGTATGGACCCCGACCGGATCAAAGTTTTCCATCGCACAGACGATGATCGCTTGGTCGCTCGAATCGCGCATCACTTCATACTCGACTTCTTTCATGCCAGCGATCGATTTTTCGAGTAACACTTGTGTCACCGGGCTCGCTTTCAGTCCCGATTCGACGAACTGCTCAAATTCATTCCGGTCATGGGCGATCCCGCCACCGGTTCCTCCGAGTGTGTACGCCGGACGGATGATGATCGGGTAGCCGATCCGTTCCGCAAAGCCCCAAGCCGACTCGAGTGACTGCACGATCTCGCTTTCCGGGACCCCGTGCCCGAGTTTATACATGAGGTCGCGGAACTGTTCCCGGTCCTCAGCCTGTTCGATGGCCGATAATTTCGTCCCGAGCAATTCGACGCCGCAATCTTCAAGCACGCCGCGGCGATCGAGTTCCATCGCCAAGTTCAGGCCGGTCTGGCCGCCGAGTGTGGCGAGGAGCGCGTCCGGACGTTCTTGACGGATGATCCGCTCGACGAACTCCGGTTCGAGCGGTTCGATGTAGACGCGGTCCGCCGTCGTCGGGTCGGTCATGATCGTGGCCGGGTTCGAGTTGACGAGGATGACCTCGTATCCTTCTTCTTTCAAGGCAAGACACGCCTGGGTACCAGCATAGTCAAATTCTGCCGCCTGTCCGATGACGATCGGGCCGGATCCGATTACAAGGATTTTCTGAATATCTGGTCGTTTTGGCATGTCACATTCCTACTTTCTGTTTGTTTTCTTGGACGATCTGCATGAAGCGGTCAAATAAGTCGTTGGCGTCATATGGACCCGGTGCCGCTTCCGGATGGTATTGGACCGAGAACGTCGGATGATGCAAGTGCTTCACCCCTTCAACCGTGCCATCGTTGACGGCGCGATGCGTGACGACGAGTCCGGTCGTCGCGAGTGATGCCTCATCGACCGCGTAGCCGTGGTTTTGGGATGTGATCGTCACCGCGCCGGTCTCAAGTTCGAGCACCGGATGGTTGGCGCCGCGATGGCCGAACGGGAGTTTGAACGTATTGGCCCCGCTCGCGAGTGCGATCAACTGATGGCCGAGACAAATTCCGAAAATCGGCAACACCGGCATGAGGCGCTCGATGAGCGGCAACGCCGTCGGGACGTCTTTCGGGTCCCCCGGTCCGTTCGACAGCATGACGCCATCCGGTTCATAGCGCATCACTTCGTCGGCCGTCACGTCGTGCGGCAAGACGACGACTTCACAGTCGCGCTTCACGAGTTCACGCATGATGCCGAGTTTCGCACCGAAGTCGATGAGGGCGATACGCGGCCCGCGGCCCGTGCTGACATACGCCCGCTTTGTCGAGACGCGCTCGACTTGATCGGTCGGAAGAAGGACGTCAAAGCGATCCTGGACCGATGCCCACGTCGATTCCCCATCGACCATGACACCGCGCATGACGCCACGTGAGCGGAGATGACGCGTCAACATCCGCGTGTCGACCCCTGCTAGACCTGGGATATTGAAGCGGAGAAGCGTATCACTGAGCGTTGCGGTCGAGCGGAAGTTCGAAGGCAAATCGCACACTTCTTTCACGATGAGTCCTTTCGCCATCGGTACGGTCGTCTCAAAATCTTCCCGGTTGACGCCGTAGTTGCCGATCAACGGGTTTGTCAACACGATGAGCTGGTCGCAGTACGATGGGTCCGACAACATCTCCTGATACCCGGTCATCCCGGTCTGAAAGACGACTTCCCCGATCGTCTCGACGTCTGCGCCGAATGCTGTTCCTACAAATGAAGTGCCGTCCTCAAGCCATAATGTTCGTTTCATCGAATCTCCCCTTATATACGATTTTTCCAGCCGCGATCGTCATCACCGGCCAGCCTACCAGTTTCATCCCCGCGAACGGTGTGTTTTTTCCTTTCGAGCGGAATGTCGTCGGATCGACCACTTGCTCCGTCTCCGTATCGATGAGGGCAAAGTCTGCCGCCCGTCCGACTTCAATCACACCGTACGGTAACCCGAACACGTCGCTCGGACGTTTCGTCATCCAGTTGATGAGCGCCGCTTCTTCCATCTGACCCGTCTTGACGAACGTCGTGTACAAGAGCGGGAACGCTGTCTCGAATCCGGTGATGCCGAACGGGGCCCGTTCCATGCCGGCTGCTTTTTCTTCGGCCGTGTGCGGGGCGTGGTCCGTCGCGATCATATCGATCGTCCCGTCGAACAAGCCTTCAAGGAGCGCCTCACGGTCGTCACGGCTCCGGAGCGGCGGATTCATTTTAAAGTTCGGGTCGAGGCCCGGGATATCGTCTTCACAGAGGACGAGGTGATGCGGTGTCACTTCGGCCGTCACCCGGATGCCGGCTCGTTTGGCGTCGCGGATGACACGTACCGACTGTCGTGACGAGACGTGGCAGACGTGATAGTGACAGCCCGTCTCTTCGGCAATCAAGACGTCACGGGCGATATGGATGCTTTCGGCGAGGCTCGGGATGCCTTGGATGCCGTGTTCTTCACTGAACCGGCCTTCATGGACCGAACCGGCCTTGAGCGTATTGTCCTCGCAGTGGGCGACGACCGCCTTATCGAGACGTTTCGCTTCCCGCATCGCCTCACGCATCATCGCCGCCGATTGGACGCCGACGCCGTCATCGGTGAACGCGAACGCATCTGCGAGCGAAGCCATGTCGACTTGTTCGGTGCCGAGCTGTCGTTTCGTGATGGCGGCGTATGGAAGGACGCGTACGCTTGCGTCTTGCTCGATTTTAGCCAGGAGCTGGTCCATCGTCGCCCGGTCGTCCGGGACGGGACGTGTGTTCGGCATGGCGCAGATTGTGGTGAACCCGCCGGCCGCAGCCGCCTCAGTACCCGTCTTGATCGTCTCTTTCTTCTCCCCGCCCGGCTCGCGCAAATGAACGTGGACATCGACGAGCCCCGGAATGAGGAGCTTCCCTGTCGCATCGATCACTTCATGTCCTTCGGTCGTGCCGTCATAGTCGATCGAGCGGATTTCGCCGTCCTCGATCAATAGATTCGTCGTCCGTTTCGTGTTCCCGTCATACCAAGTTGCGTGTTGAAGTATCATAATTGTCCCCCTAATGCTCGATTTAAAATGGCCATCCGGGCGTAAACGCCGTTCGTCATCTGTGGAAAGATCCTCGACTTCGGATGTTCAATCAAACTGCCGGCGATCTCGACGTCACGGTTGACCGGTGCCGGATGCATGATGATCGCTCGTCCTTTCATTCGGTCGACGCGTTCGGGCGTCAACCCGTAGCGCGCATGATAATCTTCCTTCGAGAAGATGTCGCCCATGATGTGGCGTTCGTGCTGAACGCGGAGCAGCATGACGACGTCACAGTCCGCTAACACATCGTCGAGGTCCCGATGTTCGAGCCCCATCGACTCGTCCCACCAAGAGGCGGGGCTGCAGCCGACGACGTTCGCCCCCAGGCGTTTCAATACGCTTGCGTTCGAACGTGCGACGCGGCTATGGACGAGGTCGCCGCAGATGGCGATGTTCAACCCTTCGAACGTCTTGAACTCTTCAAAGATCGTGACGAGGTCTAACAGTGACTGCGAGGGGTGCTCCCCGCTCCCGTCACCGCCGTTCAACACCGGGATGTTCAACTTTTCAACGAGTTCATGGTAATAGCCCGACTCCGGATGGCGGATGACGAGGGCATCGACCCCGATTGCCTCGAGCGTCTTGCACGTGTCGTACAGCGTCTCGCCTTTCGTCACCGATGACGTCGCCACGTCGAACGGAATCTCTTGTACTTTCAAGTGCCGTTCGGCCATTTGAAACGAATTTTTCGTTCGCGTCGAGTTTTCAAAGAACAAGTTCGCGACCGTCTTGCCGTCGAACAAGGGTGGCATGTCCCCTTGTTTGTAACGTAGCGATTCCTCGATCAATCCCATGATCTCATCGAGCGAGAGCGTATCCAGACTGACAAAATGCTTCGGTTGTTGTTTGATTAAGTTCATGTTCGTCTCCTCCTTTTGTGTGAAGGCAAAGAGAAAAGGCGTCTCTTCACCTACGTGAAGGGACGCCTTCATTTGGGTAGACTACACCCAAATAAACGAGCCTTCACTTTGCCGACCTCACGGGATCGAATTAAAAGTTACTTGCTTGTCGTGTATCTTCAGTTGTTTCGGCAGCAGCTTCGTGGACCGCTTCTTCTTTCGGCAAGAAGGCGTTCAAGAGGATCCCGACGACTGTGGCGAGTGCCATCCCTTGAACCGGGAAGCTTCCGAGTTGGACCATGGCCCCACCAAGTCCGATGACGAGGATGACCGAAGCGATGATGAGATTGCGTTTCTCAGCGAGGTCGACGTTGCTTTCGACCATCGTCCGCAGACCGTTCGAAGCGATGACTCCGAACAAGAGGATCGAGATGCCGCCTTTGACCGGGTTCGGGATCGTCGAGATGAACGCTTCGACGTGACCAAGGAAACCAAAGCTGATAGCCATGAGCGCTGCTCCGGCGATGACGTAGACACTGTACACTTTCGTGATGGCCATGACCCCGTTGTTCTCACCGTAGGTCGTACACGGTGGACCACCGAGCGCCGAGGCGACCGCTTTCCCGACCCCGTCGCCGAGGAGTGTCCGATGGAGACCTGGATCTTTCATCGTTTCGCGTCCGATGATTTTTGACGTGACCATTTGGTCGCCAATATGTTCCGTCATCGTGACGAGCGCGACCGGGACGATGGCGAGCAGTGCTCCGACTTGCCACATCGGCATGTAGTCGACGAACACCATCGTGAAGTCAGGCAGTTGGAACAAGCTCGCTTGACCGAGCGCCGAGTAATCGATGATGCCGAACAGGGCGGCGATGATGTAACCACCGATGATACCGAACAAGATCGGTACGGCGCCCCATACTCCTTTGAACGTCGTCATAGCGAACATCGTGATGCCGAGCGTGAGAAGCGCGACGGTGATGAACGTTCCATTGTAGGCACCGTCTTTGTTCATCGACATGTCGATGGCGACCGGTGCGAGCGATAAGCCGATGACCATGATGACCGGACCGACGACGACTGGCGGCAAGAGGCGCAGCAACCAGTTCACACCTGTCTTATAGATGATGAGCGAGACGACACCGTAAACCGATCCGGCGATGATGCCACCGAACAAGGCGGCTTCGACACCCCATTGCTGGCTGACGGCGATAATCGGGGCGATGTAGGCGAAACTTGACCCGAGATAGGTCGGGACTTTGAAGCGGGTAATCGCTAGGAATGAGAGCGTGGCCACACCGGAGGCGACGAGGGCGACGGACGTGTTTAGGCCCGTCAAAATCGGGACTAAAATCGTCGCTCCGAACATGGCGAAGACGTGCTGCAGGCTGAAGAGCAGCCATTGCGGTAAGTGAGCGGGACGCTCGTGGATGTTGAGGATGGGTTTCATATGTGGTTCTCCTTCCTGGCCTCTCTGGACCACCTTAAAGGTTTTGGATTATTGCTGTTTGATAAACACTTCGTCTGTCGTGTCGACTTCACTGAGTCGGACGACGACTTGTTCTGACTTCGAGGTCGGGACGTTCTTGCCGACGAAGTCTGGGCGAATCGGTAGCTCGCGGTGTCCCCGGTCGATCAAGACAGCGAGCTGGATGTAATCCGGACGACCGTGGTCGACGAGTGCGTCCATGGCGGCTCGCACCGTCCGGCCCGTGTAAAGGACATCGTCAATCAAGACGACCGTCTTGCCGTTGATGTCGTGTGGCAGTTCAGTCGCTTTCACTTCCGGGTCAAGTGACTTCTTAGACAGGTCATCCCGGTACAGCGTGATATCTAAGTTACCGAGCGCGATCGGTTTGCCTTCTATTTCTTCGATGCGGCGGGCGAGTCGGTCGGCAAGCGTCTCGCCTCGGGTTTTAATCCCGACGAGCACGACGTTGTCCGTTCCTTTGTTGCGCTCGATGATCTCGTGAGCGATTCGGGTAAGTGCACGGCGGATGGCCGCTTCATCCAATATGGTAGAACGTTTCAAACGTTTCCCCCCTCTCTCAAATTATACAAAAAGAAGACTTCCTCATCCGGCTGGAAAAGGAAGTCTTCATATATGAGGGCAGACCTCTGCCTCAAATAATCGACGTGTCGTGGCCGCAGCCACAATCCTTTCACAGCCTCTCTGGACTGGGTTTAAAGGTGTTATGCTTCCTAGACTATAAATCGGAATCGGTTGAAAGTCAACGCGTTTTCTCGATTTTGTCCAATTTTGCAAGTTCTTCTTCGAAGTCGGCCGGGAGCGGCGCCTCGAATTCGAGCCATTCGTCCGTGCGTGGATGGAAGAAACCGAGCGTCGCCGCATGGAGAGCTTGTCCGTTCAATTGAATCGTGCGGCGCGGGCCATATTTCGGGTCACCAGCGAGCGGATGGCCGATATAACGCATATGAACACGGATTTGGTGCGTCCGTCCCGTCTCGAGCTTACACTCAACGAGTGTGAAGTCTTTATACCGCTCGAGCAGACGGAAGTGCGTGATCGCTTCTTTCGCGTTCTTGTCCGTCACTGTCATCCGCTGACGGTCGTTCGTGTCACGCCCGATTGGCGCCTCGATCGTCCCGAGCTCATGGGCAACTTCGCCGTGGACGAGAGCGATATATTCACGCTTGATTTTACGATCCTTCAACTGGCTCGCGAGCGATTCGTGGGCCACATCGTTTTTCGCGACCATGAGGAGACCGGTCGTGTCTTTATCGATGCGGTGGACGATGCCTGGTCGTTTGACACCGTTAATGCCTGACAAATCGTCACAGTGATAGAGGAGTGCGTTGACGAGCGTGCCTGATGTATGACCAGCCGCCGGATGGACGACCATGCCGCGTGCCTTGTTGACGACGATGACATCCTCGTCCTCATAAACGACGTCGAGCTCGATATTCTCTGGCAACACCTCGAGTTCGACGGCCTCCGGGACCGTCACGACGATTTCGTCGCCTTCTTGCAGTTTATAGTTCGGCTTGACGACCTGGCCGTTGACGAGGAGGTCCCCCGCCTTGATCCAGTCTTGGATTTGCGAACGTGACCAGTCACTTTGTTCGCTCATCCATTTGTCGATACGTGCCTTTTCTTCGGCGACAAATGTGTAAGTTTCCATTACGATTGTCCCCTTTCTTTGTTTAATTTTTCTTCGAACAAGACGCCGATGATCATGAAGATGACCCCGAACGTGAGCGCCATATCGGCGACGTTAAAGATTGGGAAGTTGTAGCCGAACGGATACGTGTCGACGAAATCGACGACTTCACCACGGAATAGACGGTCGATGAAGTTCCCAATTGCACCGGCGAGCAATAACCCGACGCTATAACCGAGCAGATCGAATCCGTTCACTTCTTTATGCAAGAAATAAATCAAGCCGACGACGACGACCGCGGTGACGATGAAGAAGAACACCATCTGCCCTTCGAGCATGCCCCAGGCCGCGCCTTTATTGCGGTAAGACGTCAAGTAGAGCAATTCAGGGATGAGCTCGATTGACTGCCCGATCGTCATCGTTTGGACGACAATCCATTTCGTTACTTGGTCGAGCAAGATGAGGAAAAGTGCTAATCCGTAATAACGTTTCATCAGATTCTCCTTTCAAGTCATAAGAAACCGGAGTGGACGATCGCCACTCCGGTCCGGCTTATGCGATGACTTCAGTACAACGCGGGCAAAGCTCTGGATGTTCAGCATTTTGACCGAGTTCGGTCGAGTATGTCCAGCAACGGGCACAAGCGGCACCGTCAGCCTTCATGACGCTGATTTCGGCCGTCGTATAATCGACATCGGCCGATTCGACGTAATCGAGTTGCGACACTTGAAGCAACTGACGAACGTTATCGATCGTCTCGAGCAACTGTTTCGTCTCACCTTTTGGCGCGACTTGTAGTTTTGCTTCGAGCGGTTTACCGATCAACTTCTCGCCACGGGCGATCTCGATCGCTTTCAACACGTCGTCACGGAACGTGAGGAACTTCGACCATTTAGCAAGCAATGCCGTCTCATCTTCTGTGAGAGGTGCCACTGCCTCAAGGTCTGTCAAGAAGACGCTATCAGCTGTCTTCGCCGGCACTTCTTGCCACACTTCGTCCGCTGTGTGCGGGAGGATTGGTGCAAGCAATTTCGTGAGCGTGACGACCGTGTCATACATGACCGTTTGAACGGCACGACGACGTGCGTCGTCTTCACGTTCAATATATAGAATATCTTTCGTGAAGTCGAGATAGAACGACGACAACTCGTTGACACAGAAGTTATGGCTCAAGTGATAGACAGCCATGAAATCGAACGTGTCGTACGCTTTGACGACTTTCGTCTGAAGTTGCTTGAGTTTTGTCGCCATGAAGCGGTCCGCTTCCGGCATGTCTTCGAAGGCGACACGCATCGATGGGTCGAACCCGTTCAAGTTACCGAGCAAGAAGCGCAACGTGTTGCGGATCTTCCGGTAGACTTCCGACACTTGTTTGAAGTTATCGTGCGATGCGCGGACATCCGACTGATAGTCGACCGACGATACCCAAAGACGGACGATTTCCGCTCCGTATTGTTTGACGAGATCGTTCGGTGCGATCGTGTTGCCGAGTGACTTCGACATCTTACGGCCGTCGCCGTCGAGGACGAAGCCGTGGCTGAGCACGTTGCGATACGGCGCTTTGCCCGTCGTCGCGACTGCCGTCGAGAGTGACGAGTTGAACCAGCCGCGGTATTGGTCCGAGCCTTCAAGGTACAAGTCGGCCGGACGGCGCAAGTTATCGCGCTGTTCGAGTACGCCCGCATGAGACGAACCTGAGTCAAACCAGACGTCCATAATGTCGAGTTCTTTCCGGAACTCGCCGTTCGGGCTGTTCGGGTGTGTGAAGCCTTCTGGCAACAAGTCTTTCGCTTCACGCTCATACCAGACGTTCGAGCCGTGCTCATGGAACAAGTTGGCGATGTGGTCGATTGTCTCGTTCGTGATGATCTCCGTGCCGTCTTCGGCGTAGAAGATCGGAATCGGAACACCCCATGCCCGTTGACGGCTGATGACCCAGTCCCCACGGTCACGGACCATGTTGTAAAGGCGCGTCATGCCCCACTCCGGTACCCAGTTCACTTCTTCGATTTCACAAAGCATGTCGGCACGGAAATCTTTGATTGACGCGAACCATTGCGGTGTGGCGCGGAAGATAACCGGTTTTTTCGTACGCCAGTCGTGCGGGTACGAGTGCTTGATGAATTTCAAGTTGAGGAGGTAGCCGTTCTCTTCAAGCTTCATGCCGATTTGTTTGTTTGCGTCTTCATAGAACAAACCTTCGAAACCTGGCGCCTCTTCTGTCATATAACCACGGTCGTCGACCGGGCAGAGGACGTCGAGTCCGTAAGCTTGTCCGACACGGTAATCGTCTTCCCCGTGACCTGGTGCCGTATGGACGAGACCTGTCGCGTCAGCCGTGACGTGATCGCCGATCATGACGAGCGATGTCCGGTCATAAAGCGGGTGCTGAGCCGTCATGTGTTCGAACTCGCGCCCGTTCCAAGAACCGCTCACTGTGTAATCCGTCCAGCCGAGTGCCGTCGTCACGTCTTCGACGAGCGTTTCGGCAACGATGTACCCTTTGCCGTCGTGCTCGATGCGCGTGTACGTCAACTCGTCGCTGACCGCGATCCCAAGGTTGGCCGGGATCGTCCATGGTGTCGTCGTCCAGATGACGAAGTGGTCCGTTGTCGCTAAGACGTCTTTGCCGTCGACGACTTGGAACGCCACGTAAATCGCCGGTGACTTCTTGTCATAGTATTCGATTTCTGCCTCGGCGAGGGCCGATTCAGAAGACGGTGACCAGTAGACCGGTTTCTTCCCTTTATAGATGTAACCCTTCTCGGCCATCGTCCCGAACAAGCGGATTTGAGCCGCCTCATATTCCGGCAATAGCGTGATATACGGGTTGTCAAAATCAGCCATCAGTCCGAGACGCTTGAACTGCTCGCGTTGCGAGTTCACTTGTTCCATCGCGTACGCCGCACACTTCTCGCGGAATTCGGCGACGGTCATCTCTTTACGATTGACGCCTGCTTTTTGAAGCGCGTTCTCGATCGGGAGACCGTGTGTGTCCCAGCCCGGGATCATCGGTGACTGGTAGCCGTTCAATGATTTGAAGCGGACGATGATGTCTTTCAATACTTTGTTGAGCGCATGGCCCATATGGATGTCGCCGTTCGCATACGGAGGTCCGTCATGCAGGATGTATTGTGGCTTTCCGGCATTTTTTTCTTGGACGCGGTTATATAGGTCCATCTGTTCCCAAGCCTCGTGCATGGCTGGCTCGCGTTTTGGCAGATTTCCGCGCATCGCGAATTCTGTTTCAGGCATCAATAGTGTGTCTTTGTAGTTCATTGAAACTCCTCCTGCATCTTTTTTTGACAACAAAAAAACCCGCCCCTAATAGGGACGAGTTAGTCGACTCGCGGTACCACCCTACTAATCTCAGGAAAAGCCCCGAGACCGCTCTTGGTAACCGATAACGAGGTCAGGCGGTCGCGCTTACTAACTTCAGCCCGACACTCATAGGGGATACCGATAAAGTCTTTCTCTTAGGCTTGCACCTTCCCTAAGTCGCTTCGTAGGTATGACTTTATCGACGTGTCCTAATCGACGTATTGTGTATTATCCGTGATGTTTGGTTGGTATGACTTCGTCGTCATTATACGCAAGTTCGGTCGTATCGTCAAGAACCGTCTGGACCGGCGGCTCCCCGACAATCGTGTCCCATTCCGTGCTGTTCAACAGCTCCATCTGAGCATCGACGAGGACGCGGAAGCGGGTCCGGTACAACTCGACTTTTTTGAGCATTTGAATGACTTCGCGCTCAGCGAGCTGTTCTTTACGTGACGCTTCTTCCTCACGGGCGAGCGCCTCGCGTTCGGCCTGCTTCAAAATGAGACTCGCTTCTTTCGCCGCGTTCGTCTTCACTTCTTCAGCTGCCTCTTGGGCGACGATAATCGATTTGTTCAATGTGTCTTCCATTGAGGAGAAGTAGTCGATACGGGCTTGCATATCGTTGACGAGTTCTTCGTACCTTCTATTCTCACGAATCAATAGCTCAAACTCTTTGATGATTTGATCTAGAAATTCATTGACCTCATCGATATCGTACCCGCGAAAACGAGTCGAGAACTCTTTATTATGAATATCAATCGGTGTCAACGCCATTCGACTTTCCTCCTAAGTTCAACGTATGATGCCATACTGGATTTTTATTTTCTCACGTTTCGTCGAGCCGAGAATCGCCGTCAATTTGACACGGCCATACCCTCGGATCGAGACCAAATCGTCTGGTTCAAGGATGAAGCTCGCATCGTCAATCGGTTTATGATTCACTTTGCAGTCTCCATGTTTGACGAGCGCCTGCGCTTTTTGCCTTGATAATCCGAGCACTTCGCTGACGACCGTGTCAAACCGGAGCGATGAGACGATTCCGAACTCGTCGCTCCATTTGACTTCGGGCACGACGAGCACGGACTCGGGCGGTACCTCTGAGATGCGAATCCTGGCCTTGCCGACCCGGTCGACGTTCATCTCGATGAACCCGACCGCCTCACGCGTCGTCGCGAATTGGGCGACGCCGTCGTCGAGGACGACATCTCCGAATTTTTGACGCTTCAACCCAGCGTTCAAGAGCGTACCCGTCACTTGACGATGCGTCAATTCGACAAATTTGGTTGGATAGTCGATTTGACGAATCGCGATATCAAAATCGTTCGGGTCGAGCTCGTAATAGTCCGGAGCGAGGATGAGTCGACGCCGTTCCGCGCCTTCAAATCCGCCGTCCTCATAAATCGCGAGCTGCTTCCCGACGAGTTGCCGGACGATTTGTTGCTCGCGTGGATCTAAAAAGTCCGTCACTTTAAACACATAGTTGTCCTCGACTTGTTGAACCCAATCGAGCACTTGCTCGACAAACGGGCGCTCATTCGGACGATAATGATCGAAGACGCTCATTTAAATACCGAAAATCGCTCGCACTCCAAATTGTGCCATCCGTAGCACAAATAAAGCGACGATTGGGGAGATATCGAGCATCCCGCCAATTGGTGGGATGATTCGACGAAACGGGTTTAAAAACGGCTCGCATAGATACGATAAAATTTGACCAAATTTAGATTCGCGCGCATTTGGGAACCACGATAATAAAATATAGGCAATCAAGACCCAACTATAATACCCAAGTAATGTAACGATCGTGTTGCCTAACGCAGGTATAGCATTTTCCATTCAGTTACCACCCTTTACTATTGAGTTCGTCCTCCGAAATCAAATTCGAGATCGATCCCGTCAACTCGATGTTGTTTGGAGTACATAAAATCGTGTTATGTCCAATCGACGTCATCGTCCCTTCTAACGCATAGACGACACCTGACAAGAAGTTGACGACTTGACGAGACTGCTCTTTCGACATCCGTTGGAGGTTGACGATGACGGCCCGGTTCTCTTTCAATTGGTCGCTGATGTCTTGGGCTTCGGCGAATACACGCGGTTCGGCCAAGACGACTTTTGAACGTTCTTTCTTCTTCGTGTTCAACGCGACGATATTGTTTGATGTTTTCGGACGGTCCTCAGTTTTGACGATTGCCTCCGTCATCGGTTGTGTCTTCGTTTCGGCGACAGCATACTCGTCTCCTTCGAACTGGTTGTTCGGATCTTCCTCGAGTCCAAAGAAGTCCTTCATTTTGTTTTTGATTGACATAACGGATTCCTCCTTAAAATATATTATTGCACAAGTACGGTTCCAATACGAACAAACGATGCGCCTTCTTCGATCGCCAACGTGTAGTCGTTCGACATCCCCATTGACAGTTCGGTACACGGTGCATGCGGATAGGCAAGACCTGCGACGTCATCGCGCAATTGTCTCAAGTTTCGGAACGTCTCCCGAATCACCGTCTCATCCTCTGTGAACGGTGCCATCGTCATCAATCCGATGATCCGCACGTGAGGATACTGTTTACAGTTCTCGATGAACGGGATGACTTCCTCTTTTTCGAGACCATGTTTTGATGCTTCGCCCGATATGTTCACTTGCACGAAACAATCGATCACGCCTTGGGCGCGCTTATCGATCTCTTCGGCGAGCGAGAGACGGTCGAGCGAATGGATCGCTGCCACATGGTCGATAATTTGTCTCACTTTACGTGTCTGCAGGCTGCCGATGAAATGAAACTTGGCATCAGGCGGCAACTGCTCGACTTTTTCAAGTAATCCTTCGGGACGATTTTCGCCGAAGTCGCGGATGCCTTCCGCATAAAGGGCGTTCGCCACGTCGGGACCGACCGATTTCGTGACCGCGATGAGCGTCACCGCTTGATCGGTCCGATGCGCGTCGATCGTCTGTCTGACTTGATTCACATTATTCGCTATACTCACGATTTCTTCTCCTTGACGAGGACAGCCGCAAATCGACGTTTGGCATCTCCGTTCCGATATGAGAAAAAGCTTCGATCGGCTACGGTCGACAAGTTCGATTGGGTCACCTCGATATTTCGTTCAGCGGCGAGCGTCTCGTTCACTCGTTGCAGGGATAGATGGGCATGGCCTGCCTGTTCGTCCGAGACTGATGCTTCATAAGCTGCCGGCGAGACAGCTTCGACCGCATCAAGGACACGGCGGTCGACCTCGTAATGGTCGGCCGTGATGGCTGGTCCGACAAACATATCAATATCTTGTTCCGGTACGCCCAATGTTGCAAATGCATCGGTCATCGAGGCCACGATGTTACCGACTGTCCCTTTCCAGCCTGCGTGTGCGACACCGATGACGCCATGGTCTTTGGCGCAAAAGAACAGCGGGACACAATCAGCGAACACGAGGGCGAGCGGTAACGAGTCAACCGTCGTGACGAGACCGTCCGTCGCCGGAATCGTCTCATCGTAACGGTACGCCCCTCTGCCTCGGTCAGCGTCTCCGACGACTTCGACGTTTGTTTGATGCACTTGGTCGGCCCATACCGAATCAGCGAGGTCGAGACCGGCCGCTTCGAAAAATTGCTTCCGATTGGCGACGACTCGATCCGGGTCATCTCCGACGTGGAGTCCGACGTTGCCTTCGTTATGCCCATCGGTCCGGGTCGTGACGTAGGCGCGGTAGCGATCCGTCTCGGTTTCCCATGTATGTAACAGTCGCATATGATTCTCCTTTTTTAGAAAAAAGGGATGCCGAGAACCGGCACCCCCCTGTTGTTTAGTTACGGCGTTGTCTTACGAACGCTGGGATGTTGATCGTCTCGTCTGGGACGTCCCCGCCATAGACCGGTCTATGGAAGTTCCCTTCATCTTGTGGCGCAGCTTCTTGCGTTTTCGGTTGAGCCTCACGGTTCACTTCAGCTTCCGGTTTTTTCTTCGGTTGCTGGAGGAACGGGTTCGTCCCTTGCGCTTCTTCTGCGAATTCAGTTGCGATCACGGTTACGATGATCTCGTCGTTCAAGTTTTCGTTGATGACCGAACCGAAAATCAAGTTCACTTCTTCATCAGCGGCACTTTGTACGATTTGAGCAGCTTCCGTGACTTCGAACAAGCTGAGGCTAAGTCCGCCTGTGATGTTCATCAAGACACCTTTCGCGCCTTCGATTGAAGACTCGAGAAGTGGAGATGAGATGGCTTTCTTCGCTGCCTCGACGGCACGGTTCTCGCCTGTCGCGACACCGACACCCATGAGGGCCGAGCCTTTTTCTGTCATGATCGTCTTCACGTCAGCGAAGTCGAGGTTGATGAGTCCAGGGATGGCGATCAAGTCTGTGATCCCTTGGACACCTTGACGAAGGACATTATCCGCTTCACGGAACGCTTCGATCATCGGCGTATTGCGCTCGACGATTTCAAGCAACTTATCGTTCGGAATAACGATGAGTGTATCCACTTTTTCTTTGAACGCTTGAATCCCGTGTTGGGCGTGTTGCATCCGTTTGCGTCCTTCGAACATGAACGGTTTTGTGACGACACCGACCGTGAGCGCTCCGATTTCTTTCGAAATCTCAGCGATGACAGGTGCAGCCCCAGTCCCGGTTCCTCCGCCCATACCTGCTGTGACGAAGACCATGTCGGCGCCATCAAGCGCTTCAATCAACTGTTCACGGCTCTCTTCTGCCGCTTTTTTCCCGATATCAGGATTTGCGCCGGCACCGAGGCCACGCGTCAATTTCGCGCCAAGTTGAAGCTTCACGTCTGCTTTTGACATGTTGAGTGCTTGCGCGTCTGTGTTGACGGCGATGAACTCGACACCTTGCACTCCGTGCTCGATCATACGGTTGACGGCGTTTGAACCGCCACCACCGACTCCAATTACTTTAATTTTTGCTACGGCGTCAATCGCCTCATCAAAGTACATCATTTCAGGTATCCCCCTACGTAATTTCCAATTGTTAACACAACGTCAAGTTTACACGCCAAATAGTTTTTCCATTAAGCGGCCAAATCCATTTTTCGTTTCGCGATCGTCCCGCTCCACATCCACGTCGTGGTCGTGGTCGTTTGGCATCGTGCCGTCCGGTTTCGTGACGGTCACGCGCTCTTCCGGCTTTTCAAGTCGTGACTTCGAGACGTGATGATCGCTCATAAGCACGTACTTGAGGACGCCGACCGCGGTCGCGTATTTCGGGTGTCTGACGCCAATCGACGAAGGCTGATACAGTCTCGTCGTTTGACCCATAACACGAGTCGCCAATTCTTGGATGCCAGGTAAAGCAGCGGCCCCACCGCAGAGGAGATATCCTCCACTGAGCGTCGGGACGCCTACCTTTTGCACTCTATTCAACACAAGTGTAAACATTTCCTCTATTCTTGCCTCTAAAACATAACTAATTTCTGCTTGCGGTTCGAACGTGACTTCTCCGTTAATGTTCGTGAACGAGAAGCCCTCGGATGCGTCGGCCATTTCTTCAAGGGCGAGTCCGTATTCTTCTTTCGCCACTTTGGCGTCCTGGTATTTACAGTTGAGCTTGTAAACCAAGTCGCGTGTCATATGATCGCCTCCGACAGGAAGGATATATGAGTAGACAAGGTCGCCCCGATAGAAGACAGAGACGGTTGTCTTTTCATGTCCGATATCGATCAATCCGATACCAAGATCGATTTCGTCGACAGATGCCGCGCTCATACCGAGTGCCAAGTTGCCGAGGACGAACCCTTCGAGTTTCAGACCCGCTCGTTCGATGGAGCGACGAATGCTATGTAAAATCGTCTTCGAACCAGTTACCATCTTCCCGTGCATCTCTAAACGATAGCCGAGCATTCCCCGAGGATCGACGACACCTGTCTGTTGATCGACCGTGAATGACGACGGGATCACATCGATGACGCTCATCTCGTCCGGCAAGCGCATGACTTGCGCCGAGTTGATGACTTCGATGACGTCTGTATCCGTGATTTCTTGGTCTTCTCGTTTGACCGACGCGATTCCGTGACATGGGGCGATTTGGATATGTTCCCCTTCGATGGCAACATATACCGACCGAATTTGATCACCGAGTGCCGCTTCGGCATGTTCGACGGCTTGTTTGATGGCTTGAACCGTCTTATCGATGTCGACGACGGCGCCACGTTTTACTCCTGCAGACGGGGCACACCCCTCCGCCAAAATGTTAAGCGTTCCCCCGAGTAATTCACCCACGACGAGCTTAATTTCTGACGTTCCTATATCCAATGCGGCCACATAACCATTCGCTTCCAAAAGGGAAACACCTCCGCGCTTTAATTTCTATACTTGAATTCCGTTAGATTGTTACAGATATCCAAAAATATTGTTAGGTCCGGCAAGATATCTCACGTCTAAGTTTACAACAAATAAGATAGTGAGAAAAGGTAGAATCCTACAAATTAAGCGGTTTTGGGGTGTCAATTCGATTACAATCGATAAAAAAACAGCCCTTATGTGTCTAAGGACTGTAAAATATCAGATTATTCTTTCGGTTTTTCATACGGGACGAAATAATATCCGCCATCCATGACGACAGTTCCTCGTTGTCCTTTTGGAATGTTTTCATAGATTTCACCGTATTTGGACACGGTTTGACTGAGCTTGAACGTCGGCGTTTGAATCGTGTTGCCGTCGTTCATATAAATCTCATATCGGGTCGATTCCCCGTCTTGTTTCGAGAACACGATCTCCGACATCCGGGCCCGCATCGCGTCATCGACTTGTTCAAGCTCAGTCGCGATTTTTTCGAGTTCCGTTTTATCCGTGAATTCACGCAAGAGTGGACCGTCCTTTAACTTCTCAGGGTCGGTGATACCGCCAGTCGGATGAAGCGAGCCATCGGCAAGTACCACGACTTCTTCTTGATCCGTCCGCGAGTACGCGATCATCTTTTCTTCTTCGACATCGATTGTCACGATGTTATACCATGAGCGGTCGACGTCGACATCTTTCACGCCAGGCACGGCGCGGAGTTCTCGTTCAATCTCCTTCGGTGACACTTGAACGATTTTTGTGGACGTATCGATGTCCGTCCCGGCGAGCACGTACGCTTCTGTCAGCCAGGACAGACCGTTCACGTTCACCGCCTTCACGTCAGAGACCGACGTCTGCATATATACGACGAGTGCGATCAGCACCGCGAATAAGATCAAGATGGTCGACAAGCGTCGGTTCGCTTTTTTACGACGCTGATCTTTCATATACGGGATACGGTCTTCTAAACTACGAACGGTGTTCTGACGTGTCTCCATGTCTATTCTCCTTTATCGGCGGACTTCTTCGACGAGGTCGGCGAGTGATTCCGCAGCTTGCGGGAATCCTAGCCGTTTCGATGCTTCTGCCATCTCAGTATGATGTGCCAATACGTGACGGATCGACTTGACGAGTGTCTCGCCCGTCAAGTCTCCTTCTTTGATCAATTCGGCCGCGCCGCTCTCAACGAGGGCTGACGCATTTTTCGTCTGATGATCGGCCGTCACATACGGGCTCGGGATCAAGATGCTCGGTAGACCGAGCGCGGTCAACTCCGAGATCGTCGACGCGCCGGCCCGTGACACGACGAGGCTCGCGCAAGCGAGAAGCTCAGGCATATCGTAGACGTATGGCAAGACATGGACGTTTTCAGCTGTTGGCGCGGTGGCCACGACGTTGTCGTAGTGCACGTTCCCGGTCACGTAGAGGACGTTCACCGGTTCAGCCGCGAGCTCGGGAATAGCTTCGATGACAGCGCGATTGATCGCTTCTGCCCCGCGGCTTCCGCCGTAAATCAAGACGATCGGCCGCTCATCAATCCCGTACTCGGCACGGACGGCCGCCTCATCTACGGTCGTCTTCAACACTTCGCTCCCACGCGGGTTTCCGATGACGCGAACGTTGGCTCCGGGAAACTGCGACTCAGAACCAGCGAACGACAAGGCGACGCGGTCGGCTTTCTTCGAGAGGAACTTGTTCGTCAAGCCCGGGATGCTGTTCTGTTCATGCAAGATGGTCGGAATTCCGAGCTGCTGTGCCGTAAAGACGACCGGTCCTGAGACGAAGCCGCCCGTTCCGATGACGACATCCGGACGAAACGTCTTCATCTCTTTACGTAACGTGAGGACGGATTGAATGAACCAATACGCCGTCTTGATGTTGTCTAGCGATAGAGAACGTTTTAGTCCGGCAATCCGGATCGATTTGAACGGGACGCCCGCCCGTGGAACGAGGTCAGCCTCGAGACCGTTCTCAGTCCCGATATAAAGCACCTCGAGGTTCGGGTGCCTCGCTTTGAGTGTGTCGAGAAGAGCGAGTGCCGGGTAGATATGTCCACCCGTCCCTCCACCAGAAATCATAACTTTCATCGATTGGCCTCCTCATATGAATTCACGAGTCGGACGAAATGTTCGCCGCGCTCTTCGAACGTCTTATATTGATCCCAACTTGCACAAGCCGGCGATAATAAGATCACGTCATCAGTCGCCGACTGTTCGAACGCGAGCGGTACCGCCGCCTCGAGCGTAGCGACCGCGAACGACGGAATCAGCTCGGCCTCACCTAACGACTTGAACCGCTCTGCTGTCTCGCCATAAGCGACAATCGCTTTGACCCGGCCGAGCGCCGGAACGAGAGAAGTGAGGTCGGCGCCACGTTCGAGTCCTCCGCACACCCAGACGATCGGGGCCTCGAAACCGTTCAATGCGGCTTCGGCGGCCACGTTGTTCGTCGCTTTCGAGTCGTTATACACCCGGCGGCCGAGCACTCGCCCGAGGCTCTCTGTACGGTGAGCCACTCCGCCGAACGTCTGAAGGACGCGTTCGATGTGTGCTCGCGGAATGTCGAACGGTTCGACGAGCAACAAGGCTGCCAACACGTTCTCGACGTTATGGGCCCCACCAAGGGCAAGGTCCTCGACGCGGATGACCGGTTCTCCATGAAGCGTGATCCAACCGTCCACTACGTGTGCGTCTCCACTGTCGTAACCGAACATTGAGACGGGAAGACCGGACGGGACACGTTTCATCACTTCCGTGTCGCTGCCTTTGACGACGACACGGTCTGCGGCCGTCATGTTCCGGAACAAGTTTCCTTTGGCATCGGCATACGAGTCAAAGTCGCCGTGGTAATCCAAATGCGCCGGTGACAAGTTCAACAGTGCCGCCGCTTGCGGATGGAACTGTTCGACGCCCATCAGTTGAAAGCTCGACAGCTCGATGACGATGACGTCACCCTGCTTCGCTTTCGATGCCACTTCGATGGCCGGGAAACCGATATTCCCTGCCACATGCACCGGACGACTTCCCCCTTTAAGCAATTCGTGGACGAGCGTCGTCGTCGTCGTCTTCCCGTTCGAACCAGTGATGGCGACGAACGTGGCATCGGTCGCCAAGTAGGCGAGCTCCACTTCTGTATAGATCGGGATGTTCCGCTCAAGCGCTGCTTGAAGGAGCGGGATGTGATACGGGATGCCCGGGTTTTTGACGATCATATCCGTCGTGTCGAGCAATTCGAGCGGATGGGAACCGAAGACGCCGTTGATGCCGAGCGCTTCGATTTTCATCCGTTCTTCCGTTGACGGTTCGCTCCCGGTATTGATGGTCACGTTCGCGCCGACATTTCTTAAGTAAGCGGCAGCGGCGATGCCGCTCCGTGCCGCGCCGAGTACGAGGACTCGTTTATCGTTCCACTGTTGTTGCATGTCTTCCACCATCCATTACATGAGTAGTAACGACAAGACTGCCGTGATCAAACTAATTCCACCGAACGTCAAGACGATGCGCCATTCTGACCAACCGACCATTTCGAAATGGTGATGGATCGGGCTCATCTTAAAGATTCGTTTGCCCGTCGTCTTGAACGAGAGCACTTGCAAAATGACGCTGAGCGTCTCGATGACAAAGATGATACCGACAAAGACGAGCAACAACTCGAGCTTGAGCATAAGGGCGAGACCCGCGACCGCACCACCGAGGGCGAGCGACCCCGTGTCGCCCATGAAGATTTTTGCCGGGTATTTATTGAAGACGAGGAAACCGAGCAAGGCGCCGACGGCACTGAAGGCGAACCAAGCGATTCCGGCTTCATCTTGCCCGAGGGCATAGATGCCGAAGAAGGCGAACGTCGGGATGGCCGAGAACGAGACGAGACCGTCGAGACCGTCCGTCAAGTTGACCGCGTTCGAGAAACCGACAAGCCAGAAGATGACGATGGCCACATAGAACCAACCCGTTTCAAACGCGATCGAGGTGAACGGGATTTGAATCGTCGTGTCGAGCTCCCCACCGAGTGAGAGGAACCAGACGAACAGGACGGAGACGACGATTTGGCCGATCAATTTCTGGAGCGATGTCAAACCGAGGTTACGTTTGTTGACGACTTTGATGTAGTCGTCAAGGAAGCCGATCACACCGAAGGCGAGTGTCACGAACAAGAGCGTCCCGAATCCGGCGACGGCTTCTCCGAAGACGACCGAGACGAGGAATCCGATGATGAGGGCGAGCAAAATGACGATGCCTCCCATCGTCGGAGTGCCTGATTTCTTTTGATGCCAACCCGGACCTTCGTCACGGATTTCTTGGCCAAACTTTAAGTTACGCAGTGCCGGGATGGCCCGCGGCATGACGACCAATACGGTCAATAATGAACTGATTAAGACGATTAAACTGATTAGCATGTTCGTACCTCACTACTCTCTTTATTGAACTAAGCGCTCAAGCGCCAGTCCTCGCGATGCTTTTAACAATATCACAGTCTGGGGGCGTTGATAACTGCCGAGAAGCACTTTCGCTTCCTCGACGGTCGGCACCGTTGTCACGTTCACACGCGGGTCGGTAATGCCGTTCGCAATCCATTTCGCCTTCTCTCCGATGAGCACGCAATCTGTGACCGGGGCCGTGATGACACGGCCGACACTTTCGTGTTGCGTGACTTCATCTGCGCCAAGTTCATACATGTCTCCGAGGACGAGGACACGTCGCGTGAACCCTTCAAGTGTTTTCATCGTCTCGATGGCGGCGATCATCGAAGTCGGGCTGGCGTTATAGGCATCATTGATCAAGTGCGCATCACCGAACATCCGCTTCTCCATCCGCATCGATGTCAACTGGACCCGATCGAGTCCGCGTTGGATCGTATCGTGTCCCAATCCGAACTTGAGTCCGCAAGCGATCGCATAGGCAGCGTTGCGAATTTGGTGGGCGCCGAGCACTTTCAATTCATACAACTCGTTGTTGTATCGGAAAATCGAAGCGTCAAACGTCGCCTCCACGACCTCGAGCTTGCCGTCAGCGGTCGCCTCATAACCGACGCGGTACCCGCCAGCTTCACTGAGGAGCGGCTCGTCGGCATCGACGATCAAGACGCCACCCGGTTTCAGACCGGCTTTGATCTCGAGTTTCGCCTTGGCGATGCCCTCGCGCCCCCCGACTTGTTCTCCGTGCGACTCTCCGATATTCGTGACGAAAGCGATATCCGGTTTAGCGAGCTTCGACAACAATTCAATTTGACCGAATCCGTTCATCCCCATCTCGAGGACGGCGACTTCCGTATCGCGTGGCATCCGTAACACGGTGAGCGGCAAGCCGACATCCGAGTTGAAATTGCCTGCCGTCTTGTGTGTCTTAAACGTCTCGCCGAGCACGACGGCGATCATATCTTTCGTCGAGGTCTTTCCGTTCGATCCGGTGATGGCTACGACTTTTGGATCAATCTCTGCCAAGTAGCGGGCCGCCGCCTCTTGAAGCGCCTGAAGCGGCGATGCGACCGGAATGGCGACAATCCCTTCCGGCAACGGCCGGTCTTGCTCCCAAAACGTCACGATCGCACCTTGTTTGACGGCAGCCTCGATATAATCGTGTCCATCGACACGCGCCCCGATGATTGGGACGAACAAGCCGTCGGCGTTATCGTCTCGCGAGTCGGTTGCGACGTGGCGCACCTCACGCGTATCATCTGTCTTCATGCCGAACCAAGATGCGAGTGTTTGTATCGTCAACTGTTCCATAACCATTTCCTCCTGTGACAAAGGAAAAGAGAGCCGAGGCCCTCTTCATCCCTTTGCGTTAGTTCGACGGTGACTGGAGCTTCACTTTTAACGTTGCCCCGGTCTTGACAGGCTTGCCTTTCCCAATCGACTGGGACGTGACGAAGCCGGTACCGTCTATTTCTAAATTCAATTGGTAAAGTGTCGCCAACCGTTTCACATCACGGAGCGACCAACCTTTCAAGACCGGCATCGTGAACGACTCATCCGTCTTCAATAGCAAGCGCTCGCCGACGACGTACGGTTGACCCTCGACCGGACTTTGCGCGATGACCGTTTCGCCACTGCCGAGTGACACCGGTGTGAATGCCGCCGCCTTGGCCGCCTTCACCGCCTCGTCACGGCCTTGCCCGACGAATGACTCTGTCGTCTTCGTCGACGCATCGATCGTCTTCGCCTGTTTGTCTGGCTCGACACTCCGGTAACGGAGCGCGACGTCCATCACGTCTTTGAACAGCGGTGCCATGATGCGTGGTCCCGTCGTCGACGAGTCGCTGTTCGGACGGTCGACGGCGATATACATGACGAGTTCTGGATCGTCCTCCGGCGCCATGCCGACGAACGAATGGATATATTGTCCACTCAAATACTTCCCGTTCTCCGCGATTTGCGCGGTCCCGGTTTTCCCGATGACGCGGTAGTTGTCAAGGGCGTACAATTGCCCCGTCCCGACGTCACTATTGACGACGCCGTCAAGTGCTTCCCGCGTCTGTTTTGCCGCTTCGGCCGTGATCGGTTGCCCGACGACTTTCGGATTCGTCGTCCGAATCGTCTCGCCCGTCTCACGGTTCACGACTTTTTTAATGACATGAGGTTGCTTCATCGTCCCATCGGTCGCGATGGCCGACGTCGCTTGCAAGATTTGCATTGGCGTGACGGCCGTCGATTGACCCCATGCTGTGATCAAGACGTTGAGCGGGCTCTCGAAATCGAACTGGCTGTTGACCTCGCCCGGTAAATCGACGCCCGTGCGTTGGTCGAACTTGAACGCTTTGAAATAATCCTCGTAGCGACTGAGTCCGAGCCGTTCGTTCGCCAATATCGAAAAGGCGACGTTCGACGAGTGCCAGACGCCTTCTACCATAGGAATCGTACCCCATCCGGTAATGTTGTAATCATTGAATACGGTCTTGCCATACTTATATGAACCCGACTTGTACAGTTCGTTCGGGTTGTAGACACCTTCGTTGATGGCAGCGGCCAACGTGAAGATCTTCATCGTCGACCCCGGCTCGAAGCGGGACGATACCGAGAAGTTGCTGTATGAGCTGATTTCACGCGTGTTCGGATCGAATGATGGGCGGTCCGACAAGGCGATGATTTCGCCGGTCTTCGGGTCCATAATGATCGCCGTCGCATTCTTCGGCTTGTACTCTTTATACAGCTCTTCCATCTTCGTATCGAGCAGCTGTTGAATGCGGTGATCGATCGTCAGTTGGACGTCCGCCCCATCTTCCGGGTCAACCTTCAATTGCTCGTCACTCGAGACGAGTTGACGGCCGGCCAAATCTTTCTCGAACCGATACAGCCCATACGACTCGCTCAAGACGTCATTGAGTGACTTTTCAATCCCGAGTTCTCCAACGAGTTCGATCCGCCCATTCTGGTCAATCTTTTGGGCGTATCCGACGACGCTTGATGCGAACACTTTGTTCGGATAATAGCGTTTCGGTTCTTCGACGAACGTGATCCCGGGAATCTTGAACGTTTCAATCTCTTCTTTTTGTTCGACCGTTAAATCACGACCCGGCACGCCGAACTCGATTTGCCCACGGTCTTTGTTTTGCTCGAGCCGTTTCAAGATGTCACCTTCCGTCATCGGAAGCACGGTCGCAAGTTGCTTCGCGGCCTCAGGAAACGCTTCGGGCATGAGCGTCTTGTTTTCTACCCGCTCGCCGCCGAGCTTCAACACGGCCACGACTCGGTACGACGGGATGTTGATGGCGATTGGTTGTCCAAACCGATCAAAAATCTCGCCCCGCTCCGCTTTTAACGTACTGACCGCTTTCCAGCGTTCTTCCTCGGCGAAGGCGAGCATGTTTTCCCCTTTGTACGTCTGGAAGACGGACAAATAAAGGAACCAACCGACAAAAAATAAAAAGAGTGGTGTGAAGCAAACAATCGCCACCCACGCCACTCTTTTTTTACTCTGTTGTAGAGAATTCATCAGTCAATCACCTTGACGTTGTTCTCATTGAATTGCATTCCGAGCTTTTCAGCAATCGCATAGATTCTCTCAGGTGAGCTTAGTTGGGCGATCTCATACTTCAATTCTTCATTCTCTTTCGCGATCGTGTTCGTCTCTTGTGTGATCAGAGCCGTGTCGCGCATGATGTTGTACGCTTCGTTATGTTTCGATACCGTGATGCCACCGAACAAGACAACTGAACAGATCATGGTCGGGTACAGGATGGATTCGAACAAAGTCAACGTACGTCGTTTTGGAGCTGGTATTGGTCGTTCTTGCGGAATCGGATTGCGATTCGGCGAAACTTGAGGCTGCAAAGCCTTGCGAGCAGCTTCTGGCATCAGGTATCCCTCCTACGTACAGTCTATTTTTGTTTTTCTGCGACCCGAAGCTTGGCTGAACGGGCCCGGCGGTTGTCTTCAAGTTCAACGTCCCCGGCCGTGATCGGCTTGCGCGTGATCAACTTCAACTCGGGTTCAAACTCTTTCGGGATGACCGGCAATCCTGGTGGTAACGGCGGATGCTGGCTTCTCTCTTTGAAGACTTGCTTACAAATCCGATCTTCTAACGAGTGGAACGTGATGACACAAATCCGTCCACCGATGGCGAGTAGATCGATCGCGTCTTGGACGGCGCGGTCGAACACGTTCAATTCATCGTTGACGGCGATGCGGATCGCCTGGAACGTTCGTTTCGCAGGGTGTCCGCCTTTTCGTCGTGCCGGCGCCGGAATCGCGTCTTTAATCAACTCGACGAGTTCAAACGTCGTCTCGATCGGCTTGACGGCACGGGCTTGCTCGATCTTGCGGGCGATCTGTTTCGAGAATTTCTCTTCCCCGTATGTAAAGAAGATGCGGGCAAGGTCCCCGAACGGCCATTCGTTGACGACATGGTAAGCCGATAGCTCACGCGAACGGTCCATGCGCATATCTAACGGCGCGTCGTAATTGTAGCTAAAGCCACGTTCGGCCTCATCGAGCTGCGGCGAAGACACGCCAAGGTCAAACAATACCCCATCGACCTGGGTGATTCCCCGTGCCAGCAGTTCATCTTTCAAATGGACGAAGTTGCTTTTAATGAACGTAACCCGGTCCTCATATGGAGCCAACCGCTCACTCGCGTGCTTGAGCGCGACGTCGTCTTGGTCAAAGGCGTACAGATGGCCTGTCGTCAAACGCTTGACTATCTCTTCGCTGTGACCGGCTCCTCCTAACGTACAATCGACATAAATCCCGTCTGGCTTAATATTCAATCCCTCAATGGACTCCATTTTTAAAACCGTTTCATGCTCAAACATACAAAAACCCTCTCAACCTACATTTTTCAACTATTTTATTACGTTTACTTTATCATAAAAATGTCAAGCGCCGCATAGGTTTTTAGCGAAAAGAGGAAACAAAAAGGTAACAAACAAAAAAGATTCCCTGATTGCTCAGGGAACCATCAAAAACATTGGTATTTATTTTACAGTTTAACGAGACATCGCTCCGATTCAGACTGTTCGTAGGCGGCAAATAGCCGTTTGAACACATCGAGGCCATGACGATTCAAGAGCGGTACCATCGACCAGATCCGTTCTTGCGGCGCATCCATCGGTAAGAGCCTTGTCGACAGATGAATCCGCCGACTGTTCAACCGATATTGGTCACGTTTCGCCTCGGCCCGCATCTCGTCAGCGAGCCGATCAAGTACGTGTCGCGCCTTGGCGTCAAATCGATGGCCCCGCTTCCCGGCTTCGCGACCGAGCGCTTCCGTGAGCGTTCGGT
The DNA here is from genome assembly GCF_018618085.1 of Exiguobacterium sp. s141. Lineage (NCBI taxonomy): Bacteria > Bacillati > Bacillota > Bacilli > Caryophanales > Exiguobacterium > Exiguobacterium sp. s141. Next base: position 394,414 of record NZ_JACSLJ010000002.1, on the reverse strand, counting down.
AGGCGTAAAGACTCTGGTCGAACGCCTCGTCATCGAACGTATGGTCCGGCAACGGGTTCGTCAAGTAATCGACGAGCGTCACGCCTTCTTGGGCAAGCTTCTTCTCATCGTTCGTCGAAACGAGGACGGCCCCGAGCCGTGGGATGAGGAGCGGCATGTTCCAACCAAAGAGATGGAACAGCGGGCGCAACTGAAGCCAGTAGGCGATTTCCCCCGGGCCGGCGATATAAGCGAGCGTCGGGAACAAGAAGTCTTGCATGAGCGGACGTGACACGACGTTGTTCGAGAACCGCTCCGGGTGCTCCTCGACTTGTTGCAGCAACTCGGCCTCGGTGAATCGATGGCCTCGTTTCGTCGTGAACACCCCGTCTTGTTTCGTCAACAACTCGCGTGTGCCGTCGTGATAGAACAGATGGGCCGCATCCCGGTTCAAGTCGACGTGTGGCATGCCATCCTCGAACGCCTCTCGTAGCGCCGTGTTCAGACGATCTTGTTCACGAATCAACCGCTTGAATGCATCGCGTTCGAGCGCCCGGACTTCCGGTTGGTGCGGGTCGAACAGGATGAAGTCTTCTCCGACGAACCGGCGCATCATCCGCCCAAAAAATTCGGCGAACGAATGGCTCGCTTGGAGCACGGCGACGAGCTCTTGATAAAGTGTCGTCGTGTATGGCGTCTCCGTCTCTGATAACAGCACACGCTGTAGCATTTGAACGAGCTCAATTTTCAGTCGATCGAATTCTAACTCCCCGATCGATGCCTTGCCGGCGAGCGGGACCGTCGATAGCGCCTCTTTACGCAATTGACGCGACAACGGTTGGCTCACGAACACGTGGTTGATTTCCGCATAGTCGTGATCCTCGGTCGCCATCCAAAAAATCGGGATGACCGGTTTGTTCAGTTTCGCTTCTGCCTGTTTGGCTTTTTTGATCACGGTCAACAGTTTATACACCGCGAACAACGGACCACCGAATACCCCGACTTGCTGTCCGGTCACCATCGTCAACGCCTCGCCACGAGCCAACGCGTCGAGCTTTGATTCGAGCGCGGGAGACATCGGACCGTGGACGGTTTGTTGGTCTCGCAATATAGTTACAAGCGCGGGCAAATGCGTGAACGAACGTCCGGTCAGTTCGTCAGCCCTCGCCTCGAGTTCGTCCATCCCTTTATAGTCCAGCCATTTCGAATAGCCTGTCTCCACCTGCATCATCGGAGACGACGGGGCGTACATGGCATCTAGCGACTCTATCCTCACGTATAACGACTTCCTTTCAAACAATTAATACATCATCTCGCGTGCGATGCCGATCGTGAACAAGACGAAGTGGGCCGGGACGAGCAACAAAAACAATAGGCGCCACCCGTGCACGAACATCTTCGAATAGACGACATCCTCATGGCGAACCCGCTGCCAAATGGCGTTGGCAGGGAAGATGGCGGCACAGACGGCGAGCAGCAGCCAGAACACATCGACCCCGACAATCGCCTCGAGCAAAATCCCACACGCATAGAACCATAGGACCACGCCGGCATCACAGACGAGTTTGAACGTATTAACCGATTTCGGCATAATTTTTCTAAGTATCATATACACCATAAACCAAATGACGAGTGGAAATGAAACGATATACACTAGCACGATACGCTCGCTCCTAAAATTAATTTTTGTAGGACGGGAATGACGGTCAATGTGATGCCTCGCTCGTCGGCCCGTTTCAACAGCGGTGTCAAGATGGCGTCGACCTCGGTCTGGCGCCCTGCTTCGATGTCACGTAACATGGAAGACCGGTTATGGGCCGTTTTTTCAATGATGGTCTCGATATATGTATACGGCACGTGAAGATCAAACAATGTGGACAATTCCGTATAGACGGCATCGGCGATGTCACGGCAAGGCGGCGAAGCGACCGCACCATTTTCGACACGACAGAGCGCTGTGATCGGATTGATGATCGCGTTCGCGAATAGCTTCTCGGTGACGACTTGCTCGATGTCTGCTTCCCAGACGACATCGAGTGGAGATGCGTTGAACGACATCTCTTCGAGCGAGCCGAGGCTGCCAATCCGGATGCGCCCGAGCCCGGTATGCTGGAGCCGGGCGCCGTCGCGGCTCACGCCATGTTCGACCACGCCGAGATGAAACCCTCGTTTCCGTGCGTAGTCGAGATGGGCGATCCCGTTCGAACAGATGAAGACGGGCACATCCCCTGATAATCGTTCCGTCGCCGCCTCGACCTGATGTGCTTTCGTCGTCACAAAAAAAACGTCCTGCTCCGACTCGGCGAGTGACGTCACCGGACAAAGGCTTACATGAGCCTTTCCGTTCGTGACGCCGATTCGTTCGATCGTCACGGTCGTCGCCTCGTTGACACGGCCATAGAGCGTCACCGTATAATCCGGTTCGAACAGCGAAGCCATCAGCATGCCGACGGCGCCGTTCCCGATAATCCCAATTCGTTTAATCGGCTTCATTGCCATCCCTCCACGTCTAGTCTGCACTCAAAAGTTTACCACAATCTATTTCCACGACCCAAAAAGAAAAAAGAAGCGATCTCCGAGGAGACCGCTTCTTTTCGCATTATTTGCTTGTTACTTCTTTACCGTTGTAGTGTCCGCAAGATTTGCATACACGGTGAGAAAGCTTCATTTCGCCACAGTTCGGGCACTCGTTCATACCAGGTACGTTGAGTTTGAAGTGAGTACGACGAAGACGTTTGCGAGTTTTCGACGTTCTACGGAATGGTACTGCCATCGTTGTCCACCTCCTTGAAAAGTTAGCCGTTCTCGTCCTCTTTTTTAGAGAACAAGTCGGCGAGGCCCGCGAGGCGCGGGTCAATTTTTGGTTGGTCGTCCGGCTGCTCGTCAATGACGGACCAGCCTTCCCCTTCAACCTGAGTTTTGTCTGTTTCGTTCCCGAAAACTTGCATCGGGACGTCTAACATGATGAGCTCTCTTACGATTGGTCGCAGATCAATCGTATTTCCTTCTGGCAAATTGACATCATCGAATTGCTCCGTATAACGCCCATTCTCCAAAAAGAAAGGCTCGAGCGATTCAATATCAAATTCATAGATGACATCGTCCAACGTACGCGCATCTGGCAACGTCAGGTCACCTTGAACCTTCAAATTGAATGTAACTTGATTAGATGTGAACGACGCATCCCCGTGCACATGCACCGGGCGAATCGAGCGGATATCCGGATGGAGCTGAGTAAGCTCTGGTAGTTCGACCATCTCGTCGATGGCAAAACTGTCACCCTGGTTTCGTAGCTTAAGTAGCTGTGCAATAGACCACTTCATCCGAATCACCTCAATTGCAACAATATGAATTATAGATAGGCCAACTTGTTTTGTCAATGTTTTTTCTTTACACTAAAATCAGTTGACGACGGCGCTTTGCCAAAGCGTACTTATCCATCTTACACCAATCCAATCGACAATGCAAAGGAGTAATTTTATGCGAAAAACGGCCATCATCGCTGAGTACAACCCGTTCCATAACGGGCATCTCCATCAAGCTGAACGAGCACGGATCGAAACGGGCGCCGATGCCGTCATCGCCGTCATGAGCGCCCAGTTCACCCAACGCGGGGAACCGGCGGCGTTCGACAAATGGAGCCGCGCGAAAACGGCCGTCCAGACGGGCGCGATTGACCTCGTCGTGGAACTGCCGACCCGTTACGGGGTACAACGTGCCGACCGGTTCGCAAGCGCCGCCGTCGCCATCGCCGAACGCATGCAGTGCCAAACGCTGTCGTTCGGAAGCGAGAGCGGAGACATCACAGCCGTGAAACGGGCCGCGACCGCAAACATCGAGGCGACGCCAGCTTATCAGACGGCACTAAAAGAAGCGCTTGACCAAGGACGATCCTCGGCCAAAGCGTCGAGTGAGGCGTTCGGTGCGCTCTATCCCGATTTCGACTTGACGCTCCCGAACAATATCCTCGCCTATCACTACGCGAAAGCGGCGACGACGATCGAGCTCCATACGATTCGTCGCCTCGGTGCGGGATACCATGACCCAAGCGTCTCAGACGTCATGTCGGCCACGGGGGTGCGCGGCCACTACTTGGAGACAGGCATGGTCCGGGCCGTCCCTGACGCCACGAGAGCCCTGTTTGCGGACGTGTCGATGGCACACTGGTCACTCTATTGGCCTGTCTTGCAGTACAAGTTACGGACCACCCCGAAAGACGTGCTCGACCAACTTGTCGGCATCGACAGTTCGTTATCACCGCGTTTGATTCAAGCCGGTCTCGAGCCGACGTTCGAGCAGGCGCTCGCTCGACTGTTGACGAGACGCTACACTCGGACCGCCATTCAACGTGCTCTCGTCTCTGTGCTCGTCCATTGGCGCCGCGATGAGCTGCCAGAGCGTTTCGATGAGGTGCCTTACGTCCGCCCGCTCGCGTTCAACGCGATTGGACGAATCGTGTTGAAAGGCATAAAAAAAGACGTACCGCTCATGAGCAAGTACCATCCTGACCTTGCGTTCGAGGCTCGAGTGACCGAGGCGTATCGCCTTCCTCTCGGAAATCGGTCACTCGTCGAACACGTACAAACCCCTCAATTCATTGACTCCAAATAATCGATGGCCTCATCGACCGTCTTGACCGGAACGACTTTGATGTCACTGTCTAGGCGATCGAGCGATTCCATCGCTTCATCGTAATTTGATCCGTCCGGCACGAAGAAAACCGACGCACCGGCCCGGTCGGCGGCGACGATTTTTTGCCACGCCCCGCCGATTGGTCCCACGGTCCCGGTCTCATCGACCGTGCCGGTACCGGCGATCACAGCCCCGTCCGTCAAATCACCCGGTGTCAACTGATCAAAGATTTCAAGCGTGAACATAAGACCGGCCGAAGGTCCTCCGACGTTCGTCAGTTCGAACGAGACTTCTTGGACTGTGCGCACGTCTTGAATCGGTAACGGTTCATAAATCCCGAGACCGACCCGGTCGCCGGTCCGGTCGAGCGGCTGGATAAGCGTATCGACCTCCAGCTCCCGTTCATCCCGTTCGAGCGTAACGGACACTTCATCGCCGGCTTCGAACGAAGCGACACGTTCGATGAAGTCGAGACGCGACGCGAACGACTGGCCGTCGATGGCGGTGATCACGTCACCCGGTTTCAAGACGTTCGCCGCGAGCGACCCGCTGATCGGGGCGGAGACATACATCCCTTCGAACGAAACCGTCACGTCGGCGTCCGCCAACTCATAGGCGTATTGAATCGCCGCCTGCTGGGACGATGCCATCAACAGTTCTTGTCTTCGCTCGTAGTCTGCTTCCCCTTCTCCCTCATACAAGTATCGACTGGCCGGGCTGGCATCGGTGAACGGCGTGAACCAACTGCCGACGAGCCAAAGCGGAGTCGCCCGACGTTGCGAGATGGTCACCATCTGTAGCTCGCCGGGTTCTTTGTCCCCGCCTTCGACCGTCATGAATTCTTCAATCGTCGTTGCTTCCCCCGGGTAGGTGATGTAATACGGGAGCGGCACAAACAAGAAAATCAAGACGGCCAGGAGCAACCCGAAGCCGATTTTGAGCGACTTCATTGCCCTTGGCTCACTTTATACTTTTGACGCAAGGCGTACTCGACTTGTTCAGGGACGAGTTCAGCGACGGACGCCCCGTATTTGGCGACTTCTTTCACGATTGACGAGCTTAGGAACGAATATTGGCTGTTTGTCATCATAAAGAGCGTCTCCACGTTCTCATTCAACTTTTTATTGATGGATGCGATTTGAAGTTCATATTCAAAATCAGAGACGGCCCGCAGCCCACGGACGATCGTTGCCGCCTCACGCTTCGCTGCATATTCGACGAGCAATCCCCCAAACGCGTCGGCGGTAACGTTCGGCAAATGGGTCGTCACTTCACGGATGAGCGACAAACGCTCTTCTACATTAAACAATGGTGCCTTGCTCGAATTTTCGAGCACGGCGACGATGACTTCGTCGAAGATGGCTGCTGCCCGCTCGATGATATCTAAATGACCGTTCGTAATCGGGTCAAAGCTCCCCGGGCAAATCGCGATACGTTTTGACATGTTCTCACTCCTCGGTCGCCGCATACTCATAGAAGCTGATCGTGATCACGTCCGAGTAGCGCTGCACCTTGATTTTTTCCAACTGCCCGACCTGATCCGGTAACGTCACATCGCTGCCATGTTCGCAGACGACGACCCCGTTGTCCGTCAATAGTCGGTTCGACTCAATGATGTGTAAAAACGGCACATGTTCTTCCGCATGATATGGGGGATCCATGAAAATCAATTTAAACGGCTGTCCTTTTAAAACGAGTTGGTCGAGGACCGACCGGGCGTCTTGTTGCAACACCGTCGCTTTGGACTCATAGTGTGTCGTCTTCAAATTGTCTGTGACCGTCTGGATCGCCTTTCGTTGCTTGTCGACGAACACGGCATGGTCACATCCCCGTGACAACGCCTCAATCCCTAACCCACCGCTCCCGGCGTATAGGTCAAGCGCAGCTCCCCCGGCGAAATAAGGGCCGATGATGTTGAATAATGATTCTTTCACTTTATCTGTCGTCGGTCGTGTCGCCGACCCCGGGACCGCCTTGAGTCGGGTCCCTTTTCGTTCTCCTGAAATCACTCGCATCTCCGTTCTCCTTCACCACAAAAGATGAAGGCGGTGCCGCCTTCATCTTTTGTGTTATTTCTGCTTCGATTCGTACGTCTCCGCGACGAACGGCCGCTCACTGCGGACGACCGCTTCGACGAACGGCAACGCGCTCACTTGTTCGAGAATCGCCTCATGTCCATCGAGGTCGGTATACAAGAAGGCGTACTTCTCCCGCTTTGACACGTAATACAGGTTCGCATAGCGACGCAACGCCTTCACTTGCTTCAATGATTGGACGTAGACGACGAACCCGATTCGACCATTCAACTCAAACGTCTCAGATGGCACATCCACAGCTTCCGCCTCCACAACTTCCTCCGCCTGAACATCCGCCTTCGTCGAAGAACGGGTTTCCGGTCGGGACTTTGATTTTTGGAGAAACCGAGAAGGCCAACAGCTCACTCACTTCCCCGAGCAGTTTATCTAAACTGCGTTCCGCTTTTTTAAATGCGGCCACTTCTGGCTGGACATCGAGACGCCGTTTGACGAGATGCATCTCTTTTTTAATGCGATCGTGGTCCGGATGATGTTTCCCGAACCGCTGTACGTACTCGTAATCTTCTTTCATCCGCAAGAACTCACGTTCCACGAGGCGCGCTTCCTCCGATTGGGCTCGCGCTTGTTTCGTGGCGATATATGTTTGGAACGACTCGCTCGCTTCAATCAAATCGGCTAACGATTCCGTTTGATCGAGCAGGGCGATCGTCTGTTCAGTAATAATCATGGCTTTCACCCTTTCTGCCATGATTTTAACACATTTGATTCCCTCTGTAAGCAATCGGCTTTATAATTGAACGTGACTGTCAAGCGTCCAACCAGAAAGGAAGTGAACAGGTGCATCCGTGCACCTCGCTATGAAAAAAGTCTCATTTAACATGATTCGTTCGGCCGGCATCAAGACCGACTATGCGAAACCTGAATATTATTACGACCAGCTCGATAAAGTAAGAGCAGCCGACCTCGTCTTGTTCCCTGAATATTGGATGGTCAACTCGATCATCTACGGACTGAATAAACCGATTTTCCCGTCGCCGGCCACGTATCACCTCGGGCACGATAAGATTGAGATGACGCGCGCCTTCAAGGCGACGTTCCCGCACCGCATCCCGAAGACGCTCATCTACGGGAAAAACCCTTACACGATTGAGCGTGTCTTGGAAGAGTTCGAGTACCCGTTCGTCGCCAAGACGGCCAAGTCGTCGATGGGACAAGGCGTCTGGCTCATCAAGCATGAACAGGACTGGCTCGAATACGTCGACAAGCACGAGACGTTCTACGTCCAGCAATATATCCCGAATGACCGCGACTTACGGATCATCGTCATCGGTGAAGAAGTCGTCGGTTCGTACTGGCGCGTCAGCGAAGCGTTCTTGAACAACGTCGCCCAAGGTGCCCACTTCTCGTATGACGACATCCCGGAAGACGTCGTCGCGGAAGTGCTCGATATCGCCAAGACGCTTCACATCAATCACGCTGCCTTCGACGTCATCGTCGCAGACGGTGAATTTTACATTTTAGAGTTCAACGTCTTCTTCGGTTCGGAAGGGCTCCTGCCGCTCGGTGTGAGGCTTACAGACAAGATTGCCCACTACCTCGACACCCAGGCTTGAGGCGTTCATCTTTTTTTCACAATTTGAACACACGTTATTCCAAGAACGTTTTCGAATATGATATGATGACATATGAGGTTTATTAGGGAAAAGGGGGATTATGATGAAATTTGAGCAGTTCCACATCGAGGGAAAAGAGATCCGCTTCGGTTTGCTCGAGACGATCATGGATCATCATCATTTCATCCGTGAAGGCGCTTGGGACTATGAGCGTGCAACGTATGACATGAAATACGAGAAACAATCGACAGGCGAGACGTTCTACCTTCGCTTACCGGTATATGCGATTGAAGGACAAATCGAGGACCGTCATGCGGTCGTTAAAATGTTGACACCGATTCTCGGAAAACATTACTACCCGCACGGCGTCGAGTACGACGAAGAGTTCCCAGAAGAAATCGTCCGTGATTGCGAGCGTCGTCTTGCCGCACTCGCTGAGACACTCGAAGTAAAACCCCTTGCATAAGCGAAGGGGTTTTTCTTTTGACCACATATGACAAGCCGACGTCGGCAAAACAAGTTATGCCGACAAGTCTCCAGATTGAATAATGGTGCAGCCTTTGCCCTCATAGTACGCGATCATGTCGTCGATTTTCTTCAAGTCATAGCTCGTGATGCAATCCGACAGGACGCTTACCGCATAGTCTGCTTTCCGCAGATTGTAGCACGTCGACTTCACACAGGCGGTCGCGTCGGCCCCAGTGATATAGAACGTGTCGATGCCATGTTGTTGAATGAACTCCGCGAACGCTTCACTCGTCAAGGCGTTGCCCTTATATTTGGTGAATACGTGATCGGACACGATTTTCAACTCTGGCGCTAATTCCGCTCCGCGTGTTCCCGTTTTGAACGTTCTCGTCCCCGCTGATAAGTTCTCATGCCGGATATAGACGACATGAATCCCCTTCTCGACCGCCCAATCGATTGATGTGTTGATGTTGTCGATGACTGCTTTGTAATGTTTCGTGATGTCATTTTGAATATCAATGACGATCAATGCCTCATGTTGCATCTGATTTCCCCCTCGATGAGTCGCGTACCGTGACTACTCATTCCATCATACCAGATACCCGAGTTCACTTTTAGGAAAAATAAACAAAGACGACATCTTCTTCCATAGAAAAAGGGAGGCCCTCAGCGGGTCCTCCCTTCTCTCATTTAGCGATCACATTAAGCGTCACATCGACCTGTCCGAGCAACAAGTCGAACTGATCACGCACATACCGATACAAGCGTTCAGCCTCGACGAGCGAGACGGGTGCGATGATTTGATAATCGTATTGCTCTTTCGACAGAGACACGACTTTCACTTCACGCAATCCGAATTCGATCGCGCTGCAAGCGATCAAATCCTCGATCGCCCGTTCGGCAATCGTCACATCTCCGTAGGAATAATCATTTCCGATGACAGCCATCGTATCATTCATCTTCTTCACTCCTTTTCTGCCGCGAGTACTAACACGTCCTCCATAATGGTTTCGATGTCGACAGGTTTTTCTCCTGCCGTCGCCATTTGGGCGACCGCGCGCACGTCATGCTTGCGATCGATGATATACATCGTCGTCGCATGCGTGACGAGGCCACTGTTCGCTTTCGAATAGTAGAACTGAAGCTGACGCGTGATACGGTCGATATCGGCTTTGTCTCCGGTCAACATCTTCCAGCCCGTCGGTTCGGCTTGAAACGCCGCCCCGTAGTTCTCTAAGACGGGGACCGTATCGACTTCCGGGTCGACCGTGATGGCGACGAGCTCAACGTCCGTCCCGTATAGATCGTTCGCTTTCAGCTCTTGCTCGAGCTTCATGAAGTCGCGCAACGTGAGCGGACAGATGTCCGGGCAGTTCGTGTAAAAGAACGTGACGATTTTAACTTTACCGTTGTCCGAATTGTACGACTGACCGTCGAGCGCGTTCGTCAACGTGAACGGGGTCGGCTCTTGGATGACGGGCAAGTCCTCTTCTTTAAAGAATAAGAAGTACGAGGCCACGCCGATTGCCACCAAAATGGCGACCGTCAAACCGACCGTCATATAGCTATTCCGTTTCATCCTCTTCCCCCTCTCTCGATTCACCCACCGATAATGGCACGGAAGACGTTCGTCGTCTCACCTGGGTCATAGGCGACGTAGAGGAGGACGTATACCGTCACCCCTGTGATCGCCGTGAAGAACCAGACGACCGAAGCTTTCGGTCCGATTTTCCGGTGTTTCTCGACTTTGTTTTTATAGCCGAGGTAAAGCGTGATCAAGCCGAGGACTCCGCCTGTCGTCGCGAGTAAGATATGGAAGATCATGAACGCCAAATAGTATGGCTTCACTGAATCAGGTCCGCCGAAAGCGGTATTGCCGACAAAAATCGTACGCGAAACGTAAAGAATGAAGAATGTTGTCGCGGCAATCGCGGCAGCCGTCATGACTTTTTTATGTTTGTCGACGTTGCGACGATCACGCGCGATGATCGTCCAGCCGATTGCGACTAAAATAGCACTGATGACAATGAATGTCACACTGATCAAGGCAAGATAATTCATCGTAGTTTCCCCTTTGACTTAGTTCATTTTTTCTCTTTTGGTTCTTGCGGTGTGAACGACATGCCTTCATCGAGCGCAAGCGATTTTGTCCGGCGCACCCAGCCGAAGAACGTCCAGCCGAAGAAGAAACCGTAGACAACTTCTTGACCGAGCTTCATCAATACCCCACCGAAGCGTTGGTCTTCAAGGGCGCTGTTCGTCGCGCCCATGAGCGCGTTCAAATCAAGGCCGGATACGTCCCCGTTCGGCATACAGTAGCCGAGCACGGTCGCAAACGTTTCTGCGTCTGTATAGGCGTCATACAAAATGCCTTGGCTGAAGATGATGAACGCACACGCCGGTGTCAACAACACCCCGTTCGCGATGATGTATACCATCCGCTTCAAATCAGACATGCCTTCCTCTTCTTCCGAGAGGAATGGTGCAATGACCGGATACCACATCGTCAAACTGAAGACGACGAGAGCGCCGTGGAAGATGCGGTGCACACCATAGTTCGTCAACACGTAGTCAAAAATGAATGGCATATGGTAGAACGTGAATAATGCATTGAACAAAACGAGTGCGATCAAAGGTTTTGTCATAAATTTGAGCGTCGGCCCAATCACCTTATAGCTAAATAATTTTTCAAACACCCAATATGGCATCCCGTACACGACGAGCGCCGGTGCGAGCACATAGACGAGCACCATCTGTAACATATGCACCGAGAAGATGATATGCGCGAGCACATCGACCGGGCTACCGAAACCGATGTAATACAATAAAATAGCGGATAACATGCTGAACTTTTGTAGCAACGTGGTCGACTCGTACCCTCGCTTCGCCATGCTCTCTGTGACGACCGCATAGAGGACGTACAACCCTACCATCAACAATCCGAACCATGGACTCCAAAGCGTCGTCCAATCGAACTGTTTGAGTAGCTCTGATGTATTCCAGAGCATCCCTTCACCCCTTTTCTTTCTCTCCCAAACCGATGAAACCGTTCACTTCAAGATTACTATTCCTTTATTTTTGAAGTAAAGCAAAAAGGACTGAATCATCTATGTTTCCACAGATGTTCAATCCTTTGTCACATTTACCAAATGAGCAAGCGAAGGGCCGCGACCGTGATGATGGCGACAAAGATGCCGAGCCACATCATTCCGACGATCCACGTGTTGCCACGGTTGTTCATATGCATGAAGATATAAAGCTGCAAGAACACTTGGATGATGGCGAGGATGATCAAGAAGCCACCTGCCGCCCACACCGGCATGAGTTCAGCGTATACGGCACCGAACGCGACGAATGTGAGCAAAATCATCATCGCGAAGCTAATCAACTGAAGTTGATACTCGCGTCTTGATTCGGCTTTTACTTCAAGCTCTAACTGTTTGTGCGTTTCGTTCATTGGTTGTTTTTCCATATTAGCTCACCATCCCTAAGAGGTAGACGATTGAGAAGATGAAAACCCATACGACGTCGATGAAGTGCCAGTACAGGCTCGACACGTAGAACTTCGGTGCGTTGTACACATCGATTGGACGGTTCCAGTTGCGAATCAACAGCGTCGTGATCCAAAGGAGACCGAACGTGACGTGTGCGCCGTGGAATCCGACGAGCGTATAGAACGCAGATCCGAACGCGCTCGATGTGAACGTGTGACCGATGTGGTAGTAGTGGATGAACTCATAAATCTCTGCTCCAAGGAATCCAGCCCCGAGGAGAAGCGTGACGACCAACCAAAACTTCATGCGGCCTGGATTGTTCGCTTTCATGTTCATCATGGCGAGAACACTTGTGAGCGAACTTGTGAGGAGGAGCATCGTCATTAAGAAGACGAGCCCCATCTCAAAGATATTGTACGAACGAAGTTCCTCTGGCGCACCAGAGTTCAGTAGACCGACGTACGTTCCGAATAGCGAGGCAAAGAGAACAGTCTCTCCACCGAGGAAGAACCAGAAGGCCACATATTTATTTTTCCCTTCCAGCGTGGCTTTCTCTGGATTGGCCGGAATACCGGTCACCGGGTGTTTTTCGACTGCATGTGCCATTTATTGGTCTCCTTTCTCACGAATCGCTTTCAAATCCGCTTCAATCTGTGATTTTGGAATATAGAAGCCATGGTCGTCGATCCATGAACGGAGGAACATCGACACGAATGTGATGAGTAATCCGATCACGATGAGTGACCAACCGACAACCGCGTTATCCATTTGGAAGATCGCTCCAAGTCCGGCGATGAAAAGACCGAGTGACATGAAGAATGGAATCAACGAGTTGTTCGGCATGTGGATGTCTGCTACTGGTTCAGCAACAGAGACCCGTTTGTTGCCCGCCATTTTCTCGAGCCAGAACGTATCGAGACCTTTGACGAGCGGTGTTTGTGCAAAGTTGTACTCTGGTGTCGGTACAGGAAGCGTCCACTCAAGTGTACGTCCATCTTCCCAGTGGTCTGGCTTGACGCGTTGCTTCGACAAGAATGCCTTGACAACAGCGACGAGCAAGATGATTGTCGATACACCCATGAAGAAGGCACCGATCGTCGACAGTAAGTTCATCGTCTCAAACCCTTGGTTAGGAAGGTATGTGAAGACGCGGCGTGGCATCCCGAACAATCCGAGGAAGTGTTGCGGGAAGAACGTCAAGTGGAACCCGATGAAGAACAACCAGAACTGCCAGTAGCCAAGCTTCTCAGAGAGCGCTTTGCCGAACATGAGCGGGAACCAGTAGTAAAGTCCTGCGAATAGACCATAGACAACCCCACCTACGATAACGTAGTGGAAGTGAGCGACAACAAAGTAACTATCGTGATACTGATAGTCGGCCGGTGCGACCGAAAGCATGACCCCTGTCATCCCCCCGACGAGGAACGATGGAATGAATGCGACCGAGTAGAGCATCGCGACGTTGAACTTGATTTGTCCGCCCCATAGCGTGAACAACCAGTTGAAGATCTTGACCCCTGTCGGAACGGCGATGGCCATTGTCGCGACAGCGAAGATTGAGTTGGCGACCGGTCCGAGACCGACCGTGAACATGTGGTGGACCCAAACCATGAATCCGAGGAAACCGATGAGCATCGTTGCGAAGACCATCGTTGTGTAACCGAACAGACGTTTACGAGCGAATGTCGGAATGATTTCCGAGAAAATACCGAACGCAGGGAGTATCAAGATGTATACTTCCGGGTGTCCGAAGATCCAGAAAAGGTGTTCCCAGATGACGACGTTACCGCCGGCTGCCGGATCAAAGTAGACGGCACCGAACAAGCGCTCGAACATCAACATGAACAAGCCGACTGTGAGCGGCGGGAACGCGAAGACGATCAACGCCGAAGCGACGAACGTCGTCCACGTGAAGAGCGGCATCCGCATGAGTTTCATGCCTGGTGCACGCATGTTCAAAATCGTGACGAGGAAGTTAATCCCGGCCATGAGTGAACCGAAACCTGAGATTTGAAGACCTAGGGCGTAGAAGTCGACCCCTGATGCTTCAGGTTGTGTCGAGAGCGGCGCGTACGCCGTCCACCCTGCGTTCGGTGCAGCGCCGAAGAACCAGCTAAGGTTCAGCATGACACCACCGAAGAAGAACAACCAGAAACCAAGTGAGTTAATGAACGGGAACGCGACGTCGCGTGCCCCGATTTGTAGCGGAACGACGGCGTTCATAAATCCGAATAGCATCGGCATGGCCGCTAGGAAGATCATCGTCGTCCCGTGCATCGTGATCAATTGGTTGAACGTTTCGCCGCTGACGAAGTCGTTCATCGGACGAACGAGTTGCCAACGAATAAGTAAAGCTTCAATTCCACCGAGAAGGAGGAAGAAGATTCCTGAGAACAAATACAAAATACCGATTTTTTTGTGGTCAACCGTCGTAACCCAATCCATGATGCCATTGTATTTACGCGGTTGCTGCATAGCAGTGGTCTGTGCCACGTGAAATCCCCCTTTTCCCGTTAGTCAATCTTCTGATCGTACAAGAAGTCAACGAGTGCATCTAACTCTTCATCACTGATTTGGCCTTCACCGAAGCCAGGCATGAGCGCGCCTTGTTTCAATTCTTGTGGGTCGCGAATCCATTCTTTCAACTTCTCTTCGTTGTTTTCGAGGTAGCCCGCCAACCATTCGCGATCACCAAAGTTCGTCAAGCTCGGCGCGACTTTCCCGCCACCGTGACAGCTCAAGCAGCTCTCGACGTACACGGCTTCGCCTGTCGTCAAGTTTTGGTTATCTGCAACGAGGTTTTCTGTGTTTGCGTCCTGCTGTGCTTTCATGTCTTCGAGCCATTGGTCGTACTCTTCTTGCTCGAGTGCGATGACTTTGAAGTCCATGAGTGCGTGTGAAGGTCCGCAAAGCTCGGCACATTTCCCGTAGAACGTACCTGGTTCATTTGCATGCAACCACATTTCGTTATCAAGGCCTGGGTTCGTATCCGTCTTACCTGACAAGGCCGGTACCCAGAACGAGTGAATGACGTCTTTCGATGTCAAGTTGATGCCGACACGCTTACCGACTGGGATGACGAGTTCTTGACCCGTGACCACGCCTGCGTTCGGATATTCAAATTCCCACCAGTAAAGGTTGGCCGTGACATTGATTTCTTCTTCTTTTTTCGCTTCTTTCGCTTTCGCGAGCTCGACTGTCGTCGTGATCGTCGGAACAGCGAGAATGATCAATAAAATGATTGGAACGACTGTCCAAATCATCTCAAGCGTGCTGCTTCCTTCGACTTGCTTCGGAATCGATTCATCTTTCCGACGGAATTTCATGAGCACGTACACGTAAATAATCGTTACGATGACAAGTACAAAGAGCATGATTGCCAAACTGATGAGAATGATGCGAAGCTGAATCTCAGCTCCTTCTCCCATCGGCTTCAATGCAGACAATCCCTCTACGCCGCACCCTGATAACAGTAGTGCGAACATCATCATCGGGACGATGCCAAACAGAAGCTTCTTAAATGATTTCACAACAATCCCCACTTTCTCCCAAAATGATGTGCAATGGTTTCTATATAGTGAGTGCGACTATCAAAGTGCCGTCAATACCAGCGTGACAATCCACACGACTAAATAAATCAATGAATAAAAGAACATTTTGTTTGCCCACTTGATCTCATCTTCGGCCTTGAAACCTTTCAAGCCGAGATATAACCAGTAGCCCCCAAGACCGGCCGCGACGATCACGTAGATCAAACCGTAATGCAAGAACAAGAGCGACGCTGGAATGAGTGTCGCGATCCACCAAATGATTTGTCGCTTGGTGATCGCAAAGCCGTTGACGACCGGTAGCATCGGAATGCCGGCCGCTCGATACTCCTCGACACGCCGCATGGCGAGCGCGAGGAAGTGTGGCGGTTGCCACAAGAACATGACGAGGAACATGAGCCACGCATCGATATGAAGCGCGGGATCGATGGCTGCCCAACCGATGAGCGGCGGTACCGCTCCAGAGATGCTGCCGACGACCGTGTTCAACGTGTGCGTTCGTTTAAGCCACATCGTATAAATGACGACATAAAAAAATGCCCCGATTAAACCGAAGACTGCTGCCACATACGACACGATCAATAAGAGCAATGTCCCGATCGCGAGTTGCGTTAATCCAAGGAGCAAAATCCGTTCTCCCGAAATTTTCCCGGTGACACTTGGTCGGTTGTCTGTACGTCCCATCAAGTAATCGATATCACGGTCCACGAAGTTGTTTAGGTAACAACTCCCGGAGATGACGAGCGCGCTTCCTAACATCGTTAATAAGAGTTGTGGCCAAACTTCAAACAAATAAAGTACTGGCGTATCACTCTGATATGTTGCTGCTACAAAGAAACCGGCGAACACCAACAATAGATTGGCGCGGACGATTCCCATTTTTGCCAGAGCAACATAGTCGCGGAACGAGGCGGATTCTGTATATTCTACTTCTGCCATTGTCCCTGGGTTGACTTTTGTCATACTGACCCCCCCTACTAATCACGAAATCCTCGTATTCTTTTCACAGAAAAAACACAATATGAACAAAGTTCACCTAACTCATAACAAAGATACCATATTTTCAAAAAGAATACGTCGTTTATGCTTGTAAAATAGCTAGTTTTTTGTGACAGACGTGTGATAATTGTCACAGTAAAAACGCTACGCTAATACTAGAATAACGATTTTGATAGCGATTGCAAGCTTTTCCGTTTCGTTTTTACGACGTAAAGCCGTATAATAAGTATGGCGAAAAAAATATAAACTGACAAGGCACAATTCTAGTGATTTTTCTCAAAAGCAGGTGGAAACGAATGCATAAAAAACTCGCACTATTTTCAGCACTCGTCACGCTCGGGATGATGCTCGTTCTCATCATGGGTGGAACCGTGACGAAAACCGACTCCGGCGACGGGTGCGGTACAGACTGGCCGCTCTGCCACGGGAAACTGATTCCGACGAATCCGAGCGTCGAGACGATGATCGAGTACAGTCACCGTGTCGTCTCCGGCATCGAAGGACTCCTCATCATCGCATTGACGGTTTGGACGTTCGCGGTCGTCAAGAACCGCTATGACGTCAAAGTGTTCGCGTTCCTCGCGTTCATCTTTATGCTCATCCAGTCCATCATCGGCGCCGGTGCGGTCATCTGGCAACAGTCGGACGCGATTCTCGCGCTCCACTTCGGCATCTCGCTCGTCTCGTTCGCGTCGCTTCTCATTTTGACGATTCTCTTGTTCGAAGGAGAACGCGTACATCGGGCCGTCTCCGAACGATTGAAGATTCACCTTTACGGCTTGACGATCTATACGATGGTCGTCGTCTACACGGGTGCTTATGTCCGTCACCTCGGCGCGACGTATGCGTGCGTGGGCTGGCCGGTATGTAGCCAAGACGTCTGGACGTTCGAGTCGTACGTCCAAATGGGACACCGGATCATGGCGGGATTGCTCGTCTTCTATACGCTGTACGTGTTGTACTTGGCGCGACGGGAGACGAATCGACTCGTCGAGACCGGGATGTGGGCGTCCTTGTTCTTCATCTTGCTCCAAGTCGGCACGGGGGCGTGGATTGTCCTTGGGGGACATGCCACATACGTGCCGCTCCTCCATGCGTTCTTGATTACCTGCTATTTCGGGATTGTCTCGTACTTGGCATATCATGCGTATCGGAGTCAGAAGCAGACGACCGCGTCCGCTCGACAAAAATCAGTTTAATCGAACATACGAAAAGGAGCGACGTTCATCGCTCCTTTTTTCTATGCCTATTTACTGTGCATCCTTGAACCGTTCGAGCGCTCGGGCCCGCGCTTCCTTATGGTCGACGATTGGGTCGATGTATCCGTTCCGCTCGCTGAGGTCAGGAAAGTGAATCGACTTTTTGTCGAGGTCGGCGAGTTCAGGCACATACTTCCGAATGAACGTCCCTTCGGTATCAAACTTCTCGGATTGCGTCGTCGGATTGAAGATGCGGAAGTACGGAACCGCATCCGTCCCGACCGAGGCGGCCCATTGCCAGCCGCCAATATTCGAGGCCGCCTCGTAGTCGATCAGTTTTTGTTCGAAATAGCGTTCCCCTTTTCGCCAGTCGATCAGTAAATGTTTCGATAAGAACGAGGCAACGATCATCCGAAGCCGGTTGTGCATCCAACCTGTCTCGTTCAGTTGCCGCATCGCCGCGTCGACGATCGGGTAACCCGTCTTCCCATCACACCACGCCTGAAAGTTCTCGGCATCGTCTTCCCAGTCGAGGCGCTTATACTTGTCGTTGAACGGACGGTCTTTCAGTCCCGGGAATTGAACCATGATCATATAATAAAATTCGCGCCATAACAGCTCATCGTAATACGTGTCGCGTCCGCTCGATTTCGGCGCCGACAGCACCGCTTCCGCCACGGTGCGGATCGACAACACCCCGGTCCGTAGATATGGAGAGAGCCGGCTCGTGCCGGCGATCGCCGGGATATCGCGGTCCTCATCGTAGGCGTCGATCCGGTTGGCGACAAAGTCATGCAAGCGTCGTTTCGCGGCCGCTTCTCCGAGCGCTTTCCACGAACGCTCGCACCGGTCGAACTGACGCCGTAACTCAGCAGGCACGACATGTTCGGTCGCGACGAGTTGCTTCAGCGCTGTCACATCGACATCATACGGTGCGGGCGGCGTTTCGGCGTAGGCCGCCTTTTTGAACGGCGTATACACTTTGTACGGGTCGCCGTCTTTTTTCGTGAACGCGTTCGGGGCAAACAAATGCCGATCGAGCAGACGGATGACTTTGACGTCTTGCCCGAGCGCCTCGATGACGGCATCGTCGCGCTGCTTGAACGGTTCAACATACTCGGCGTTGAAGTACAGCGTGTCAAACTGACCGAGCGCTTCGACGAACGCTTCGGCCGTGTCGGCGACGATGACACGCAGGCCGAGGCCGTTCTCCTTGAGCTCACCCATAAATTGTCGCATCGTCGCGAAAAAGTAATCGTGCCGCGTCTCGAACGGCTCGCAATAGTTCGGATTGAGCCAAAAGACGAACTCCAATTCATCGCCTGAAGCAGCGTCTTTCAATACCCGGTGTAACATATGATTATCAGTCAATCGAAAATCCGATCGAAACCAACAGACTCGTCTCATCTCTCCCACTCCTATCTAAAAAAGAAGCATAGCCGCGCTATGCTTCTTTCCATTATACAAACTCAATCAATAAGTCGTCACTTTGGATTGTGTCGCCTTCTTTAATATGGACCGCTTTGACTTCACCGTCTTGAGCGGCTTGGACCGTCGTCTCCATCTTCATCGCTTCCGTGACGAGGAGCTGTTCCCCGCGATGGACACGGCTACCAGGTTCGACGAGCACTTTCAACACCGATCCCGGCATCGAAGCACCAACTTGTTTCGGGTTCGTCCGATCAACTTTCGGTCGGCTCGTCGTCGCCGACTTCACGTTCACGTCTTTGATTTCGATTTCACGCGGTACCCCGTTCATCTCATACGAGACAATACGGATACCGTCCTCGTTCGCCGCACTGATTTGAACGAGTTTGATGATGAGCGTCTTCCCGGTCTCGATCTCGACTTGAATCGTCTCTCCGACGTTCAAGCCGTAGAAGAACGTTAACGTGTCGAGGACGGATACATCGCCATACGTCGTCGAATGGGTGACGTAATCCTCGAACACTTTCGGATACAACGCGTTCGAGAGCAGTTCGAAGTCCGTCACCGGGCGCTCGAGCTTCTCGAACAACTTCGTCTGCGCCGCCTTGAAATCATACGGTTCGATCAGTTTACCCGGACGTACGTCGAGCGGTTTTTCGCCTTTCAAGATGGCTTGTTGCACGTCTGTCGGGAATCCGCCTGGAGGCGTTCCGAGCTCACCGCGCATCATTTCGACGACCGAGTCTGGGAAGTCGAGTTGGTGACCCCGCTCGACCACATCTTGTTCGTTCAAGTTATGTTGGACCATGAACAGTGCCATGTCCCCGACAACTTTTGACGATGGCGTCACTTTGACGATATCGCCGAACAACATGTTGACGCGGGCGTACATCGCTTTCACTTCACTCCAACGGTCGCCTAAACCGACCGCTTTCGCTTGTTGTTGCAAGTTTGAATACTGACCGCCTGGCATCTCATGCTCATACACGGACGGATGCGGAGCGCGCATGTCGCTTTCGAACGGCTCATAGTTATGACGCACGTCCTGCCAGTAGTCGCTGATGACCTCGTACTGTTTCGCATCGATTTTTGGTTGACGCGTGTGATGGTCGAGCGCATAAATCAAGCTGCCGCCTGAAGGTTGTGACGTCATGCCTGACATCGAGCTCGCGGCCACGTCGACGATGTCGACGCCCGCATCCGTCGCCCGGGCATACGTGAAGATTCCGTTGCCGGAAGCGTCATGCGTGTGCAAGTGGATCGGCAAGTCGACGGCATCTTTCAAGGCTGAGACGAGCGCGTACGCCGACTCTGGCTTGAGCAGACCGGCCATGTCTTTAATCGCAAGAATATGAGCCCCGCTCGCTTCGAGTTTCTTCGCCAAATCGACATAGTACGGCAAGTGGTACTTCGGACGGTTGCCATCGTACAGGTCGCCTGTATAACAAACGGCCGCTTCCGCGACTTTTCCTGTCGGTAACGTCGCGTCGATCGCAAGTTGAATCGACTCGAGGTTGTTCAAGCTGTCGAAGATCCGGAACACGTCGACACCCGCATAGGCCGCCTCATGGACGAACTGTTCGATGACGTTGTCGGCATAGTTTTTATACCCGACCGCGTTGGCGCCGCGAAGCAACATTTGAATCAAGACGTTCGGCATTTTCTCGCGGAGCCGCATGAGGCGAACCCATGGGTCTTCCGAGAGGAAACGATAGGCGACGTCGAACGTGGCCCCGCCCCATGCCTCGACCGAGAATAACTCTGGCATGAGTTTACTCGTCGGTTCGGCGATATTGACGATGTCTTGTGTCCGCATCCGCGTCGCAAGAAGCGACTGGTGCGCGTCTCGCATCGTCGTATCCGTCAACAACAGTTCAGGTTGACGTTTGATCCAATCGGCAAGGCCGTCCGGACCGAGCTCCGTCAAAATCTGTTTCGTACCTGGTTTGGCTTCAGCCGGAAGGTCTTGCGGAATCCGGACCGAGCGGCTAATCGGCTTATCTTTCAATCCGACACCCGGGAATCCATTCACGGTGACGTCGCCGATATAGTTGAGCAACTTCGTTCCGCGGTCTTTCCGTTTCGGGAAGACGAACAATTCTGGCGTCTCGTCGATGAACGACGTGTTGTAGTCACCGCTGATGAAGTTCTGGTGCTTCATCACGTTAATCAAGAACGGAATGTTCGTCTTGATGCCGCGAATCCGGAACTCGTTCAAGTTACGGACCATTTTCGAAGCCGCCTGTTCGAACGTCATGCCGTGTGTCGACAGCTTCACGAGAAGCGAGTCATAATACGGCGAGATCTCGGCTCCGACGTAAGCGTTCCCGCCGTCGAGTCGGACCCCGAAGCCGCCCGGAGAGCGGTACGCCATAATTTTGCCCGTGTCCGGCATAAAGTTGTTGCCCGGGTCTTCTGACGTGACACGTGACTGGATCGCGTAACCGAGCAATTTGATGTCTTCTTGTTTCGGCATATGGATGACGTCGCCGTGAAGTGACTCGCCTTGCGCAATCATAAGCTGCGTTTGCACAATATCAAAGCCGGTCACCATCTCTGTGATCGTGTGCTCGACTTGGATACGTGGGTTGACCTCGATGAAGTAGAACGACTCGTCTTCCGTGACGAGGAACTCGACCGTCCCGGCGTTGATGTAGCCCACGTGACGCATGAGCTTAACCGCCGCGTCACAAATCGCTTGGCGCGATTCCTCAGACAACGTCACACACGGTGCGACCTCGACGACTTTTTGATGTCGACGTTGGACCGAACAGTCACGTTCGAACAAATGAATGATGTTACCGTGATCGTCCCCGAGAATCTGAACCTCGATGTGTTTCGGACGCTCCACTAATTTTTCTATGTACACTTCGTCTGAACCGAACGCTTGCTTCGCCTCTGACTTGGCACGTTCAATCAAATCTTTCATCTCGGCTTCCGTACGGATGACACGCATCCCGCGGCCGCCTCCGCCCATCGCCGCTTTGACCATGAGTGGGAACCCGTGCTCGTTCGCAAACTCGAGCGCGTCTTCGTATGATGTGAGCGGTCCGTTTGAACCTGGAATGACCGGGAGTCCGGCCGCGATCGCACTTTGACGGGCCCGAACTTTATCCCCGAACGCATGAAGATGCGATTCATTCGGACCGACGAAGATGATACCTTCTTCGCGGCAACGACGTGCGAGCTCGATGTTCTCAGATAAGAAACCGTATCCTGGGTGAATCGCGTCAGCCCCCGACTGTTTCGCGATTCGAATCACGTCCTCGATATCGAGATAGGCGTCGATCGGCTTTTTATCGAGACCGATCAAATATGCCTCGTCCGCTTTAAAGCGGTGTAACGAGCCGCTGTCTTCTTGTGAATAGACGGCGACTGTGCGCATTCCTAGTTCGGTGGCTGCCCTAAATACCCGAATGGCGATCTCTCCACGGTTGGCTACAAGTAATTTGCTAATTGGTTTCAACATAAATCCCCCCATTTAAGTAGTTCGAACCTTCTTACCTGACAACATGTAACGATGAACCTTGCACGTTTTCGGCTGACTTCTCACGAATCTCAGCCCGTCTTGTCGCTTCCCGGTGCCGGTTTCGCATCGAGATGCTGCTGAGCACTCCGAGAATGCCCATCGTCATAATGAGTGACGTCCCGCCGTAACTGACGAGCGGAAGCGTGACCCCCGTCCCCGGGAACCAGCCCGACATCGCCCCGATATTGATCCCGGTTTGGACCATGATTTGGGCAGCGATGCCGAATGAGACGAACATCGCGAAGTGACTATCGCTATGGTTAGCGATATTGACGGCGCGGAACGCGATGAAAAAGAGCAGGACGAGGACGACGACGACACCGACAAAACCGAGCTCTTCCGCGATGATGGACATGATGTAGTCCGTCTCCGGTTCGGGCAGATACCCATACTTCTGATAACTGTTGCCGAGACCGACACCGGTCAACCCACCATGTACAATCGAGATGATCGACATGAGCAATTGATGGCCATAGCCTTCAGGATCCATGAACGGATTGAAGACGACCTCAATCCGACTGCGCTGGTTTTCCGAGAAGATTGTCGTGAACATCAAATAGACGGCCCCGATCCCAGCGATCACCGATGGGATGATGATTCGGAGCGGCGCCCCAACGGCGAGCCACATGAGGAACATGATGGCGCCAAGGACGAACAGCCCTCCCATATCCGGTTGCCCGTTGATGGCGATCGCATACGGGAGAAAGAAATAGATGACGGGAATCACGAAGAAGGCACCGGCTTGGGCCCGTAATCTTTTTTTCGTGATCGCAGCTCGCCCGAGTCGTCCCGGCAACCCTTTCAGTTCATTGTTCCACAGTTGGTGATAATAGTTCGCGAGCAATAAAATCAACACGAACTTGGCAATCTCGACCGGTTGCACCGTGAATCCGCCGATGATGAGCCACGCTCGTGCCCCGTTGAGTGGTGGCATCGCCCACGTGACGAACAAGAGGACGACCGACACGAGGTAGAGACCGTACAAAATATTTGGTTTTCTAAAGTTCTCATAGCGGAACATCGTCGCAATCAAGTAGACGACAATCCCGAGTCCGGCGTAGAAGAGTTGCCGATAGAACAAACCGCTGTTCGCGTAATCCCCGCGATTCCATACGCTCGCACTGTAAATCATGATCGAGCTGATTCCGACAAGCATGAGCACCGCAATGAACAGTGAGAAATCAAAGTACCGAAACCGAGTTTTCATGTTTTCACTTCCTTATGTACAACAATCCTTGACCCATTATAAAAAAATACTCAAACAGCGCCGCTTGCACAGTTTGAGTATAAGGTTCATAAATCTGAAGCTTCCGCGAGGGCGGACAGCTTTTGTTCCAATGAATCGAGCAGTCCTTTACCTTCAATGTCTGAAATGAGTCCAAGACGGACCGCAAAATCAATTTGGCGTGATAGACCGAACATATGTGTATCAAGCACCTCTTCATAAAGCGGGCACTTCGGCATTTTTAGGTTTTCTAACTGCACTTCAATCAAACAACGGATTTTTTCAGCGTCTGCCTCTAATAGTTGAAGCGCTTGCTCCCGTTGGACTGCAGCCAAATTTGTCGCCACTACGACCCCTCCTCCGTACAATGACAGACTGTTTGTCATAACTCAACTGTACATTATATTTCATCATAATTCAATGAACAGTCTGGATTCACTACGAGTTTCTCGCAGTTTCCCTTTTTCCCCGGAAGAGCTGTATAATGTACAGTGTATCGTGAATAAAGGGGGCGTATCAATGATTTTTCCACTAGACGGAGCGGTTCGTCACGCGTTGACGATCGACCCGACCGTATGGATTTTCGACGACCGCAAGCGGAACATCGAGGAACTCGACCGCGCGGTTGAGAACGATAATGAAGCGTATTATGCCAAGATGGGGAAGGCATGGGACGACGGCTTGACACAAGGGACACGTGTCGACCACAATAAACCGATGACTCGGGCCGATAAAGACGCGGCGCTTCGCGACTCGTTCGCGATGCCGTTCGCTCCGTTCCTGCAAAACGCTGAACCAATCGCTACGGCGACACACGTCCGCTTTTATGGGGAATCGGTGCTCACGCTACCAATCGATGAGGCGCGCACCGTCTATCTACAGTTCTCGAAGGACGGGAAAGTGCTCACGGACGGCCCGGTATACGTCTTGCATCATCAGCAAGTTTTGCGCGGCGTCCACCATATCGCAGTGCGAACAGAAGCTTGATCGAGAAGGCCATAGCGCCTTCTCATTTTTTTGGACTTTTTACTTCACAAAGTGTAACATATAGGTTATGGAAAAACTTCATGTTTGAAAGGTCGTGACGCTTACGTATCCTTTATGGAAGAAAAACTTAATCATCGTTTGGATCGGTAGCTTTTTGACGGCGGCCTCGATGAGCCTCGTCTTACCGTTCCTCCCCTTATTTATCGAAGAGCTCGGGGTCACGAATCCCGATCACGTCGTCACCTGGTCAGCCGTCGCTTTCGGGGCCACGTTCCTCGTGGCCGCCATCGTCTCCCCGCTCTGGGGAAGGCTCGCCGACCAAAAAGGCCGCAAGCTGATGCTCATTCGGGCAAGTCTCGGCATGGCTGTCGTGATGACGCTCATCAGTTTCGTCCAAGACGTGTATCAACTCGTCGGACTTCGGCTCCTCATGGGTGCCGTCTCCGGATTCATCTCGGCGGGGATCACTCTCGTCGCTTCACAAACCCCAAAAGAGAAAAGTGGCTGGGCGCTCGGTACCTTGTCGACCGGTGGCATCACCGGCGGACTCCTCGGTCCATTGATTGGAGGACTCCTCGCCGACTGGATTGGGCTTCGACCCGTTTTTCTCTTGACCGGCAGTGCTCTATTTATCACGTTCATCATCACACTCGTGTTCGTCAAAGAGGACTTCGTCCCGGTGGCGCGCGAACGGCTAGACTCGACCAAATCGATCATTGCCTCGCTCCGCCATCCGCAACTGATCTTAAGTCTCTTTTTAACGACTTTTTTAATCACTTTCTCGACGCAGTCGGTCGGTCCGTTACTGACACTGTATGTCCGGGAATTGAACCCGTATACGACATCGCTCGCCTTTATCGCAGGCATCGTCGCCTCGGCACCGGGCGTGGCCGCGCTCATTTCCGCACAGCGGCTCGGGCGGCTATCGGACCGGTACGGGGCTGAACGCATCTTGTTTTGGGCGCTCATCGTCTATAGTGCCTTCTTGATTCCACAGGCGTTCGTGACGTCGACGACGCAACTCGTCGTGTTGCGATTCGGCCTCGGTTTCGCCACCGCGGCGCTCATGCCGTCCGTGCAGTCGCTTTTGCGACAACACACGCCGAGCCGAGCGGCCGGGCGCATCTTCTCTTATAATCAGTCGGCCCAGTTCATGGGTAACCTGCTCGGACCGTTGTTCGGGTCTCAAGTCGTCGCGCATTTCGGGTTCTCCGCCCTCTTCATCGTGACCGGTTTGATTATGTTGACGAACGCCTTGCTCGAAAAATCGAACGTGCAAGTGGCACTTCATCCGAATACGAAATAAACGCCGAGCAGCCGCTCGGCGTTTTTCATTATAGTAAATCGGCTGCCAACCGGGCGAGCGACGAGCGCTCCCCTTTGATGAGTTGGACGTGGCCGAATACGTTTTGCCCTTTGAACCGTTCGACGGCGTACGTGAGACCGTTCGAATATTCATCCAAATATGGGTGATCGATTTGATACGGGTCGCCGACGAGGACGATTTTCGAATTCTCCCCGACGCGGGTCAGAATCGTCTTGATCTCGTGTTTCGTCAAGTTCTGGGCCTCATCGATGATGATGAACTGGTCCGGCATGCTGCGGCCACGGATATACGTGAGCGCCTCGAGCTGAATCGATTTGATGCCGGCCAAGATGTTCCCGAGCTCGTCTTTCGAATTGGCATTAAACAAAAACTCTAAGTTATCGTAAATCGGTTGCATCCAAGGCCGCAGTTTTTCTTCCATCTCCCCCGGCAAGTAGCCGATATCGTTCCCCATTGGGACGACCGGACGGGCGACGACGAGCTTATTGAAACGACGCTCGTCTTCCACGAGCGACAACCCGGCCGCGAGCGCGAGAAGTGTCTTCCCGGTTCCGGCTTTCCCGAGCAACGTCACGAACGGGATATCGTCGCGAAGCAACAAGTCGAGTGCCATCCGCTGCTGGACGTTGCGCGGATGGATGCCCCAGACGTGTTCGACGTCTAGGGAGAGCGGACGAAGGGTCGGTTGCAGCGCATCGACGACCGCGACTGCGCTCGCTTTCGAGACGTTGCTTTTTAAAACGACGAATGAATTCGGGTACAGTTGATTTTTCGTCAACGCAGACAGCGGCAGCTGACGGACTTTGTAAAATTCATCGATGACGGCTTGATCGACCTCGATCTCCCGGTAGCCGGCATATAGGTTCGTCGTATCGACGATATGGTCGGTCAAATAGTCTTCGGCTTCAATACCGATCGCGTCCGCCTTGACGCGGACAAGTATATCTTTCGAGACGACGACGACTTTACGGGTCCGGTCGTGCTCGTATTGTTTCATCAGGCCGAGTGCCACGGTCAAAATGCGGTTATCGTTCGTCATGACGTCGAACGGGAAATCGACGGTATGTTCATGGCCGATCTCGACGAACAATCGTCCGCCATTCTCGAGCGGCACCCCGTCATGCAGTTTCCCGGTCGTGCGGAGTTGGTCGAGTACACGCGCCGTCTCACGGGCGTTACGTCCGACCTCGTCCATATTGCGTTTTTTGCCGTCAAGCTCTTCTAATACGATGGCGGGGATGACGACATCGTGCTCATCGAATTGGAACAAGGATAGTGGATCGTGTAAGAGTACGTTCGTATCGAGCACATACGTTTTTTTCATAGACTTTGCCGCCCCTCGAAAATAGGATGGTGATCAAGAATTCAAACTCTCCTTGACTTCACGGTCCAGCTTTTCTGCTGCTTCGACATCGTACGTCTTGACGATGTCCGGTTGTCCATATGTCGCCCCGTAAAAGGAGACGTTACGGACTTCTTCAACGTGCCCTTCAAAAAAGCGAAGGTGCAATCCCGGCTTCACGCTTGGCTCGAACTCGGCCACATGCGACAAGGCCACACTGTAAGCCAGGCCTCCTTCTATAAAGATGAGACTCGCTGTCTTTTCCTGCGAGAGCAACGTGATCACATGCGAATTCTTCGTCAACGCCAAGCGAATCGTCCTCTCGTTCGGCGCTTGCACCCAGCTGATGGCATGGGTGATCGGCCACCGTTTCGGTTCGTCAAATGTGATTAAAAATGTCAATGGCATATCATTCAACGTACCTTGTTGTGCCTTTGAGAGTTCGAACGCGGCTTTGCTCGCCATATACTCCCCTCCTCCCGAACGGGTATACGAAATGGATTCGCCCTTACAAACCTCTTTCCCTGCTTTTCTCTCCTGAAATCATGCTATAATCAACGAAGAGGAAGGTGAGACCATGCGCGTAAAGTGCTCTCTTTGTGACAAAATCGATACGATTGATTCGTGGTCGTTCGAAGCGAAACGACTTCGTAATAAACCTGCTAAAACGTATATGTGCCAGACGTGTCAAGAACGCATCACCGCGCGAACCGCGGAACGTGTCGCGACCGGCCAATTCCACCTATATCCATCGTTCCGGCAAAAACGGAGATGGTAATCAAAAATGGACGTATCGCCCGAGGGCGTTACGTCCATTTTTTAATGTGATTCGATGCCTTGTCGACGGTTCCACCAGAGGCGACCCCGGTAGATTGCCAAGACGACAGCCATGACAAGGAGAACTTCTGGAATCGGCCATGTGAAGAAGACGAGCGCCATCGTGCCTGCACCGAGTGCGAGCAACATATAGACGACGAGTGACTTCCACCACGTCAATTGTTTCGCAAAACCTAATTTAAACACGAGTATTGTCAATAAGATGACCGTGATGATTAACGCGTTGAACCCGACCGAGAAGTCGTTCGCGTCACTGCCGACGCCAAGTAGCGAGGCAATCCACGGCACATCGATTTGTGTGATGTCCATCGTTTGAGAAGCTTTCAAGCTGATAATCCCCCTTTATTTCCTACACAACCATTCTACACTATCCAAAACAAAAGGGAACGCCTAGGCGCTCCCTTTTTTCCGACTTATTCTTTACCAAGTTTACGACGCTTGTCAGCTTTCTCGCGCTCGTTCTTGTTCAAGACTTTTTTACGGAGACGGATCGACTCCGGCGTGATTTCACAGTACTCGTCATCGTTCAAGAACGTGAGCGACTCTTCGAGTGAGAAGACGCGTGGACGTTTCAAGACTTGTGTCGAGTCTTTTGATGAAGCACGCATGTTCGTCAACTGTTTCCCTTTGACGGCGTTGATGGCGAGGTCGACGTCACGGTTACATTCACCGATGATCATGCCCTCGTATACATCTGTACCTGGCTCGATGAAGATCGTTCCACGGTCTTCAAGGGCACCGATCGAGTAAGCCGTCGACTTACCAGGTTCGATACAAACCATGACACCGCTGCGGCGGCCGCCGATGTCAGCAGAGATGAACGGACGGTACTCTTCGAACGTGTGGTTCAAGATTCCGTATCCGCGTGTCGCTGACAAGAACTCGTTACGATATCCGATGAGGCCACGTGAAGGAACGATGAATTCCATACGTGTTTGACCGTTGTCGTTCGTGTTCATGTTGGCAAGTTCACCTTTACGGAGACCGATTGATTCCATGACTGAACCCGTGTACTCTTCTGGGACGTCAACGATAACGCGCTCGAACGGTTCGATCTTCGTACCATCTTCGTCTTCACGGATGATAACTTGTGGTTTCGAAACTTGAAGTTCGTAGCCCTCACGACGCATGTTCTCGATCAAGATCCCGAGGTGAAGCTCACCACGTCCTGATACGATCCATTGGTCAGGAGAATCTGTGTTCTCGACACGGAGTGAAACGTCCGTCTCAAGTTGTTTCATCAAACGCTCTTCGATTTTACGTGCCGTCACGAAATCGCCTTCGCGCCCTGCGAATGGAGAGTTGTTCGTCATGAAACGCATTTGAAGTGTTGGCTCATCGATGCGAAGGAGCGGAAGTGGCTCTTCTTTACCGACTGGCGTGACCGTCTCACCGACGTTGATATCTTCCATCCCGGCGATGGCGATCAAGTCACCAGCTTTGGCTTCTTCGATTTCAACACGTTTGAGGCCGAAGTAACCGAACAATTTAGTGACGCGCAATTGTTTGATTGATCCGTCTGTTTTGCAAAGTGAGACTGACTCGCCAACTTTGATTTTCCCACGGAAGACGCGACCGACACCGATCCGGCCAAGGTAGTTGTCATAGTCGAGCATCGTGACTTGGAACTGAAGCGGCTCATCCGAGTTATCGATTGGTGCCGGTGTGTTCTCAAGAATCGTGTCGAGCACGTACGTGATTGTATCTTCTTGCTTCTCTGGATCAGGATCGAACGAACTTGAACCGCTGACAGCAGACGTATAGACGACAGGGAATTCAAGTTGATCTTCATCTGCTCCAAGGTCGATCAACAAATCGACAACTTCATCGACAACGTCGAGTGGGCGTACCATCGGCTTGTCGATTTTGTTAACGACAACGATTGGACGGAGACCTTGGTCGAGTGCTTTCTTCAATACGAAACGCGTTTGTGGCATGCAGCCTTCACGTGCATCGACGACGAGGATAACGCCGTCAACCATACGCATGATCCGCTCAACTTCACCACCGAAGTCGGCGTGACCTGGTGTATCAACGATGTTGATGCGTGTATCTTTATAATCGATTGCCGTGTTTTTCGCGAGAATCGTGATTCCGCGCTCACGTTCGATGTCGTTCGAGTCCATGGCGCGTTCTGCGACCATTTCGTTTGTCCGGAAAGTACCAGACTGTTTCAATAATTCATCGACAAGCGTTGTTTTACCGTGGTCAACGTGGGCGATGATGGCTACGTTCCGAAGGTTAGTTCTTACATTCATGTAGTTAGTCCTCTCTTATTTAAAAAAGTTTCATCTTTTATTCAACTTTAAGAGTATAGCACACGTCCTACCACCTTTGTCGAGTGTTATCAACTGTTAACGTTTCCAAACGCATCATTTTTGACTACAATAAAGAAGACTAGAGAAAAAAGGGGGAATCTCCATGCAACTCATGTTCGTTTTAATCGCGACCGCAGTCGTCGCCGGTTTCGTCGGCATCGGAATTGGGGTGGCCGAAGGAAGTGCCGCCATCATCATCGGCAGTCTCGCCTTGAGCGGCATCGCCACGTTCTTCGGTATCAACTTACGCCGTCGCGTCCTCTCTGACCGACGTCCATAACAGAAGGCCCGGGCGCAGCGCCCGGGCCTTGTTTATGAGCTTGTTCTTTTGTCTGACACGCTTATAAGTCGCGTGTCAGACAGATACGGTCACGCAAGGCGAGCCCGTCCTCTTCGATTGGCGGATAACCATGGCTCGGGAAGTAGTCGCGCTCGACCGAGTCGAAGCGGAAGCCAGCTTGTTGATAAAATCGCAACTGGACGAT
Source organism: Exiguobacterium sp. s141 (assembly GCF_018618085.1). Taxonomy (NCBI): domain Bacteria; kingdom Bacillati; phylum Bacillota; class Bacilli; order Caryophanales; genus Exiguobacterium; species Exiguobacterium sp. s141. The sequence goes on along the minus strand of NZ_JACSLJ010000002.1, from coordinate 362,968 downwards.
GCTCGAGTTGCCCGTACAGACGAGCATCTGCTTCGCACCGCTTTGCTCGGCCCGACGAATTGCGTCTTGGAGCAGCCGTTGTCCGATCGTCTGGTTTTGCCGCTCCGGCTTGACGGCGATATTGACGAGCTCGAGCAGCGTTTCACTGCGCCGCACCAACATGTACGCTCCGACGCGTTCTCCGCCGAGCGTCGCTTCATATGTCTCCCCCGCTTCATACTGCTCACGCACCATCGCCTCGTTCGGATTGGCCAAGACGAGCAAGTCCCGGACACGGTCGTAGGAGCCGTTAATCTCAATCTGAAGATCAGGTCTCACTTCCGGCGCCGCCCCTTTGGCGATGACATAGTGTTTGACGACATCTTTGACGAACGTCTCGCTACCGGCAAGGACCGACGTCTTCCCGTCATAACGGACCGGCTCCCCGTAAATTGAGACGACTCTGCCTCCGACTTCCTCGACGAGCAGTTTTCCAGCCGCATAATCCCACGGCATATTCCGCATCGTGATGTACCCGTCGACCCGACCCGCGGCGAGCCACGCGAGTTCGAGCGACGCGGCGCCATGGGCCCGCGTGCCGACCGAGTCGCGCACGATTGGAGCGAGTACTTCCGGAGCGATCTGCTGATTCGGCGTGACCCAAGTCGCGTTCATACTCAGGAAGGCGTCACGGACATGATGTTCTTGGATGGCCGGAAGCTTACGACCGTTCAGCGTCGTCCCAACGCCGCGACGCGCCACGAACAGCTCATCCGCCATCACATCATAGACGAAGCCGTATTCGACGACCCCATCGATCATGACGGCCACTGAGATGGCGAACATGCGCTTCTGATGGATGAAGTTCAACGTCCCATCGATCGGATCGACAAACCAGACCGTTCCGGACAAGTCGTCCGGCCCTGTCGAGATCCCTTCTTCCCCGATAATGTGATGCTCGGGGTACGTTTCACGGATACGGTCGACAATCAACTGTTCGACGGCTCGATCGATTTCTGTGACCAAATCCCCTTTACCTGTCTTTCGTTCGATGCGATAGCTCTCATCGATTTTTTGCCGAATATATTCCCCTGCTTGTTTAATCAAGTCAATCGCGAACCATTCCAACATGTTTATCACCTCTACTATGTATTGTACCAAACAAAAACCAGTATCCGCATGGAATACTGGTTGAATGAGTGGTTGTGGGTCAGGCTTCGAGACGCAAAAGTTCTTGGCGATATTTCTCTAACCGATGCTTGCTAGCCTGGACAGTGGCATCGTCTTGTGACGCCATCGCATCGAAGAGAGTTGCCAATTCATAATCAATCTCTAAGCGCAGCACCGGAATCCGTTTTTCTGCGTCTTTTCTTTTGAATGCCTCGATCACTTGTTTCATGAGATGCCACACTCCTTTAGTTGGGCTACAAGTTACGGTTTAGTGAGTTGAATTGAGTATATCAGATGAGATTCAAAAAGGAAAGATAATTGTCTGACTATTTTGAATTTTTTATCTTAGTGAGTATATTCCCATTTCAACTGACGCTAAACCTGAAATAACTGTTAATAATATGTACCCTATTTAAAAGACAAATAACAAAAAAGCATGAGAAAACTGTTCTGTTCTCCCATGCTTTCCAGCAGTTACAATTTTATAATCTTTGCATTTGATTTTAGGGCCGCTTGGACCGTACGATAGGTAGAGTATCCGGTCTGTTCGTCGTGCACGGCGCTCAGTTGTTTTTCTTCTGATTTCGATGTCACGATTTGTTTGAACGACCGATACGCATCCAAAAACGTTTCGCGGTCGACACCGCCTTCATTGGCAAGGGCGACTTGATTATAGAACTCGACGACTTCTATGAGCTCATCAGTCGTCCAGTCCGGATTAATCGGATAGTTGATTTGCATATTCTTCACCTCGACAACCATTGTATCAACAAAAAAAACTATTGCAAGTTGGGATAGAAATCACTATAGTTTTTTTGTTGCATTGTTTTTTAAAACGAAACGTCTAAAATGACATGAGATTGAACCTAAACCGACAACCCATATACACACTGCTATCAAGGAGGACTTACTATTGAAACTTAAAGGTGCTACACAGCTCGAGACACCGCTCTTTGACACGTTGCTCACGCACGTGGACACGAATCCGATCGCATTCCACATCCCAGGCCATAAAGGCGGGAAAGGAATGGACCCTGAGTTCCGCGACTTCATCGGCGAGAACGCTTTGAAGATCGACCTGATCAACATCGCCCCGCTCGATGACCTTCATCATCCGAAAGCGGCGATTGCCGAGGCCGAGCGCCTCGCAGCCGAAGCGTTCCGTGCCGACGAGACGTTCTTCTCAGTTCAAGGGACATCAAGTGCCATCATGGCAATGATCATGGGCGTCGTCGGACCGAACGAGAAGATCATTGTGCCGCGCAACGTCCATAAATCTGTTATGTCCGCGCTCGTCTTGACCGGGGCCCACCCTGTCTTCATTCACCCTGAATATGATGAGACATACGGAATCGCCCACGGAATCACGGCAAGTGCCGTCGAACGCGCCCTCGAGATGCACCCTGACACGAAAGCCGTCCTCGTCATCAACCCGACTTACTTCGGGATCGCTGGTGATTTAGAACGGATCGTCGCCGTCGCCCATGCCCAAGACGTACCTGTCCTCGTCGATGAGGCACACGGTGTCCACTTGCCGTTCCACGACGAACTCCCGCTCTCGGCGATGCAGGCCGGCGCGGACGTCGCGGCAACGAGTGTGCACAAACTCGGCGGCTCGATGACCGGGAGTTCCATTTTGAACGTCCGCCGCGGACTCGTCTCACCAGAACGGATTCACGCGATGCTCTCGATGATCACGACGACATCGACGTCTTATCTTCTCCTCGCGTCGCTCGATGCGGCCCGTCGCCAATTGGCGACGAAAGGAGAGTCGATGAACGAACGTGCCCTCACGCTCGCACGTACGGCTCGTACGACCATCGACAACATGCCGCACTTGTCGGTCTACGGTCACGCCGAACTTCATTCAGAGTCGACGTACGCGCTCGACGAGACGAAAATCCTCGTCTCGGTCCGCGAGCTCGGGATCACTGGCTTTGAAGTCGAGAAGTACTTGCGCGAGACGCACCGCATCGAAGTCGAGATGTCAGATCTGTTGAACGTCTTGTTCATCGTTACGAGCGCCGACGACGAGTCGACGATTCAAGCGTTGATTGACGGGATGCGTGACGTCGTATCGGTCTACGACCAGTCTGGAAACGATTCGTTGTCGATCATGCTCCCTGAGATCCCGCCACTCGCGCTCAGCCCGCGTGACGCCTTCTACGAGGAAACGGAGACGATACCACTCGAGAACGCCGTCGGACGCATCTCGGCCGAGTTCATCATGGTATATCCACCAGGAATCCCAATCATTATTCCGGGAGAGCTCATCACGACATCGACGCTCGAATATATTATGGCCAACATCGAGGCCGGTCTACCGGTCCAAGGTCTAGAAGACGAGTCGCTCCAAATGATTAAAGTCATCCAACAAACAAAAGCTATCCGCTAAGACGAAAGCGAGCCGGTCCAATGGACCGGCTCGCTTTGTGTCATCAGAAGAAAAGGTGGCTTATGATGATTGAATTGCTTCCCCTACGTTCCATTATAAGAAAACGCTTACATTTTTTCAAGGGGTGAATTTTCAGTTTGGTTGGATTCAGTCTCATTTTCAGTTAGACAAAGGCGTAAAAACTCGGCGACGTGTCCGGTGTCTCGCAAGGCGATGCCGAGCATCGGATAGAGCTGTCTCGGTTCTTCGAGCGCATGGACGTCAAGAAGGGCAGACTGTCCGGTCTGCATGCAGACGACGAGCACTTTCCCCATAAATTGATGTGTGTACACAAAACCGAAATCATAACGTGACGTCTCTGTCTCGATCCCCGTGAATCGGACGCGGCTCGTCTCAGAGACGGTGTATAACAATTCTTCATCGAACGCCATCATCGTTCCCTCCTTTCTCACTTCATTTGTTATTTTCCTTTATACTGAACGTACGAAACATAAGGAGGACGACTGATGAAGATTCGAAAAGCGAATGAACAAGATTGCCTTGTCCTGGTAGCTCTCATGCGACAACTATGGCCAGACGCACCCGTCGCTGAACTGACCCCTGAGGTCCGGCTCGGGATCTGCTCCGGCAAGATGCACTATTTTATCGTGGAAACGGATGAACCGGTCGGATTTTGTCAGCTCAGCTTCCGTCATGACTATGTCCCTGGCACCTCCACCTCCCCGACCGCGTTTATAGAAGGGATTTACGTCGTCGAAGCCGCGCGGCAGCAGGACGTGGCGACACGCCTCGTCGAAGCGGCCTCCGCGTTCGCCCGGTCGAACGGATGCGACGAGCTCGCTTCGGATACGGAAATCGAAAACGTCGGCAGCCAACAATTCCATGAACGGATCGGCTTTCAAGAAGTCGAACGGACCGTTCATTACGTGAAAAAGCTCTCTCGCGAGTAAGCGAGAGAGCTTTTGACTTATTTAACGACGTGGATTGGCATACCCATTGCGATTTCTGCCGCTTCCATTGCCATCTCACCGAGTGATGGGTGAGCGTGGATTGTAAGCGCGATATCTTCTGCAGTCATGCCTGCTTCGATGGCGAGACCAAGCTCGGCAATCATATCTGAAGCGCCTGTACCCGCGATTTGAGCACCGATCAAGAGACCGTCCTCTTTACGCGTGATGAGCTTCATGAAGCCGTCTGGCTCGTCGAGAGCGAGGGCACGGCCGTTCGCTGCGAATGGGAATTTCGATACAGTGATCTCAAGTCCTTCTTCTTTTGCGAGTGGCTCTGTGTAACCGACTGTTGCAAGTTCAGGGTCAGTGAAGACGACCGCTGGGATTGCTGAGTAGTCGAGGTATGCTGGCTTACCGGCAGCTGCCTCCGCCGCAATTTTCGCTTCGTAAGAAGCTTTGTGCGCGAGCGGTGGTCCTGGTACGATGTCGCCGATTGCGTAGATGTTTTCGTTCGACGTCTTGCACTGGTCGTCGATTTCGATGATGCCGCGGTCGCTGACTTTAACTTCCGCGTTTTCGAGACCGATGTCGCCAGTGTTTGGACGACGGCCGACTGTGACGAGGACGTAGTCCGCTTCAACAGACTGCTCTTCACCGTTCACTTCAAACTTAACTGTTACGCCGTCTTCTGTTTCCTCGACGCCTTTTGCAAGAGCGTTCGTGTGAATCGTGACGTTACCTTTTTGTTTGAGTTTCTTCTTGACGATTTGCGTCATTTGCGGCTCGAAGCCAGACAAGATGTCGCTTGCGCCTTCAACGACAACGACTTCTGTATCGAAGTTCGCGTACGCTGTGCCAAGCTCCATACCGATGTAACCGCCGCCGATGACGACAAGTTTCTTCGGTACTTCAGGAAGAGCCAATGCGCCAGTTGAAGAAAGGACGCGTTTTGACCATTTGAACGATGGGATCTCGATTGGTGTCGAACCAGTCGCGATGATCGCTTTTTTGAACTTGTAAGGAGTCGAGCTGTCTTCTGTGATAACACGAACTGTGTCTTCAGATGCGAAGAAAGCCTCACCTTGAACGATGTCAATCTTGTTACCTTTCAAAAGGCCTTTGACGCCGCCAGTCAATTTGTTGACGACCGACTGTTTCCAGTCTTGGACTTTTGTGAAGTCGACTGATACGTTGTCAGACGTGATACCCATTGACGAGTGACCTTTTGCGTGCTGGAAGTTGTGACCAGCCGTGATCAACGCTTTTGATGGGATGCAACCGACGTTCAAGCAAACGCCACCAAAGTTACCTTTTTCGACGATTGTGACTTTGAGGCCAAGTTGTGCGCCACGAATGGCTGCGACGTATCCACCAGGACCGGCGCCGATGACAAGCAAATCAGTTTCTTGTGCGAATTCTCCTACTACCATGTTCTTATCCCTCCATCATTAGAAGTGCTGGATCTTGAAGCAAGCGTTTCACCATGTTGAGTGCGTTTTGAGCAGTCGCACCGTCGATGAGGCGGTGGTCAAAGCTGAATGAGAGGGCGAGGACTGGTGCCGCGACGATCTCACCGTCTTTAACGACAGCTTTTTCAGCGATACGGCCGATACCGAGAATCGCAACTTCTGGGTGGTTGATGACAGGTGTGAACCATTGTCCGCCAGCAGAACCGATGTTCGTGATTGTGATCGATCCGCCTTTCATGTCGTCCCCAGCAAGTTTGCCTTCACGTGCTTTACCGGCAAGCTCATTGATGTTTGTAGCGAGTGCGTAGATTGACTTACGGTCCGCTTCTTTGACGACAGGAACAACGAGACCGTTGTCCGTATCGGCAGCGATACCGATGTTGTAGTAGTTTTTGTAGACGATCTCTTCGTTGACATCATCGATTGATGCGTTGATGGCTGGGTAAGCTTTCGCTGCTGCTGTCAATGCTTTAACGACGAATGGCAAGTACGTGAGTTTCACGCCTTGGTCAGCAGCCACTTGTTTGAACTCTTTACGGAGTGCGACGAGTTTCGTGACGTCGACTTCGTCCATGAGTGTAACGTGTGGAGCTGTATGCTTCGAGTTGACCATTGCTTTCGAGATCGCTTTACGGATTCCACGGATTTTCTCACGCGTTTCGAGTTCAGGCGTCGCTGACTCGTAAGGCTTGATTTCCGTTTTAGCAGCTGCTGCTGGAGCAACAGATTCTGTTTTCTCTGTTGTAGCTTCGGCTGTTGGTGCTTCACCGTTTGCGAATGCATCGATGTCTTCTTTCAAGATGCGGCCGTTGTCGCCAGAACCTTTGACTTCACGGATGTCGACGCCTTTTTCACGAGCGTACTTGCGGATTGAAGGCATAGCGATGACGCGCTCCGATTTGTGAAGTTGTACTTCACGCGGGCCGTCTTCTTTTACGTCTTCTTTCACGTCTTCCGTCTTCTCTTCAGCTTTTGGCTGTTCAGGAGCTGCTTCCTCTTCGCCTGCTGGCGCGTCACCTTCGATATCGAACGTGATGAGGACGTCACCGACGACCGCAACTGTACCTTCAGAGACTTTAACGTCTTTAACTGTTCCATCAACTGGAGCAGGGATTTCAACGACGGCTTTGTCGTTTTGAACTTCAAGAAGAATGTCATCTTCTTTTACTGTGTCCCCTGCTTTTACGAACCACTTGACGATTTCACCTTCGTGAATTCCTTCACCGATGTCTGGTAATTTAAATTCAAATACTGCCACTGGTTTTTCCTCCCATCAATTCATCATGTAAACACAACGAGGGAGACAATTCTCCCTCATCGTTACTTGAACACGATCAGAAGTTGATAACTTCCTTAACTTTTGCAACGACATCTTTATGGTCAGGTAACCATGCGTCTTCCCCTTGTGCGAAAGCGAAGACCGTGTCTGGTGCAGTTACACGAAGCACTGGTGCCTCGAGGTGAAGAATTGCGCGTTCTTGAATTTCAGTTACGACGTTTGCCGCAATACCTGCTTGACGTTGTGCTTCTTGAACGACGATGGCGCGACCAGTCTTTTTGACTGATTCTACGATTGTGTCGATATCAAGCGGGCTAACTGTCATAAGGTCGATGACTTCGACGTTGATGTCTTCTTTCTCAAGCTCTTCTGCCGCTTTGAGTGACGTGTGGACCATTGCACCGTAAGTGATGATCGAAACGTCAGTTCCTTCGCGCTTCACGTCTGCTTTTCCAAGCTCGATCGTGTAGTCGCCTTCAGGAACTTCGCCACGGAATGAACGGTAAAGTTTCATGTGCTCGAGGAATACGACTGGGTCGTTGTCACGGATCGATGCGATCAAAAGACCTTTAGCATCGTAAGGCGTTGACGGGATGACGACTTTAAGACCAGGTGTCTGAGCCATCAAGCCTTCAAGGCTGTCCGCGTGAAGTTCTGGTGTTTTAACACCGCCACCGAATGGTGAACGGATTGTGATTGGCTGGCTGTAAGCGCCGCCTGAACGGTAACGCATACGTGCCATTTGAGCAGCAACCGAGTCGAAGACTTCGAAAACGAATCCGAAGAACTGAACTTCCATGATTGGACGGAAGCCTGTGAGACCAAGACCGATTGCAAGACCACCGATACCCGACTCAGCGAGTGGCGTATCGAAGACACGGTCTTCGCCGAACTCATCTTGAAGTCCTTCCGTCGCACGGAAAACCCCACCGTTTTTACCAACGTCTTCTCCGAAAAGAAGTACTTTCTCGTCGCGCTTCATTTCTACGCGCATCGCATCAGTAATCGCTTGGATCATTGTCATTTGAGCCATAACTTACTTCGACTCCTTTGCTGTATATTCTTCAAGCTGCTCTTTCAAGTTTGAAGGAAGTGTTTCGTACATGTTGTTGATGAAGTCCGAAACTTTTTGTTTTGGTTCTTTGTCGGCGAGGCTGATCGCTTCTTTCACGTCTGCTTTCGCTTGCTCGATGACTTCGTTTTCCATGTCTTCGTTCCAAAGCTTCTTGCCTTCGAGGAAGAGGCGGAAACGTACGAGCGGATCTTTCTCTTGGTACTCTGTATCGAGTTCTTTCGTACGGTAACGTGTTGGGTCATCCCCAGCGAGCGTATGTGGTCCGTAACGGTATGTGAGTGCTTCGATAAGCGTCGGAGTTCCATCAAGTGCGTCTTTACGCGCTTGTTGTGTTGCGGCGAGGACAGCAAGAACGTCCATTCCGTCAACTTGAATTCCGTTGATTCCCGCTGCGACAGCTTTTTGCGCGATCGTTTTAGCTGCAGTTTGCTTCTCAACAGGTGTCGAGATAGCGAAGCGGTTGTTTTGAACGACGAAGATGGCTGGTGATTTGAATGCACCTGCGAAGTTCAATCCTTCGTAGAAGTCACCTTGTGATGAACCACCGTCACCCGTGTAAGTAATGGCGACGTTTGTGTTGCCGTTGCGTTTGAGGCCCATCGCCACACCCGCAGTTTGGATGATTTGTGCCCCGATGATGATTTGTGGCATCAAGACGTTGACGTCTTCAGGGATACGGTTACCTGCGACGTGACCACGTGAGAACAAGAACGCTTGATAAAGCGGAAGTCCGTGGAATACGAGTTGCGGGATATCACGGTAGCCTGGAAGAATCCAGTCTTGTTTGTCGAGCGCATATTGCGTCCCGATCATCGTTGCTTCTTGACCAGCCACTGGCGCGTAGAAACCTAGGCGTCCTTGACGGTTGAGCGAGATGGCACGTTGGTCCCAGATTCGTGTATAAACCATGCGGCGCATAAGCTCCTGAAGTTGCTCGTCCGTTACATCTGGCATTGCGTCTTGGTTGACGACCTCGCCCTTCTCGTCGAGAATACGGAACGTTTGGAAGTTTTCTTCCACGTTTTGAAGTACCTGAACGTTGTTCATTCGTTTCACCTCATCCTTTCAACTATGAGACAATTGTCTTTTTTGTGATCAAACACTACCTCAAATCTTAAGTGTATCTGTCCAAAAAAGCAATCTGTATTAACGTGATTCAGGAAAGTTACACTTATCCTGCCGTTTCCTAGTCAGTATAAAACGGGTTGTTATAATAACGCAAAAAATATGCTCACTCTATAAAAACGCTTACATCAACACATCTTTTCCCTTATTTCGCCTCTGTATCATTTTCATTTCACCTTCTGTACCATCTAAGCGAAATGACTAATAAATATGATATAATTGGTCATATCGCAATGGGAAAGGAAGTTTTGCATGTTAACGATGAAAGATGTGATTCGTGAAGGAGACGAGCGGCTCCGCGCCCGCTCAATCGAAGTGCCGGTCCCACCGACGGCAGAAGACCTCGCGCTACTCGACGAGATGGAGACGTTCCTCGTCAATAGCCAGGATCCAGAGATGAGCGCGAAGTATGAACTTCGGGGCGGTGTCGGCATCGCCGCACCACAACTCGGCGTCAATCGCCGCTTTTTCACGGTCCTGCTCCACGAAGAAGAAGAGACGTTCAAACTATCCATCTTCAATCCGAAGATTACGAGCCACTCGGTCGAACAGACGTACTTGAATGGCGGTGAAGGCTGTCTATCTGTCGACCGTGTCGTCAAAGGCAACGTGCCCCGATACCGACGCATCACGATTGAAGGGTTCGACCGTGACGGCGCCCCGATTAAATTGCGGCTCCGCGGTATGCGCGCCATCGTCTGTCAACATGAGCTCGACCATTTAGATGGGGTGCTCTTTTACGACCGCATCAACACGACCAACCCGTTAGAGACCTACGGTGAGCCGATTTGAGGTGACGAGCTTGAAGAAAAAGGCACTGTTGTTAGTATTCCCATTTCTGTTTCTTTTAATCGGGGGATGTGTCCGAATCGAATATGATGCGACCGTCCACTACGACCAATCGGTCACGTTAGAGACGACGTATGCTTTCCGCGACCATCCGGTCATGAAGCTGCTCAATTTGCGGCTCGATTGGGATACATGGAAACAACAGGCGAATGAGAACGGATATGCGACACGTGACTACTCGAGTGAGGACGATTACGAGGGCATGGTGCTGAAGAAGACGTTCGATCATGTCGATGACCTTCAAAACATCAAAGAAGAATGGAAAACCGGTCCGGCCGGTATCCTTGTCCCTCCCGATGTGAAATTCGATGTCGCAAAAGAGGACGGGATATGGTTTGACTCGTATGTGCTCAATACGAATCTCGACCTTCGGCTCGACCGTGTCGACCTACCCGGCGTGAATTTGAGCGGCTCGCCGAAGCAATTAGCAGAGCGGTACGTTCGTCAAGCCGATATTCGGTTCAATTTGACGGTGCCGACCGGCGTGTTCGTCGAAGACGGAACCGGACTCGATTTGCGTTCCATGAAACATGTCGAATGGCAAGTGTACGGCGGCCGTCAAAACAACATGACACTCGTCGCCCACGTGCCGAACGTCAAAGCATGGATCGTCACGATCGTCGTCGGCCTCACCCTCGCCCTGATCGGTTTTTTCGTCTGGCGGAAGTACCGCAAAAACGTCGGCAATCCAGACAAGACATCGATTCGGTCCCGTATTTTCGGTGGATTGATTCTCGTCTTGACACTCGCCTTGATCATCGTGACGATCCGCGAAGAATTGACGACCGAACGGAAGACCGAAGCAATTCGCCAAGCGGCCCAAACGGACGAGTTCATCCCGACGTTCGCCGTGCACGGGTTGCTCGGGACCGACCGCACATTCCTCCGCTTCTCGCAGTATATGGAACAGCGTGGATTGGCCAAAGATGGGGCGCTCTGTACCGTGACGGCGAAAGGTGCGGTCGACTGCGTCATCAACGACTATAATTCGATGCGACCGATTGTCCGGATTGAATATGAGGATGCCGAGGCATCGCTCAACAACCAGACGAAGTGGTTGAATGCGGCGATCGAACGCTATAAACAGGAACGAAACCGTTCGTTCGACCGGATGTATTTGATCGGCCACAGCATGGGCGGCGTCGCGGCAGCGAACTATATCTTGAATCAAGAAGACTACATCATCGACAAGTTCGTGACGTATGATAGTCCGTTCGCCGGGACACGCCTCGCCAACTTCGGTCTGTCCGCCAGTAATTTCGGGATCAATACCGGCAGTCCGGCCATCCGGGATTTGTCCCCGAGTTCTGACGGGCTGCAGGCGTTCCAAGAAAAACTGGAGACGTGGCCACGCTCTGTCCAAGTGTTCTCCTTCTCGGGACGCGGCGGCGAGTTCAACTTGATCGAACCATCCAGCTCGCTCCTACTCGAAGAATACACGAACAATATCGACACGGAGACCGTGCCGTACGATCACTTCTCGCTCCACCGGAAGACAGACGTCCTCCGGGAGACAGGACGCTTCTTGTACGAGTATTCGAACGAGTTTAACCCTGTCGAAACGAATTGACGAAAACCCGCCTTCTCATGAGGGCGGGTTTTGTTCGGTATCATGGTTATAGGTACTCGTCCGGTCATCATCCTCGCATTACGTGGCAAGTTATTTGGATTGACCGGCGTCTGTCGACCGAAGCAAACGCCGGTGAAAGCCAAAATGACGTTCACCAACATCCACCATCCACAAACAAAAACCCGCCTTCCTGCGAAGGCGGGTTCGACTTAATAGGTCATCGTCCACGTCAACTTCTGCAACCAATAAATCAAATACTTCCCGATTGGTAAATCGGTCTGAATCTCATCATAGGCGAGCGTGTACGTGCCTTGTTCGTTGTTCCATAGCTGTTTGAAGTAGCCGTCGACTTCGCGAATGAATTCCGTCTCCGTCGTCGTCACGACTTCAACGTCCGCTTCGAGGTTATAGTCGTTCATGTTGCGGGTCGTGTAGTTGCTTGACCCGATGACGACGACGCGACGGTCCCCTTCCACGTACAGCATCTTCGGGTGGTACTGCTCTTCGCCGACTTCGTACCACCGAATCTCGATTTGCTCCGGGTTCACCGTGTTCAATTCCGCGGCGACCGGCAAGTTCGGCAATCCTGACTTGTCGCGCCCGAACGCGTTCGTATTCGGGTCAAGAATCAGTTTGACGAAGACTCCGCGCTCGGCGGCCTCATGAATGGCTTGAATGATGTTTCGGTCGGCCAAGTAGAACATGCCGATCCAAATCGTCTCACCTGATTCCGCTTCTTCCATCGCCTTGATGACGGCGTCCTGAATCTTGGATTCTGTGACGTAGCGGATTTGCATCGGGCCTTCCGACGGCTCGTCGCGCAGATTCGCGAGTTTCTCCTCGCTCGGGAAACGTTCGGCATCCCCTTTCGAGAACGTCGCGATCGCTTCCTCCCCTTCGAGGATGTCCGCTAAAATCGGGCCATCGAGCCGCACCCCGACGTTTGAATGATACCCGCTCGCATCGTGTGGGTTGGCCGATAAGACGAAGCCGTCATTCTCGGTCACCATCACTTTGCGGTGGTTCGCTTTCACGTTCAACAGCCGTAAATACGACCGGATCGTGATGTCCGGTGCCGATTTGGCCATCGGGTTCGGCAACCAGCCGTTCTGGCTGTCCCCGAACCATTGGAACCCGATCCGATACAGCGTCGAGTATAAGATGTTCGGGTCGCGGAGCGCATCGAGGTTCGTGTAAACGATCTCGGCGCCCGCTTCCTTCAAGACGTCGAGATGATCGGACGCGTGTCCGTTATACGTCGTATTGATCTCATCGGTGATCAAGACGACGTTCATGTCCGGATAGGCTTTCATCTGTTCGAGCAATGCCGATGATAGACTGGCCGTGATATCTGGATATTGTCGGTCTTCATTCGAATATGGGTTGAATAAGAAAAAGTCCATGACGATATATTCCCGTGCCTCGCGGATTGACCGCTCGACGTCTTGAAAGATCTCTTGCTCGTTCACTTCCGTGTCTTCCCCTTGATACGTCAAATCAAATAAAAAATCGATTTGGTCATCCGAAATCGCGACCGGTTCCGACGCACGCGACACGCCGTCCGGCAACGGTTTGACTTGATGGTATACCATCGTGATGAGGAAGAGTAAGGCGAATGCGGCCAGGCCCCATTTCAACCAACCTTTCTTCCGTTTCTTGCGTTCCATCCGGCACCATCTCCTTATATTGTAGTCCTCTAAAAAACGGGCTGTAGTCCCCTACAGCCCGCTCGGTCATACTTCCATGATGATCGGAAGAACCATTGGGTGTCTTCGTGTTTTTTGTGCCAAGTATGGCGTGAGTGTATCCGAGACGAGTTGTTTCAACTCCGACCACTTCATCTGTTTGTTCGACAACCCTTGCTCGACCGTCTTCTTGAGCAAGCGCTCGCCGTCACGAATCAAGCTGCCCGATTCGCGCATATAGACGAAGCCGCGTGAAATGATGTCTGGACCGGAGACGAGTTTACGCGTCTTGCCGTCAATGCTGATGACGACAACGACGAGCCCATCTTCTGAAAGGATGCGGCGATCGCGTAAGACGATATTGCCGATGTCCCCGATGCCGTTCCCGTCCACATAAACCGCGTTAGCCGAGATTTTACCCGTGATGGCCGCCGAGTCGGCGTCGACCGCGAGCACTTCACCGTTATCCATGATGAAGCTGTTTTCTTTCGGGATGCCGACCGACTCTGCGAGTTCAGCGTGTTTCACCAACATGCGGTACTCGCCGTGAATCGGCATAAAGAATTTCGGGTTCAGCAAACGGATCATGAGTAATTGCTCTTGTTGCGAACCGTGGCCCGACGTGTGGATGTTCGTCAACTTGCCGTAGACGACGTCCGCGCCGGCTTTATACAATTGGTCGATCGTCTTCCCGACCGAGATGGCGTTCCCCGGAATCGGTGACGACGAGAAGATGACCGTATCGCCAGGAATAACTGATACTTGCCGGTGTGTCCCGTTGGCGATGCGACTGAGCGCTGCCATCGGCTCGCCTTGCGAACCAGTACAAAGGATTGCCACTTCGTGCGGCTCATAGTTCCGTAACTGATTCGCTTCGATGATCATGCCTTTTGGCACGTTGATGAAACCGAGCTCTTGCCCAATCGTCATGACTTTGTCCATCGAGCGGCCGAAAATGGCCAAGTGGCGGCCTGTTTCGGCACACGCATCGACGACTTGTTGCAGACGATAAATGTTCGAGGCGAACGTGGCGAAGATGATGCGGCCTTCCGCTTTCCGGAACGTCTCGCTGATCGTGCCACCGACGACTTTCTCACTCATCGTGAAGCCTTCGACTTCTGCGTTCGTCGAATCAGACAAGAGACAGAGCACGCCTTCTTTCCCGATGTCTGCCATCTTCGCGATGTCAGCCGGTTCGCCGACCGGTGTGAAGTCAAATTTGAAGTCACCCGTATGGACGATATTCCCTTGTGGGGTCTTCACGACGACACCGAGCGAGTTCGGAATCGAGTGAGTCGTGCGGAAGAACGAGATGCTCGTCTTACGGAATTTAACGATCGTATCCTCATCGATTTCGTGAAGTTCCGCTTCGCGGAGCAATCCATGCTCCTCTAACTTCACTTTAATCAAGCCGAGCGCGAGCTTCGTCGCGTAGATCGGCAATTTCACTTGTTTCAACAGGAACGGGATACCACCGATGTGGTCTTCGTGACCGTGGGTGATGAACACCCCTTTGACTTTATCTTTGTTTTTAATCAAGTACGAGTAATCAGGGATCACGTAATCGATTCCAAGCAAGTCATCCTCCGGGAACATGATGCCCGCATCGATGACGATAATCTCATCTTGGAATTGAACGACGTACGTGTTCTTCCCGATTTCTCCGAGTCCGCCTAAGGCAAACACAGCTGTTTGGTGGTTCTTTACAAACTTCATTTAATCTCTCCTTACTACAAGTAGTTGATGTTCATCTATGTGATACATAAGTGATTCTCGCTATAAAAATTATGCCTCCGTAAGATTCTTTCTTCATTATAGCTTATATTGTGACAATATTTCACTAATGACGTTAGATTGAGGGCGGTTTCTCAATTTCATGTTATGCTTTTTAGTATAAAACTGACTTCATAAAGACAGAGAAAGCATGGTGAAACAACATGGAAGATAAGAAAGTAGTCTTTTTTGATATCGATGGGACGTTGCTCCACGAAGGATCGTACATTCCACCTTCGACAATCAAAGCCATCGAGCAACTCCGCGCGAACGGCGTCGAGACGTTTATCGCGACCGGTCGCGGTCCAGCGATGCTGTCGGATATCCCCGCGCAAGTCGGGATTGAGAGTTTCGTCTGTTACAACGGACAAATCGTCGTCCATCAAGGTGAGGTCGTCTACCGAAATGCCTTACCGACAGATGCTCTCCACCGCCTGACAACGCATGCCGGTTCGAACGACCACACGCTCGTCTACCTCGGCCAAGATCGGGGCGGAGCGACGAAAGCAAACGACCATGTCGTCGAACAGTCACTTGGAGAACTCGATATGCCAATCCCGACTTACGAACCGAACTTCCATATCGAACAAGCCGTCTATCAGACGTTACTTTACTGTACACCAGAAGAAGAGCATCATTACTTGGACGCGTACGGCGAATTTGATTTCATCCGTTGGCACCCCCACGCCATGGACGTCATCAATCGCGGGGCGAGCAAGGCCGATGGCATTCGCCACTTCATCGAGGCGAACGGGTACAGGCTCGAAAACACGTATGCGTTCGGCGACGCCTTGAACGACTTGGCTATGCTCGAATACGTCGGGACCGGTATCGCGATGGGCAACGCCCGGACCGAGGCGAAAGAAGTTGCCGACTTCGTCACAAAGTCGATTCTCGAGGATGGCATCGAGTACGGCTTAAAACAAATGAAGCTCATCTAAAAAAACGAGAGGCGCGCGCCTCTCGTTTTTATCTAGACCGAAGGGTACGTTCGAGTCGGTCCAAGTCTGTATCTTTGCCGATAATAATCAAGATATCTTCTGGTAGAATCATCTCGTCGGCTTGCGGGGAGATGATGACGTCGTCGTCGCGGCGAACGGCGACGATGTTGACGCCGTATTTAGCACGGAGGTCCAAGTCGATGAGCGACTTGTTCGACAACTTATCCGACGCTTTGATTTCAACGATCGAGTGTTCGTTTGAGAGTTCGAGGTAGTCGAGGATGCTTTGACTCATCAACCCGTTCGCGATCCGAACACCCATGTCGCGTTCCGGGTGGACGATGTTATCGGCTCCGATGCGGCGCAACACTTTCTCGTGATAATCGTTCGTCGCCTTCACGGTAATGATTTGAACGCCGAGCTCCTTCAAAATGAGCGTCGTCAAAATCGAGGCTTGAATGTTTTCCCCGATCGCCACGATGACGTGCTCAAAGTTACGAATGCCGAGACTCTTCAATACGTTCTCGTCTGTCGTATCCGCGATGACCGCATGTGTCGCCAATCCCATAAACTCGTTGACGCGTTCTTCATCGGCATCGATGGCCAACACGTCATAACCGTTCGCCGACAATTCACGAACGATCGAGCCGCCAAACCGTCCTAATCCGATGACTGCAAATTCACCTGTCATAATTTCATACATCCCTTTCCTACGCTGTTTCTGTTCCCGATTCTTCGTACAGTGTAACCGATTCCCTCCAAAAAAACTATACAAAAAAAGACCGGAATCATCCGGTCTTATGCTTTACCACTCGAACGCTTTCCGCGTACATAGTCATTGTCGAACAAGAACAGGCGAAGTAAGAGATACAGCGCCGGTACGAGGAGGAGCAATCCGAGGATGAAGACGACGACGAGTGCGACCGCCATCGATTCGTTGACGACGCTTCCGTTGATGTCGATGTACGGATAAAGGATATATGGCAAGTGCGTATAACCATATCCGAACCAAGCCATGAAGAATTGACCCATGACCATCAAGAAAGCGAGGCCGTAGTTCCGCTTCAAGTAGACGAATGAAACCGCTACGACGAAGAAGATGAAACTTGCGGCGAACCACCACCAGTTGCCTGCCAAAATGCTCTCATAATGCCAAGCCGCCTGCGACTTCAACCCGAAGAAGACGAGGCCCGAGGCAATAATCGTCGGCACGCTCCAGAACAAGGCCCACTTCCGAACGAGCGGGACCGCTTGAACGTCACGCGCTTTGTCCGCGTAGAATAAAAGGAACATAGCACTGATGTAGAGCACCGACACGATTGCCAAGAAGACAACGGTCCATGAGTAGAAGTTGGTGAACAACTTCATGCCGTCAAAGAAGACGCCGGACTCGGTCTCATTGATGAATCCGCCTTGACTGACCGTGAGGACAGTCGACATCGAGGCTGGGATCAAGAGGCCGGTTGCCCCGTACAAGAACATGTAAAACGTGCTCTCTTTTGAACCGTAGTTGGCGAACGCATAGAAGCTCCCGCGAATCGCCAACAAAATCAAGACGACCGAAGCCGGAACGAGAAGTGCTGTCCCGTAATAGTAGGCCGTATCCGGGAAGAACCCGACGATTCCAACGAAGAAGAAGACGAAGAAGACGTTCGTCACTTCCCATGTCGGTGACAAGTACCGCTGAATCAGACGGTTGATCATGTGGTCACGCTTCGTGTACTTACTATAGAAAGCGAAGAAGCCGGCACCGAAATCAATCGATGCGACGATGAGATAGCCGTACAAAAACGTCCATAGAACGGCAATCCCTAGTTCTTGAATCTGCATGTCATACCCTCCGATCACACTTCATCCGCGAACATCGCTTCACCGCGATGCTCCGATTGTTTTAGTTCTTTCCCTACTGGGTTGTCCTTGAACAGACGAGTCAAGACGAGCACCGTGACTACGCCAAGAACTGCATACAGGATCGCAAAGGCGATAAGCATCCAACCGACGTTCGCTGATGTCGTGGCCGCTTCACTCGTGCGCATCAAATCATAAAGCGCCCAAGGTTGACGACCGAACTCGGCGAAGAACCAGCCGAACTCGATGGCCATCATCGCGAGCGGACCACCCGCTGCGATGGCGATGAGCATCGGTTTACTGAATTGCGGTAACCGCTTGATGTAGCGTCCGAGGACGAACAAGAACGAAATCAGTGCGAGGAGCATCCCGATCCCGACCATCGCATCAAACAGATAGTGGATGAATAGCGGTGGCTGGTCTTCTTTCGCGAATTCATCAAGACCTGTTACCTCGTAGTTCGGTACGCCGCCAGCTAAGATGGACAAGGCGTATGGAATCTTCAAAGCGCCACGTACTTCGTAACCGCCTTCCCCGTCTTCCTCGAGCCAGCCGCCTAGGATAAGCTCAGCTTCCGAGGAGGTTTCAAAGTGCCACTCCGCAGCCGCTAATTTGTCCGGCTGGTACTTCGCCAAGTATTTCCCTGAGAAGTCCCCGACAAGAGCAGTCGCGATTGCGAAGATGAGTGCGACGGTCATCGTCAAGCGTAGTCCTTTTTTGTGATACTCGATTGACAACTTGTCGAGCTGGTTCCGTCGCTGACGGAGCAGCTGGACGGCCGCGATCGCCGCAAGGATGAACGCCGACGTCAAGATAGCCGACGTCAAGACGTGTGCCATTTTCGTTGGCATCGCTGGGCTGAACATCGCTTCAAGCGGGCTCACGTTGGCAAGCCGTCCGTCGACGATATCAAATCCGACCGGTTGGTTCATGAAGCTGTTCACGGTCGTAATGAAGAAACCTGAGAACAAGGCACCGACCGCGACCGGAATCCCGAGAAGCATATGGTGCCACGGGTTTTTAAATCGATCCCACGTGTACAAATAAATTCCGAGGAAAATCGCCTCAAAGAAGAACGCGAACGTTTCCATGAACAATGGGAGTGCAATCGTTTGACCGGCTACCCGCATCAAGTTCGGCCAAAGTAAGGACAGCTGAAGCCCGATTGCCGTACCCGTCACAACACCGACCGCTACTGTGACAACATAGCCCCGTGACCAACGACGGGCCATCAAGGTATATTTCGGATCTTTCTTTTTAATGCCTAGAAACTCTGCCAATAAAATTAAAAGTGGAACCCCGACGCCGATTGTGGCAAAAATCACGTGGAAACCCAACGTGAGTGCCGTTAACGCCCGGCTCATCAGGACAGGATCTTGAAACATCTATTGATTACCTCCTATCTCTCTCTAGCGCTTTAAACCAATGTCTATCGCGCAACATCACAGATGATTTCCCTTGGATACCCTTATCATAATGATTTTATATAGCGCTGTAATGTCTCAATGCTTGAGTTCGCAAAATGTTCACATTTGAGCATGATTAACAATATCGACGCTTTACAAGTCTTATTTACTTCCCGAATTTTTAACCGTTCACGCACAATTCAACACATTTCGCACAAAAAAGCGGACACCGTCGTGTCCGCTCCCTTCATTTAATGATCGCTGTTCGAAAGAAATGATCGAACAGCTCGATGGCGACATCGATCGCCCGCTCGTCCGGATTGAGCGTTGATTGATGGAGCCCTGAACCCATATCGTTCACGCCGAGCCAGACCATGAAGCCCGGTACTTGCTTCAACATGTAACCAAAATCTTCGCCGGTCATGGCGGGGACACACGTCTTGTACGAATACCCGACTTCTTCGACTACTTCTTCAAACTGGAACAAATAACGTTCGTCATTGACGACCTCGTGATAGCGATTGCCGAACTCAAGGTCGATTTGAACGTTATACGTCATCTCCACTCCGGCGATGATTTGACGGATACGCCCTTCGAGCACGACCATCTCCTTATCCGACAGCGCACGGATCGTCCCGTCGAGTTTCGCCGTATCGGCGATGATGTTCTCTTTCGTCCCGGCCGCGACCTTACCGATCGAGATGACAGCACTTCCCATCGGATCGATGTTCCGTGAGATGACCGTTTGAAGTTGCATGATTAAGGCAGCTTGGACGATCACGGCGTCAATCCCGGCATGCGGGAAGGCCCCGTGCCCGCCTTTTCCGTGAATCGTCAGATGCAGTTCACGCGCACTCGCGAACAAGACACCCGGGCGCGAGGCGATCGTGCCGACCGGATATTCCGGAGCCACATGAAGGCCGAACATCGCATCGGGGCGGAAATGATAGAACAGTTCCGACACGGCCATCGGCTCGGCACCGCCCGGACCTTCCTCTGCCGGTTGGAAAAAAATGACGAGGTCGTGATCGAGCGGCTCCTCAACGGCACGTTTGATCAACCCAAGGGCAATCGCCATGTGAACGTCGTGGCCACAGGCGTGCATCATCCCTTCATGGACCGAGGCGAACTCAAGTCCTGTCTCTTCTGTGATCGGCAAGCCGTCCATATCGGCTCGGTACCCAATCGTCTTCTCACCGACAAGACCATCGACACGGACGAACAGACCGGTGCGCCAGTGTGAAATATGCACCCGTGGCGAGTTCAAGGAACGAATCAACTCCTCAAGCGTCGCCTGTGTCTTGAACTCTTCATAACCTCGTTCTGGAATCAAATGTAACTGCCGTCTTGCTTCAATTGCCCAACTCATTCCACACTCTCCTTTGTCACTTCATCCACGATTTCCCAAAATGCCTTCACTTGCGCCAACTCGAGCATCGATTCGGTCGACAACATCCACGTATCTCGGACGAGCGGTGTCCCGTTCGACGAGGTGAGCGGAATCTTATTGATCGCCTCGACATCGCGGATCGTCGACTCCGGCAAAATCGCGAAGCCGATTCCATGGAGCGCCATCTGTTTGCACGTCTCAATCTGATCAACGACGAGCGTTGTCAGCGGCGGGCTCGAGAATCGTTCCTGCCACCATTCGAGAATCTCTTGATAATAGGTCGAGTCGCTCTTGAATTGAATGAATGAGCGCTCGTTGTTTTTTAATTGTTTCAAATCGGTCATCCGCATATCGACCAAGTGGAGCGAATCTGAGAACAGTTTCATCTTCTCGCCGCGCCAGTCAGGGTTCCCCCGGATGATACCGATATGAAAATTTTCTTCTAGCATATAGCGCATCATCTCGCTTGACCAGCCCGTCACGAGTTTGACCCGGACCGACGGATACCGCTCCATGAATCGTTTCAAGACGCGGGGCAGCCAATACTGTCCCATGATGGACGCGACGGCGATTTTTAATGTACCGTACACCTCACCTTGTTGCGCCGTCAACTCCCCACGCAGCTCCTGTTCTTCGCTGTACATCTTCTTTGCGAAGTCGATGATTTTTTCTCCGTCTGGTGTGAGCGCGAGCCCGCGCGTCGAACGGACGAATATCTTTTTACCCCATTGGTGCTCGATCGTGACGAGACGTTGACTGAGCGCGGGCTGGGAGACGAATAACCGCTCCGCTGCTTTGCGCATGTTCAATTCCTCGGCGAGGACGATCAATACTTCCACTTCTGATACTTGCATGACGTCACCTGTTTCTCTATCGTTTCAAAGATTGTATACTGGATACGTTATTGCTTCACTGTATCATATCATGTTTATCGATTAGTTTTGAATCGTCAGGAGGAAATCAGATGCAACGTCATCATTTTGCCTTTATTGTCGCCACCATCGCGACGCTCGGCAGTCTTTATTTCTCGGAAATCATGCTTTACGTGCCATGCAAGTTATGCTGGTTCCAACGCATATTTATGTATCCGCTCGCCATCTATTATTTGACGGTTATGGTCTCAAACCGTGCTGTGAACAAATTGTTCGTCGGTCTCATGGCCGGGGCGGGTTGGGCGATTGCCCTCTATCACGTCGTTCTCGAACGCATCCCGAACGGCGACGCGTTCTGCAGTAACGACTGTTTGATTCGTTGGGTGAACTATTTCGGGTTCATCACGATCCCGCTGCTCAGCTTGATCGCGTTCACGCTCATCTTGCTCATCCAATTCATGCCGACACGCTCGAAGCGCTAATACGTGATACACAAAAGAACCGGTCTAAGGATCGGTTCTTTTGTGTGATTAAATCGCGCGTCCTTTTCGGCGCCCATGCTTTCCGCGGGCAATCACGGTGCCCCATCGCGACGGTCTGACTGTCCAGTGCCAAGGCCGGCACCCGAACTCCTAGGGGAGAGCGATGCAAGGATGACCCCGTAAAGCGCGATTCGCGCTGCGGAGGCATCGCATCGCCCCAGGAACGGAGGGTGCCGGCAAAGGCAATACAGAACTTGGCTCATCATACAAAAAGAACCAACCCGTGGGCTGGTCCTCTATGGTCACTGCCACCACTCGTCGTAGAGCGAGGCTGGCATATGATGCTTATGGCGCGACCGCTTGAAGATCGTCTCGATCCGCTCGGCGATGGCCGGGTCGATCTCTTTGCCTTCTAAGTAGTCATCGAGCTGATCATACGTCATCCCGAGAGCGACCTCGTCCGGGAGTCCCGGCTTGTCATCTTCTAAGTCAGCCGTCGGCACTTTATAGATTAAACTCTCATGCGCTCCAAGTTCATGGAGTAATGCCTTGCCTTGGCGTTTGTTGAGTCCGGTGAGCGGCGTCAAGTCGGCAGCCCCATCGCCGTGCTTCGTGTAAAAGCCCGTCACATATTCAGCCGCATGGTCCGTACCGACGACGAGCGCGCCGAACGTGGCGGCGATGTCATATTGAACTTTCATCCGCTCGCGTGCTTTCGTATTCCCTTTATGGAAGTCACCGAGTTCAAGACCGGTCGCTTGTGCGAACGCTTCAGCCGAGGCGTCGACGGCCGGCTTCACGTTGACCGTGAACGTCT
This sequence comes from Exiguobacterium sp. s141, assembly GCF_018618085.1. Taxonomy (NCBI): domain Bacteria; kingdom Bacillati; phylum Bacillota; class Bacilli; order Caryophanales; genus Exiguobacterium; species Exiguobacterium sp. s141. Next base: position 339,893 of record NZ_JACSLJ010000002.1, on the reverse strand, counting down.
TGTCCGGACGGATGAATTCGAGGGCGCGCTTCGCATCCGCTTCGTCATGTTGTTCCCCATACGGAAGACGGACGGCGTAGAACGTGTACTCCGCGCCCGTTTCTTGACGCAACTCTTCCATCGCCTGCTGACAGAGTTTACCGGCGAGCGTCGAGTCCTGTCCACCCGAGATGCCAAGGACGAGCCCTTTCGCCCCGGCCCGTTTAACATAAGCCTTTAAAAAATCGGTCCGAAGACGAATTTCTTCGGCCGGGTTAATCGATGGTTTGACATGTGTCGATTCGATAATATGTTGCTGCATACTCAACTTCCTCCCTAACTGATATCGGTTTGCCTAATTGTCTGACAATCTGGCGGTGTCGTCAACTTGTTTCATTCCCGAAAAAAAACGACGGAAACCTCAGTTTCCGTCGTTCGCTTATTGGATGCGGAACGAGGCTACGTCTCCGCCAATCGGTGTCATCTCCAAGAACAGCGTTTTCCCGGCCGGAGGTTCTTCGTCCAATAGAGCGCCGAACGTAAAGCCGCCGCTCGTCACTTCTGCCGCGCCTTGAGCATACAGGTTATGACCGTCCGACACACTCCACTCAAACTCTTCGACGTCCGTGTAGCCAGACACGTCGATCGCGTTACCGTTCAGTTTGATGGCGACATCGCGGAACGCACCGTTCGTTTGGGCCGGCTGATCGCTCGGCTCTTCCGTCGGCTCTTCCGCCGGTTCTTCGCTCGTTCCCTCTTCTGCCGGTGGCTCCGCCGCTTCGACCGTCAATGTCTGTTGATCCGTGACCGCCATTTCAGGTGCACCGTCGACTTGGGCCAGTCCGACGAAATCGACTGTATAGTCCCCGGCTTCGAGCGTGAGCGGGAACACTTCATCGAACACTTTCTTCTCGCCTGGTTCCCACGTCTCTTCGATAATCGATTCCGTGAACATATATTCACTGCCGTAATCGAAGACGGTCGTATCACCGTTCATCACCGTCATCTGAAAGCGTTGCGACGAATTGAACGTCACGTTGACGGGCTCCTCGTTCGGATTCGTCATCGACACCGTCGTCGACAGTTGTTTCGATTCGGCATCGTAGCTCACGTCCGTATCGAGCGTCAATAAAGCAGGCGGTGTCGACGCGGTGTCGTCCACATCGCTCGGGTTCGCTTCTTCTTTGCTGCACGCCGCCACAACCAATATCATCGCCGTGACGATGGCCAATAACCAAGTCTTCTTCACGTATCCCACTCTCCTCTGAAAAATAAAAAAAACGTCTATAGCACTAGTGTAAACGTTCGTGCAGACGTTTGTAATGGGTTTACGTATATTATTCACCTTTATTATGAAACTTGGACGTTTTCCACGTACTGTTGCCAACCAGTCATGAACAACGCGTCGGCGACGTCGATGTCGGAACGAACTTGTGCAGAGATCGAGAACGTCTCACTGTGAATCGACTCAAAGATGACCGTGATCATACCATCGACGACTTCCTTATAGGCTACGAGTTCTGGGGTTTCTGCAAAAAGCATCATGAGTATGGCTCCTTTGTTGGTATAAGATATGTTTAGTGTATCAACGATTCGCAAGGAAAAACGTCCCATCGTTCGACAGGCCAAAAGACCCGTTTACCCAACTGTCGAATAACTGGTATCGATTGTTAGTCATTTGGATGAATTATCAAATTGAATACGAGAAAAGAGAGACGAATCGCATGAGGATTCGTCTCTCTTCCCTGTAACTGTAAAAAAATTAAATATTTGTTTGTCGAATGATTGTTACTTCGTTCGATTCGAAATTTGTTGCCACACCGTCCCAAGCGCTGTCTCTCCACTCGTGATTCGCTCCTTCGCGAGACGAGCTTGAAGGGAAACCTCGAACTCGCGGTCGTCCTCGGCAATTTTCAATGCCGGCACCGCTTGCTCATCTCCACAATCGAACAAGAACCGGGCGGCCCGCCAACGGACAAGCTTGCTCTTATCTTTGAGCGCCTCGATCATCGACGGCTGCGACTGCGGCAACGCCCAATCCGATACCGTATCGCCGGCCGTACGACGGACGATCGGTGACGAGTCCACGAGCGCCTGTTCGATATACGTGACGTACTCTTCGCGGTTCTCTTCGAACATGCCGATCATGACGACCGCTTGTCGACGGATCGCCATCACTTTATCCTCGAGCGCACGGCGGAAGTACACCATGTTGTCCGGAACGATCTCGAGTTCGTCCAAGAACGCCAATCGCGCTTTCCAATCGTCTGATTGCAACTGGTTCGCATTCGCTTCATAGTCGGCTTCCCGGCCGAACGCACGGGCGACGATGCGCGCGACCCGTTCTTCGGGATAAGCCGCCTCGAGTTCTTCTTGCGCGACGACGCTCACGTCCTCGAGCTCTCCGTAACGCGGAGCTTGCTCGACCCAACGCCGGTCTTGAATGACGTTTTTCACTTGTGCTTGCACGTCGAGCGCAGCGTCGACGAACCTCTTCGACAGACCGACACGTTTTTCGGTGTCACCTTTGACGAGTTTTAACTGCATCGGGACGTCGAGTACGAACTGGACCGATACGTGGACCGGTTCATAGTCCGCCGCCATCTGGTTCGCCTCGACTTCCGGGACGTCTTCCCCGAACGCGCGACGAATCTCGTTCATAACGTCGTGCCAATCATGTTTTGGATGGCGTTCGACGGCGAGGAAGTCGGAAACCGCATAGACCGACTTGACCCCTCGCAACCCAACGATGTCCTCGATAATCGGAGGCATGTCACGGCTCGCCTTGTCATACGTGACGCCTCGGCCAGTGAAAGCCGGCTCCACGATAATCTTCAAGTTATTTGGACTTGGAGTTGGTTCAATTGCTACTAGTTTCATCCTCATCACCTCACCTTCAATCGTGACGAAAACGACAAAAAAACGCAAGCGAGTCGCTTGCGTCGTGAACATCAAAATAGGGCGATGAACTGTTGGAGCGAATAACGATCCCCTTCGACGATGAACGTATCGTCCCCGGCGACCGGTTCGAGGAAGAAACGTTTCTCTCCATCGGCCTTAACGTATCCGAAAATATGGCCCGTCTGATAGAATAATTCCACAATCGTGATCCGGCCGAACGTCATCCCGTCATTGATGACTGCCCGGTCCTCTAACTCGCCGCCATTGTACAGTTCAATATACGTTTCCATTTTTGCTGTCGCTCCCTTTGTGTTTGTTTTCACAATTCATTTCTATCAAACAATCAGGGCGACTTCAAGTTAATTTTTTGCTTGACGCTTCCAAAATTCAATCCAATTGTAATACTCCGATAATACTCGGTCGATTTGTTGCCGCGACTTTTCATCATGCAATCCAGTATCATCAATCTTTTCTTTACAATGCGTGATAAAGATTTCATTTCCTGGTAAAACGTTAGCGCGATTTGTGGCAAATACTTGACGGAGATGAATTTGACATCGCGCCGTCCCGAGCATGCCCGGAGACGCCCCGGCAATCATGACCGGTTTCTCACGGAGCGGCGTGCCTGGTTCGAGCGACAGCCAATCGATTGCGTTCTTCAACACACCCGGGATGCTGTGGTTATATTCCGGGGTGACGACGAGCAGACCGTCCGCCTCACGCACAGCTCGTTTGAAGTCGCGCACGACTTCGGGTTCATCCGGGTCGATCAAGTCGCCGTTATAGAGCGGCATCTCAATCGAAGCGATTTCGACATCGAAGCGGTCACGGCCGAGCTCGATAATCGAGTGGAGCAACGCCGTATTGAACGACGCTTTCCGAAGACTCCCTGACACGGCGACAAGTTTGAATTTAGACATGTCGCACCTCCTTAAGCCAATCGTTGATGAGTCGCGCTTCTAATTCAGGCTCCTCCATCATCCCCATATGGCTGCTTGGGACGGTTTGTTTCGTGTGATGTTCTGCGCCTAAGAAAGCACGATCCGCGCCCATGTTCGGATCCTTGTCCCCATAGAGGAATAGTCCGGGCAATCCCGTTTCACGCACGGTCTCCGTTTCGTCGGCCCGATCGCGGATCGCGAGCTGGGCAGACATGACCCCTTCCTTCGACATCTCATACCCGATTTGTTTCGCGCGTTCAATCAAGTTAGTGTCGGAATTAGCCGCAAACACGCCGGGAATCATCGTATCGATGAACGGATGGACCCCTTCTTCCATCACTCGTTCGATCGCTTGATTGCGTTTGGCTTTTGCTTCTTCCGGGTCAGCCGCTGCCGTCGAGTGGATCAAACCGAATCCCGACAACTCGGTCGGATAACGGCGGACGAGGTTTGTCGTGATGTAGCCGCCGAATGAATGGCCGAGCACGATCGGCCGGTCGAGTTCTCGGAGCCGCATCTCGGCGACCACCCAATCCGCGAACTGGTCCATCGTCTCAGGTCCTGCTTCGGTTCCAGCATGACCTGGCAGCGTCAGCGCATATACTTCCGCATCAAGCAACGGGATAAGTTCCTCAAAGTAGTCAGGTGACCCACATAAACCGTGTAACAGCACAAGTTGTCTCATCATCTTTCCTCCCTCTCATTCCATTCCTCTTTCAAGAGACGATACATCGTCAAGTCCATGAAACGGCCATGACTATAGGCATAATCATGAAGTAGCCCCTCTTCCGTGAATCCAAGCTTCTGCACCAACCGGTTCGACCCTTCGTTTTCCGGGGCGACGAGCGCCGAGATGCGATGAAACTTGAACTCGTCGAACCCGTGCCGGATGACGGCCGATGCCGCCTCATGCGCGACGCCGCGACGCCAGTGGTTCGGCGCAACCTCAAAGCCGATCTCGGCACGAAAGTATTGGGGCGTCCAGTTATGAAAGCCGATGGTCCCGACCAGTTCGTTCGTCTCACGGTCGCAGATCGCCCAGCGGATCGCTTTGCCTTGTTGAAACTGGTCTTTGAAATAAGCGATAACGTTCTTCGCCTCATATACGGCCAATAAAGGGTCAGACCCGTAATAGCGCATCACTTCCTCGGTCGAGAGAATCACATAGAGCGCCCTCGCGTCACGGGGTTCGAGTTCTCTTAAGATGAACCGACTCGTTATGAGTTCAGGAAAACTTTTTTTCAACCCCCACATATGGAATCCGCCTTTCTGCTTCTTTTCCTCAATTATAACCATTTTCCCAAAAAAACCATCATCTCAATCCTCCCGAACCGCTCAAACATGGCGCTCTCGATAGGGATTTGCTAAAATCAAACTATAGTGACTTTGAACTGAGGGGATAAACATGTCAAAACAGTTGTTCTATATTAAACAAGACCGAGAACTGCAACGTTTTACACTTCACGGCGTGACGCTGAGCGATGTCACCGAGGCGCTATCACTCGCTCGCCCGATGATCATCTGTCGCACGGACATAAAAGGGATGAGACAGTCGTCCCGGACCCGGTTTCGCTATATCGAGGCGCACGAACTGTCGACGTTCTCGACGAAATACTTAAACAATCAAACAAGCTTCACTGCTATCGACTTTCCCGACTACCACCTGCTCGAATCGTTATCAGACCATGAAATCGCCGAGATTTTGTTCCTCAGCCACATGGAACGAGGTTTGAAGGGGCCGTTCCTCAACTCGATTCAAAACGAGATCGCTTTCTTCAACGAGTCGAACGACCGTCACAGCAGCCTCTACATCAGAGACTGGTCGACGATTAGCCAGTTTCTCCAAAGCGTCTTGCAAAGCAAACTCGATCGGGACATCCGTAACATCAGTTTTGTCCCCATCCCCCTCCCGGTGATCGATGAAATTTTGGCGTTGTCACCGCAAGGCTTGATCATCGATTTTGACCATACGAAACGGAGTCTATTCAATCGCCACGTGTCGATCGCCTTCTATGTCGCGGGACGTTACGAGGACATGTCCGTCCTCGAGGAAGACTTTGACGCGAAGAAGGAATCGATTGCGTTGAAGGGACAATTGACGTATCGCCGGCGCACGTGGGAGATCGAACGCTTTTGAGTTCATCCCTGCATGAATCTTTGTCGAACCTGATCTCATCAGGTTCTTTTTTGTTATCCCACCCATACGGATTACACCTTAAATCCCTTAGCGATGCGCCTGTGACACTATTTTTAAAAATTGATAACAAATTGTCTTAATTTTTCGTTAAATTAAGTCTTTTCTTTTATCGCGAGGACGGTATACTAGGAATAACCTTCTGGAGGAATGGAAGGCAATATAGAGAAAGCGAGGTGAAAATCTATTCATCATGCGGATGGATAGATACACGAGATGGAACAACTGAAAGTACAGGGAATGTCTTCGTTCACCAAGTTTGCGACGAATGGAAAAGTGCTGAAACTAAAAGATGCAGTAGCCGGCGAGCAACGGATTTCGCTTCAAGAAGCGACCAATATTCAAGTATCGATGCTCGACGAGGACCATTCGCGCTTCACTATATTCGGTCAGTCACACCCGCTCGTTGAACTGACCCTTCCTCACCATTCTTGTGAAGTGTTACATGCCTGGTTATTACACAAGTTAAAACGACAAAAAATCAAGTTGGCTTCTAACGCCTAAATGCCTAAACAAACAAAGCGCGTTCCTCTTAAGAGGACGCGCTTTGTTTGTTCTTCCGATAAATTGTGACGCCCCCGTGTTTCGCTTCCCCGACGACTTCAAACATCCAGCCCTTGTCGATCAACAGCGAGCGGACCGTCAAAAAATCGTCTTTTGGCACGAGTAACTCTTCGACCGAACCGTCGAGTAGTGCTTGGATCTTTTGTTCCCACTCGTTCATCGTACGTCACCTCTCTCCGCTTGTTGTCGGTTCGCCCAAGCGAACAGCCGTTCACTTGTCTGCATCACATTTCCCGGTACGCATACGTCATCTGGCACGCGGGGATGCGACGTGATCGCCTCATCGATGGCGAGTATGACCGGTTCACCAAGTTCCCGTTCAAGGTAATCCGCTGCGAACGCGATCCGCTCGCGGTCTGTCGTGACACCTGCGTCGCGCAGGGCGCCTTCATAGGCCTCATCCCGCTCATTGTCCTTCATCAATACATGTCCCGATTCAAGGATGGCGAACGGAGGCTTGGCATCGACATGAAACACCTCGTAGGCTCGATAAGCCGCTTCATCACACGACAAGAGCGGCACGAAGCGGTGTTGCCCTGTCCATTTCTTCAGTTGGAACAATGTTCGCATCGCGGTGAACGATTTGGCTCCGGACGCATCCTTTTCGACCAGGATCGTCGGCGCTTCCGCCGCATCAGCCCGGTCGCGGTCCATAAACAACCATGTTTCGACTTGTGTTACAAGAATCAAATTTGTTTCCTCCTTACCATTTCTGACCCCGCCACGATGACAAGGGCGACGAGCCAGCCTCCGATGACGTCACTAAAATAATGGACGTTCAAGATGACCCGGCTGAACGAGACGGCCAACGTCAGTGTGACGAGCAGAATCAAGCCGGCGACGGTCTCATTACGTCGATACACCAATACGGCGAGCAGTCCATACAACGCGAGTGACCCTGAGGCATGACCGCTTGGGAAACTGTACGTCGTCGCGTCGAGCGCCGCATCGATCGACGGCCGGTCGACACCATAGATGAGTTTCAGCCCTTGCGTCACAAGTAGCGTCGTAATGACGACAATCGGTAAACGAAACGCCTCGAACCGGTCGCCCCGCCACAAAAAATAAAGCATGCCGATAAACGACAGGCCGATCAATACCTTCACGCTGCCGAGCTCGGTCACATAGACGAACAGCGGACCGGCGAGCGGGTCAAGCGTAGACGTGACGAAGCGATCAACCGGCACCACCCAACCTAAAACAACGACCACCGAGAAGAGCACGAAACTGATCGCCCCGGTGATCGCCAACATGTTTGAGCGCGGTGTCATTAATACAAGCCTTTCCGTTCCCGCATCTCGTCTTCGCCAAAGTCGGTCATATCGCGCAAGCGGTGCGCCAAGCGTCCCGATGCGTTCGCCGCGATCGCGCCGACGAGGTCGTCCATGAACGTATGGACTTGACCATCTTCCATTTTCGTGTCGAGCTGTTTGATGATGCCGATTTTCGCTTTGTCTAAGTATCCGAACGTCGTGACGGCGATGGAACCATATGTGTTGACGGCCCCGATGGCAATCGTCTCATCGACACCGAACAAGCCCTCGTCCGATGCCACGATTGACAACAGTGGCTCGGACAACTGTCCGCGTTCGGCGAGAATATCAAGTTCTGATCCGACGAGAATCGCATGTTGGAGCTCTCGTTTATCTAACACGGCCTCGACCGATTCCGTGCAGTCTTTCAATGACAAGTGTGGCGAATACGGCGCCTGCATTTGATAGACGATCTCGGCGATCGATTCAATCGATACGCCCCGTTCAATCAAGCGAGCCCGTGCGGCCTCGCGTACGTCTCGTGAGTGTGGTACATGTTTCATCATCTAGGCGGGAACACTCCCGCTACACATCCTTTCATCTCGAGAAGGTTTCTCCCGAAGTACTCAACCTCTATTATACTGAAAACTCGAAAAAAAGACTAAGCCCGCTTTGACTTCATTCAATAAATCGGTCATCATAAAAAAGTAGACCACTTTATAAAGGGGGAACTGGAATGAAGATTGGGGTAGTCTTATTTCCATCAAAACAAGTTCAAGATTTCGCCAATTCGTATCGGAAGCGGTACGATACGAAGTACGCCTTGATTTCACCACACGTGACAATCAAGGAACGCACGGAGATTGACGAAGCCGATTTACCGAAAGTGCTCGAGTATTTGCAACAAGTCGCGGACTCGACCAAACCGATCCAATTAAAAATTGATGGGGTCCGCTCGTTCGCACCGACGAACAACGTCCTCTACTTAAAAGTGTTGCCGACGCGCGAACTGTCAGCGCTCCAAGACAAGCTCCACGAGGGGCTTCTCAACCAGCCTCCCAAATACGAGTTTCTCCCGCACATCACCATCGGGCAAGATTTGACCGATGCCGAACTGTTCGACGTGCTCGAACGGATGCGCATGGAGCAAGTTCATTTCGAGGAAACGGTCAACCGTATGGCCGTCATGTATGAGCTCGAAAACGAAACATGGAACGTCTATGAGACGTTCCGGTTCCGCGGATAAGATTACACGCTCCGGTCGACAAATCGACCGGGGCTGTTTTGTTGTTCGGCTTCTAGCCATTCTTCTTGGCGCGGCCGGATTCGTTGGACACGCTGAATCCGCGTGACCGGCTCGATATTCGCCCGTTCTGTCGGTTGAACTTGGCGATTTCCATATTGGACGACCGTGAAATCAATCTGATAAGGACCCATGATCCAACCTCCTTCACAGGTCCTTACCCGAAATCAGGTCGGAATAATACAAAAAAGAGCGCATCGCTGCGCCCTTCCCCTATATTTACAAAATATGATAACCGCTGTCGACGTGGATGACTTCTCCTGTCACACCGCTGCCCATGCTCGATAACAAGAACAAGCCCGTCGAGGCCACTTCTTCTGCCGAGACGTTGCGACGCAGTGGCGCCTTCTGTTCAAGCTCAGACAAAATGCTGTTAAAGTCGCCGACACCTTTGGCCGATAACGTGCGAATCGGTCCTGCCGAGATCGCGTTAACGCGGACGCCGTGAGGTCCGTACTCGTTCGCCAAGTATTTGACGCTCGAGTCGAGGGCTGCTTTTGCGACACCCATCAAGTTGTAGTTCGGGACGACGCGCTCACCGCCGAGGTACGTGAGTGTGATGACCGAAGCGTCTTCTGCGAAATACGGCTTGGCCGCTTTGACAACTGCCGTCAAACTGTACGCCGAAATGTCAAGCGCTTGCGCGAACTGCCCGCGCGTCATTTCCGAGAATTCGCCGCGTAGTGCTTCTTTGTCAGCGAATGCGATTGAATGGGCGATTCCTTGAATCGGCCCTGCTTGTTCGTGAATCGTACGGAACGTCGTATCGATCGCTTCGTCGTTCGTGACGTCGCATTCTAAAAGTAGGGCCTCTCCGTTCAAATCGGCCGCAAGCGACTCAAGACCTGATTTGAAGCGTTCGGCCGCATACGTAAGGACGAGCTTCGCACCTGCCGCGTCGAGCGTCTTCGCGATCGCCCATGCGATCGAGCGTTTATTGGCAATTCCCATGACGACATACGTCTTATTCGTTAACGTTGGATAGATTGACATCGTAAACTCCCCTTTTTAGTACCTGGTTATAACATCTGTTATCAGATTACAGAATGGTGTCTGTTTTGTCAACTAGCGCGTAACGTATTGCGATTTTTTTAACTTACGGTAAGATAAAATACGTATAGAAAGGGTGAGACGACTTCATCATGAACCGCATTCAATCTTATTTAAGAAGTTTAGACACGACACTTTTGACAATCGTCTTTTTCTTGATGGTCATAAGCCTTGGCGCCATTTACACGGCACAACCGATGTTGCCGACACGATTACAACATATCAACTTCGCATTCGATCAAGCAATCCGTTACATCATCGGGTTCGTGGCCATGTTCGCCATCATGACGATCGAGTACGAACAGTTGCGAAAAATTCACTGGTATCTCTATTCCTTCGGGCTCTTGCTGCTAGTGGGCTTGATACCGCTCCGGGATACGACACTCGTTCCAAACATCAACGGGGCGTACGGCTGGTACAACGTGCCAGGTTTCAGTTTTCAACCGGCCGAATTCATGAAGTTGTTTTTGCTCATCTCCATGGCTACGATCGTCTACGACCATAATAAACGCTACGGCTCATCCCAACAGGACACGTGGCTGTTAATGAAGCTCGTCCTACTCGCCATTCCGCCGCTCGGACTGATTGTGACGCAACCGGATTTAGGGACCGGGCTGGTTCTCATCACGATGCTCGGGGCCATCATCATCGTCTCCGGAATCGGCTGGAAATGGTTGCTCGGTCTGTTCAGCGCCGCTGCCGTGACAATCGGCGGTTTCATGTACTTGTTCTTCTCCCATTTCGAGGTGTTGCAAAGCTTTGTTCCGGGACACGCCTTGAATCGATTCCAAGCGTGGATTTATCCGTATGAGTATTCCGACGACTTGGCGTTCCAATTGATTAAATCGCTTCAGGCGATCGGGTCCGGTCAAATGTTCGGGGCCGGGTACGGTCAAGGTTTGGTCTATTTGCCGGAGTCGCAGACCGACTTCATTTTCGCCGTCATCGCTGAACATTATGGGTTCATCGGTGCGGCCATCGTGATAATCGTCTTCTTCCTGTTCTTATACCGGATGATTCATATCGCGCTTGAGGCAAGCAGTCCGTTCGGCAGTTACATCGTGACCGCAGTCATCGCCATGTTCACGTTCCAAATTTTCCAGAACATCGGCATGACGATCGGTGTCCTTCCAATCACCGGTCTGACGTTACCGTTCATCAGTTACGGCGGGACCGGGATCATCATGAACATGATTGCCATCGGCCTCGTCATGAACGTCGCGTCGAAATCAAAATCGTATATGTTCGACGACGATTGAAAAACAGTCCCGCGCTCAGCTGAGTGCGGGACTGTTTGTATTATGCTTCAAGTCGAAAATCATGCGGGTATGTCGCCTCAATGACGAGTCTCTCGCCCGTCATCGGGTGGCAAAACGTCGCCGAGGCGCTGTGGAGCGCGTGACGGTCGAGTACGGTCTTACCACCGTACATCGTATCCCCGAGGAGCGGATGCCCGATATGGCGCAGATGGACGCGGATTTGATGCGTCCGTCCGGTCTCGAGGGCGATCGTCAGCGCTGTATATGCCTCGTGCGGCTCTACTTCGAGAATATGGGTCACGGCGTGCTGTCCGTCTGCCGTCACGATTCGTTCCATGATTGAATCCGGGGCACGGCCGATGGGAGCGTCAATCGTCTGTGGCGAAACCTCACCTTCGACGAGAGCGAGATACGTCCGTGACAAGTCCCCGGTCTGTTGCAATTCACTGAACCGATGGTGCACGTACGCATATTTTGCGAACAAGACGACGCCGCTCGTGTCACGATCGAGTCGATTGATGACGTGAATCGCCGACTGTAATCCGATTCGCTCGTAATATCCGAGCACCGCATTGGCAAGCGTGTCGTCGGGATGAAGCCGGGACGGGATCGTCGCGATCCCAGCCGGTTTATCGACGGCGAGCAAATAGTCGTCCTCAAACAGGATCGTGAGCGGGCGTGACGAGCGGACCATCGTCTCCGCCGGCTGTTCGACCGGGAAATGGACCGTCACATCATCTCCTTCGCTGATGTCATAACGTACCGTCCGCGGCTCTCCGTTGACGAGGATGAGCCCCCCTTGTTTGATTTGGGTCAACATCTTGCGCGAGATGCCGCAGTCTGTCATTAAAAAATCGCGCAGCGGGACGTTCGCCCCCGCGACGCGATGCAATGTGAATCCGTACATCGGTTACTTCCCTTCCTCAATGAACGATTCCCGGACCCGTCGCCAAAATGGGAACGGGCGGAACCGGGCAAATGTCACTTTTTCTTTCGCGACCGCACAGCGAATCGAGCGCACGTTCGACCACGACAATGCTTCTTGGTGATCGAACGCGAGTTCGAATTCTGTTTTCGTGTGCGGCTCGATCTTCACTTGATGATGCTTCGGCAACAAGAGCGGTGAACCGATCGTCCGGTACACCAAGTTATTGATTGACGCCATCTCCGTCACTTGGATTGCTTCAATCGACGGATGGACGATGGCACCCCCGAGTGCTTTGTTATAGGCTGTCGACCCGGATGGTGTCGAAATACATAACCCGTCACCGCGGAACGTCTCGAAATAATCGTCGCGAATCGACAAGTCACAGACGAGCGTACGTTTATAGTTTTTAATCGTACACTCGTTCATGGCGAGTTGTCGTTCGGTCGTCCCGTCCTCGTAATCGATGAGCACCTCGACGAGCGGATAAGACACCGGTTCGAACGATTCGCTCGTGATCATTTCCGTCAACTCGTCGAGCTCGTCTGGTTGCCAGTCGGCGTAAAAACCGAGATGGCCCGTATGAATCCCGACGAGCAGCGTATCATCGAGCCGGTCGATATATTCGTGGAACGCTTGGAGCATCGTCCCATCCCCACCGACCGAGACGACGATCCGCGGCTCTTTCGAGACCGAATGCCCCGCTTCGGTCAATTTATTCGTCAACTCGCGCGCAATATCGGCCGAACGCGCGTCTCCCCGTGCTACAATCGCAAACTGCATGCCTTGGCCCCCTAGTCTTGGTCCGTTTGGACGTTCATTTCTTTATCCCGGAACACTTGCTGTGCATCTTGAATCTCGACGCGGAGCTGACTCATCTCGGCATCGAGCAAAAATGCCGCTTCAGCCGCCCGGCGCAGGCGCTCCTGCACCTCGACCGGCATATCCCCGTCGTATTTATAGTTGAGCGAGTGCTCGATCGTTGCCCAAAAGTTCATCGCAAGCGTCCGCACTTGTACTTCGACAAGCGTCGGGAACTCGCCATGAATCGTTTGAACCGGGTATTCGAGAATCAAATGGTAAGAGCGGTAGCCCGATTCCTTTTGGTTCGTGATATAGTTACGTTCCTCGACGATTTTAAAGTCGGTCCGGTGATGGAGCAGTTCAAGGACGTGGACGATATCGTCCACGAATTGGCACATGATGCGGAGTCCGGCGATGTCTTGCATCTCCGTCGACAACTTGTCGTAAGGGATTTGCTTTCGCTTCGCCTTCTCGAGAATGCTACCGACCGGTTTGACCCGTCCCGTGACAAACTCGATCGGTGAGTGGTCGTTTTGAGATTTATATTGTTTCCGAATCGCCTTGAATTTAACTTTCAGTTCATCGACCGCGATTTGATACGGCACTAAAAATTGATCCCAATCCATTGATTGCATATGCTGTCACCACTTTCGTTCATTTCGGAAAACCCTGCTTTTTCCGTATGTATCCGATTGTATGGTATCATAAACGAACAATTGTTCATAGAATGGAGCGATGATTTATGACCCAAGAAGTGGAAATTGAATTCAAATCGATGTTGACGAAAGACGAGTATGAGACCTTGCTCACCGCCTACGATTTAACGGACAAAGTGAAATGGCAAGCGAATGACTATTTCGATACACCGACGTTCGAACTGAAGAAGCACGGCGCCGCCCTACGAATTCGCGAGAAAAAACATGGCCAAGTGTTGACACTCAAACAACCGCATGACGTTGGACTGCTCGAGACGCATGCCCCAATCAATGAGGCAGAGGCCGAAAACTTGTTCAAATACGGCATCATCCATGACGACCAAATGAAAGAGGCGCTCGCCGCGTTCGACTTGTCCGGCCCGCTCGAACATCTCGGTCGCCTTGAGACGAAACGCGCGGAAATCGAGACACCAGACGGTCTGCTCGTCCTCGACGAAAGTCATTATTTGGAGATTCACGACTATGAAATAGAATTTGAAGTGACCGATGAAGCGAAGGGCAAAATCGCGTTCGAACAGCTTCTTCATCGCCATGGCATTCCCCTCCGGCCCGCCAAAAATAAAATCGTTCGATTCATGGAAGAAAAGATGCGTCGAAACCAAGGTTGAGCAGATACGTTGCCAACCTTTTTTTTTCGTTGCTACAATGAGCATACGATATATTTGATTTTTGTTTACGAGAGGAGGCGACACAATGGAACTTGAACAATGTAATGAGTCATCCTGTTCATTGGAAGAATCTTCTATCCAAGTAACATATAAGCCATTAGAGTTATTCTATTTCATGGACATCTCAGATCCAGACGGGCTTCACGTGATGACACTCATTAAAAAACTCGAACTTGAATACGGGCACTTGATTCGTTTCCGTATGGTTTCGACGGTTCCTAGTTGTGTTGGCGGATGTCAAGAAGAGGTTCGCCTTCTCACGATGATCAAGGCTATGGAGTTACAAGGGAAACGTCATGCGATGCGCTTCATGCGCCATCTGCATATTAACGATATCTTTTTGAAGGATGGCTCTAGCGACAGCGACTTATGGGAAATCGCCCGCTCGTTCGTCAGTTATGGACTCGACATCGATGAGTTGGCTGCCGATATCCAATCCAATCAACTGCTGAGCGCACTGGCGGTCGATCATGAGATCTTGAAAGACTGGGAAATCGAATCGCTTCCCGCCTTGACGTTCGTCACGCGTGACGAGGCGCTCAAAATCGAAGGACTCTATCCGTATGACGTCTATCAGGCTGTCATGGCCGAACTGCTCGGCTATGTACCGACCCGTGAGACCGATTGGAGCGTCGAGAAAGTGTTAGGACACTATGACGCCTCAACGATTACCGAGCTCGCTTTCATTTTAGAGCTCGACAAGCCTGTCATCGAAAGAGAATTAAAAAAACTGTCGCTCCAACAACGTTGTCGGCCTGTCCCGGGCTGCAGCGGCGAAGCTTGGGCGACGAATAAATGACACAACAAAACCCACGGCCGGGGAGCCGTGGGTTTTTTCGATGTTTCCCGCGGGGACGGAAAACATCGTACCCGAGTATCTATACAGATCACAGGTTGGGAGAAAGTTTACGGTCAAAAAAGGGGTTTGTGATTGATTTCACACTTATAATATACCGAGACGAGCGCACCGTGACAAGCACTTTGTTCATATTGTCACATAATGTTCACGCCCCGCTTCTTTTATTGGAAAAGTAACGCTTCCATCTCGTCTAGCACGGCCTCGAACTGATCGAGCGCTGCGAGCACCGGTGCTTTCGTCGTCATATCGACTCCAGCCGCCTTCAATACTTCAATTGGATAATCGCTCGACCCGGCCTTCAAGAACTTGTCGATGTAACGACGGACGGCCGGTTCCCCTTCGTCCATGATCTGTTGCGACAATGCGGCCGACGCCGAGATGCCCGTCGCATACTGATAAACGTAGTAGTTGTAATAGAAGTGCGGGATCCGTGCCCATTCGAAGGCGATCTCCCCATCGATGACGAGCTCGTCTCCGAAGTATCGCTTGTTGAGCTCGAGGTACGTCTCATTCAAGTACTCAGGTGTGAGCGAGACGCCATCTTGGGCCGCTTTATGGATCATATGCTCGAACTCGGCGAACATCGTCTGACGGAACAACGTGCCACGGAACGTCTCGAGCTGATTGTTCAAGAGATAGAGCCGCTCTTGGCGGTCTGTACGCGCCTTCAGTAAATAGTCGTTCAAGAGCGCCTCGTTCGTCGTCGATGCCACTTCGGCCACGAAGATCGAGTAGTCCCCGTATGGATACGGCTGCGACGCACGCGTGTAATGGCTATGGACCGAATGACCGAACTCATGGGCGAGCGTGAACAAGTTGTTGACGTTGTCTTGCCAGTTCATCAAGATGAACGGCTGCGTGTCGTACGCGCCTGAAGAGTAAGCACCGCTCCGTTTGCCACGCGTCTCACGGACGTCGACCCAGCGTGAATCGAGACCGTCCTTGACGATTTGGACGTACTCGTCACCGAGTGGTGCGAGACCCTTGACCATCAAGTCTTTCGCTTCGTCATATGGGATTTTCATGTCCACGTCTTTCACGAGCGGTGTATACAAGTCATACATATGCAGCTCGTCCACACCGAGTGCCCGTTTCCGGAGCGCGACGTAACGATGCAACAAGTCGAGGCGCTCGTTCACCGCTTCGACGAGACCGTCGTATACCGCTTCCGGGATGGCGTTATGATAGAGCGCCGCTTGACGGGCACTCTCGAACTTACGGACCGTCGCATAGAAGTTATCCTTCTTCACGCTGCCTGACAACGTCGAGGCGAACGTGTTCAAATATTGCTCGTACGTGCCGTACATCGCCTTGAACGCCCCTTCGCGGACGCTACGGTCGCTCGACTCGAGGAATGTGATGTAACGGCCATGCGTCAATTCGACGTCTTCACCTTTCTCGTTCTTCACTTTCGGGAATTTCAAATCGGCGTTGTTGAGCATGCCGAACGTCGAACTCGACTGGCCGAGCACGTCACCAGCTTGAGCGAGAATCGCCTCTTCGGCTTCCGTCAACACGTGCGGACGCTCTTGCGCCAACTCGTCGAACGCATGGCGATAGACGTTGAGCGATTCGTGTTCCGCCATGAACGCCTCGATTTGACTCTCATCGATGGCGAGCAGTTCCGGCGTCATGAATGCGAGCTGAGCCGAGATTTGGGCCGCGAGCGAGCCCGCCCGGTCGTTCAACGCTTGATAATGACTGTTCGACGTATCTTCGTCATAACGCATATGGGCGTATGTATACAGTTTATGCAATTGACGCGAGATGTCGTCGCGAAGTTGTAGGCCTTCAAACAAAGTAGAGGCTGATTCCCCGAGTTTACCTTTAAACTCGACCAAGGCCGGCACGTTTGCTTTCAATGCCTCAAAATCGTGTTCCCACGCCTGATCGTCCGCATAAATCGTCTCCAAGTTCCACGTCTCCTCGACGGGTACTTCTTTTCGTGTGAGTACTTCTGACATATGTCCACTTCCTTTTCCTAGTTTGTATACGATTTCGCCATGAATCGCTGAAACCCTTGAAATAATCGAAGATCGTGGAGAAGGGCCGTCTCTAGCATCTTTGGGACGTGCCAATCCCGCACCGACTCCGTCACATCAAACACGTTCAAGAGTTGTCTCCATTGTACTTCAAACGCTTGAAGAAAGTCGCTTGTCGGGGTCACGTCAAACTGGCGGCACGTCTTTTCGATACTCCACGCGACGGAGTCGCCGGGACGCTCACGCCGATTCAAATAAAACACCGTCTGAAACGTGAACGGATGGACGTGGATGCCCCAAAGCGAGGATAACGGCAAGTAACAGCAACTCGGCATAAGAGACGGTAGCATTCCGATCGGATACAACCGGTTCAAGACGAGCCGGCGGTACTGCGGCGTCGGATAGGGCGGGGTCATCCGGCGGCGCCGGACGAGTTGAACCCATTGTTGGGCGTCGAAACGATAATAACATTCGAACGGCGAACTCGAGAATGACGATACAGTCTGCCAATGACCAACGCCGCGTCTAACCGATATCGGGAAGCCAATGAAACGATAAAGTGATTGCTTGTAAGGGACATGGAGGCCATGCCGTCTAAACAGTTCGTGACGCATCCACGGCTGCAATGAAGGCCAAGCACTAGGTTCTAATCCGCTCGCCAGCCAGACGACATCGAGTCCGTTGTCGCGATAATGTCTCGTCCGCTCGACGTAAGACTCGATTGTGAGCGTCGACGCTTGAATTTCGATGACGAGACTCGTATCGTCGCGTCGGGCCAGCAAATCGGCACGACGTGCGCCGATGACGACTTCTTGTTCGACGGCGTAACCTTGTGTCTGAAGCCACTGCCGAACACCCCATTTGTCTTCGTGGTGCCCCGTCGACTCGCCTCGTCCACACGGATGGACATGTGCGAAATGAAGCCGTCGCCTCACACCTTGCTTGACGATGACCCGTTCCCCGCATTCTGGACACACAAAAGGGGCAAACGGTTCGATCCGCCCCCGACTTAACGTAAGGGCATCGACATACCCCCCTGTCCGATCGATGGCAAACCGCATCCCGCTTCCCCCTCATAGTAGTGGTGAAAACATTCGGGCCAATGACTCGACGAGTTTGATGAAGTACGACCGTTCCGAGAACGCCTGCAACTCCAACTCGTGTGACCCTTCAAAGTCTTTATAGAGATCTTGCTTGAGCTGATGGACGGAATTCGTGTTGTATAAGAGCGCATTCACCTCGAAATTGAGGTGGAAGCTCCTGAAGTCCATGTTCGCCGTCCCAATCGTCGCCAGCCCATCGTCGACGACGATGACTTTCGAGTGCATGAACCCTTCTTCATACAGATAAATCTTTACACCGGCGCTGAGCAGCTCCTCGAAGTACGACCGGCTCGCATAAAACACGATCTTATGGTCCGGATAACTCGGGAGCACGATCCGGACATCAATACCTGATAGCGAGGCGGTCTTGAGCGCGCTCATGATGTCCTCATCGGGAATCAAATACGGCGAAGAGATATAGACCGATTTTTTCGCGGCGTTGATCAGCGCAAAATAGATCGACTTCATCGTCTCATACGGTTCATCCGGTCCGCTCGCCACGATCTGCACACCCCCGCTCGCGCTGCGTACCGTCTCGAGCGGTTCGAGATAAAACGGAGTGAACAGGCGCTCGCCCGTCATATAGTACCAGTCCTGCAAAAAGATCAGTTGCAGTTCCGACACCCCTTCCCCTCTGACGTACAGATGCGTGTCACGCCAGAAGCCGAACTTCGAATGTTCGCCCAAATACTCGTCACCGACGTTCAACCCGCCGGTGAACGCCTCCGTGCCGTCGATGACGACAATCTTCCTGTGGTTGCGGTAGTTCGTCTTGCTCGACACGAGCGGCAAGACGACGGGGAAGAAGGCTTGGACGTGGACGCCTGCTTGCCGCATCTCGTCGAAGAACGTCCCGCTCGTATGGATCGAGCCGACGGCATCGTACAAGAAGCGGACCTCGACCCCCGCCCTCGCCTTGTCGATCAAAATGCGTTGAATTTCCCGAGAAATACGATCTTCCCGGAAAATATAATATTCGAGATGGATGTGGCGGGTCGCGCCTTTCAAGGCGGGCAACAGTTTCGAAAACTTTTCTTGCCCGTTCGTCAGCACTTGCGTATACGTGTTTGACGAGACGGGTAATTGATTGAGTGACGACGTCAAATGGAGCAATTTCTCATAATCATCGTGGGAGAACATGAGTGACGGCGACAACGTCATCGCCTTCTGACGATAGGCGAGGTATGTCTCTTCATCGAGCATCGCTTTCTCTTTGAACATCCGCTTCCGGCGATAGTTCTGTCCGAACACGAAATAAGCGAACAGACCGACGACCGGGAAGCCGAGCATGACGATCGCCCAAATGAGCGTCCGTTGCGGATTGCGGTTCTCGAGCAAGATGACGAGCAAAATGCTGAACGTCGTCAAAAAGACGAGCACCGAGAACAAGCCAATCACTTGGGAGCTCCAGTAATATGATAATACGGCAATGAGACCTGCGAGCAAAATCAGGGATAAAAGGACTTGTATGCGTCGCAACATATTATAAACTGACCCCGTTTCTATCTTGTATTATCATAATTATACAACTTAACGCCATCTTTTGAGGGGAGCGAACGAAATATGGGCACATTTTTGATTACGGGAGCGACGAGCGGGATTGGACGGGCCGTCGCCCTCCGGTTAGCAGAGGAAGGACATGACGTCATCGGCATCGGCCGAGACGAGGCACGAGGCGAAGAAATCGAGGCGGCATCCGCTCGCGTCACGTTTATGGCATGCGATTTGTCCCAACACGACGACATCGAGGCGATGATGGACGAACTCAAAGACCGGGCCATCACGTTAGACGGACTATTCAATAACGCGGCGACGTTCGGGCGCCCCGGGACACCAGAACGGTTGCCTGCGTCCGCGTTCGATGACGTCTTTGAACTGAACGTGCTCGCGACAAACCGACTTATCCAACGCGCTATCCCGCTCCTCGCGAATGGAGCGAGCGTCGTCAACAACGCTGCCATCGTCGGCCACGTCAAATTCCCACCGATGCTCGGTCCATACGCCGCCTCCAAAGCGGCCGTCATCGCCTTGACGAAGACGTTCGCCCATCGAATGAAAGGCAAAATCCGCTTCAATGCGGTCTGTTTCGGTCCGGTCGACACCCCGCTCAGTCACAAGTTGTACGGCGGGGAAGCCAAGTTCCAAGAGGCGATGACCCATCATTTCCGGGGACATGCCGCTAAACCGGATGAAGTGGCGCCGGTCGTGACCTTTTTGTTGAGTGAGGCGTCGAGCTATATCAACGGCCAAGCCATTACGGTCGATGGGGGCTATACCCTCTCATGATGCACAGAAAGGAAGGGGTCTTCTCGGACCCCTTCCTTTCTCGTTAATCACGTATTTTCCGTGCTTTCGTCATCTGATTCGTCAAGAACGCTTTCTCTCGTGGATGCAACTCATCCAAGTCGAGCGCTTCCTCAAAGTAGTCGATGAAGTCCTCGAACGTTTCATCATGCGAGGCGTGTGCCTGAATCCGCGCGATTCGGATCGCCTCGAAGACGGATGCCATCACGAAAATGTCGTGACTCGCATACGTCTTCACAGGAGCGAACGCCTCGAACAATGTCGCTTCCATCGTTTTACGTTTGGCATGCCAGTTACTCTTGTCGTTGGAGAATAAAAAGTCGCCTGCCGGCAATCGGCTCAGTTCGCGTAAAATATCGCCGATGTAGTGAATCGCGTGAATCGCCGTATTCGGATCATTGATGCCCGGTGAGACGCCTTTCAGCGCGATCTCACTCAACTTCTCGATGACGAACGCTGGGTCTTGAATCGATGAACGGATTTCACCGATTTGGAACACGTCGATATCGGGCGCTTCTTCTGCGAGCCAATAGCCGAGAATATCTCCTTCCGCTACAAAGTCCCCGACGGCCACGACCGATTCGAAGTCGACGTCACGGCTCTCCTGCTTCCCGCTCGAGAACAGTTGGACGTAGCCCGTTCGAGAGGCATAGACCGCCTGTCCTTCGAACGTGTGAACCGTTCGTTTCGGGACGATGTACATGTCTTCCTCTTCGACCGCCCGTCTTTGGTTTTCGATGACAGATAGCGCTTCGCGGTGCAATGCCGATAAGAGGCGTTCCGCTTGAATCGAGACGCTGATTGTTTGAATGAATTTAACGAACGCCCAAATTGAGCTGACGACGAGCAGGACACTGATGCCTGAAGCGAGTACGACGTCTTCATCCGATGTCCGGATAAGGAACAAGTTCGTTATGCCGTACACCGTCGTCATGATGAACAGGCCGAGTGTATGCTTCGACGCCGAGTTCGTCAAAAAGTTATTGATCGTCCGAGGCGAGAACTGCGACGAATACGTCGTCAAGACGACGAGGATCGTCGAAAAGCTGAACGTCATCATCGTCATGAGGCTCGTGAACGACGAAGACAGGACAGAAGCTGCTGAATCCTTGTCTAAATAAATGATTTCCGGTAACAGCTCCCGAAAGAAGCTTCCAAAATATTGAGTCAGGAACGTTAACGCGATCCCTCCCACTCCGTATAAAAACGGGACGAACCAGGTGCTATCTTCCAACTTTAATTGAATCCGCTTGAGCATCACGACACCTCTTCATATGTATAAATTGGTAAAAAAATCGCCTGTCCACATGAACAGGCGATTAGGGTTTAGAAATAGTGACGGACTTTTGAGAAGACATCCCCGTCGAGAATGAGCTTGCCGTATTCTTCAAGCATCGCTAACGTCTGCGTGCTGAACGTCAAATACTCGGCTAAGAGACTTAATACGTTCTCTTCTTCTTCCGGTTCCATCTCGTCTGGGAAGTCAATCCACAAGTAATACCGATTGTCGTAATGGAATAACTTAAGGTTGACGTTGTTCAACGCCTCTCCTGCTCGTTTACTGAGCGAGATGATCGCCTCAAAGTCATCCGTTTCCATGGCGAGCGGAGCCCACGCCTCCGGCTCGGCTTCGATTTCATCAAGTTCACTCAATTGATCAAGCACCGATTGCTGATCGCGCGCCTCGTCGATTGCCGAGCGCAACAGTGACCCGAGCTCCGAATCGTCATCAGAGTCAATCACATTTTTCGCGATCGTCACGGTCACTTCAAGTCCTTTTTCAAACGCTTGTACTTGTATCCATAGTGGACCATCAAACGAGATATCTTCTCGTTCGTGCGCTTCGTCCATCATCTGCCAGAACAGCTGCTCACCACGTTCTCGGTTATACCAGATTTCATCACGAGCGAAACCGCGTTTCTCGATATCGACATACGTAATGAAAAATTTGACGGTGTTGTCGTTGATGCGCTCAATTTTCACGATTGTCCACTCCCTTCTCACCTCACTCCTACTTCAACAATTAAGGAGGAGAGGGGAAATTGTCTTGTTATCATAGTACCCTTTTTTTAACGTGTCAATCTATTGATGGTGGGGTTGTTACTATTATTTTATCGGAAAAACGGAATAATAAAAAGCACACTGCTTAGACAGTATGCTTCCTCACTCGTTGACGAGTCGTTGCGCTTCTTGAAGTTGGAACGTCCGGACCTTGCGCGGCAAGAATCGACGAATCTCATCTTCGTTGTATCCGACTTGAAGACGTTTTTCATCAATCAGAATCGGACGGCGGAGCAATCCTGGATATTCTTGAATCAAATCATATAGTTGTTGGAGTGAAAGCGCATCGACCGATACGTCGATTTTCGAGAAAACTTTAGATCGGGTCGAGATGATTTCATCTGTCCCATCTTCTGTCATACGTAGGATTTGTTTGATCTCATTGAGTGAGAGTGGTTCTGAAAATATGTTCCGTTCCGTGAATGGAATATCATGCTCCTCGAGCCATGCCCGTGCTTTTCGGCACGATGTGCAGCTCGGAGACGTGTACAATGTGACCATTTTCGTTCCTCCCTGATCAAGTGTTCGTTCATCTTTTTCAAGTGACTCTATTTGTATACCCAAAAATTCGTCCACTTAATTATAATAATTCTTATTTATTGAAACTTCAATGATAACTTTTCTCACTCGGGTAAGAAAAGAGGACGCATTCAGGAGAATGCGACCCTTGAACGACCGTTCTAGGACGCCGGCATTCGAGAAACCGGTTGTGATACCGTCTCTTTGCCAGGCTTCACTTGTAAGTCTTTCAATTTCTTCTTGAGGACTTCCTTCAGAAGTTTCTTTTTCTGTTGCAATACTTTGTCACGCTCTTTCATGGTCTCTCACCCCCAACGCCATAAGGACTCGACCCACCGACCGTTACTGAATCTGAAAATCTTGAACTTGCACTAATCTACAATTAAATTATAGCACATTCTTATGAAAATGAATGAACAATCTCGAAGATTTTCATCATTTCACACGTTCCAAATTTGCTTTTCTTTTTCAATTCCCGTATAGTTAATAGAAATTACCTTTGAAATCACCAAGGAGGAGAGCGAATATGAGAATTACGCTAGAGACGATTATGCAACATCCGGTCACCCAAAAATATTTGACCCGTTCCGGTCTGAAACACGCCGTCGACGTGTGTGAACGCGCTCTCGAATTGGCGACGCGACGAGGGCTTGATACGGATTTAGCGACGAAAGCCGCTCTGCTCCATGACATCGGTCACTACGAATGGTACACCGAAGGCAAATGGAACTACGATTTATACCGTCAAAACGACATTCATGCCATTAAAGGGGCCGAACGCGCCCATAAGCTATTGATTCGTCTCGGGGAAGACCCGGCGCGCGCGAAAGAGATCTCGGTCATGATTTTGCTTCATACCGATTCCTATCTCCCGCCTAACCGGATTCAACGTACCCCACTCCAACAGCTCGTCCATGATGCGGATACGTACGTGGAACAACCTGGCGGACTGCATCACTATGAGACGATGGAAATCGAAGATGCCCTTGCCCGTGTCCGCCTGATTGACGCGGTCGTCGAACGGCTCTCGAACTTGCCACGCATCTCAAACGCCTGACACCGTCCTTGGATGGTGTTTTTCTTTGCGTTCAAAAAAGTCCCGAATCCGGTTGGATTCGGGACTTTCTAATTATACGAGTTGCGCTTTATATGCTTCGTATTCTTCGTCTGTCAATGAGACGTAATGGCCTGGCTCGACTTCACGGAGCGGTGGGATGCTTGAATCCTCATCCGAACGTCCGACGGCACCGAGTGACTTCGACTCATACACGATCCGCTTACGTGTGCGCTCGTGCTCTGGATCCGGAAGCGGGATCGCCGAGAGAAGCGACTTCGTATAGGCGTGAATCGGGTTCTCATACAAACGCGCTGCTGGAGCGAGTTCGACGAGGTGACCTTGATACATGACACCGATCCGGTCTGAGATATACTTGACCATCGACAAATCGTGGGCGATGAACAAGTACGTCAAGTCACGGTCGCGTTGCAATTCTTTCATCAAGTTGACGACCTGGGCTTGGATCGATACGTCGAGAGCCGAGATTGGCTCATCGGCGATGATGAAGTCTGGTTCAACCGCGAGAGCGCGGGCAATCCCGATCCGCTGACGTTGACCGCCCGAGAATTCGTGCGGGTAACGGCTCGCGTGCTCTTTCGTAAGACCGACCGTTTCGAGAAGGTCATAGACACGGTTCATCCGGTCTTCTTTCGTCTTGGCAAGGCCGTGGATATCAATGCCTTCAGCGATGATATCAGCGACCGTCATCCGCGGGTTGAGCGATGCGTAAGGATCTTGAAAGATCATTTGCATGGCCCGGTTGAATTTCAACTTCTCCGCTTTCGACTTCTTGCCATGAACGTTTTCGCCTTTGAAGACGACATCACCGTCCGTCGCGTCATAAAGACCGATGATGGTACGACCTGTCGTCGATTTCCCACAACCTGACTCCCCTACGAGACCGAGTACTTCACCTTTGTAGATATCAAACGAGATGCCATCGACCGCTTTAACGACGCGGCCTCGGCCAATTTTAAAGTGCTGCTTCAGGTCTTTTACTTCGAGTAATTTCTCGCGTTCCATTATTCAGCACCACCTTTCAAAATCGATTTGGCGAACGCGCTGTCCGGACGATACTTGAGTGCAAGGTCACGGATTGCTTTCGGCGGGCTCACTTGCGGTGCTTGCGGGTGCAATAACCAACTTGCCGCATAGTGCGTGTCGCTAATTTGGAACATCGGTGGTTCTTTTTCAAAGTCGATCTTCATCGCATACGGGTTACGTGGTGCGAACGCATCGCCCTTTGGCGGGTCGAGCAAGTTCGGCGGCGTACCTGGGATGGCCGGAAGCGCCTCGTTCGGGTCATCAGATGGGCGCGGCATCGATCCGAGCAGTCCCCATGCGTATGGGTGACGCGGCTCGTAGAAGATCTCATCGACCGTTCCCTTCTCGACGATTTTACCAGCGTACATGACGGCAACACGGTCAGCCATGTTCGCAACGACACCAAGATCGTGCGTGATGAAGATGATCGCTGTGCCCGTCTTTTGCTGGATGTCTTTCAAGAGCTCCAAAATCTGAGCTTGAATCGTTACGTCGAGGGCCGTCGTAGGCTCATCGGCAATTAACACTTTCGGATTACATGCAAGCGCGATCGCGATAACGATCCGCTGACGCATCCCACCTGAGAGTTGGTGCGGATATTGTTTGAGGCGTGCCTCTGGGTTTGGAATCCCAACGAGTGTGAGCAATTCAAGCGTACGCTTCTTCGCATCTTCACCCGTAAGACCTTGGTGTTGCTTCAATCCTTCAGCAATCTGTTTGAAGATCGTCATCGTCGGGTTGAGTGATGTCATTGGATCTTGGAAGATCATGGCGATATCACGGCCACGGATCTTCAACATTTCTTTTTCCGACAACTTCGCCAAGTCTTTACCTTCGAACAAGATTTCTCCGTTCGTGATTTCACCTGGCGGGTTCGGGATCAGACGCATGATCGCTTTTGAAGTGACGGATTTACCAGAACCCGATTCACCAACGATGGCGAGCGTCTCGCCTTTTTTCAAATCAAACGATACGTTGCGAACAGCTTGTACCGTTCCAGCATACGTATGGAACGAGACCGCTAAGTCTCGGACAGATAAAATCGTTTCCATTCACGAGTCCCCCTGTTTCTATAATTATTTACGCATTTTCGGGTCGAACGCATCACGCAAGCCATCGGCGAGCAAGTTGAAGCTGACCATGAGCAAGACGATGATGACTGACGGGATGACGAGCAAGTACGGGAAAGTCCGTAGCTCTTTATATCCGTCGTTGATCAACGTACCAAGTGACGCTTGTGGCGGTTGAAGTCCGATCCCGATGAAACTGAGGAACGCCTCGAAGAAGATGGCAGATGGAATCGTGAACATGAGTGTGATGATGATGGCGCCGAGCGTGTTCGGGATCAAGTGTTTGAAGATCAAACGGTTACTTGAAGCACCGAGCGTACGAGCTGCCAAGACGAACTCTTGGTTTTTGAGTTTCAAGATTTGACCGCGGACGAGTCGACTCATCCCAATCCAGCCGGTGATCGTCATCGCGAGGATGATCGTGAACACCCCTGGGTCAAAGATCAAGATGAACAAGATGATCAAAATCAAGTTCGGAACACCTGTCAAAATTTCAACGACACGCTGCATGATGTTATCTGTGCGGCCACCGAAGTAAGCCGAAATCCCACCGTATGCGACACCGATGACCGTATCAATGATCGCAGCCATCAAACCGATGAAGAGCGAGATGCGCGTTCCTTCCCAAACACGTGACCAAAGATCACGGCCGAGGTAGTCCGTACCGAACCAGAAGTTTTCTTCGACATTTTTCTGTTCATAGAAATCGATGTCGCGTCCACCTAGGTTGGCCATCCCATCAAACCCTGCCCACTCAAGTCCAGTGACTTTAGGTGGAAGTTTGGCTTGTGAGATGTTTTGCGTATAAGCGTCACGGCCAGACAACATCGGGCCGAATAGCGCGAGCAAGACAAGGATGACGATAATCGATAATGACAAGATGGCTGCTTTGTTTTTCTTTAAGCGCATCCATGCATCTTGCCAGAAGTTCAAACTTTTACCGGCAATTCGTTCACCGAGCTGTTCGTTCATCTCGACACGTTGGAACATGTCTTGGTCGAACTGCTCGAAATTCTTTTTGTTTTCAATCATCAGTTATTCCCCCCAAGACGAATACGTGGGTCAACGACTCCGTAGAGCAAGTCGACTAGTAGAATGATAATAATGAACAGGCCAGAGAAGAAGAGCGTCGTGCCCATGATGACCGAGTAATCATTCAACGTAATAGATGTGACGAACAATTCACCGAGGCCAGGTACCGCAAAGATTTTTTCGATGACGAACGTACCCGTCAATAGACCGGCCGTCATTGGTCCGAGAATTGTGATGGCTGGAATCATCGCGTTACGCACCATGTGTTTCCAAACGATCGCATTTCCGGTCAATCCTTTCGCTTTCGCGAGCGTGACGTAATCTTGTCCGGTCACTTCTAGCATCTCGGTCCGGACGAAACGGGCGATCGATGCCGTAACCCCGAGCGAGAGCGAGATGGTCGGTAAAATCGTATGAGCCGGTGAATCCCAGAACGCGACAGGGAGGATTTGCAACTTAACCCCTACATAGTACTGAAGGAGGGCTGCAAATACGAATGATGGGACAGAAATCCCGATTACCGATACGAACATTGAACCATAGTCGATGTACGTGTTATGACGGATGGCTGCAACAATCCCGAGGAGCAATCCGACAAACGTCCCGAGGACGAGCGCTTGAATTCCTAGTTGAGCTGAAGGTCCGATCCGTTCCATAATCAAATCCGTCACTGGCCGGTTGGCCGTACGGAACGATACACCGAGGTCACCTTGCACAAGGTTCCCTAAGTAAGTCGCATAACGAACTGGAAGTGGATCATTGAGTCCGTAACGCTCGTTCAAGAGTTGAATTTGTGATTCAGTCAATTTCTCCTGGTTTTGGTACGGCGAACCTGGAAGCAGGTCCATCAGGAAAAACGTGAACGTCGCAATCAAGAAGAACGTGATGAGGCCGTAAGTCAGCCGTTGCAGAATATAACGTCCCATAAATAAATACCCCCTGTTTTTCTAATGTGTCTATGCTTGCACCAACAGCGTCACTATGACATATTGCCCTTTTCTTGAATTCACAAAATGAAAGGAATTTTCTGAAAGAATAGGTCAAACGTCATCTCAAGGCTCTTAGCACAGCACATGAAAATTGAAGAATTCTTAGTTTGTAAAGTATTCTGAATTTTCACTGTTACTACATTATACTTTACCAACAAAACATTTGAATAGTATTTTCTCTCATTTCCGGATTTTTTTTTAGAAAAGGGGGGACATGCACGTTGCATGCCCCCTTCTCATTTAGTTGATATCGACGTATTTGTACTGGTAATCAGCACCGAATAGTTGACGGTTGAAGTTTTCGACGTTCGGACGGAGCAAGTAAGCGACACCAGCTTGGTAAATCGGCATGATGGCTTGGTCTTGTTCAATCAAGAGCGTCTCTGCTTCTTTAAATTTGTCATAACGGGCATCGATTGCTGTTTCAGCAGATGCTTCATCAATCAACTTGTCGTAGGCAGCAGACTTGTAGTTGATGTCGTTTTGACCGTTGTCAGACGTGAAGATGCCAAGGTTTGTGAGCGGATCTTGATAGTCAGGTCCCCAAAGGGCGAATGACATTTGGTACTCTCCGTTCGCTTCGAGCTCGAGCTTGTTGTTGAACGGTTGTTGGGAGATGTTCACGGTCACGTTCGGCAAGTTCGATTCGATTTGGCCTTTCATGTACTCTGAGATTTGTTTCGATACTTCGCTGTCGAATGAGAGAAGTTCGATTGTAGCAGCTTCGCCGCCAGTCGCCTCTTCCCAAAGTGATGCCGCTTCGTCAGCGTTCGTTTCAAAGTGCGTCACGCCTTCCGTGTAATCCGTGCCGTCTTCATACTTGATGAAGTCTTTCGGGATGAACGAAGTCGTGGCGATTGAACCGTTGTTCAAGAGTTGGTCGATGATTCCGGCCGGGTCGACCGCACGAGCGATTGCTTTACGGGCATTGACGTCAGCGAAGACTTCATCTTCATGGTTGAACTTGAAGTAACCGACGCTTGAACGAAGGCCTGTGTTGTAGTCGTCGTTCTCTTGGAAAGCAGCAACTTGTTCAGATGAGAGGCCGGCGTAGTCGACTTCTCCTGCTTCATACAAGTTGACGACAGTCGATGTGTCTTTGACGACGCGAACGTCGACTTTCTCGAGGGCTACATTTTCAGCATCCCAATACGATTCGTTTTTCGCTAACACGTATCCTTGCTCGCGATCCCACTCCGACCATGTAAATGGACCGTTGTAGATGTGGTTTTCTGGTGACGTTGAGAAGTCTGCGCCTTTTTCAGTGGCGAACGCTTCGTTGATCGGTGTGAACGTACCGAACGATGTGAGTGAGATGAACGATGGGTCTGGACGCTCGAGTGTAACTTCAAGTGTCTTCTCATCGATCGCCTTCACACCGAGATCTTCTTTAGGAAGTTTACCAGTGTTGATGGCTTCGGCATTTTTTACTGTGTTCATGATGTACGCGTATTGTGAACCAGTTTCTGGATCCACAGCGCGTTGCCAAGCGTAGACGAAGTCGTTCGCTGTGACAGGTTCGCCGTTAGACCATTCCGCGTCGCGGAGTGTGAACGTGTAGACCGTTTCGTCTTCGTTCACTTCTGGTTCTCCTTCGGCGATTGCTGGAACGGCATTCCCGTCTTGATCCAGACGGTAAAGACCTTCCATCGTGTTGGCGATCAAGTTGAACGCGACTGCGTCCGTCGCGAGCGCCGGGTCAGCCGTTGTAATATCAGACGTGTCCGTCAAGCGGAGAACTTTTTCTCCGTTCGAAGACGAACCGCCGTCAGAGTCTCCGCCAGTCGAGCAAGCGGCGAGCACTGAACCGAGTGCCAAGATGAGTGTCATCATAAGCAGAATCGATTTTTTCTTCATTGCGATGTCCCCTTTCTGAATCGTGAAGCATGGCGTTTCGTCGGACCGTAACATCTTACTTTTTCTTTAATTTTCTGAATATTTCATTTTGTATCCGACGAAAGAACGTTAGGGCTATTGTAAAAAATTTTTAATCAAACTGTCAACTCCCCAATAAACCGCTGTCATTTTTAACACGAACTTCTCGCCTTCTCCACCAAGCAACAGGTATCATAGAGCCATAGGGCGGATGACTCGCTGGAGCGCATCCACGCTGAAAGGAGTTTGTCACATTGAAAAATTTTAGAAGTATATTAATCGTTTGGGGAATTGTCACAATTGCCTACACCGTTTGGTCGAACTTGTCATACTACCAAGACGAGACAATCGGGTTCCATTTGAGTGGCGGCTTGTTCGTGGCCGGTATACTCGTCTTCGCGGTCGGGATGTTCTCTCATATGGGTGCCACCGGATTATTTGACGGGTTCATGTACGGGTTCAAACGCAATCGTCGGGCCAAGTTGAAAGAGATTGACCCGGATTACGAAGAAGACGAAGAAGCCTCACCGGAAGATCGAGCCAATCAAAAACGTTCGGCGTGGCGTTGGGTCTATGTCGGTGTCACGAGCGTCGTTCTTTCTTACGTAATCACCCTCGTTTGACCTTCCGATTTCACTGTCGATATGCTACACTATGGCTAGAACAATAGGAAACACAATGAAGAAGACAAGTACCTCGAATCCCCTTTCCCCCAGAGAGTCTACGTTGCTGCGAGTAGATGGAAACCTTCGAGCGAATGGACTTCGGAGTGGCTCGCCTGAACGATAGTACGGCGAGACGGTCACGCCCGTTAACGCGATCAAGTGGCATGAGTTTCATGCAAATTTGGGTGGCACCGCGGTTATTCGTCCCGATTTATCGGGCGGGGAACCGCGGTTTTTTATATTCTCTGGAGGTGTAATCATGGCAAAAATCTTTTCTGGCATTAAGCCGACCGGCGTCGTGACGCTCGGTAACTACTTAGGCGCGATGAAGCAGTTTGTTGAGCTGCAAGAAGAACACGAAGCGTTTTACTGTGTCGTCGATCTCCATTCGATCACGGTTCAACTCGACCGCGTCGAGTTGATGGACAACACGCGCAAGCTCGCCGCACTCTATCTCGCTTGCGGTCTCAATCCTGAGAAGTCGACGATTTTCGTCCAATCGGAAGTGAAGGCGCACGCCCAGCTCGGATGGATGTTGACATGTATCGCCGGCATGGGTGAACTGAGCCGGATGACGCAGTATAAAGACAAATCACAAAACAGTGAAAACATCGGCGCCGGCTTGTTCGTCTATCCGACCTTGATGGCGGCCGACATCCTCTTGTACGGCACGGAACTCGTCCCGGTCGGCGATGACCAAAAACAACACGTCGAATTGACGCGTGATTTGGCCGAGCGCTTCAACAAACGATACTATGAGACGTTCACGATTCCGGAGCCGCTCATTCAAAAAGAAGGTGCGCGCATCATGAGTTTGACGAACCCTGTCAAAAAAATGTCGAAATCAGACGCGAATGCGAAGGGCTTCATCTCGATGCTCGATGAGCCGAACGTCATCCGTAAAAAAATCAAGAGCGCGGTCACGGACTCGAGCGGTGTCATCAGCTTCGACCGTGAGAACAAACCGGGCATCTCGAACTTGCTTGAGATTTACTCGCTCTCGACCGATACCCCAATCGCTGAACTTGTCGAACGCTACAAAGACTCGAACTATGGAACGTTCAAGCAAGACGTCGCCGAAGCCGTCGTCGCCATGCTCGAGCCTATCCAAAATCGCTATCACGAACTCGTCGACTCAGCTGAGCTCGACGCCATCCTCGATGCGGGACGTGAGAAAGCGGAAGCCGTCGCCAACAAAAATCTCGCGAAAATCGAGAAAGCGATGGGACTCAACCGGAAACGGGCCAAAGTGAAGAAATAAAAAGTAGCCGCCCTTTGCATGCAAAGGGCGGCTTGTTCGTGCAACGTGATTGGTCAAACTGAAGACACAAAAAAAGAGACAGGCGTCCCCGTCTCTTTTTTGTATGCGTGTTGTTTCTTATTACTCTTTGCCTTCGATAGATGCCCACTTGTACGAGTAGTCAGCGCCGAACGCGTGTTCAACGATTCCTTTAACGTATGGCTTCGTGAGGCGAGCCGATCCACGTTGGTAAACTGGCGAGATCGCGTTCTCTTCAAGAACGATTTTCTCTGCAGCTTGAAGGTCAGCCCAACGCTGTTCAGCATCTGTGCTTGATTTCGCAGACTCGATGAGCTTGTCGAATTCTTCGTTCGACCACTTACCACGGTTGTATGGTCCGTCAGTGACGAAGAGGTCAACGAATGTCATTGGATCCTGGTAGTCAGGGCCCCAGCCAGCGAATGTCAACTCGAACTCACCTTTGTTCTCAAGGTCAAGTTTGTTGTTGAACGGTTGTTGCTTGATTGTGAGCGTGATCCCTGGAAGGTTCTTCTCAAGTTCACCTTTGATGAACTCACCGATTTGCTTCGCAGATTCTGAGTCATAGTTGAGGAGCTCGATTTCGACAGAGTCTTGACCGAGTTCTTCAAGTCCTTTTTCCCAAAGCTCTTTCGCTTTGTCCACGTCGTAGCCGCCGATGTCGCCGTTCGCTTCACGGAAGTCTTTACCGTCTGGTCCAGTGACGAAGTCTTTAGGTACGAGGTAGTTGGCAGGGACTGAACCGTTCGCAAGGAGCGTTTCAGAGATCGCTGCTTTATCGTATGCCGCGTCAATCGCGTTACGGATGTTTTGGTTGTCGAGCGCTTCAACCTCAGTGTTGAACTGAAGGTAGAAGAGTGTTGGCTCGACGACAGTTGAGAAGTCTTCGTTATCTTGGTATTGAGCAACGAGTTCAGAAGTCAAACCAGTGCGGTCAACGTCGCCGTTTTCGTACAAGTTAACACCTGTTGAAACTTCTTTAACGACTTTAACGTTGATTTCTTCAAGTTTGACGGCTTCAGCATCCCAATAGTCGTCGTTTTTGACCATTTTCCAGCCTTGCTCGCGCTCCCAGCTTTCGAGTTTGAACGGTCCGTTGTAGAGCGTTGTCTCTGCAGACGTACCGAAGTTCTCGCCTTGCTCTTTGTCGAACGACTCAAGTTTAGGCATGAATACGCCGAAGCTTGTGAGACCGAGGAAGTAATCAGCTGGTGCAGTCAATTTAACTTCAAGTGTCTGCTCATCAGTCGCAGTGACGCCGACAGCGTCGCGCTCGCCTTCGCCAGTGTTGTAGGCTTCAGCACCTTCGATGATTGACATGACGTAAGCATATTGTGAAGCGTTGTCCGGGTTAAGGACTTCTTTCCAAGCGTATTCGAAGTCGTTAGCTGTTACAGGCTCACCGTTAGACCAAGTTGCGCCTTCACGGATTTTGAACGTGTACGTTTTACCGTCTTCAGAAACTTCGTGTGACTCCGCGATCCCTGGTGTCGGGTTATCGTCTTTATCCATACGATAAAGACCCTCGTTAACGTTGTTCAACACGTTGAACGAAACCGCGTCTGTCGCGAGTGTAGGGTTAAGTGAAGGGATGTCAGAACCATCGAGCAAGTTGAGGACTTGCTCCTCGTCTGCGCCGCCTTCAGAACCTTGTTTATTTGATGATGTCTCTTCTTCCCCACCCGAGCAAGCTGCTAGGAATGCGCTAGATAGAAGCGTTACCGACGTTGCTAAAGCAAAACCTTTTTTCTTATTCATTGCGATGACCCCCTGATTTTTTTCGGTTTAACGAAATGAACGATGGTAGAAAATTCAGATATCTCACTTTACAAAATTTGCTACCACAATCCCGTTGAAGCAATAATACAATATTCTGATAATTTTGCAAAGTGTTTATTTTGATTTTTCTAAAAAATTTTTATTATAGGCTAAAAGCCCGCCTAGGGAGACGGGCTTTAAGCTCATTTTTCATAAACTTTAGAAAAAGTTAGGACGTACGAAGGACCGATGACCGGAAAACCGATTTCCGCATATTTGGAATCGACTGCGTAAGATCTTCCAGCTTGGTAGATTGGGATAACGACAGCTTCTTCCAACAGCCGTTTTTCCGCCTGTCGATACGTCTCGTTCCGGTCCGCAAGTACTTCTGTCGAGCGGGCCTCATCCATCAAACGATCGAACGTTTCGTCCGTGTATCCGCTCGAATTCAAATAGTTATTTGTCTCGAATTGGGTCAAATAGGCACTGAATGCCGGGTAGTCCGGTTGCCACCCTGATAGTGACAACGCGTAATCGCCTGCGACTTCTTTCCTAACTTTGTCACCGAGCGGCAACTCGACGACGTTCACTTGAAGACCGGGAAGTTGTTCAAGCTCTGTTTCAATCGTCTGGGCGATTTGTCTCGCCTCTTCATCGACAAAGCTGAGCAACTCAATCTCGATTTCCTCTTCTTCGAGCCGATCAAGCACGTCTGCGAACAGTGTCGCCGCCTCTCCTTCAAGCGTCGGCTCCGTCTCCGTTTGATCGGTGACGAGCAATCGTTCTGTCGTCCGTTCGGCTCTTGCGAGTGACCCTTCCACTGCTTCGCGATCTAAGGAGAGCGCGAGCGCGCGTCGGAAATCGGCATCATCGAACGGATACTCGTCGACGTTCGGTTTTAAATAGAAGACGCCGCTTCGCGGAACATCAACGAGCTTACCTTCGAGTGATTCGATTGTCCCCTCGTCCGTGCCGTAAGGGATCGGGTGAATACCGTCGGGCTCTGAACTTAGACCTTCATCCGCCCAGATGATAACTTTTTCGAGCGTGACGCGATCTGCATCATAATAATCCTCGTTTTTTATCAACGTCGCCTGGGCCGCGTCGATTGACTCGATTTGGAACGGTCCGTTCGCGTCGAGTTCTTGCCACTCCCCAATCATCGTCTGCGGCAGAAAGGCCGGCATCGCTAACATCTGCTCGAACCCTTCCATCGGCCGCTCGAGCGTCAGCTCAAGTGTCTGTTCGTCAATCGCTTTCACGCCGAGCGTCTCTGGTTCTTTCGTCCCGAGACTGATCGCTTTCGCGTTCAATACATCTCCGAGGAGGAAACTGAACGGGGAATTCGTATCGTCATCGGCGAGCATGCGAAAATGCTCGACGAACGTTTCAGCCGTGATCGCATTTCCATTCACAGTTTGACTTGCCTTCAAGTTAAACGTATATGTCGCCCCGTCCTCGGAACGCGTCATCGTCTCAACGAGTCCCGGTTCAATCTCACCGTCCGCTCCGAAGCGATACAATCCTTCATAAATATGCGATAACACAGTTTGCGAACTCGGATCGATCGCGAGCAGTGTGTTCGGCTGCTCCGGCAACGTCTCTCCATGGATCGTCACGATTTGTTCTTCTGGTGGTAGTAATTCTCGTGCCTGCTCTCGTTGTCCGTACCAAATAACGAAAAAAAGGATAAGGACTGAACCCAACAAGGCGGCACCGATGAAAAATCGTTTCATCTGGCATTCTCCTCTCTGTTAGACCAACCCTTATACCCTACCCGTTTTTGTCACTTTTTTCTACTATTAGTCGTTCACTTTCGCGAATGCGAGCGTCGCGTTGTGGCCCCCGAAGCCAAGCGAGTTGCTCAGTGCGTACTGGATATCAAGTTCCCGATTTCCATCACGGACATAGTCTAAATCGCAATCATCAGCTGGTGTCTCACAGTTGATCGTCGGATGAATCCGTCCCTCATGAATCGATAGCGCCGTGATGACGGCCTCGACTCCGCCGGCTGCGCCGAGCAAGTGCCCGATCATCGATTTTGATGAGTTGACGGCCAAGTTGTGCGCGTGGTCACCGAAAACGTTGTGGATCGCTTTCGTCTCGAGCATGTCGTTGAGTGGTGTGCTCGTCCCGTGTGCGTTGATGTATTGAACGTCTTCTGGACGAATTCCCGCGTCACGAAGCGCCTCGTTCATCGCTTTTGATCCACCTTCTGCCTCAGGTGACGGTGCCGTGATGTGGTAAGCGTCCGAACTCATGCCATACCCGACGACTTCCGCATACATTTTGGCTCCGCGCGCTTTCGCATGCTCATATTCCTCGAGAACGAGCACGCCCGCGCCTTCACCCATGATGAAGCCGTCACGGTTCTGATCGAACGGGCGGCATGCCGTGTTCGGGTCTGGATTCGTCGATAGTGCCTTGTTGGCACAGAATCCTGAGAATGAGAGCGGCGTGATTGGTGCTTCGGCCCCACCTGCGAACATCGCGAGGGCATCACCACGTTGGATGACTTTAAACGCTTCACCGATTGAGTTCGTTCCAGATGCACAAGCTGTGACCGAGCAGTTGCTCGGCCCTTTTGCTCCGAGGTAAATCGAAACTTGACCGCTCGCCATGTTTGGAATCATCATCGGGATGAAGAATGGGCTGATGCGACGTGGTCCCCGTTCATGCAAGATGCTCGCTTGTTTGTCGATTGTTTCGACCCCACCGATCCCGCTTCCGATCCAAATCCCGACATCGTCCGCGATTGCTTTCACATCTAGACCGCTATCCCGATGCGCAGCGTCAGCCGCAAGAATCGAATATTGAATGAATGAATCCATCTTGCGCGCTTCCTTCGGTTCGACCAAATGATCGATGTTCCATTCCTTTACTTCCGCCCCGACTTTCGCCGGATACTGGCTAATATCAATCTTTGTTAACGTATCGACTGCATTTTCCCCGTTCAACAGTCGCTCCCACATTGCCGTAACGTCGTTCCCGAGTGGGGAAACGACTCCTAATCCTGTGATGACTACTCGTTTCATGCGTTAATCTCCTCCGTGATGTTAGCGTTATTCCATGTTAAACAGCTCGCTCCCCATGTGAGCCCGGCGCCGAAGCCGGCGACGACGATCGTTTGACCGTTTGAGATTTTCCGTTGCTTGACCGCTTCGGCCAAAGCAAGTGGAATTGAAGCAGCTGACGTGTTCGCATGGTCTTGAATCGTGACGACAACTTTTGCTTCGTCAATCCCTAACCGTTCAATCGCTGCGTCAATGATACGACGGTTCGCCTGGTGCGGCACGAGGACGTCGAGGTCTTCAATCGTCTTCCCGGCCCCTTGCAACGCCTCTAAGACGATGTCAGGCATCTTACGGACGGCGAATTTGAACACTTCACGACCGTTCATGACAATCTTACCTTCTTCATTCTCATATAAGAACTTTCCGCCGGTTCCGTCACTTCCGAGAATGACCGACTCGATGGCGGCCACCTCGTCTTCGCCGAGAACGACGGCACCCGCCCCATCACCGAACAAGACGGCGGTCGAACGGTCGTCCCAATCGATCAAATTGCCCATCTTCTCAGCTCCAATGACGAGTGTGCGCTTCAACCCTTTCGCGAACATCATGCTCTTCGCCGTATCCATCGCGAAGATGAAGCCGCTACAGGCGGCGCTAACGTCGAAGGCGACCGCTTGCTTTGCCCCAAGGTTGGCTTGCACGAGACAAGCCGTCGCCGGGAATGATGGCGCCGTCGCCGTCGCGCAAATGATCGCGTCGATATCTTCAATCGACACACCCGCACTTTGAAGCGCCCGTTCGGCAGCCTTTGTGGCCATATCGGCAACGCTCAAATCAGCGTCTGCCAAATGGCGCGCCTCGATCCCGGTCCGGGTCCGAATCCATTCGTCGCTCGTATCCATTCGTTTTTCCAAATCGATGTTCGTGATCCGGTTGTCCGGAAGGAACGAACCGATGCCAATGATTCCAATGTTCATGTTGATGACCCCTATTCTTAGTATCTGGTACTAATATAAGGGAATAAAAAAGGGATGTCAACGCATCCCTTTCGATTATTCGCTTTGACCGAGTCGTTTTGTGACGGCCATGACCATTTTCGCCGAGTTAATCGATGCCGTCTCCAAAAATTCGTCGAACGACAAGTTCGCTTCCTCATCGGCGCTGTCCGAGATTGAACGAGTCACGACGAACGGGACACCAAACTGGTAGCACGTCTGCGCGATTGGAGCGGCTTCCATCTCGACGGCGGCGACGCCATCAAAATGTCCGAGGATGTCCGCCACCCGTTTCGAGTCATTGATGAATGAGTCGCCCGTCACGATGAGGCCCGTATGGACGTTCACGTCATGGAGACTCTCGATGACTTCTTTACAGACGTCCATCAAGTGCGCATCGGCCGTATACGCCGCCGGCATGCCTGGAACTTGCCCATACTCATAGCCGAACGCTGTCACGTCGACATCGTGGTGACGGACTTCTGTCGAGACGACGACGTCGCCGACTTTCATCCCTTTTTTGAAGCCGCCGGCTGAACCGGTGTTGATGACGACGTCCGGTTTGAACTTATCGATCAAGAGCGTCGTCCCGATGGCCGCGTTCACTTTGCCGATGCCTGACTTTAAAATGACGACTTCGACGTTGCCGAGGTATCCTTCATAGAAGTGATAGTTGGCGATTTCCGTGTCTGTCCGTTCTGTCAATTCGTTGCGGAGCAAGTTTACTTCTTCTTCCATCGCTCCAATGATTCCGATTTTCATGATATGTGCCTCCTCAGAAAGAGAGCGACCTCCAGATGGATGTCGCTCGTTAGTGTTACTTGATTTCTTTAATTTCGACGACCATGTCGCCGCCTGGCGTTTGAACGTTGACAACGTCTCCGACCGTACGGCCGAGAAGCGCTTTGGCGATTGGTGATTCGTTCGAGATTTTCCCTGTGAATGGGTCGGCCTCGGCGCCACCGACGATTGTGTACGTCTCGTCTTCGTTATCTTCTTGAATGAAGAACGTTACCGTTTTCCCGATGGCGACCATCGAGTTGTCGGCTACGTCATCTTGGATGATGACGGCGTTACGAAGCATCTCTTCAAGTTGGGCGATGCGTCCTTCGACCATTGCCTGCTCTTCTTTCGCCGCATCATATTCAGCGTTCTCAGACAAGTCTCCGAAATCGCGGGCGATTTTAATATTCTCAACGACTTCTTTACGGCGCACCGTCTTCAGTTCGTTCAATTCATTTTCGATCTTAGCTTTTCCGTCTAACGTCATGTAATGTTGTTTTTCAGCCATTTCTGTCACTCCTTCATTGTCTCCTAGTATATTACAGCTAGGTTAAATTGAAAACGATTTATTTCCTTATGCCCGGTTGCGTTCTGTGAGCACCCAGCGAATCTTCGTCACGAGCAAATCGATGGCGACAAAGTTTTCTCCACCTTCAGGTACAATGATGTCCGCATAACGTTTCGTCGGCTCACAAAATTGAAGATGCATCGGCCGGACGACATTCGTATATTGGGCGACGACCGAGTCGATTGACCGGCCCCGCTCATTGAGATCGCGCTGCATCCGGCGTAGGATGCGGACGTCCGCATCCGTGTCGACGAACACTTTAATGTCCATCAAGTCACGCAGACGATCGTCCTCGAGCGCCAAAATACCTTCGACGATGACGACGTCGACCGGCTCGATCAAAATCGTCTTGTCCGAGCGCGTGTGCGCCGCATAGTCATACACCGGTTTCTCGATGGCCTTGTGCTCTTGTAACTGCTTGATATGCTCGATCAAAAGATCGTTATCGAATGCGAACGGGTGGTCATAGTTCGTCTTATATCGTTCTTCCATCGTCATCTCTGACTGGTCTTTATAATACGCGTCTTGCTCGATCATGACGACCGATTGTCCTTTGAACGCATCCACGAGCGCGCGGGCCACGGTCGTCTTACCTGATCCGGTCCCCCCGGCCACGCCGATAATGACGGGTTTATGTTGCATCAAAGTTAAGTCCTCCTCATCGTAATTTACGACTGATTGCTAGGCCATCACCAAGGGGCAAAATTGCAGTATGATAATCGGTCCGTGCCATCAATTGCTCAGTAAACTCTTTTACGAGACGAACAAGCCGGCGGCGTCGACGGTCAAGCACTGACACATCCTCGAGCAGGACGTCCCCTCGTAAAAATAAATTATCGCTGTAAATCGTACCACCAATTGGTACTAAAGCGCCATACCCATCAAAGAATTTTTGATACTGACCTTTGGCCGCGTCGATAAAGACCGCATCGAATTCTCCTTCAATCGTCCCGATCAACTCCACCGCATCACCATGAATGACAGTGATTCGGTCCGATACGTCCGAGCGTCCGATAAAGCCGAGTGCCTCTTCGTGACGTCGTGCGTTTCGTTCGATCGTGACGATTTCCGCGTCCGGCAACAGTTCAGCCATTCGAATCGCACTGTATCCGATTGCCGTACCGACCTCAAGGATCCGTTTCGGACGTTGCATCGCGAGAAGCGACAGCAACACTTCAGATCCGGTCAAGTCCATGATTGGCACGTGATGTTCTCGGGCGAACGCCTCCATCTCCGCCAATAACGGCGACCGGGGCGTGACCAAGTTCTCCACGTAACCTTCATAGGATGAATGTTCCACGTCGTACACCTCTTACTCTCTAATCATTCAAACGACCGGAAGCCAAGGCTTCCGGTCGCATATCCGTCAATTGTTGTTTGCTTCTTCGAACGCTTCCCATTCTGGACGATACTTGTTGACGTTCTGTTGGTGCGCCTCGTACTCCACTTCGAACAAGACTTCCCCGTTCGGGAATCCTTCACGCGGTGGTCGGGCGTAGAAATAAACGTTATCCGTATCGTTCGGATTGAGCGTGGCGACGAATGCGTCACGACTGACCGCAGCGATTGGTCCGATTGGGATCCCTTCGTAGCGGTATGTGTTATAAAGTGAATCGTTTTGGAGATCGTTGAACGATGTGAAAATCGAAGTCTCCCCGGTACCATACCAGACGGTCGGGTCGGACTGCAACTTCATGCCATCGGCCAGACGGTTCTCAAACACACCCGCGATCTCTT
Organism: Exiguobacterium sp. s141; assembly: GCF_018618085.1. Lineage (NCBI taxonomy): Bacteria > Bacillati > Bacillota > Bacilli > Caryophanales > Exiguobacterium > Exiguobacterium sp. s141. The sequence continues at coordinate 298,642 of NZ_JACSLJ010000002.1, read as the reverse complement.
GACGGTCTTCCGTCGAGACCGCTTCTTTCTCAACGATCGAGGCGAGCGATAACGTCTCATGGAACGTGCGTCCCGACGCTTCGACCGCATCGCCGTATTCGAGATAGAGCTGTTCGGTCGGCTTGAGCATCTCATCGATGATCTGAGTGAGCGTCACACCTTTATCGAACTCATACGTTGCCGGGAACAAGTAACCTTCGAGCGGGTGATAAATTCCGTCGGCGAGCACTTCGTCCGTCAGCATCTCATGCTCATTGACGAGCGAGCGGATATACTCCTCGTCGCTCAGTTGGTCCGAAATCTCTTCTTTCGGAATATCAGCCTGTTTTGCGAGACGCGAGATGACTTGGTCGATCGTAAAGCCTTCCGGGATCACCAATTTGATATCCGGGACGACGATGACTTTCCCCGTCTTCAACGTGGCGATCAACTCGTCAAGTGATTGTGACGGAGACAACGTATACGTCCCCGCTTGGAACGATGATTCATTTTTAAACCGTGTGTAAAAACGGAAAATCGTGCTATTCCTCACGAGGCCATTCTCTTCGAGTAGTTCGCCAATGTAACCAGAACCTGCACCGAGCGGAACCTCGACCTCGACCGTTTCGGTCGAAGCTGGGTCAACGGGTTCGAGCGATCGTTTCACGAACGCATAAGATACCGCGGCACCTGTGGCGATCACTAGAAGAAAGACAGCAAGGATGATAACCGTAATTCGCCGAACAATCCGGTTACGTGCACGCTTCTCATCAAACATCGATGGATGGTTCATGCGCATTTCTCCCCTGTTCTTCTGTTATGAAGATGGGCGACGAGGGTTTCCCCTAGTCGCCCGTCCACGTATTAGTCTAAACCAACTTCGTCATTGACGATATCGAACGCTTCCATGACTTCCTCGAAGTCATCATCGTCTTCGACGAGCTTCAAGATGAACTCGCCATCTTCAAGTTCTTCGATTTCAAACGCGTACACTTCGATTGTGTCGTCATCCTCGTCTTCTGTTTCTGGATTGCCGACCGGCTCAAGAACGACAAACGTCTTCTTCGAGCGGTCGCTCGTCATCCGGAAAATTTCTGCAAATAAATGCTCGTCTCCATTTTCGTCTGGAATACGGTACATTTCTTCTTCACGACGGATTTCTGCCATGAGTAATTCCTCCTTATTTGCCTGCACGATCCAGGTAATTTTGTAAAATCATGACGGCTGCCATCTTATCGATGACGGCCTTTCTCTTTTTTCGGCTGACGTCTGCTGAAATGAGCATCCGCTCCGCTTGCATCGTCGTCAAACGCTCGTCGACGAGAACCGTCGGCAAACCGGTCGCTTCGGTGAGGGCCGCGGCAAACGCCTGTGACGCCTCGCCCCGAGGTCCGATTGTCGCGTTCATGTTCTTCGGGAGGCCGACAACGACTTCTTTCACATCGTACTGCTCAATAATCGGTTGAAGCAGACGGACAGCTTCCTCAAAGTCCGGCTCGGTCCAGTAGACCGTCTCCACGCCTTGCGCCGTCCATCCCATGAGGTCGCTCACGGCGACCCCAATCGTCTTCGAACCGACATCGAGCCCCATGACTCGCTTCATATTAATCCTCTCTACGATCGTTCAAATACGATTTGACCAACTCTTCGAGCAGCTCATCTCGTTCGATTTTGCGAATTAAGTTTCGCGCATCGTTATGACGCGGGATGTAGGCAGGGTCACCTGACAACAAGTATCCGACGATTTGATTGATCGGTTGGTAGCCTTTCTCCTCGAGTGCTTGATACACCGTGATCAGTGTCTCCCGAGTGTTGGCTCGATTATCATCTTCTGGAAAATTGAATTGCATCGTGCGATCCATTTGGCTCACAAGAATCCACCTCTTTCCGTTTGCACTTCACACTCTATTATGCCAGTGATTGAACGTAATGTGAAGCAAACTTCAATGCTTCATCCAGTTTTGTCGCATCACGGCCTCCGGCTTGCGCCATGTCAGGACGGCCTCCGCCGCCTCCGCCACAACGTGTCGCCACTTCTTTGATCAATTTCCCGGCATGGAAGCCACGGTCGTTCAAGTCTTTCGTCACACCTGCGACGAGGTTGACCTTGTCGCCGTTCGCCGAGCCGAGCAAGATGACGGCCGAGCCGAGCTTGCCTTTCAATTCGTCGACCATGCCACGGAGCGCGTCCATATCTTGTCCGTCGACGCGCTTAGCGATCAATTGGACATCACCGAACGTCTCGATGGCGTCTGTGAGTGACGACGCTTCGATGTTGGCGAGTTTCGCTTTGAGCGATTCGCTCGCGCGTTCGAGTTCTTTCATTTCAGTTTGAAGCGCTTGGACACGCGTCGGCACTTCGAGCGGTTTTGTCTTGAGCAGTTTTGCTGCCGTCTCGAGCGTCTCGATGTGCTGGTTCATCACTTCGTAAGCACCAGCTCCTGTGACCGCCTCGATGCGACGTGTACCGGCTCCGATTCCTGATTCCGACAAGATTTTGAAGAGACCGATTTCCGCCGTGTTGCCGACGTGGCAGCCACCGCAAAGTTCGACCGAGTCACCGGCAGCGACGACGCGGACGACATCCCCGTACTTCTCACCGAAGAGCGCCATCGCACCTTTCGCTTTCGCATCGGCGATGTTCATTTCTTCGATATCGACAGCGATTGACGCCCAGATGCGTTCGTTCACTTGACGTTCGATCGATTGGAGCTCTTCAGCCGTCACTTGGCCGAAGTGCGAGAAGTCAAAGCGAAGACGGTCTGGTGTCACGAGCGAACCTGCTTGGTTGACGTGCTCACCGAGCGTGTCTTTCAACGCGCGATGCAACAAGTGCGTCGCTGTGTGGTTTTTGATGATCGCTTGACGCGAATCGAAGTCGACCGTAGCCGTCACCGCGACTTCTGCCTTGGCGACACCTGACGTGACCGTGACCGTATGCAAGTTTTGGCCATTCGGTGCTTTCGAGACGTCTTTCACGTGAAGGACGAAGTCCGACCCGACGATTTGTCCTTTATCGCCGATTTGACCGCCGCTCTCAGCGTAGAATGGCGTCTGATCGAGGATGACTTGCGCTTCTTCCCCTGCTGCGACGACGTCAACGAGCTCTCCATCATGAATCAAGCTGATGATTTTCGCTTCAGTTCCGAGGTTCGTGTACCCGACGAATGATGATGGAAGCGTAATTTCCGCAAGAACGCCTGACTGGATTTGCATCGACTCAACGTCGGCACGGGCAGTCCGAGCGCGTTCACGCTGAGCGTTCATCGCTTGTTTGAATCCATCCTCGTCGACCGTCAATTTGTGGTCTTCGGCGTACTCGATCGTCAACTCGAGCGGGAAACCGTACGTATCGTAGAGACGGAACGCATCTTCACCGCTGATGACGTTCGAACCGGCCGCTTTTTGCGCTTTCGCGACTTCGTTCAAGATAGCGAGACCGTCATGGAGCGTCTCGTGGAAACGTTCTTCTTCATTCTTGACGACTTTCTTGATGAAGTCTTTCTTCTCACGGACTTCAGGGTAGAAGTCGACCATGATGTCGCCGACGACGTCGACGAGCTCATACATGAACGGACGCTCGATGCCTAGCATCTTCGCATAGCGGACGGCACGGCGGAGCAAACGACGAAGCACGTAGCCACGGCCTTCGTTCGATGGGAGCGCCCCGTCTCCGATCGCGAACGAGACGGTGCGGATGTGGTCAGCGATGACTTTGAACGCCACGTCTTTGCTGCTGTCGGTGCGGTACGTCTCGCCGCTGATTTTCTCTGTCTCGCGGATGATTGGCATGAACAAGTCCGTGTCGAAGTTCGTCGGTACGTCTTGCATGACGCTCGCCATCCGCTCGAGACCCATCCCTGTATCAATGTTTTTCCGTGGGAGCTCGGTATAGTTGCCGTGCCCGTCATGGTTGAACTGACTGAAAACGATGTTCCAAATTTCAAGGTAACGCTCGTTCTCGCCGCCCGGGTATAGTTCTGGGTCGGTCGGGTCGTCGCCGAACGCAGGTCCGCGATCGAAGAAGATTTCTGTGTTCGGGCCAGACGGGCCTTCCCCGATTTCCCAAAAGTTCTCTTCGAGTGGGATGATGCGGTCGGCCGGCACGCCGAGTGCAAGCCAAAGTTGTTTCGCTTCTTCATCTTCCGGGTGAATCGTCACCGACAAGCGATCCGGGTCGAGCCCGTACCATTCGTCGCTCGTCAGAAGTTCCCAGCCCCATTTGATCGCGTCTTCGCGGAAGTAATCACCGACCGAGAAGTTCCCGAGCATTTCGAAGAACGTATGGTGACGCGCCGTCTTCCCGACGTTCTCGATATCGTTTGTCCGAATCGACTTCTGCGCGTTGACGATGCGCGGGTTGGCTGGAATGACACGGCCGTCAAAGTATTTTTTGAGCGTCGCGACGCCTGAGTTGATCCAAAGAAGCGTCGGGTCCTCGACCGGTACGAGTGAGGCACTCGGCTCGACACTGTGTCCTTTCGATTTGAAGAAATCTAAATACATTTGGCGAATCTGTGCGCCAGTTAATGGTTTGAGCGGTTTCATCAACAATTCCTCCTTCAGTTTAAACGAAACGAAAAAAAGCGATGCTCATCCCTGTGGAAAGGGACGAAAGCATCGCTTCGTGGTACCACCCTCGTTCGCACGGCAAAGCCGTGCCTCGAACATCCGATAACGCGGATGAGGCGCCCAGGGTGAGTGGGGACTCCAGACTAGCTTCGGTCGACCGGACCCCCATCTTCTCACAGCCTAGGAAGATGTCTCTGGTGAGGCGGTTACGACGTACTCATTTCCTTCATCGTCTTTAATCGTTTCAGTTTTCTATTCGTCATTATCACACGTCAATCGGGAGACGTCAAGACTTGCCGCCTAGCCGCTCGACGAGTTTCGTCCGCCGTACCGGCTCTTCTTCTCGCGTCGCCGCCTCGAGCGCACGGACGTCCCCGAACAAGAGCAAACTCTTCTTCGCCCGAGTGACGGCCGTATAAATCAAGTTGCGCGACGAGCGGAAGCCGCCGTTGAAGAAGACGGGCATGAGCACGATCGGGAACTCGGACCCTTGTGACTTATGGATGGTGATGGCATAGGCGTGGGTGAACTGGTCCCATTCGCTCCGGTTATACTCGACCTCGGTCTGATCGAAGCGGATATAGATTTTGTCGACCTTGTCGACGTTTTCTTTCGCATAGAAAATGTTCGTGATTTCACCGATATCGCCGTTATAAACGTTCTCCTCGGCGTTATTGACGAGTTGGAGCACTTTATCCCCATTCCGGTACGTCCGGTTGCCGTGTTTCACTTCCCGGACCGCCGATTTCGGATTGAACACGTTTTGGAGCGCCTCGTTCAATCCGTCGATGCCGCACACCCCACGGTACGTCGGTGCGAGCACTTGGATATCGAATGGGGAATAACCTTTTCGCAGTGCGGCCCCGGCCATTTGACAGATCGCCTGGAGTGCCGTCTCTTGGTTGGCCGTATAAAAGCGACGGTCCGGCAGTGCCGCGAGCAAATCGTCCGGCATCTGTTTCGCGTTGAGCGCGTGCGCCAGACGAAGGATGCTCGACTCGGACGCCTGCCGATGGACGACATCGAGCCGGACGACGGGAATCCCGTCGGTCGCCATCAAATCGGCGAGCACTTGGCCCGGTCCGACCGAAGGCAATTGATCCCGGTCACCGACGAAGAGGATTTTCATCCCGTTCGGCACAGCCCGAAGCAGGCTGCGGAACAAGAAGATATCAATCATCGACGCCTCGTCGACGATGAGCACTTTTCCGACGAGCGGATTCGTGTCATCGACTTGGAACGAGCTGCCATCAAACTTTAAGAGACGGTGAATCGTCGAGGCCGGCAAGCCCGTCGACTCACTGAGCCGTTTCGCGGCCCGGCCGGTCGGTGCGGCGAGCACGAACGGGAACGGTTGGTTCTGTACCGGTTCAAGCTTCCAGTCGAACACGTCGCTGAGCGCATGGATGATACCGCGGACGACGGTCGTTTTACCGGTCCCGGGTCCGCCTGTCAGCACCATGAGCGGCGACTTCAAGGCAAGTTCGATCGCCTCTCGTTGTTGCTTGGCATACTCGATCGAGAACATCTCCTCGACGCGACCGACCGCATCAAAGATCGTCGTCATATCGACGTCTTCCGTAGTCGATGTCGACATGATGCGCGCGAGTTCCTCGGCCGCTTTTTGTTCGGCCCGATAGACGCGTGGATGATAGACGACCCCGTCCTCGACGATGACACGCTCATCGTTCGCGAGTGTCTCAAGCGCCGAGACGAGTGCCTCGCCCGGGTCGCCACCGATGATGCGCGGCATCTCGCTCGCGAGTTGATCGGCCGTGACGAACAAATGCCCGTTGCCTTGCTCGAGCTCGAGCACGTATAATACGGCCGCGGCGATCCGCTCTGGGTGAATCCCTTGAATCCCGAAATGGGCGGCGATGGCGTCGGCCGTCTTGAAGCCAATCCCAGGGACGTCATACATCAAGGCGTAAGGGTTCTTTTCAATCGTCTCCATCGCCCGGCCTTCATACTCTTTATGAATCTTCGAGGCGAGTCGCGGTGTGACGTCGAACGGCGCCAAAAACAACAGCAACTGATCGACCCCATACAAGATGTTCAACCGCTCGGTGATGACACGGGCCTGCTTTTCTTTCAAGCCGTCGACGTTCGACAAGATACTCGGATGCTTGACGATTTGGTCGATGCAGTCGTCTCCGAGTGCGTCAGCAATCTTTTGGGCCGTCTTTTGCCCGATTCCCGGGAAAGAGCCGTTCGTCAAAAACCGGACGGCCGCGCGTTTTGTCATCGGGACGACACGGCGGATCCATTCCGCTTTCATCTGTTTCCCGAATCGGGGATGGTCGACGAGACGCCCGTGCGCTTTATACGTCTCGCCTTTCTCGATACCGACGCCGACACCGGCGATGACCATCTCGGTCTCGTCTGTCTCAAAGTTCTTTTCTTTTATACGTACGAGCGCGATCGTGTGCGCTTCTTCTTCCGATTGAAACAGGACGCGGATGACTTTTCCTGTCAACTCGTAAGGTGCTGCCATCATTCGAGCCACCTCCAGCTAGTTTTCCATCCCCCATTATAGCCCGAGTTTGAACGGTAGGACAAATCGCCTAACTGAACAGGTTGAGGATGCGCTCGAGCTGGTCGAGGTCGACACGTTCAAGAATCCGAATCAGCTGATCGACATCGATTCGGTTCAAGATGCGCTCAAGTTGCTCCAAGTCCACGGTTTCAAGCAGTCGTTCGAACCGTTCCAGCTCCCCCGAATTAACATAACCTTCGAGCCGCTCGAACAGCTCGGTCCGCTCGACACGAAACAGTTGCTCAAGCGATGGTCGCTGAATCAACAGCACAAGTCCCGCGGCGATGACGTGGACGCCCCAGTTCAACACGACGTGACCGAGCCGTACCGTCTGTCCGACGAACGGGACGAGCGGGATGAACGACAGCTGCAACACGATGATCCCTAGCTGGACGTACGGGTTCGGGATGAACCAAGCCACGAGGGCAAGCAGGGCCGGGACGACCCACGCCACCCCGACCGCACCAAACGTCACGGACCAGGACTTGTTCGCCGACAATATCCAATGCATGACGACACCGATTACAAAAAATGTCGCAAACAGGAGTAACAGCACGGTCGTCGCCCGTTCCGACTCGACGACGACCCGGAACAAGAGATTATTCGTCCACTCGCCCGTCGCGAGACGATTATTGACTTCGATGAACAGACGACCGAGCATGAACCATTCGATGATGAAAAAAATAACGACGCTGACCAAACTAAACATCCGCATATGCTTTCTCCCCTCTCACATTGCTAATCCATTTCCCGAACACTCGGACGGCTATGCACGTTTTTCGTCGAATCAAAGCGGGAACTGTTCGAGTGAACCTATGAAGGAGGGATTATGTATGACGAACCGTATTCCAATCAGTGGCCTGTGTGAACTCGTGTTAGAAGTGACCGACATGACCGAGGCCGTCGATTTTTGGCACGGCAAGCTCGGACTGCCCGTCGTCGAACAATGGGTCGGTGATGATGCCGAGCCGAGCGAGGCACAGGAGCACGCGGACGAACCTTGGGCGACGTGGCTCTATGTCGGTGGGAATACGCGCCTCGGCCTTTGGCTGAAACGAGATTTCACGTCAGAAGAAGAATTGAATCGCCAAGAGGACGTGACCGAATGGGACACGCTCTATGATGAAGGCGGCGCCCACGTCCACTGCGCATTTTTCGTTCCGATGGAGTCGTTCGACCAAGCGCTCGAAGTGTTAGAGGCGTCAAACATCCCGACGAAACTCCGGACGTGGGACGAGGACGAGACGGTCAACGGTAAAGAGCGCTCGGCCTACTTCAAAGACCCGAGCAAGAACGTGATCGAGCTATACACGAAAAACATGGACGAGGCCTACGGTGAGTTCGGCGGCGAGCCCGTAAAAATCACGACGAAACAGCTCTGATTCACATGTACGCTCGACAACCCACATGATACGATGAGAGAAAATGGAAAAGGTCGTGCTATATGCGTTTCTTCCCGCTTTTCCTCATGGCTTGTTTAGGCTTGCTCACCTTTGGGCTGTATTTTGTGATCGATGCGTTTCCCACGCTCGACCGACCCACTTCGTTTGCAGCGTTGGCGTTCGTCTCATTCGGGACGAGTTTCCTGATTTTGATGGATGGTGTACGACGAGCCAAGTCCGGAAAGCGTGTCCTGTGGAGCTACCTCGCGCTCTCCGGCACGCTTGTATTGATGACTTTTAATCTTTTGATTTGGGTCATCGGGGAGGTGTCCGCATGACGCTCACCCTCCCTGAATGTATCACCGGCTTTTCATACGGCGACTGTTCCGCCCCAGGGTCAGATTGGAAGACGTTCAAATCGATTTGTTTTGAGTTCACCCGGATTAAACGAGGAATATGTTCCTTTACCATTGGGGACGAAATCACTCCGAATTATCACCAGGCGAGTATCACATGGAGTGAGCAAACCATCTATGTCCTGCTCAGCAGAAACTATCCTGTCATCGGCATCTCCAAACTCGAACCGTTTCAATATGAATTCATCGATGTACCCGAACTGACCGACATGTTTCCTGACACCTATCAGATTCCGTTAGCGGCTGAGTTGAATGAGCGGTTCGATTTGTCGCTACAGCCGTTTCTGAACAAGGCGGAACGCGGAGAAATCAAATATTGGGAACCAGAGACGGTCGGTAACGTCATCTTCCATTATTGGGACTAACAAAAAGCGCCTCTCGCAAAAACTGCGAGAAGCGCTATATTAATTTAGTTACCGAGCAATTCATCCATTTTCGCTTTCGCGTCATACGCGAGCGCGTGGTCCGGTTGCAACTCGAGCACACGTTCAAGCTCGGCGTACGTCTTGTCCTGTTCACCGAGGAACGCGTAGGCGATCGCCAAGTTGTAGCGGGCATCCGTATGGCTCGCGTCGAGGTCGAGCGTATGCTCGAGCGCTTCGACGGCCTCGTCGAGCTGTTCGTTCTGCGCGAGCGCGAGCCCGTATTGGAACGAAATTTCGACGTCTTCCGGTGCCTGCTTCATCGCTTCGCGAAGACGCGGCAAGGCCCGGACGAAGTCGCCCATCGCCTTGTACGTCAAGCCGAGCATGAAATGAAGGTCGGCGTCGTCCATCCCGGCGAGCAGCGCCTGACGCAGAGATGCCTCGGCCAAGTCGAGCTGTTCGAGCTCATAGGCGAGCGCTCCCTTCGCGTAATGGGCCGCGCCGAACGCGTTGTCGAGTTCGAGCGCCTTATCGTAAAAGACGACGGCCCGTTCATGGTCGCCGATCGCTTGCAAGAGCGTACCCATGTTGACGTAACCGGTCGGGTCCGTCGGGTCCGCTTCGATGGCAGCATTGAACTGCTTGGCCGCCTGTTCGAACTCACCTTGTTGCATCGCTTGGATGCCTAATTCGTTTGCGTTCAAAGTCATCACCTCATCCGATATAGTCGAGTCGTTTTCCGTTTCGATACGCTTCGTCAATCGTCGCACCACCGAGGCAGATATCACCGTCATAGAAGACGACGGCCTGTCCTGGCGTGATCGCACGTTGCGGCTCATCAAATTTGACGAGCACTTCGCCATTTTCAAGTGGCGCGATCGTCACAGGCACGTCTTGTTGACGGTAGCGGAATTTCGCCGTCGCCCGGAACTCGCCTGTTGGGACGGCACCTGTCCATGACAGCTTCGATGCGAGCAACGCGTCCGAATAGAGCGCGTCATGATGGAACCCTTGGCCGACGTAGAGGATGTTTTCTTCCACGTTTTTGCCGACGACGAACCATGGGTCCCCGTCGCCGCCGATGCCGAGGCCGTGGCGTTGACCGAGCGTGTAATACATGAGCCCGTCATGGTTTCCTTTTTGTTCCCCATCGAGCGTCTGCATGATGCCTGGTTGTGATGGCAAATACTCCGAGAGGAACTCTTTGAAGTTGCGCTCTCCGATAAAGCAGATGCCCGTCGAATCTTTTTTCTTCGCTGTCGCGAGCCCCGCTTCTTCGGCGATGACACGGACGTCTTTCTTGTCCATATGACCAATCGGGAACATCGTCCGCGCGAGTTGGTCTTGTGACAACTGGTTCAAGAAGTACGTTTGGTCTTTGTTGTCATCTTTCCCACGAAGAAGTCGATGCTCACCGTCGACGTACTCGACCCGTGCGTAGTGCCCGGTCGCGACGAAGTCGGCACCGAGGCGAAGCGCGTGGTCAAGGAATGCCTTGAACTTGATTTCCTTGTTACACATGACGTCCGGGTTCGGCGTCCGCCCGAGACGGTACTCGGCCAAGAAGTATTCGAACACGCGGTCCCAATATTCTTTCTCAAAGTTGACCGCATAATAAGGAATCCCGATTTGGTTCGCGACCGCAATGACATCTTCATAGTCTTCGGTCGCCGTACAGACACCGTTCTCGTCCGTATCATCCCAGTTTTTCATAAAGATTCCGATAACGTTATACCCTTGCTCTTTCAGCAAATGGGCCGTCACCGATGAATCGACGCCGCCTGACATCCCGACGACGACCGTCGTCTCGGCAGGGGCTTTTGTGCGTAAGTTCATGATTTATCTCACTCCGTTCGTGAATGTCGAGACGACCTCAGAGAGTCGTTCGGCGAGCCGCTCCACGTCTGCGACCGAGTTGCCATGTCCAAAGCTGATGCGGACGGACTGTTTCGTCCGATCCGACGTCCCGAACATCGCCGTCAATACGTGTGACGGTTCAATCGACCCTGCCGTGCAGGCACTGCCGCTCGAGATGGCAAAGCCGCGCATGTCCATCATGATGAGGAACGGTTCAAGTTCGATGCCCGGGAGATACAAGTTGACGATGTGCGGTAAGCGGTTCGCCCCGTTCACGTCATACTCGACTCCGAGTTCATCGAGTCGCTTGAAGAGCGCCTCGGTCATTTGCTGGTACGCGCCCACTCGTTCGACCTGTTCGATTTTGGCCAGTTCGGCTGCTTGTTGGAACCCGACGGCACCCGGGACGTTTTCCGTGCCGGCTCGACGTTTCCGTTCTTGTTGTCCTCCAAAAGAACGCGTCGCTAATTTTACACCTGTTTTTATAAAAAGAAAACCGATACCTTTCGGGCCATTGATTTTATGGGCCGAGGCCGACAATAAATCGACCCCGAGCGCCTTGACATCAATCGTTTCCGTACCGAGCGCTTGGACGGCGTCCGTATGGAAATAGGCCTGATGGTCGGCGAGGAGCGCACCGATTTCCGCGATCGGTTGAAGTGTGCCGACCTCGTTGTTGCCGTACATGACCGAGACGAGGATCGTATCGTCCCGGAGCGCAGCACGAACGGAGTCAAGCGTCACCGCACCCGTCGCGTCGACATCGAGATACGTCACGTCGAATCCTTCCCGCTCGAGTTGCTCCATCGCGTGCAAGACGGCGTGGTGTTCGACTTTCGTCGTGATCACATGTTTGCCTTTATGTTGATTCGCGTAAGCCGTACCGAACAACGCATAGTTGTCCGACTCGGTGCCGCCCGATGTGAAGACGATCTCGTTCGGGGTCGCCCCGATCCACGTGGCGAGCGTCCGGCGCGAAGTATCCAGTGCGGCGCGCGCCGTCCGTCCGATGCCGTGGATGCTCGACGGGTTGCCATAATGTTCGAGCATATAAGGTGTCATCGCTTCGAGCACTTCCGGACGCATCGGCGTCGTTGCGGCATGATCAAAATAGTTCATATTCGTTCACCTCATCTTTATATATAGAACATATAACCATCAGAATCTTCTTCAGCGAGATCGGCGAGTGTCGTCTCTTCGAGCACTTTCTCGATCGCCGCTTTGATTTTATCCCAAAGCTTCCGTTTCACGGCATCGTCCGCTTCTGAGTCTTCGACGATTGTGAGCGGCCCTTCGAGCAAGCGGATGATTTCTCCCGCCGTGATGTCCGTTGCCGGTTTGACGAGCTGATAGCCGCCGTACGCCCCGCGGACGCTCTTGACGAGACCGCCGTTGCGAAGTGGACCGATCAACTGCTCTAAGTAATGTTCCGGCAAGTCATGCCGGGCCGCAATCTTTTTCAAGCTGAGCGGTTTATTGTCCGTTTCCCGGGCCAGTGCGATCATGATCGTCAATCCATAACGACCTTTTGTAGATATTTTCATCTTCATATCTCCTTCTGCTATACTAGTCGAACAAACGTTTGTCGAAAGGAATGTGTACGTATGAGTGATTTATTTCAGCAATCGAATAGCGGTCCGCTCGCCAATCGGATGCGGCCTGAAACGTTAGACGAAGTCATCGGTCAACGCCACATCATCGGCGAAGGCAAATTGCTGCGGCGGGCCATCGAGGCCGACCGCCTCGGCACGATCATCCTGTATGGACCGCCGGGAACGGGCAAGACGACGCTCGCCCGCGTCATTTCAAATTATACGAAAGCGACGTTCGTCCAATTGAACGCCGTCACGGCCAAACTTGATGAACTACGAAGTGTCATCCGTGAGGCCGAGTCCCGATTCGACTTCGAACAAGAACGAACAATCTTATTTTTAGACGAGATTCATCGTTTCAATAAACTGCAACAAGACGCCCTGCTCCCAGCACTAGAGGCCGGGAAGCTCATCTTGATCGGGGCGACGACCGAAAACCCGAGTTTCGAGGTCAACGCGGCGTTGCTGTCACGCGCGACCGTGTTTCGGCTCGAACCGCCTGGACCAGACGAACTTCGTGTCGTCTTGGAGCGGGCCCTGTCTGACAAGAAAGGACTCGGCAACTATCCCGTCCAAATCGAGGAAGCCGCCGTGGACCATTATATCAAAATGGCGGACGGTGACTACCGCGTGCTGTTGAACGCCCTCGAGCTGGCCGTATTGACGACGCCCGAGGTTGACGGCAAAATCGACATCACGCTCGAAGTGGCCGAGGAGTCGATTCAACAAAAGGCCATCAAGTACGACAAGACGGGTGACCGACACTATGACGTCATCTCGGCGTTCATCAAGTCGATTCGCGGCTCGGACCCGGACGCGGCACTGTACTGGCTCGCCGTCATGATCGAGGCCGGCGAATCACCGCGTTTCATCATGCGCAGGCTCTATGTGCATGCGGCCGAAGATATCGGGCTCAGTGACCCGAACGCGCTCGTCATCGTCGATGCGGCCGCTCGCGCGAGCGAACACGTCGGTTTCCCGGAGGCGCGCATCCCGATGGCACAGGCCGTCCTATATCTCGCGACGGCACCAAAATCGAACGCGGTCATCACCGCCATCGATAAGGCGATTCACCACGTCCGCACGGTCGAAGGCGGTCCGGTACCGGTCCATCTCCGTGACGCGCACAGCCCAGGCGCCCGCGAGCTCGGCAACGGTGCCGGATACAAATACCCGCACGACGAGAAAGACGGCTACGTCGCGCAAAACTACTGGCCGGAGAACTTGGCCCGAAAACGTCCTAAATATTATACACCGACGAGCCGTGGCTTCGAGCAACAGCTGCAAAAACGACTCGATTATTGGGAAAAACGACGCTGACTCTTTTGAGCCGCGTCGTTTTTTCATTTCTGGATGCGGTTGATCTCGACACCAGCTGTCTCAAGCATTTGGTTGACGACGTACCCTGCTGCGACGAGGCCGGCGACCGATGGGACGAACGCGTTCGAACTCGGCGGCATCTTCGCTTTACGGATTGGGGCATCTTTCTTCCCGACGACCTCATTCACGTCTTCGCGTGTCACGATCGGCGACTCGTCTGAAAAGACGACCGGGACGCCTTTATGGATGCGCTCTTTACGGAGACGCGTCCGGACCATTTTGGCGATCGGGTCGTATGTCGTATCCTTGATGTCGACGACTTTGATGCGCGTCGGATCCATCTTGTTGGCCATGCCCATGCTCGAGATGACCGGGATGCCACGACGTTTGCACTCGACGATCAAGTGGATCTTATAGATGATCGTGTCCGAGGCATCGATGACGAAGTCGAGGTCTTGCGCGAAGAATTCTTCGAACGTCTCTTCCGTGTAGAACATTTTTAATTTGACGAGCTCGAGCTCAGGGTTGATATCGAGGAGGCGTGTCGCCATCGCTTCGACTTTCGGTTGCCCGACCGTCGATAAGAGCGCGTGAATCTGGCGGTTGACGTTCGTGATATCGATATCATCTTTATCGACGAGCACGATTCGTCCGACGCCACTGCGTGCGAGCGCCTCGGCCGCGAACGACCCGACACCGCCGACACCGAGGATGGCGACCGTCTTCCCTTTCAATGTTTCTAAACCTTCTTGACCAATGGCCAACTCATTACGTGAAAACTGGTGTAACATACTCTTCCTCCAAATGAATCCTATTTTCTCACACTATTTTACTCGGAATTATAATCAAAAAAAAGACGCCTAGCGACGTTTTACAATAAAATTGATGGGACCCGGAGTGCCGTGACGATGCCCTGCTTTTGAACCTGCTTAAGCAGGTGGGTGACCTAGCGTCCCCTTCACAAGTCCTCCTGCACGTGATGAGGCAGTTGATCTGGATAGCAGTTCGGTCTCCCGTATTCAAAGTGTTGGCTCAAAATAACGAAGGCGGCTCTCGTACACCTCAGGTATCCCATCTGTTGACCTTACTATAGCACTGTCTGTAAAAAGAAGTCAATCAGAAACGATGACTTCTCGTGACAGTTTCGTCACAACCACATGTTACGAAACGCACCGGTCGGGTCGTACGTGTCTTGTTGCCGACTGACGTTGAAATGCCGGTCGCGTGAGTCGTTGCCGACACCGGCCTGGTACGCCCAATTACCGTAGTTGCTCGCGACATCATAGTCAATTAGCGTCGATTCGAAATAGGACGCGCCGATGCGCCAGTCTTGCCCGAGTTCTTTCGCGAAGTAGCTCGCGACGATTTGACGGCCCCGGTTCGACATCCATCCCGTCGCGTTCAACTCACGCATGAACGCATCGACAAAGTCGACGCCTGTCTCACCCGCCTGCCAACGCGCGATGACGTCAGGGTCGACACGCCACGTCTTTCGTTTCGAACGGATGCCTTGGGCCCGGAAGAGTCGTTTCCCTTGCTCGAGTGCGACCCATTGGAAGAAATCACGCCAGAGCAATTCAAAATAGAGCCAATACGTCGACTCATTCGCCCCGTGTGACCGCTCATGTTGCTCGAGCTCGTGCAGCACCCGGCGCGGTGAGAGCGACCCGTTGGCGAGATAAGCCGACAGCTTTGACGAGTCGTCGACCCCGAAGCCCTTTCGTGTCTCTTTATACGTCCGGATTGGCCCCGCCAAATAGGCCGCGAGCCGCTCCCACCCTGCCCGTTCCCCGCCCTTGAACGGGAACGCGGTATGCTTGCCCTGCTCGACCCGTTCATAGGCGACAGGGAAATCAATCGGATATGCTTCCCCTTCACGCGGCCGGTCGAAGCGCTTTTCCGGTCTCGCATCAGACTTGACAGCTTTTCGAAACTCAGTGAAGAGGAATGGCATGCGCTCGAACGGGATTTCTGCCCGCGGATAGAGCGTGAAGCCGTCAAACCCCTGACTCGAGCCGCGCCACGCGGTCATGATTTCTCGTTCGCGCAGCCGTTCGTCAAAGCCGATCGATCGCTGGAACAATAGCCGGTCGTTCGGGTCGAGCACGTCGAGCGGATGCCCGACATGGACAAACAGAGGGATGCCGAGCGTTGCGAGCGACCCGCCCAAATCTTCGAGCGAATCGTTCAAAAATTGGAGCCGTCTCGGTCCTAGCGGGGTATGCCCGAATCGGTTCTCTGAGAGCTCATCTTCCCGGATGAAATAATGCCCTTCAATCGTGTCCTCGTGCCGGAGCGCCTCCTCGAGCGGACGATGGTCATCGACCCGCAAATCGTTTTGATACCAGATAATCGTCTTCATTGATTTCGCCTCCTGACCTCATTATGGGTCATGAATGCTTGTCTTACATAAGGTGAAGCTGTCCAAAATATGTTTTCATTTCCGCAACGGGTGGAATATACATCATTAGAAACAGAAAGGGGTGCAACAACATGGCTAGAAAAGGTAAATTTGGTACACTCATTAAAGTCGCGACAGCGGTCGCACCGTTCGTCTACGATTACTATAAAAAGAACAAAGCAAAAAAAGCATCGACACCTAAAAAGTGAGCCAAGCGCTTCGGACCTCGTCCGAGGCTTTTTTTTCTTGTGTGGAAACGAGATATGATATGATGGTGGAACATTTTAGGGAATCGAGGCGACCCTCATGCACGCGGTATGGGTACAATCTTTACGAATCAGTTTGAAGTGGGCGTTATTCATGGGCGGCCTGTTCCTGCTCGCCCTCGGGTCGTCGATGATGATCACGGCCGACCTCGGCGTGTCGACATGGGACGTGCTCCATCTCGGCCTCGCCCGCCACACGCCGATTTCCGTCGGGACGATCATCTTGCTCGTCGGTCTCTTGCTCGTCTTCTGCAAGTACATACTGGACCGGATTCGGCCCCAGTTCGGGACGCTCGTCAACGCCGTCTTCGTCGGGGTGTTCATGAATTTGATTCTCGAGCGCCACTGGTTGCCGCAACTGGACGGCATCGCGCTCAATATCGCCTGGCTCGTCCTCGGCATCTTCGTCATCGGCATGGGTGCCGGCTTGTACGTCGCCATCGGCTACGGGGCCGGCCCACGGGACGGATTGACACTCGCCTTGGCCGACCGGTTCAACACGTCGGTCCGCATGATGCGGACGTGGATGGAACTGACGGCTTGCCTCATCGGCTGGGTACTGGGCGGACCTGTCTTTTTCGGGACGGTGCTGTCGATTTTCTTAATCGGTCCGTTCTTCCAGTTTTGGCTTGAACAGTTCCGGCGTCTCGTCTCGGTCATCGACCGGGCGAAAGTGGCGGCATAAAAAAGAGAGGAAATCGGATGTCAGCGTCCGGTTTCCTCTCTTTTTGATTATGGGACGAGGACGATCTTCCCGAACTTGCCGCGCTGTTTGAAATACGCCTGCGCATCCCGTGCCTCAGCGAGCAGGAACGTCCGGTCGACGATCGGCCTGACCTTACCAGCTTTAATCGCCTCGAGCATCGTTTGGAACTCCGCGCGTGTGCCAAGCACGGAACCATACATGGTGATGTGTTTCAAATACATCGTCCGGAAGTCGAGGTTCGTCTGTTGCCCCCGGCCGAACCGGAAATACAGAACTTACCGCCATTCTTCAACACCTTGAGCGCTGTCGCGAACAAGGCATCGCCGACGACGTCGAGTACGGCATCGACCGGTCCTCCGTTCGCCTCGAGAATCTCATCGGCAAGCCTCTCGGAGCGGTATGAAAAGACATGGTCCGCCCCAAGTTCCCTGAGCTTCGCTTCATCTTTCAAGTCCCCGACGATGGCGAACACGTTCGCCCCATGCACGTTCGCCGCGATTTGGACGTTGAACGAACCGACGCCACCGCTCGCACCCGTGACGACGATTGTCTGCCCCGGCTGAATCTCAATCTGTTCGTTCATATGCCACGCCGTCAACCCGCTCACCGTGAAGACGGCGCTGTCAACGAAACTGTCGAGCGGCATATCGAAACAGAGCTCTGCCGGCCAGACGACATATTCGGCGTATCCGCCGTCGTACTCGGAGCCGATGAACGACATATCGTCAGCGATATGCTCGTCCCCTTCCGGCCCGCTCGATGTGAACGGGAATAGGACGATGCGGCGTCCGACCATCGTCTCCTCGACCCCACTGCCGACCTCTACGACTTCACCCGTGATATCGGAACCAGGAATACGCGGGAATTGGACCCATTCCGGCCGCCAGCCCGACTCTTTGTCCGTCCCATACGCGCCTTCTCGCATCCAAATCTCGGTATTGTTAATCCCGCACGCCTTCACGCGCACGAGCACTTCCCCTTGTTTCGGGCTCGGAATGGGACATCGACGACCTGTAATTGATCGACGTCCCCGTAACCGATGACTTGTACGGCTTTCATCACTTGTTTTCCTCCTCATAACCACTATTTGCTTGTCTATACCCAACTAACGCACGACAGCCACCAAAAATTATTGGTGGCTGCCCATTCCTTATAGTTGTTGGCGTCTGAGCAATCCGGCGAACACGCCGCCTTTCATGCTCAATTCATCGTGCGTCCCGTCCTCGACGATGCCGTCAGCGGTAACGACGAGGATGCGGTCAGCATTCTTCACCGTCGCCAAACGGTGGGCGATGATGAGCGTCGTCCGGTCAGCCGCGAGTTCATTGAGCGAGTCTTGAATGATCGCTTCCGTCTCCGTGTCGAGCGCGGACGTCGCCTCATCTAATATCAAGATCGGCGGATTTTTGAGGAACATGCGGGCGATGGCGATCCGTTGTTTCTGACCGCCCGACAGTTTCAAGCCTCGCTCCCCGATTTGCGTCTCGAGACCATGCTCGAGCTCCTCGACGAGCGAGTTCAAATGCGCCTTCTCGACCGCATGCATAATTTCCGCGTCGGTCGCGTCCAGCTTCCCGTAGGCGATATTCTCACGGAGCGTCCCGGCGAACAAGAACACGTCCTGTTGCACGATCCCGATTTGGCGGCGCAGACTCTCTTTCGTCATATCACGGATGTCCATGCCGTCGATTGTGATTTTCCCACTCGTCACATCATAGAAACGCGGGATGAGCGAACAGATTGTCGTCTTCCCGGCCCCGCTCGTACCGACGAGGGCGACCGTCGTTCCGGCCTTGATGTCGAGGTCGATGTCGGTCAACACTTGCCGATAGTCCGAGTAGCCGAACGAGACGTTTTGGAAAGCGATGTCGCCTTTAAGCGTCTTGACGTCGACGGCGTCCGGACGGTTCTCGATGTCCGGGGCCTCGTCGAGGAGTTGCGTGAATCGTTTGAAGCCCGCCATCCCTTTCGGGTACATCTCGAGGAGGGCCGTGATTTTCTCGATCGGCTTGATGAGCAAGTTCATATAGAGGATGAACCCGACGAGCTGACCGTATGAGAGTTGACCTTGATACGTCAAATATGCGCCGTAGACAAGGACGAGCAGCGTCATGAGCCGCGTCGTGATGTAAATCCCGGCGAGCGACTTACTCATGACCCGATACGCCTCAATTTTCGAGCCGCGATAGAAATTGTTGTCTTTCTGGAACCGCTTGATTTCGAACGTCTCGTTCGTGAACGATTGGACGACGCGTGCCCCAGAGACGCTGTCCTCGACGCGGGCGTTCACTTCGCCGATGTTCGTATACATCTTTTGCCACGCCTTGTTCATGTTCTTGTTGGCGTACGTGATCATGATGACGAGGAACGGCACGGCGACGACCGTCACGAGCGCGAGTTGCGGGTCGATCGAGAACATGATCCCGAACGCACCGAGCAGCGTCATGATGGCGATGAAGAAATCTTCAGGCCCGTGGTGCGCCACTTCGCCGATATCGAACAAGTCGTTCGTCACCCGACTCATCAAATGGCCGGTCTTATGGTTATCGAAGAACCGGAACGACTGTTTATGGATATGGGTGAACAGCTCTTCCCGCATATCGGTCTCGATATTGATGCCGAGCTTATGCCCCCAATAGTTGACGACGTACTGCATCATCATGGCGAGTATGTAAAGGATGAGCAAGCCGATGCTGATGATGATAATCCAGTTCCATTCCCCACCTGGCAACAAATCGTCGATGAACCATTGCACGGCGAGCGGAAAGCCGAGCTCGAGCAGACCGACGAGGATGGCGAACGAGAAATCGAGGATGAATAACTTCTTATGTGGACGGTAATAACTAAAAAAACGTGAGATCATTTCGTTTCCTCCTTCTAAACAAATAGTTTACGCCTTTTTGCAGGAAGTGGAAAATGGGAAGCACGTCTTTTTCAATCTTTTTTCCAGCGCGGTATAATAGAAATAAGGAGCTGATTCAAATGAACGTACAAATTACAGAACGCGCCCAAGAGCGGATTGACGCTTTAAAAGGCGACCGTAAGGGACAAATGCATTTGTTTTATGAGACGGAAGGTTGCGGCTGCGGCAATAGCGGCATCTTCGAGATTCGCTACGTGACCGAGACGACACCGGAAGACGTCGAGATTGATTCGAACATCGGCCCTATCCTCATCAAGAACTGGACGAAAGTGTTTCTCGACGAAGACATGATCATCGACTATCGCGAAGATAAACGATCGCTCGTCTTGAAGAGCAACGGCCAAGTATTCAACTCGAACTTGCTCGTGACCGACGGGACCGGTTGCCAGTTGAACGTCCCGAGCCGATGAAACAGGCGTTACGAGACCATCCGAGCCTCTGGCTGTGGTTTCTCCTCAGCTTCGGGCTCGGCTTGTTCGGCATCTACCTCGCTTTCACCGACTCCGTCTATACGATGACGGCCGTGATCGCCTCGCTGTTCGCTTTCGGGTTCGCGCTTCAACAGACTAGTAAACGAATGGATAATTAGGGGGTATAAGGTTTTTATTCCAATCCACATGATATAATTTCTAAAAAGGGGGCTATCTCATGTGGTTTAAAAACAAAATGCTTAACTATCCGACAGCGCTCTGGGGCGTATTTATTACAGGGCTATGGGTTTGGTTCAGCATCCGATTTGAAGATACTTTATCTTCACTTTTCGTGAATCTGACGTATATCGGTTTTATGTTAGCTTTGCTTCTTCTCGCTACGGTGATCCTCCGATCAATCAAATCTAGAAGCCGGACGAATCATAAAAAGAGTAGATGAAGCAACAAAAATCGTCACTTCCATAACCGGAGGTGACGATTTTTGGTTTCTATGTCAGTTCACATCGATGGTGTAGAACGTGATCAACCCGCCATCCCCAAGTTCGGCATAGGCGATTTGGCCATCACGATAGATCGGCTTGGACGTCGTGCCGCCTCGACTCGGCAAATACGAGACCGTCGCTTCATTCAAATCCGCAACTAATAAGCGATTCATGCCTTCACGGAATAGGATTCGCTGATTCGGCAAGAAACGAAATGAGTCAAATGTAATCTTTGACTGTGTGCTTTTATGTTGGAACTGTTTCGCTCCCCCCGTCAGCCCTACAAAATCGGCACGTCCTTCTTTTCCAAGAGCAACATAGTCCGCACCTGTTTCAAAGTCGACCAATGCGCCCATGTCTTCGTCAAACGTTCCATCGAGCGTGGTTAACTTTGTCGTCTTCTCCCCATCAGCGAATGAGCTTCGATGGACGATGACACCGTCCCCACCAACTCTGTAATCGAACACGTACTCGCCATCTCGTTTCTCTCCTTCTTGAAGCGTGTACGTCTGAATCGTTTCCACCGTGGCCGTATCATATAAATACTGCATCACCGCCGACGTCGTCATCGTTTCTGACGCCTCATAATCAACCCATGTGACGCGATCATCCGATGCATTCAAATGAGGAACGGGCGTCTCGAACATACTGACCCCGTTATACAGTTCAGTCAGTTCTGATGCGTCGAGCTTCATCCGGAAAATGGACCAAGTATACCCATTGTCTTCAGTCAGTTCGTATTCGATCCAAAATATTTCATCTTTGATGCCGACGAGACTACCGATTGTTCTCGATGTCTTATGTAACGACCGATTAGTTGCTCGTTCCGTATCATACACGTAGATGTCATGGCCGACTTCACCGACAGAATCCGTATAGACAATGTGTTCATCGACCATATGCTCCGGTGCAATCATCGCGACTTTATGTTGGAAGAACGATGATAGGTCATAGTCCTTCACTGCCCCGATTGAGGCGTCCTCGGCGACGGGACGCAATCGAATCATTTCCGAATCTTCCGATTTGGCCTCCTCGACGGTCTCGTCAACTTTCGGCGTCGCTTCCGTTTCTTGATTACATCCTGCTAAGATTGTCGTCAATCCAATCACCAACCCGATCGATTGA
This sequence comes from Exiguobacterium sp. s141, assembly GCF_018618085.1. Taxonomy (NCBI): domain Bacteria; kingdom Bacillati; phylum Bacillota; class Bacilli; order Caryophanales; genus Exiguobacterium; species Exiguobacterium sp. s141. The sequence goes on along the minus strand of NZ_JACSLJ010000002.1, from coordinate 276,289 downwards.
ACAATTTTTCTTGGTTTCATGCTTCCCCGGCTCCCCCATCTTCATCATACAATTTATTCCATAACTATATCACCTTTCCACTTATTCACATATACGCAAAAAGACCCGCCAAGTGACGGGTCCTTGTGACTAACTATTATTTTTTCTCTTTCACCGCTGTCCGAATCGACAACTCCTCGAGTTGTGCATCCGCGACCGGGCTTGGTGCTTGTGTGAGCAAGTCGCTCGCCGACGCCGTTTTCGGGAAGGCGATCGTGTCACGAAGGTTCGAGCGACCCGCGAGGATCATGACGAGACGGTCGAGACCGAGTGCGATACCCGCGTGCGGCGGTGTGCCGTATTCGAACGCTTCGAGCAAGAAGCCGAACTGGTCGACCGCTTCTTGTTCTGTGAAGCCGAGCAATTTGAACATCCGCTCTTGAATGTCGCGCTCATAAATCCGTTGCGATCCGCCGCCGAGCTCATACCCGTTCAAGACGAGGTCATAGGCGAGTGCGCGTACGCTCGCTGGGTCCGTCTCAAGCAAGTGGAGGTCGTCACGGTTTGGCATCGTGAACGGGTGGTGGTTGGCGTAGAAACGTCCGTCTTCTTCTTCGAACGTGACGAGCGGGAAGTCCGTCACCCAAAGGAAGTTGAACTTCGACTCGTCGATGAGACCGAGCTCATGACCGAGTTTGACGCGAAGTGCGCCGAGGCTGTCGGCGACGACAGTCGGTTTTGACGCCACGAAGAGGAGCAGGTCGCCCGCTTCCGCGTTCGTCGCTTCCATCAACTTCTGGGCGTACGTCTCATCAAAGAACTTGGCAATTGGTCCGTTCAAGCCTTCCGGCGTCACTTTGAGCCAAGCGAGGCCTTTGGCACCGTAGACGGCTGTGAACTCTTGAAGCTTGTCGATGTCTTTACGCGAGAACTTGTCCGCCTCGCCTTTGACGTTGATCGCTTTCACTTGTCCGTTTGACTCGAGGGCCATATCGAACACTTTGAAGCCGGCACCTGTGACCGCGTCCGCGACGTCGATCAACTCTAGACCAAACCGAGTGTCCGGTTTGTCTGATCCGAAACGGCGCATCGCTTCCGCATATGTCATCCGTTCAAATTTGGCCGGCGTATCGGTGCGACCGAGCGTCGCTTCCATGACTTGCCCCATCATCGATTCCATCATCGCCATCAAGTCTTCGACGTCCATGAAGCTCGTCTCGATATCGACTTGCGTGAATTCCGGTTGACGGTCGGCCCGAAGGTCTTCGTCACGGAAGCAGCGTGCGATTTGGAAGTAACGGTCGAACCCGGCCACCATGAGGAGCTGTTTGAACAACTGTGGTGATTGCGGGAGCGCGTAGAACTCGCCGCCGTGGACACGGCTCGGGACGAGATAATCCCGCGCACCTTCCGGGGTCGATTTCGTCAAAATCGGCGTCTCGACTTCGAGGAACTCTTCTTCCGTCAAGAAGTTACGAATCGTGTTCGATGCTTTCGAACGGAGGCGGAACGTCTCTTGGAGCGCCGGACGACGAAGGTCAAGGTAACGGTATTTGAGACGGAGGTCTTCGGAGACGTTTTCCGCCTCGTCACCGATTGGAATCGGCGTCATCTTCGCCGCGTTCAAGATGTTAATCTCTGAAGCGATGACTTCGACGTTCCCGGTCGGCATGTTCGGGTTCTTGTTCTCACGCTCGAGGACAGTCCCTTTGATATCGAGCACGTATTCGCTGCGAATCGATTCGGCGAGCTGGTGCACCGCTTCGTTTTCCGGGCGAACGACGACTTGGACGATGCCTGTGCGGTCACGAAGGTCGATGAAGATGAGTCCTCCGAGGTCGCGACGTTTTTGTACCCATCCTTTAAGTTGTACCTCTTGGCCGATGAGTGACTCTGTCACGCGGCCGTTCATATGTGTGCGTCCGATCATTGTCCTGCTCCTTCCGATAGTTCACGAATTTTGTCTGCGACGGCCGAGAGCGGCACGTCGACTTGTTCCCCGGTCGCCATGACCTTGAGGGAAGCTGAGCCGCGTTCGACTTCATCGTCTCCGAGGATGACGGTGAACTTCGCGTTCAAGCGGTCGGCTTGTTTGAATTGGCCTTTGAACTTGCGGCCGAGGTAATCGCGGTCCGCCTTGAAGCCTTCGCTGCGAAGCAGTTGCAACAGGCGTGTCGCCGTCACTTCGACTTCCGTGCCGCCTTGGGCGACGACGAAGACGTCAAGTCCCGTCTCGAGTTCAGGAAGTACTCCTTCGTTCTCAAGAGCGAGGATGAGTCGCTCGAGCCCGATCCCGAAGCCGATGCCCGGCATGTCCGGTCCGCCGATGTCTTGGACGAGACCGTTATAGCGTCCACCGCCGCAAAGCGTCGTGATGGCGCCGAAGCCTTCTGCTTCTGACATGATCTCGAACGCCGTGTGCGTGTAGTAGTCGAGACCACGGACGAGCGTCGGGTCGACCTCATAGGCGACACCGAGCGCGTCCAAGTGCGCGAGGACTTTCTCGAAGTACGTCTTCGACTCTTCGTTCAAGAAGTCGAGAATCGATGGTGCCGATTTCATCGACGGGTGGTCGCGGTCGACTTTACAGTCGAGGACGCGAAGTGGGTTCTGGTGAAGCCGCGTCTGGCAATCTTGGCATAACTCATCTTGGACCGGCTCGAAGTGACGGATGAGCGCTTCGCGGTGAGCGTTGCGGCTCTCGGCGTCACCGAGCGAGTTGACGACGACTTTGATTTTTTTAAGCCCGAACGATTTGTAAATCGTGTAGGCGAGGCTGATGACCTCGGCGTCAACGGCTGGGTCGCTACTGCCGATCGCCTCGACACCGTATTGGTGCAGTTGGCGGAACCGTCCCTTTTGTGGACGTTCGTAGCGGAACATCGGTCCCATGTAGTACAGTTTCGTCGGCTGGTCAGGGCTACCGAACAGCTTGTTCGTGACGAAGGCGCGGACGACCGAGGCCGTGCCTTCCGGACGGAGCGTATACTCGTCCTTGCCTTTCTTGACGAGTGTGAACATCTCTTTTTGGACGATGTCTGTCGTCTCGCCGACGCTTCTTGTGAACAGGTCGGTCGTTTCAAAAATCGGGGTACGAATCTCTTTATAGTTGTAACGGGCGCTGATGTCGCGTAGTTTCTCTTCGACATACTGCCACGTCTCGACCGTGCCCGGAAGCAGGTCTTGTGTGCCGCGTGGTGCTTTCATCCAATTTTCCTCCTTAAAATACAAAAAGGCCCTCGTCCGCAAAGGGACGAGAGCCTGTTAAAGTTTCCCGTGGTACCACCCTCGTTGCAGAGCCAATACTTGAAACTCTGCCACTCGAAATCGGTTAACGCCCGATGAAACGGCTCCCCCTACTAAGCGTTCAAGGAAGCACCTCCAAAGTGTCGTTCGGGTCATCATCCAGTCGATGCTTTCAGCCTAGGCATCGCTCTCTTTGCTGGTGGGGTGACCGTACTCTTCTTTATCGCAGGTGTTAGGTTATATGGTTCATGATGCCGAATCGTGCCCGCTTCTGTCAAGCGTTTTTTTCGAGCATGAGCGTGACCGGTCCGTCATTGACGAGCGCGACATCCATCATCGCCCCGAACTGCCCGGTCTCGACGACGAGCCCGTGCGTCCGCAAACGATCGTTGAATTTCTCGTAAAGCCGTTCCGCGATGTCCGGCTTCGCCGCTTGCGTGAACGCGGGACGACGGCCTTTCTGCGTGTCGCCGTACAGCGTGAACTGTGATACGGACAATACTTTCCCGTCGACGTCTTGAATCGATAGGTTCATCTTCTCGTCCGCGTCCTCGAAGACACGGAGTCCGGCCACCTTGTCGGCGAGCCAGTTTACTTCCGTCTCGGTGTCCTCGTGGGTCACCCCGACGAGGAGCAGATAGCCGGCCTCGATTTGGCCGACCGTCTCCGCGTCGACGGTGACCGAGGCTTGTTTCACTCGTTGCAACAATACACGCACTGAAATCTTCCTTTCGTTACGTCATCATGACTCGGCTGACCGAGTACACGTCCGAGATTTGCTTGATCCGGTCGACGACTTTTTGCAGATGGTTCACGTTCGGAATCGAGATTGTCATCGAGATGCGGGCCTGTTTGTTCTGGTCTCCGCGTCCACTCACGGCCACGATGTTCGTGTTCGTCGCCGAGACGGCTTGAAGCACGTCGTTCAAGAGCCCTGAACGGTCGTAGCCTGTGATCTCGATGTCAACGTTATAGTTCTTCTCTTTTGCTTGTCCGGCTTCCCACTCGACCGTGAGGAGCCGCTCCGGATGCTGCTCATTGATGATGTTCAAGCAGTCTTTCCGGTGAATCGACACGCCGCGTCCGCGCGTGATATACCCGACGATTTCGTCGCCCGGTACCGGGTTACAGCACCGGCTCATGCGGATGAGCATGTTGTCGATCCCTTTCACCGAGACGCCGGCCTCGGCCGTCTTCTTCTTCGGTGACTGACTGACTTTCAATTCGTTGATCGCGTCCGACAGCTCGAGTTTCGGTTCTTTCCGCTGCTTCTCCGTCAACTTGTGGGCGACTTGCGCCGCCGTGATGCCATGATACCCGACCGCGGCGTACATCTCTTCTTCGTTCCCGAAGTTGAACTTCTCGACGACGACGGCAAGCGACTGGTCATCGATCACTTCTTTCGGTTCGAAACCGAGCTTCTTGATCTCGACGTCGACGAGCTCTTTGCCTTTCTCGACGTTCTCTTCACGCTGTTGGCGCTTGAACCATTGGCGAATCTTGTTCTTCGCTTGGCTCGAGACGGCGAGTTTGAGCCAGTCCTTGCTCGGCCCGTAGCTGTGTTTCGACGTGATGATCTCGATGATGTCACCCGTCTCGAGTTTATGGTCGAGCGGCACCATCCGTCCGTTCACTTTCGCGCCCGTCATCCGGTGACCGATTTCGGTATGGATGCGGTACGCGTAATCGATCGGGACCGAGCCTTTCGGCAACTCGAAGACGTCACCTTTCGGTGTGAAGACGTAGAGCATGTCGCTGAAGAAGTCGACTTTGAGCGATTCCATGAACTCTTCAGCGTCGGTCGTATCTTTTTGTAGCTCTAAAATCTCGCGAAGATGGGCGATTTTTTCATCGAACCCGTTCGTCGCGACACTCTTTCCTTCTTTATAGGCCCAGTGCGCGGCAATCCCGAACTCGGCGATGAAGTGCATGTCCTTCGTCCGGATTTGCACTTCGAGCGGCTCACCCTTCGGTCCGATCACCGTCGTGTGGAGCGACTGATACATGTTCGGTTTCGGCATGGCGATGTAGTCTTTGAACCGGCCTGGCATCGGCTTGTACTGCGTGTGGATGATGCCGAGGACGGCGTAACAGTCGCGAATCGAATCGACGATGATGCGGACGGCCATCAAGTCATAAATTTCATTGAACTCTTTTTTATGCTTCACCATCTTGTTGTAAATCGAGTAGATATGCTTCGGACGGCCGTTGACATCGGCCTCGATGCTCACGTCCTCGAGAACGGTGTTCACTTCCGTGATGACCGATGTGACGAGCGCTTCGCGTTCGGTGCGCTTCTGTTTCATCATCGAGACGATCTTATAGTATTGCTGCGGGTTGATGTAACGTAACGAGATATCCTCGAGCTCCCATTTTATCGTCGAGATCCCCATCCGGTGGGCGAGCGGGGCAAAGATTTCGAGCGTCTCTTCCGCCTTTTGAACTTGTTTCTCTTTCGGCATATGTTGAAGCGTCCGCATGTTGTGCAGACGGTCGGCCAGCTTGATCAAGATGACGCGCACGTCTTCTGCCATTGCGATAATCATTTTACGGTGATTCTCAGCGAGTTCTTCTTTTTTCGATTTATATTTGATTTTACCGAGCTTCGTCACTCCATCGACGAGCATGGCCACATCGACACCGAACTCATCGGCGAGTTCTTTGAGCGTGACGTCCGTATCCTCGACGACGTCGTGCAAGAGCGCCCCGATGATGGTCGTCGCGTCTAACCCGATATCAACGAGAATACCGGCCACTTGGACCGGATGCAGAATGTAGGGTTCGCCTGAACGTCGGAACTGACCGGTATGATGCAGTTTGGCGTATTCGTAAGCGCGTCTTACTTCGGCAATCTCGTCTTCACCCATATACTCCCCGAGCGCGTCGAGAAGGTCCTCAATACTTACGATTTGTTTTTTGGTCATAACATTCGACACCCTTTTTCTTACCGCTCCAATCGACTCGGACAAGTCGCAGCATGGTAGTAGTTAACGTACGTGGTTGTTCTAATTTTACTTACTATTATCGAAAAAATCTGACGACCTGTCAAAGGTTGTGGGTTGTTTTACTTAAAAAACTATTTAAAAAAGGGAAGCCATCGCTTCCCTTTGATTAATCTTCGTAACGGATGAGTGAGAACACGTCGTATCCTTCGAGACGCTCACGTCCACCAAGTCCATCAAGCTCGATTAAGAATCCGATCCCAGCGACGACGCCGCCGAGCTGTTCAATCATTTTGATTGTCGCTTCGATCGTTCCGCCTGTTGCGAGCAAGTCATCCAAGATGACGACTTGTTGGCCCGGTTTGATCGAGTCTTTGTGCATCGTCAAAATGTCTGTGCCGTATTCGAGTCCGTAAGAGACGCGAACCGTCTCACGTGGCAACTTGCCTTCTTTACGGACCGGGACGAACCCGAGCTCAAGTGCGTATGCTGCCGGGCAACCGACGACGAAACCGCGTGCCTCAGGGCCGGCGATGAGTTCAGCACCGCGCTCCTGTGCGTAAGCGATGAGCTCGTTGACCGCTTTTTTATAAGCCGGGCCGTCTTGCATGAGTGACGTGATGTCCTTGAAGCTGATCCCTTCTTTCGGGTAATCCGCTACTTCTTTAATATGCTGTTTGAAATCCATTTTATGTGTAAGCCTCCTGCATCTTGTTCGATCGCAATGATTGTAACCGCTCTTTCAGTTCTGCCAACGACGCATAGATGAAACGCTCCTCGAGTTGGACTCGTCCGACCCGGCGCTTATAACACGGCGCTTCGGTCAAATCGCGTTTCGGCGCTTCTGGATTCACTCCAGGCAGTCCGTCTTCCATTGTAACAAGAAATTCGAGTTCAGAGAATACTTGATGCATAAATTGAATCGTATTTTTTGACCATTTTCGCTCGATTGACAAACGAATCAAGTTTTCGCGCAGGTTTTTCCGTTCGCACGTCGCCATGTGGACGTAGTATGTTCGGAAATCTTCACGCGTCGGCAACTTCTCGAAGAACGAGCCGCCTTGTCCGAACGCACAGTAGATGCGTTCGACGTCCTCGGTCAACAAGTCCGCCAATACGTCTTCCTCGTCCGGCAAATCGAGCAAGACGACAAACGGCTTGAGCGGCGTATCAAGGTCGTGGAGCGGGAAGTCGTCCCGCCCTTGGAACGAGATGAACGACGTCGTGTCGCCCGGGAGCTGTTTCAATTCGTCGAGCGAATTTTTCTTGCCCCGATAATCGAACACTTGGAACCCGTCGACACGGATGTCTTGAATCATGAGCTGCGGCTTGCGCATCCCGTTCCATTCATTTACTTGCAGACTGCCCATGACCGAGACGTGGGCCATCTTCGAGATTTCAGAGACGACGTGACCGAAACCGAAGCCGATGCCATCAAGTTCCCGCTTATCCCCGGCGAGCTGAACCTTCAAATGGGTGTTGTCGCGCCCGATTTGACGGATATCGCGAAGTCTAGCGTCTGCCACGACGACACGCGGTGATGGATTACCCATCCCGAACGGGGCGAGCTTGCCGATTTCTGCAATCAAGTCGAGCGACACGTCGTTCACGTCAAGTTTCAAGTCGACGTTCACGCGGGCGACGAACGTCTCGTCCGGAATCGATTCGGCCTGTTCGTTCAGACGCCGGCGCAGTTCGGCCACGTTTTCCGATAACAAGGTCATCCCGGCTGCGGCCGGGTGTCCGCCGAAGTGCGGCAAGATGTCTTCATTTTTCGACAGTTCTTTGAACAAGTCGAAACCGTCGATCGAACGGCCCGACCCCTTCGCCTTCCCTGTTTTCGGGTCGTGGCACAACAGGATGACCGGACGATAGTACGCCTCGACGAGTCGTGAGGCGACGATCCCGACGACACCCGGATTCCATCGTTCGCTGGCGACGACGAGGACGCGGTCGTCCGTCATCGAGGCCTCGACGAGTTCCGTCGCTTCTTTGGCGATCGTCTTGACGATGTCTTGACGTTCTTTGTTCTGTTTGTCGAGCTGTTGTGCCAGTGCGAGCGCTTCTTCCTCGCTCTCGGCGAGCAACATTTGGAGCGCCGGCATCGCCGAGTCGAGACGACCAGCGGCGTTGATGCGCGGACCGAACGCGAACCCGACCGATTCCTCGTTCAATGTCCCGTCCGTCAACGCACACACTTCACGGAGCGCCAAAATACCCGGGCGTTTCGAATCATCGAGCGCCTTGAGTCCGAGCTTGGCGAGCAAACGGTTCTCCCCATCGAGCGGGACGAGATCGGCAATCGTGCCGAGGACGGCCAAGTCGAGAAGCTCGTCCGGCATCCGGTCGAGCACGGCGTGCGCCACTTTGAGGGCGACGCCTGCCCCGGCGAGTTTGTCATACGGATACGACGGGTCGATATGAGGATGGATGATAGCGAATGCATCCGGTAACGTCTCTTTCGGTTCGTGGTGATCGGTGATGATCAAATCGACACCGAGCTCTTTCAAGAGCGCCGCTTCTTCAATCCCCGAGATGCCGCAGTCGACCGTGATGATGAGGGTGAACCCTTCACCGGCGGCCCAGCTGAACGCCTCTTTGTTCGGCCCATATCCTTCGGTGAACCGGTTCGGGATATAGCATTCCGCCATGACGCCAATCTCGGTCAAGGCGTGCCACATGACGGCCGAGGCGCTGACACCATCGACGTCATAGTCACCATATATGAGCACCATCTCGCCTTCGTCGGCCGCCCGTTTCACGCGTTCGACGACTTTTGGCATCTGTTCAAATAAAAACGGGTCGTGGAACGTCAATTCATCCTCGACGTATAAAAACGCCTTGGCCGCCTCGACGTCGCGGTGCCCCCGTTGTGTGAGGAGCGTCGCGAGTTGCTCCGATATATTCAATTCTGTCTGTAACTGTTCAACCGCGGCCGTATCCGTCTCCGGATACACCCAACGTTTCTTCGCATGATACATAATGCCTCACTCCAATCAATTGTAGATTATATCAGAACGAGCGAGTGAAGTGCCGTCTTGACATTCAAAAAGGTCCCCCGATTGACTCGGGAGACCAGTGGTTACGCCTCTGGGGCAGCTGATTTCTTTTTGTTGAGCGACATGCCTTTGATGAGCAACCAAAGGTACGAAGCGATGAAGATCGACGAGTACATTCCCATGATGAGACCGACGAGAAGCGCGAGCGAGAAGCCGCGAATCGATTCGGCACCAAAGATGTACAAGGCGATGACGGTGAACAATACAGTGACGACCGTGTTGATCGAGCGAACGATAGTCTCTTGAATCGCTTTGTTCACGAGCATACGGTACTCGTCCATCGTCTTGATTTTCCGTTCTTTCTCATACGCTTGGATGTTCTCGCGCACCCGGTCGAACGTAACGATTGTATCGTTGACCGAATACCCGATAATCGTCAAGATCGCGGCGACGAAGTACAAGTTGACCTCGATGCCAAAAATCGAGAACGCCACAAGCATGAAGAACGCATCGTGGAGCATGGCGACGACGGTGGCGACACCGTAAGAGAATTGGAAGCGGAACGTGATATACAAGATAATCCCGAGCGATGCGAGCGAGACGGCGTAAATCGCGTTACGGGCGATGTCTCGACCGACTTCGGCTGAGACGGTGCTGATGTTCGGGTCGTTCCCGAACGTCTCCGTGAATACGGTCTTCACCGAAGCGACTTCATCTTGAGTGAGCTGCCCGACGAACGTCACGTTCGCGAGCGTCCCGCCTTCTGCATATTGAACGGACGAAATGTCTTCATCCACGCCTGCCTCGGTGAAGGCGGCCGCTAAATCGTCTTGCGACACTTGCGACTCGGTCTGGACTTCGACCCGCGTTCCAGACGCGAAGTCGATTCCGAGGTTCAAGCCGCGGAAGAACAAGATCCCGAGTCCGATGATGACGACGGCACATGAGATGAGGAACAACGTGCGCATCGGTTTAATATAGTTTAATTCAGTGAGCTTAAAGTTCACGGATTTCACTCTCCTTCACACCAAACCAGCCTTTGCGCTTGTCGAAGAGACGACTTGCGACGAGGAGGTGCATCAAATAGCGCGAGATGAAGACGTTCGAGATGAACGTCATCGCGATCGAGATCATGAGCATGAGCGCGAACCCTTTGACGGAACTCGTTCCGAAATAGAACAAGACCGCTGCCGAGATGAGCGTCGTCAAGTTGGCATCGATGATCGTACTGAGCGAGCGACGGTTACCGGCACGGAACGCCGATAGGACCGACTTCCCTGAGCGGAGTTCGTCTTTAATTCGTTCGGCCGTGATGATGTTGGCATCGACTGCCATACCGATACCGAGAACGAGACCGGCAATCCCTGGGAGCGTCAAGACGGCGTTAATGCCGTTAAAGAACAACATAATCAAATTGATATACAAAATGAGCGTGATGATCGAGACGAGACCGGGTAAACGATAGAAGAACAACATGAACAAGAAGATAGCGACGACACCGATGACCGAAGCGAATACAGTCTTCTCAAGTGCATCTTGACCGAATTGGGCCGAGACCGACGTCGAGTAAATCTCTTCAAGTTTGACCGGGAGTGCCCCGGCGTTCAAGATGTCAGCGAGTCGTTGACCACTCTCGGCGTCGATATCCCCACCGGAGATGATGGCTTTATCCGAAAGAATCGGTCCGTTGACCGAGGCGTCCGAGACGATTTTCGAGTTCTCTTTTTGAATCTCTTCTTCGTACGAGTCACCTTCCTCATAATCGAGCCAGATGACAAGGCGGTTTTCCGGTGCCGGGCGCTGAGCGATCTCAGACGTCACTTCACCGAACTGTTCTGCTGATTGGAGCGTCAATTCAACAACCGGGTTGCCTTGCTGATCGTAGCTGATTGAGGCACCGCGCGGCGCGAGATCTTTTCCGTCGAGCAGGACGTTGTCATCGATGTCGCGGAACGTAAGCTGCGCCGTCGACGACAGCACTTCTCGGGCATCGTTTTGGTTCGATACACCCGCGAGTTGGACACGAATCCGGTTATCATCCTCAATCCGAATGTCCGGTTCAGACACACCGAGCACGTTGACCCGGTTGTTGATGGCGCGAACGGTTGCATTCATCGCCGATTGGTCGATGACATCGCCGTCTTCGAGCGGTTGCACTTCATACAGCACTTCAAACCCGCCTTTTAAATCGAGACCGAGGTTCGTGTTCTTCTCGACCCAAGGTGTCGTGAAGACGGCGAGTAGAATCGTTGCAATCATGATGACCGCAAAGATCGCGATATTCCCTTTTTTGTACATACGACTATTTCCTTTCTAAACACATGTTCTCGTAAAAAAACTTCTCTCGTTAACATTACAAATATTCTAAACATTTATCAATCGTTTTCCTGAAATTGTAACACCCACACGTTGATTTCCCACGCTTTTTTGCACTTGCGACTAAAAGTTGCATTAGGGCAAAACTTGAGCTATGATGTGATTATCAACTTACACACTACATGCAAAGGAGTCCTTTCTAATGGATAGTACGATACTCTATGCCTTTTTACTGACGCTGTTCGCTGGACTCGCGACGGGGATAGGAAGTATGATCGCCTTCTTCGCCAAACGGACCAACACGGCATTCTTGTCGGTATCCCTTGGCTTCTCAGGCGGGGTCATGATTTACGTATCCTTTATCGAGATTTATCCGAAAGCGCTCGATGAACTCGTCGGGGCCCACGGAGAGCAGGCCGGGACGCTCTATACCGTCCTCGCCTTCTTCGGCGGGATGTTGTTGATCGCCTTGATCGACAAGTTCATCCCGTCTCCGGAAAACCCACACGAAGTCAAATTTGTCGAGACGATGCAAAACGACCCGTCGTCCCAGGAACTTGCGACGACGGCGACCGAACGTGTCCCATTGAACCAAGAGACGAAACAACGGCTTCATAAAATGGGTCTGTTCATGGCGCTCGCCATCACCATCCATAACTTTCCGGAAGGTTTAGCGACGTTTATCTCGGCCCTCGATGACCCGGCGGTCGGTCTCGCCATCGCCATCGCCATCGCATTACACAACATTCCGGAAGGCATCGCCGTCTCGGTCCCAATCTATTATGCGACCGGTTCTCGGAAGAAGGCGCTGAAACTGTCCTTCTTGTCCGGACTTGCCGAACCGCTCGGAGCGGTCGTCGGTTTCCTTCTTTTGATGCCATTCTTGAGTGACACGGTGTTCGGCCTCTTGTTCGCAGGCGTCGGCGGCATCATGGTGTTCATCTCGCTCGACGAGTTACTCCCAGCTGCCCGTGAATACGGACGGGCCCACCATGCGGTGTACGGCATGGTCGCCGGTATGATGGTCATGGCAGCCAGTCTGATTTTGTTAATGTAACCGAAACAGCGTCTCCCCGATTGTCGAGGAGACGCTGTTTTCATGCCTTGAATAAATGAACAAGATCTTTCAACTCGACGGACATATGGCTCATCGTCTCGGCGATGCCGTTGATTTCTTGAATGGCGGCGAGCTGTTCTTCGACGTTCGCGCCTGCTTCTTCCACGCTTCGTTGCGTCGACACGGCATTCGTCGACATATCCTCGACCGAGACCGCTACCTCGGTCGTGTTCGCGCTCACTTCTTCCGTCGCCGCCGCGATCTCACTCATTTGACGAGACGTCTCTTGAATGACAGAGACGATCTCACGGAACGCACCGGCGACTTCTCCCATTTGGGTGACGCCGCTCGTCACATGCTGGCTTGTGACGTCGAACGCCGCTTCTACTTCCGACGTGTCGCGCTGAATGTCGGCGACGACCGCTTGAATCTGTTTGGCCGACTGTTTCGACTCTTCGGCGAGTTTTCGGACCTCGGCCGCGACGACGGCAAACCCTTTCCCGTGTTCACCGGCCCGGGCCGCTTCAATCGCGGCGTTTAGGGCTAGCAGGTTCGTCTGTTCCGTGATGGCGGTGATCGAACGCGTGATTTTCTCGATCTCGAGCGATTGATTCGATAAGCGCTCGACCATCTGTTGCGTCAAGTCGTTCGCTTGTTGAATCTCCCGCATCTGCTGCTCGGCCAACTGAATTGTCTCCAGTCCCCCACTCGCCGCTTCGAGTGTATGAATCGTCTGCTCGTTCACGCCTTGCGAGGCAGCGGCGATTTGGTTCAAGCCGACGACGGCTTGATTGACGCCGGACGTCCCTTCTTCGGCCCGTTTCGCCGACACTTGGGCGGCAAGGTTCATCTGTTCGAATAGACCGGCTACACCTTGCGTCGTCGTGGCGACATGGTCCGTACTGGCGTACAGCTCTTCCGAATAGGCCGTCACTTTATCCGAGGCTGCACCGACTTGGCGAATCAGGCCGACGAGGTTCCGTTTCATATCGTTGAACGCCGTGACGAGGTCACCGAGCTCATCGTTTGAACCGACCTCGATATCGTCTCCGGTCAAGTCTCCCTCGGCAACGACGCGCGCTTCGCTGACGAGTCGATTGATCGGCTTCAAGAACAGCTTTTGGAGGGCTACTAGTGAAAGTAGACCGACAGCGACGCCGATGATGCTGATGACGATCATCCAGATGATCGATTGCCCGGCACTCGCCTGGACCGCTTCCGACTCAGCGGCGAGCGCTTCGCCTTGATACGTGACGAGGTCGGTCACCGTCATTCGGACACGATCCGTCGTCGGTGTCACACTCGTATTGAGCACCGTCTTGTATCCGATCTCGTCTTGTTGTTGACGGAGGTCGATGACGCGCGCCATCTCCGTGTCGAGATGTTGATTGAACTTCTCGAGATCATCAAGCCAGGCGAGCACTTTCGGATCTTCTGTCGACTGTTGGAGCGTATTCATCAATTCGTCCCGTTTCGTTTGGGAAGCCTCAAGGCTAATCAACGTTTTCGGGTTCGAGACGAGCAGGTAGTAGTTCAAATAACGCTCGGCATCGGTCACGGTCAACGCCAAATCTTCGGCGACGAGCATATCTTGGAGCCGCTCGTTCAAGACGCGGTCATACTCTGACGTCGCGTTCTGTAATTGATACGAGCCGAGCGCACCGACGATCAATAAAGCGATCAGTGTCGGCACGAGCGCCATCGCCATCTTACGGCGCATCGACGAGCGTCCTTTCACGCGGTTAGGGCGACGTCGTACCTTCCATTTTTTGAGTGGGCGTAGCAATCGTTTCACATCCATGTCTTCTTCTCCTTCTTTCCAATTCTTCTCAACTTGACGATAATGCAAACGTTTTCACGATTCAATTTGATTTTTGGAAAACAGGTGGATGATTCGTCGGATTGACGAAGTTTGTCAAAAATAAATCATTTTTCAAAGTATGACAAAAAAAATACGCCTGACCAGTGATGGTCAGGCGTTGTTTGGTTACTCGGCGAATGATGAGTTGCCTTTTTTCGTCACTTCAGCAATCGCACTGCGATTGAACTTGAGGAGTGACTGGTCACATTTCAATGTGACTTGTGTATCTTCGATTTGGTGGACGACGCCGTGAAGGCCGCCGATTGTTACGACGTGATCCCCACGCTCAAGCGCGTTTTGCATCGATTGTACTTCTTTCTGACGTTTCGTCTGCGGACGGATCAACAAGAAGTAGAACACGACGAAAATAAGGATCATCGGTAATAGTGCTACGAGAGTTTCCATGCGTAAAATTCACCCTTTCCTTCAATATCAGGTTCATTATACCGTGAAACTGAAACGTTGTCACATAATCGCTGTCAGAACAATTTAGAAATTCTTAGCGTTTGGTTTGTTATACCCATATTCTTCGAAAAACTCTTCCTTGAAGTCCAAGAGACGGTCTTCGCGGATGGCTTGACGTACTTGACTCATCAAGTTCACGAGGAAGTGAAGGTTGTGTGTCGAACAGAGGTGAAGCCCGAACATCTCGTCGGCGCGAATCAAGTGGTGCACGTACGCGCGCGAATAGTTCTTACACGTGTAGCAATCGCACTTCTCGTCGATTGGTCCGAAATCCGTCTTATGTTTCGCATGTTTGATCGTGACGCGGCCTTTCGATGTCATAAGCGTCCCGTTGCGGGCGATCCGGGTCGGCAAGACGCAGTCGAACATGTCGATGCCGCGAATCGAGCCTTCGATCAACGCATCCGGTGAACCGACGCCCATCAAATAGCGCGGCTTGTTCTCCGGCATGAACGGTGTCGTGAACTCGAGTGCGCGGTACATGACGTCTTTCGGTTCACCGACCGATAATCCACCGACGGCATAACCTGGGAAATCAAGCGAGACGAGGTCGGCCGCACTTTGACGACGGAGATCTTCGTACTCGCCGCCTTGGATGATACCGAACAACGCCTGGTCTTCCGGACGTTCGTGTGCCGCGAGGCAACGCTCTGCCCAACGGCTCGTCCGCTCGACCGATTTCTTCATGTATTCATGCGTCGCCGGGAATGGCGGGCATTCGTCGAACGCCATCATGATATCCGAACCGAGCGCGTTTTGAATCTCCATCGCCTTCTCCGGTGACAAGAACAACTTGTCGCCGTTCAAGTGGTTGCGGAAATGGACGCCTTCTTCTTGGATGTTGCGAAGGTCGGCGAGCGAGAAGACTTGGAAGCCGCCCGAGTCCGTCAAAATCGCGCCGTCCCAGTTCATGAACTTATGAAGGCCGCCGGCTTGTTTGACGACCTCATGTCCTGGACGAATCCAAAGGTGGTACGTGTTCGAGAGGATGATGTTCGCTCCCATCGCCTTGACTTGTTCCGGGGCCATCGTCTTGACGGTCGCCTGCGTGCCGACCGGCATGAAGACAGGTGTCTCGAACGAGCCGTGCGGCGTATGGACGATTCCGTGCCGCGCTCCCGTCTGTTTACATGTGTGGATATGTTCGTATGTGACTGCGTGTTTGGTCATTTGTTCTCTTCCTTCCTCGTGATGAGCATCGCGTCCCCAAAGCTGAAGAAGCGGTAACGTTCTTGTACCGCCGTGCGGTACGCGTTCAAAATGATGTCGCGCGACGCGAACGCCGAGACGAGCATGACGAGTGTCGACTTCGGCAGATGGAAGTTCGTGATCAGTCCATCAATCGCCTTCAACTCGACGCCTGGGTAGATAAAGATGTCCGTCCAGCCCGATGACTCGACGAAATCCCCATGGTCGCGCACGATCGTCTCGAGCGTCCGGGTCGACGTCGTCCCGACGGCGAAGACGCGGCCGCCGCTTGCACGGACATCGCGGAGCGCTTCAGCCGAAGCGGCCGACAGTTCGAAATACTCACTGTGCATCGTGTGCTCTTCGATCGTATCGGCCGTGACGGGGCGGAACGTACCGAGACCGACGTGGAGCGTGAGCGGGATCAGCTTGACGCCTTTCGCCTCTGCCGCTGCGAGCAGTTCTTCCGTGAAGTGGAGGCCTGCCGTCGGTGCGGCCGCACTCCCGCGTTCACGGGCATACACCGTCTGATAACGGTCTTGGTCGTCGAGCTGTTCACGGATGTAGGGCGGGAGCGGCATCGTGCCGAGCTCATCTAAAATCTCATAGAAGATGCCGTCGTAATCGAACTTGAAGCGGCGTCCCCCTTCCGGCAGCTCTTCGACACATTCGGCCCGGAGCAACCCGTTGCCGAACTCGACGATGGCGCCGACTCGGACTTTTTTCGCCGGTTTGACGAGCGCTTCCCAGACATCATCTTCCGTCTGCTTCAAAAGAAGAAGCTCGACTTTCCCGCCCGTCTCCTGCTTCGCCCCGAACAATCGGGCCGGGAGCACGCGCGAGTCGTTGACGACGAGAGCGTCGCCTGCCTGCAAGTAGTCGAGCACGTCACGGAAATGACGGTGCTCGATATCGCCCGTGTCGCGGTCGAGGACGAGCAGTCGTGAGCTCGTCCGGTCAAGAAGCGGTACTTGGGCGATCAGTTCTTCCGGTAAGTCAAAATCATAGTCGTTTACGTTCAATTGAATGTCTTGCATATCGTTACTCCTCTTCATAGCCAAAATGCGTCTTTGCGTACTGGGTGATCATCCGGCCGCGCGGCGTCCGTTGCAGAAAACCTTGTTGCAACAAGTACGGCTCATACACGTCCTCGATCGTTTGGGCATCCTCCCCAATCGTCGCGGCGAGCGTCTCGAGTCCGACCGGTCCACCGCCGAACCGTTCGACCATCGCCCGTAACAGCCGATGGTCGACTTCGTCGAGCCCGAGGGCGTCGACATGCAACCGGTCGAGCGCGTCTGAGGCGAGCACCGGATCGATTTCTTTCGTTCCCGCCACTTGGGCAAAATCACGAACTCGGCGCAACAGCCGGTTGGCGATCCGCGGCGTACCGCGTGCACGTTTCGCGATGGCACCGCTCGCCTCTGGTGAGATCGACAGGCGGAACAGTTGGGCCGTCCGACTGACGATGGCGGCGAGCTCATGCGGCTCGTAGTATTCGAGCTTCAACGTCACACCGAAGCGGTCACGGAGCGGCGCCGACAACATGCCGGCCCGCGTCGTCGCGCCGACGAGCGTGAACGGCGGTAAATCGATGCGGACGCTTCGCGCCATCTCGCCTTGTCCGTAGACGATGTCGAGACAGTAGTCTTCCATCGCCGGATAGAGAATCTCTTCAATCGTGCGGCTCAAGCGATGAATCTCGTCGATGAACAGGACGTCGCCCGGTTCGAGCGTCGACAGGATTGCGGCGAGGTCACCTGGGCGTTCGATGGCTGGGCCGGCCGTCGTCTTGATGCCGACGCCCATCTCGTTGGCGATGATTTGGGCAAGCGTCGTCTTTCCGAGTCCCGGAGGACCGTAAAGGAGGACGTGGTCGAGTGTCTCGCTGCGGAGCTTCGCGGCTTGGATAAAGATCGACAAGTTGCCTTTCGCCTTCTCCTGTCCGATATACTGCTCGAACTTTTGCGGACGCAAGCTCCACTCTTCAGAGTCTTCATATTGTTGATGGGATTGTGACAACAATCGTTCGTCCATGGTCTCCTCCTTATTTCAATAGCAATTGCAGGGCGCGCTTTATGTAAGCGTCTGTCGTCAATATTTCTGAATTCAGTTCCTTGCGGACACGGGTGATCTCACGCTCTGAATACCCGAGTGCGACGAGCGCTTCGCACGCCTCGTCGAGTTCGGAGGCCCCTTGAGCGAACAGTCCGGTGTTCGGTACGTAATCCGGGGCGAGCTCGGACAGCTTGCCTTTCAAATCGAGCGCCATCTGCTTCGCCGTCTTCTTGCCGACACCCGGGAACTTCGTCAAATACTTCTCGTTCTCGGTCTCGATCGCGTCGATGAGCGCGTCCATATCGCCTGAGGCGACGATGGCGAGTGCGCCTTTCGGTCCGATGCCGTTGACGCCGAGCAGTTTATTGAACAGTTCGCGTTCCCGACGTGAGCGGAAACCGTACAGTGTCTGTTGATCTTCACGCACATAATGATGCGTAAACACGATTACATGTTCGTCTTGTTCACGATAAAAAAACGGGTTAGGCACATGTACTTTGTAGCCGACGCCCGAAACATCCAACGTTATATATTCCGCGCACACATAGGCGACGGAGCCTTTTACGAATTCAATCACGGTCATATCTCCTCTTCATGGGAAAACTGCATTCATTGTACCATAACCACCGCCACGAAAAAAGGACAGGCGATTGCCTGTCCTCAGTGCGCGAGCATCCGCTCGAGGGCGAGTGTCGCCCACTTCGTCGTCTCTAGATCGACACGGATGACGTTGACCGGATCGGTCTCGAGCGACTCGAGCGCCCAGAGCAGATGCGGCAAATCGATGCGGTTCATCGTCAAGCACGGACACATGTACGGATTGAGCGAGATGATATCGAGCTCGGGGTGCGTCGCCGCGAGACGGTTGACCAAGTTCATCTCGGTGCCGACGGCCCACTTCGTCCCCGGCGCGCTCGCTTCGATTTGCTCGATGATATATGACGTCGACCCGGCCTCGTCCGCCGCCTGCACGACGTCGAACGTGCACTCGGGATGGACGATGATGCGTCGTTCCGGGTCGTTCTTCCGTAACGCCTCAATTTGGGCGACGTTGAACTTCTCATGGACCGAGCAGTGCCCTTTCCACAGAATGACCCGCACGTCCTCGATGTCACCCTCATAGACGAGTCGTTCCCGGAGTGGGTCCCAGACGGCCATCGCCTCGAGCGGCACGCCCAAGTCATATGCCGTGTTCCGTCCGAGATGCTGGTCCGGTAAGAACAGAATCCGCTCGCCCGCCTCGAGTGCCCAACGGACGATGTCATGGGCATTGGAAGATGTGACCGTCGCGCCCCCGTTCTTGCCGACGAACGCCTTGATCGCCGCCGTCGAATTGACGTACGTGATCGGAATGATATCATCACCGAACGTATCGGTCAGCTCTTCCCAAGCGACCTCCGTCTGATCGATATCGGCCATGTCCGCCATCGAGCATCCGGCCCGCATGTCCGGCAAAATGACGAGCTGGTCGTCACGCGTCAGCATGTCGGCCGTCTCGGCCATGAAGTGGACGCCACAGAAGACGATGAACTCCGCCTCGCTCATCTGTTCGGCGAGCCGTGCGAGCTGGAGCGAATCTCCGGTCGCATCCGCGAACTGGACGACCTCGTCTTTTTGATAATGGTGGGCCGGTAAAAACAGGCGGCTGCCGAGCCGTGCTTTGATGGCTTCAATCCGTTGTTCCATCTGTTCAATCGTCAACTCAGCGTACTGCGCTGGCATCGTTCCGAGTAATTGCATATTTGATTCCTCCTACAAGATTTAGACTGCAATCGAGCGCCGTCACCGAATGCGTCAACTGCCCGATCGAGATGACGTCGACACCCGTACCGCGATACGTTGCGATCGTCTCGACAGTGATACCTCCTGACGCCTCCGTTTTAATATGTGGTGGTACGAGCGCACGCCACGCCTTCAGTTCTTCTGGTGCCCGGTTGTCGAACATGATGATGTCGGCGTTCGCCGCGATCGCCTCATGCAGTTGTTCGAGCGTCTCGACCTCGACTTCAATCGGCGTCGTGTGGCCGGCAAGCATCCGAGCTCGTGCGACCGCGTTCGTGATCCCGCCAAGGGCCGTGATGTGGTTGTCTTTGATCATGATGGCATCGTCGAGACGGAGCCGATGGTTCTTCCCACCACCCGAACGGACGGCATGTTTCTCAAGCATACGAAGCCCGGGCGTCGTCTTGCGGGTGTCCGTGACGGCGATCGTCGGGTCGTCGAGCCGTTCGACGCAGCGCCGCGTCATCGTCGCGATCCCGCTCAAGTGCTGGACGAGGTTCAACAGCACCCGTTCCGTCTCAAGGAGCGTCCGCGTCTTGCCTCGCAAAATAAAGAGCGTGTCACCTGCCGTGACGTTCGTGCCGTCCGGTTGGCACGATTCGACGACGAGACGTTGCAACTGCGCCAGCTCGAGGACGACGTCCATGCCGCAGAAGACGCCGTCTGCCTTGGCACTGACCGTGGCGAGCGACGTCTCGCGGTGGTCAATCAAGGCACTCGAGGCGTCCCCAAACCCGATGTCCTCATGTAAAAATGCTGTCAGCTGTTCGCGCAAGGCGATTTTGTTCATCTGAATCCTCCGTTCTTATAACGGCACTGGCCAACAGGCGTGCCGCTTTCAGACTCAACGTCTGTTCACTTAATTGTCTTGACACGTGTTTCGTCTGTGCCAGTTGTTGGGTATTTTCTAAGAAACTTACGATTTCGCCAATCTGAGGCGAGATTGTCAACCATTCCCCAATCTGTTGCCGATAGCGGCTGAACAGATCATCCGAAACCTCATACACGGTCGTCTCGTTCACCGTGAACGGCTTCTCCTCCACCATCACCGCTGCCGCCACCCGCTTCCCGAACACCCAGCATTCGAGTAACGAATTTGACGCCAGTCGATTTTTCCCGTGGACGCCCGAATCGGCGACCTCACCAACCGCATATAACCCAGCGACGGTCGTCCGCCCGTCTACGTCGACGTCCACACCGCCCATATGAAAATGTAGCCCGGCCCGCACTGGGATTCGCGTCGCGTCGAGCCCATACATCCGGCACGTCTCGACGAGTTTTGGGAACCGTTCATCAATTCGCTCGACGCGACTCGTATCCAAGTAGACGGTGCCGTCATGACGCGTGAGTGACCGAGCGACCTCGTCCCTAGGGGCGAGGCTTCCGAGTGGATGGTGAGCCATCACGTGACGTCCTGACGCATCGACGAGCGTCGCGCCTGCTCCTCTTAACGCTTCCGTGACGAGGTGGGGCGAATCGACCGCGAGTAACGTCGGGTGGAATTGGATACGAGACAAGTTCTTGAGTCTCGCTCCGATCTCATCCGCCAAGACGAGCCCGTCCCCCGTGACCGAGCGACAATTCGACGTCCAATCGATGAGTCCACCGATTCCCCCGGTCGCCAAGACGACGGCTCCGGCCTGGACGTGAAGACGTGTCTTTCCGTTGAATCCGGTCGCCCCGGTCACGCGGCCGTCGGTCTTCACCAACGAATCGATCAATACGTGTTCCATGACGGTCACGTTATCTGGCAATTGACGCCGAAGCGTCGCCATGACGTGCCGTCCGGTCTCGTCCCCGCCGACGTGAAAGATTCGATTCATGCCATGCGCCCCTTCGCGTCCGACGGCGTACTCAGCACCCTCCCGGTCGAAGACGACACCGAAGCGCTCCAAGTCGCGGATCGCGCTCCGTCCTTCTTCGACGAGTGTATAGACCCGGTCTGGCACGGCTGCGAGTTTCGAGGCGACGAGCGTATCCCGCTCATGGTCGACACTCGATGGCTCCAAATACGAGCTCGCGATCCCGCCTTGGGCCAGATCTGAGTTCGCGCTTGTCACTTCGTGCTTGGAGACGACAAGGACGTTCAATGAATGAGGCAAATGGAGTGCCACCGTCACGGCGGCCAAGCCAGCCCCAACGATCAATACATCGACCCGTTCAAACTGTAAAGACATCTGTATATCACCTGTTTTTCATATGTAATGTTGACTTGTAAACTAGTTTCGCATAATTTTGTGAAGAAGACAACATGAGAAAAGGGGAACTTACGATGAACCGTTACTTTGATTATGCGGCGACGCACCCGATGACAAAATCCGCTCTCGACCATTACGTGGCCATGGCACGAAGCGTATACGGTAACCCGTCTTCCCTCCACACGCACGGCTATATGGCGGAAGATTACTTGACCGAATCCCGACGTCTGTTGAAGCAGGCGCTCGGGCTCGACATGCTCCGCGGCAAGCTCCTCTTCACCGGAAGCGGCTCCGAGAGCAACTATATCGCCCTCACGAGTCTCCGGAAGCGCATGAAAGGCAGTGAAGTCATCACGTCGTGGCAAGAACACGACTCGGTCGCGCTTCTGCTTGACGAGTGGGAAGCCGAAGGGCTCACCGTCCACCGCTTGAAGCTGAAGGGCGGACGGTTCGACCACGAGACGTTCACGCATCTGCTCGACCGGGATATCGGGCTCGTCACGTTCCAACACGTCAACTCGGACACCGGATGGACGCTC
Organism: Exiguobacterium sp. s141; assembly: GCF_018618085.1. Taxonomy (NCBI): domain Bacteria; kingdom Bacillati; phylum Bacillota; class Bacilli; order Caryophanales; genus Exiguobacterium; species Exiguobacterium sp. s141. Next base: position 253,659 of record NZ_JACSLJ010000002.1, on the reverse strand, counting down.
CCGCTCCACAACATCCTCTGCCAGTTGAAATATAAGAAAGTGTTGTTCCACGTCGACGGCGTCCAGGCGCTCGGCAAGATCCCGGTCTCCGTCGACGGGATTGACGCCTATTCGTTCAGCGCCCATAAAGTCGGGGGGCCGAAAGGCGTCGGCGGCCTCTATATGGAACGGCTGTTGCCCCCGCCCTATTATCCGGGACACCATCAATACGGCATCCGTCCCGGCACCATCGACGTGCCCGGCATCTGCGCTTTCGTCAAAGCGTTCACCGACCGTCACGAGCAACGGACACGTCATGAAAGAAATTTCTTGGCGTTTCGTGCTATCTTGAAAGAGAAGACATCGTCTTACGTGGATTGGCTCGAGTTCGACCAGCAGAGCCCCGCCATCTTCTCGTTCGTCTCGAAACAGCGGGACGGGCAATGGTGGATGACCGAACTCGACGGGCTCGGGTTCCAAGTGTCGGCAGGGTCGGCCTGTCGGGCCGGCCAGAACGGACCGAACCGGATGCTCGAGTCGCTCGGCTATGAGACGAGCGCCTGTCACGGACTCGTCCGCATTTCTTTCGGCGAAGACACGACCATCGAGACCACGACGGCACTCGCCGAAGCCATCGTCACTTTAGCAAGGAGAGTTGGATCTTATGAACAAACGCTTAGCCGGTGAAGAACGCCGGCGCACGTTACTGGAAATGATTGAACAGAGTTCCGAGCCGATCACAGGCTCCGAGCTCGCCCGCCGCGTCGCCGTCAGCCGACAAGTCGTCGTCCAAGACTTGTCGCTCTTGAAGGCGAAGGGCCATCAGATCGTCGCGACCGCCCGCGGGTACGTCTATCTACCAGGTGAGGCGTCACCGTCCGCCTATACCCGTAAAATCGTCTGTCGCCACGAGGCCGAGGACATGGAAGCGGAGATGAACGCCATCGTCGACGAGGGCGTCACGATTCGCGACGTCATCATCGACCATCCGGTCTACGGTTCATTGACGGGGCAATTGATGGTGAAGAGCCGTCGCGACGTCCGTGCTTTCCTCGAACGGGTCGAGGCGAACCAAGCCGCCCCGCTGTCGCATTTGACGGGTGGTCTCCACATTCATACGCTCGAGGCCGATAGTGAAGACGCCATCGATGCCGCCGTCTCAGAACTTGAACGGCTCGGCGTCCTCGTCTCCGAGCTCGACTAAGATGTCACAAATACGTGACATCTTTTCTTTTGCTTTCGACTCATGTTCGTTATACTGATGGATGGAATGCATCCTGTACAAAATTTGGAAAGGGGGAAACGGTCATGTGGCACTTTCTCGAGCAACTGTTGCTCGGGTGTGGCGTTTTTAGCGTCCCGCTCGGCATCTTCATCCAACTCATCCCGAACGAGCTCGTGCTCGCCTACGGCGGCTACCTGACCGGATCTCTCGACACCTCGTTCCTGTTCGTCTTCCTGCTCGCCTGGGCGGCGTTCGTCATCAGTCAAATCGTCTTATATGGGATTGGCCGCTACGGAGGACGCCCTGTCGCCCTTCGCCTCTATCGGTCGTTCCGCATCAGCGAGGCGAAGCAACGCCGGGCCGAGACTTGGTTCGAGACGTACGGCGCTTGGATCGTCTGTCTGAGCGTCATTTGGCGCCAACTGTTCGCCGTCAGCGCCGGGGTCATGCGGTTATCGTTCCGGAAGTTTTTGACGGTGACCGTCCTCATCTTCGCCGTTTGGTCGTTCATCTTCGTCAAACTCGGGATGATGCTCGGCGACAATTGGCGTCACATCGGTGAAGTCACACACGGGTTCTTGCCGTACGTCGGCATCGGCATCGGGCTGTTCTTTCTCATCCGCTATATCCGTGCGAATCCGCGCCTATTCAAAAAGTCAGCCTGAGCAGATGCGCTCGAGCTGACTTTTTTTGATATAGAGGGAAAACGGATCGTGATGACGAATATAGAGTTATGAGGAAAGCGTTTTTTTCTCGGAATAGAGACAGCCACCTTCAAAGGAGGAATTACCATGTTCCATCGTCGAAAAACGTACACCATCCGTCCTGAACGCTTAGACGAATTCACCGAATTTTTCCATACATACCTGTATCCGATTCAGGTATCGCACGGCGCACGGCTCGTCGGTCGTTGGGTGACCGAAAACAAGAGCGAGGTCATGGCCCTGTGGGAATACCGCGACCGCGAGCACTACGAGCAAGTCGAACGCGATTACCGTTCGAGCGGCTTGCGCCGCGAGGCGATGAAGAAGCGGGCCCGTCTCGGCAAAGATTTATATATCAAATCGAGTGAGGAGTTCATGATGCCGACCGGTCACTATACGCCACCGCGCACGATCGTCTCCGTGACCGCCTATGTCACGAACGAGGCCGGTGAAGTGTTGCTCGTTAAAAACACGCACCGGAGCGACACGTATGAGATGCCGGGCGGACAAGTCGAGGAGCATGAATCGATTGTCGACGCCGTGCATCGTGAAGTGAAAGAAGAGACCGGTGTCGATATTGAAGTCGAAGGCATCACCGGTATTTATCAAAACGTCTCCTCGCGCGTGCTCTGCGTCACGTTCCGTGCCCGCTACGTCTCCGGCGACCTGCAACCGCAGGAAGGCGAGACGCAAGAAGTCGGCTTCTTCAAGGTCGATGCGTCGAACGTCGGCGACTACATCAAACGTGAGCACTTCCAAATGCGTCTCGTTGATGCGATCGACCCGACGTATATGCCGCACGCCATCTATAAAGTACGCCCTTACGAGCTACTCGAACGCGTCGAGCGCCATCATACCGTCTAAACAAAAGGAGGGACCGCCAGTTGGCGGCCCCTCCTTCAGTTCGTTTACGCTTGTTCGACCGGTTCGGATTGACCCGTCTCGACGAGCAATTTGCGAATCCGACGCTTTTCGACGTGGAGAACGGTGAACGTCATGTCATCGTACGTGACACGCGCACCTTTCTCTGGAATGTCTCCTAATAGTTCGACGATCCAACCACCCATCGTGTTGGCATCTACTTCAGGTTCTTTAATTCCCATCTCATCAGCGAACTCATCGACATCCATGTCGGCCATACACTCGTAGACGCCGTCACGGAGTCGTCTCAAATAGACGATCGATTCGTCGTGCTCGTCCCAAATGTCTCCGACGAGCTCCTCGAGCATATCTTCGAGTGTGATCAGACCGGCCGTCCCGCCGAATTCGTCGAGGACGACGGCCATGTGCGATTGTTTTTGCTGGAGTACAGGAAGCAGCTCAATCAATTTTGTCTGCGGCGATACGTACGTGAGCGGACGAATGAGCGAACGGACGTCCGTCACTTCATCCCGCATCATCGAACGAAGGAAATCACGCTCTGACAACACCCCGATGACGTTGTCAATCGAGTCTTTATACACCGGCAGACGAGAATGTCCACCGCTAAAGATCGTGTCTTTGATCTCTTCAAGCGTATCGTCAATGTTGACGGCGAGGATATCGATCCGCGGCGTCAACACATCGTCGACGGTAATGTCGTTGAAGGCGAAGGCGCTATGCACGAGTTCCGCTTCGGTCTCGCCGAGCACCCCTTCTTCTTCTCCCATATCGACGAGCACTTTCAACTCTTCTTCCGTCACGGACGGCTCTTTGTCGTTCATCCCAATCATGCGGAGCACCAACTTCTTCAACCCGGTAAAGATCATCGTCACCGGTTTCAAGACTTTGACGAGGAACAACAAAATGCCGCTGATGAGAAGCGAATACTTCTCCGCGAACTCTTTCGCGAGCGACTTCGGTAAAATCTCACCGAAAATCAAGATGACAATCGTCGTCGCGAACGTCGAGATGACGAGTCCGGCCCCACCCGAGTAAATACTCGTGGCGATGGCCGTCGACACCGTCGCGGCACCGATGTTGACGATGTTGTTCCCGACGAGGATCGTCGAGAGCGTGTCATCGAAGCGGTCGACGAGGTGGAGGACGCGCTTGGCGCCCTTGTCCCCGTCTTCACTCATACGAATCATCCGGACGCGGTTCACACTCGAGAGCGCGGTCTCGGCAGAAGAGAAAAAGGCTGACAACATAACTAAAACTGCATAAAGAATTAAACTAGACGAGGGCACAGGGTCCACGTTTACTTCACACTCCATTTCATTAATAAAAGATTATTCGACAAATTCGAATTCAAAATCCAAGATAGCGACGACGCTGCCGTCTTCGGCACCCAACTTGCGAAGGTCGTCATCGACGCCCATTTGACGCATTTGACGCGCGAAGCGTTTGATCGACTCGTCGTGATCGAAGTTCGTCATCTTGAAGAGCTTCTCGATGCGCGGCCCCGTGATCACGAAGCGTTCGTATTCATCGACATGAATCTGATACCCTTTCTCTTCCTTCTCGTAACGATAAACGACACGTGGTGTGGCCGTCTTCTCTTCGAGCTCTTCGAGTGGGAACTCAGGTGTCGAGTCCACGAGATTAGCTACTTCGATGAGCAGGTTGCGGAGTCCTTCTTTGGCGAGTGCCGAGATCGGGAAGACTTTGACGTCGTCTCCGATTTTCTTTTGGAACTCTTCCAATAATTCCGGCGCATCCGGCATGTCCATCTTGTTGGCGACAACGATTTGCGGACGCTCGAGGAGGCGTAAGTTATACGACTCGAGTTCGCGGTTGATCGTCGTGTAGTCTTCGAACGGGTCGCGCCCTTCCATGCCGCTCATATCGATCATGTGGACGATAACTTTCGTCCGCTCGATGTGACGAAGGAACTGGTGACCGAGACCGACGCCTTGGCTCGCCCCTTCGATGAGTCCTGGAAGATCGGCCATGACGAAGTCACGGTCGTCCGCCGTCTTGACGACACCGAGGTTCGGTGTGATCGTCGTGAAGTGGTACGCGCCGATTTTCGGGCGTGCCGACGAGACGACTGACAAGAGCGTCGATTTCCCGACTGACGGGAATCCGACGAGACCGACGTCAGCGAGCAATTTCAACTCAAGACGCAATTCGCGCTCTTGACCTGGCTCCCCGTTCTCGGCGATCTCTGGGGCCGGGTTGGCTGGCGTCGCAAAACGACAGTTCCCGCGGCCACCGCGGCCACCTTTGGCGATTGTGGCCCGTTGGCCGTGCTCGGTAAGGTCGGCGATGACCGTATCGGTCGATGCATCAAATACGATCGTACCTGGTGGGACTTTGACGACGAGCGGCTTCGCTTTTCGTCCGTGCATGCCTTTCGACATCCCTTTTTCACCGTCATGGGCGATGAACTTTTTCGAGAAGCGGAAATCTACGAGCGTGCGCAATCCTTCTTCTACTTCGAATACGACGTCACCACCGTGACCGCCGTCTCCTCCTGCTGGTCCACCGTCTGGAACATACTTCTCGCGGCGGAACGCGACCATCCCTTTACCGCCGTCTCCAGCTTTTACAAAAATATTAACCTGATCGACAAACATTTAATTCCCCTCCTTTATAACGAACGTAGAACATTCTACTGTCTGCTCGTACACTTCGTCTGACGTGAACACGTCGTCCGGCACATGACCGAAGACGCGGACCATCAGTCCGTCCGTGAACGTCACATGAATCGGTCCATCCGTTCCTGACAGAAGACGGACAAGTTTGTCCGCCACACGCGCGTCGTCGAGCGACACACGGTCGGCCGATACCTTGTAGGTCAACCGTCCTTCCCAATTCGCTTGTATGATGACGAGACTCGTCATCGGCAAATCCAAACGAATGAGCGCACTCTCCTCGTCGGCGTGCTGACGATATCGCTCGTACAGCTCCTCGAGTTTTTCAGGCTCGAGCGCCGCATACAAGGAGATCATCTGAAGCCGATTCATCCATTCGTGACGGACGGTCGATAATAGTTTCAGTGCTGCCTGTGAGTTCATGCAATCCTCTCCTAGGTAAAACTAGTAAAAAAGACTCTAACCAAATAAGTGGCTAGAGTCTTCTGCGTGGTTCTACTTACGCAACTGGGTAAACGCTCACTTGTTTCTTGTCGCGACCAAGACGCTCGAAGCGTACTACGCCGTCAACTTTTGCAAACAATGTGTCGTCGCCACCACGGCCGACGTTTTCACCTGGGTGAATTTTCGTACCGCGTTGACGGTAGAGAATCGATCCAGCTGAAACAGTCTGTCCGTCAGCGCGTTTAGCGCCGAGGCGTTTCGAAATCGAGTCACGACCGTTTTTAGTCGATCCTACTCCCTTTTTCGATGCGAAGAACTGAAGGTTCAATTGTAACATGAGGTCCACCTCCTATTGTTCAATTTGGATATAATCACCGTAACTATGGGCGATCGTGTCTAGTTGCACGAGCATCCCTTCTAATAACAGTTGGGTGCGAGTCATGTCCTCCGGTGATACGTCAGGATATGTCTCGACATAAAAGTAGCCACCCTCTGTTTTGTCTGCCATTTCTACAAGAAGCGACTGACCGGCAAGTACCTCGACAGCGTTATATGCCCCAAAGATGATGGCAGAAACGCCGGCACAAACCAAATCAGAACCGGGTTCAGCAAAGTTGGCGTGACCTGTCACTTCGACGGAACGAATCGACTTCGTCTCGTCTCGTCTGACCGTTACTCGAATCATAGCTTACGCTTCGATTTTCTCGATGCGAACTTTCGTGTAAGGCTGACGGTGACCTTGCTTACGACGGTAGTTTTTCTTAGCTTTCATTTTGAAGACAGTGATCTTCTTAGCGCGGCCGTGTTTTACCACAGTACCGACAACTTTAGCGCCCTCTACGAGTGGAGCTCCGACTTTAACATCGTCACCACCAACGAAAAGAACTTCACCGAATTCTACAGTACCCTCGACATCAGCATCGAGTTTTTCGATGTAGATCTCTTGACCTGCTTCAACTTTGATTTGCTTACCACCAGTTTTGATGATTGCGTACATATACGTGCACCTCCTTATTAAACTCAGACTCGCCATCCAGGGCAGGGCGAAACCGTTTCAACCCGTTCTGTGCGGTTGTAGCCATTTGGGTGCTTCCAAACGAACTAACGTTATAGATAATACCACTCTCGTTTCATCGTTGTCAATGACGAGATACGAAATTCTGACATTCCTCGAGCGTCCCGTAGAACGCCACATCCGGTTCTCCCTCGACGAGGAGGACCGTGCAGTCAAAACCGTCCCACGACGCGTCGTGCCACTTGCCCGGGAGCGTCAAGACGACCGCTTCGACTTCCGGCGCGAGCTCCATCAAAGCACGTTCAATCCGAGAGAAGACGGCGAGCTTCGACGGCTTCCCGTCGTACGTCATCCGGTCTTGAATCGAACGTCCCGTGCGTTCCCGAGACAGCTCGAACAAGCCCATACGCGTGAAACCGTACACTTCGACGCGGCGTGGATCACGGGCACCGAGCTCTTTCATCTTTTTCAAGAGCCGGGCCTGCCCGTCTTTTGACCCGCGTAAGAAGTCGATGACGACCATGCCGCCAATATTGCGCAGCCGGAGCTGTTCCATGACCGCGTAGAGCGCGGCCTCGTTGATTGTGTCGGCTGCCCGTCCCTTGTCCTTGACGGCGACGTTCTTGCCGCTGTTGACGTCGATGACGGTCATCGTCTCAACTTGTTCGACCAAGACGTAAGAACCACCTTCAAGCCAGACGACGCGCTGTCCGAGCTTTTCAATCGCCCCGTCGAGCCGGGCCGCTTCTTTCATCCGACCTTTGCCGACATGGCGTTCGACGTTGACCTCGAGCCGTGATAACCGCTCTTGTGCTTCCTTGTCGTTCAACATGACCGACTCGACCGCATGGCGGCGCACGAACTGTTCACACAGCAGCTCATCCTGCCCGCGTCGTGCCGTCACGACGTCCGCGGCGCGACGCCGAAGCAAGGCAAGTTCTTCTTGAAGGACGTCCGGGCTAGCTTGCCCTGACTCCGTCCGAAACAAGACACCTTCCGCTTCTTCGAGCTCGAACACTTTCGATAACCGGTCCTGGGTGACGAGGTCGAGCTTCCGGCTATACAGCTTACGCCGACCGTATGGGAAGTAGACGATGTAGCGTCCGCCGAAGCGGATGTTCTCCGTCACTTTATGATGTTTGCCGTTGATGCCTTCTTTCGTCACTTGAACGAGGCGTTTGTCACCGACGACGGCCGCCTGGCCGATGCCTGGCACGTTCGGATACGCCTCGAGCGCTTTGAGCGTCTCGGCAATCGGCAGGAAGAACGTCGTCTCGCCGGTCGTCAAAAACGCGGCGCCGAGCGACGGGTGAATCCGTTCGATTGCGGCCTCGAGAATCGTCCCGACCGACAGTTGGTCGATGAAGCGTTCCTCGACCTCGAGGAGACGTTCCCCATCGACGAGCATGGCCCGTTCGATGGACGGGGTCCGTTCATAGATCAATCGCACACGTATCTCTCCTTTCGACACAAAAAGGCAACTTTCGTTGCCTTAGGCTTTTTTCATTCCAAACTTCATCATGAGCCGCGTCCAGAAGCCGACCGGTTTTTGTTCGGTTTGAATCGACATGAGCGGCACCGACTCGCCGAGAATGCGGCGCGTGATGTTGCGGTACGCTTGTCCGGCGTTATTGTCCGGGTTCATCGTGACCGGCACTCCGCGGTTCGCAGCGGCGATGACTTCTTCATCGTCGACTACGACGCCGAGCAAGTCGATCGACAAGATACGCATGATGTCATCGATGTCGAGCATGTCGCCTGATTCGACGAGGTGGTTCTTGACGCGGTTGACGATCAGTTTCGGTGCCGCGACGTGTTCCGCTTGCTCGAGCATGCCGATGATGCGGTCCGCGTCTTGAACGGCAGCCTTCTCAGGCGTCGTCACGACGACAGCCTCGTCGGCGCCGGCGATGGCGTTCATGAAACCTTGCTCGATACCGGCCGGGCAGTCGATCAACACGAAGTCGTATTCGGTCTTCAACTGGTCGATGATCTCTTTCACTTGCTCCGGTTGGACCGACGTCTTGTCTTTCGACTGGGCCGCAGGCAAGAGATACATCTCTTCGAACCGCTTGTCACGGACGAGCGCCTGATGCAGCTTGCACTGCCCGTTGATGACGTCAACGAGGTTATAGATGCTCCGGTTGTCGAGTCCTAAGATGATATCCAAGTTCCGTAGACCGATATCCGTATCGACGAGACAGACCGAGTGGCCAGACAATGCGAGGCCCGTCCCGAGGTTCGCGGTCGTGGTCGTCTTCCCGACGCCACCTTTCCCCGACGTCACGACGATGGCCCGACCTTTCTTCACTTCTTTAGCTGTATGTACAGGCTCTACTACTTGCTCCATCAAACTCACCCTCTCTGTAATTCCATTGCATATGCGTCTTTCAGCCCAGTCATGACTTGACGAAGACGCGTCATTTCAATGCCCTGATTCGTCTGATACGCGCATCCCATCTCGATCTCCGGAAGCTCTTCGTCGTCGTCCGACGCGAGCACATGTTCACCGATCGCTAAAAACTTCGGATGGAGCAGACTGGCGGTGATGACCGCTTCCTCCCATCCTTCGACACCGGCACGCACATTTCCTCGTATCGTCCCTAAACAATATATGCTGCCCGTTGCCCGAACCTCGGACCCCGGGTTGATGTCTCCGATAATGAGCACCGAGCCATCGAAATCGAGCATTTGCCCGCTTCGAATCGTCCCGCTATGGTAGTGGAACGTCTTTTTGCCGTAGGTCGCTTTCGCTTCTTCGGTCAACATGACCTCGCTCGATAGCTCCTCGATATAAAAAACGCCATGACGAGCGACGACTTCACGAATTTGACGTGACAGCTCCTCGTCGATGTAACGAGTACCCGCGTGCAATTTGAGTGCAATCTTCCCAGAGGGCGGCTCCATTTCTTGTAACGTGGCCTCAAGCTCTCCGAGCACCTCATCGATGCCACTCCGTGGATTGAAGTGGATTGCAATACCGTTGCGATGTCCTTTTATCGTAATATGTCGTTTACGCTCCATCATGGCTACCCTCTTTTCGCTACAGGCCGCGGCGCCACGTATCGTGTCATCGGCACGTATAACAGTGCGATGGCGACAGCGTTGACGGCGAGCGTCCCTGGAATCTGTTCAACTAATAGTGTTTGAATGGTCATGGTCGTCCCACCGACCGCCGTCATGACACTGAAAATCCCGAAAGAAAACACGAGGATCATGAATGTGAACGTGATGACGACCGAGAAGAAGTTCTCACCTATATATTTTAACACGAAGCTGACTAAGAGAGGAATGAGTGAAAAAGTAAATAAGTAAATTCCGAGCAAGTCGGTGTAGACGATGTCATACAATAGCCCGAAGACGAGACCGAATCCGAGCGCCGACTCCCAGCGGCCATACAAACTGACGTACATCAAGCCGATCAACGTCAAATACAAGAACGGCGTCACATAGTGCCATGAGAAGATGGCGGCCCATGTCCCTTCAATAAGAAAGAGGAGGAACAGGGCGATGAACACTTTCATGTTACTCACCCGCTGCTCCTCCTTCCTCGGGACCCGTCAAGAACGGTTCGTCTAGCGTTCGATCGATGACAAACATTTGCGAAAACTCGTTGAAGTCCGCCTCAGGTTTGATGCGGGCGACTTGAGACACGCCGTATTCGTCGGTTTCGATCGACTCGACCGTACCGATGACGAGACCGGCCGGATAGCGCCCACCGAGACCTGACGTCGACACGATCTCGCCTTCTTTCAACTTGACGCTGTTCGAGACCTTCGTGAAGAAGAGCTCGTTCGTCTCGCTGTCGAAGCCGTCGATCGTCCCATACGTCGCTTTGCCGTCCGCATCCTTGACGACGGCCGAGACGTTGTTCGTCCGGTTGTTGTCAGAGAGGAGTTGCACTTGCGACGTATAGGCGCTCGTCTGGATGACGCGACCGACCATACCGCCGGCGGCCGTGACGGCCATGCCTTTCTCGACACCGCGCTCTTCCCCGACGTTGACCGTTACGTAGCGCTGCCAGTCGTTCGGCGTACGCCCGATCACTTCGGCGGGAATCAAGTCGAAGTCACGGAGCGACGTGTCGGAGGCCTCGACCATTTGCCGCAATTCTTCGTTCTCACGGCGCAGGTCATCGGCTTCGACCGACACTTCCGCGTATTTCGTCAAATGTTGTTTCAATTGACGGTTCTCTTCATAAATATCGCGTACGTTCGAAATCGAGGACACGGTACTGTCCATCCAGCCGATCGGCACCGTGAACACCCGTTGGAACGTTCCGACCACATCACGCGTGACGTCTTGGTACCAGGCGGATTCCGACCGTCCTCGAATCGAAACCCCTAAAATCACAACGAATAAGATGATACCGATCAGCGTGATGATGAGCTTTTTATTGCGTACGAACCGGCTCATCGTGTGTCACCACTCATCGACGCGACGAGATGCCTGATTTTGAACGGAGGACGTCCATCATTTCAAGAGATTTTCCTGTCCCGATGGCGACGCAATCGAGCGGCTCATCCGCGACGAGTGTTGGGATGTGTGTCTCGTCCGAGATGACGTCATCCAAGTTTTTAAGGAGTGCTCCACCGCCTGTGAGGACGATGCCGCGGTCCATGACGTCAGCAGCAAGTTCCGGCGGCGTCTGCTCGAGTGTTTGTTTCACGCCAGCGAGGATCGCTTCGACCGTATCCGAGAGTGCTTCACACACTTCAGCAGCCGAGACTTCGATTTGTTTCGGAAGACCTGTCACGAGGTCGCGACCACGGATTTCCATTTTCTCATTTTCGTTCGAAGCGTCGATGCGAGCCGAACCGACTTCCATCTTGAGCGTCTCTGACGTCCGCTCCCCGATCATGAGGTTGTATTTGTTTTTGATGTAACGAATAATGGCGTCATCCATTTCGTCACCGCCGACACGAATCGATTGGCTCGTCACGATGCCGCCGAGTGAAATCACTGCGACTTCGGTCGTACCGCCACCGATATCCACGACCATCGAGCCTGTCGGTTCCCAAACCGGAAGACCGGCGCCGATTGCTGCCGCGAACGGTTCTTCGATCGTGTACGCTTCACGTGCGCCCGCTTGCTTGGCTGCGTCTTCGACGGCACGTTTTTCGACTGATGTGATGCCGCTTGGCACACAAATCATGACGTTCGTCTTCGATGAGAACAAACCGCTCTTCGACTTCTGTGCTTGCTCCATGAAGTATTTGATCATCGTCGCTGTCGTTTCAAAATCGGCGATAACTCCATCTTTCATCGGACGGCGTGCCGTGACGTTGCCCGGCGTACGTCCAATCATATCCTTGGCCTGGTTACCCACGGCCTCAATTCTACCTGTATCTGTGCGGAACGCCACTACGGACGGTTCACGAACAACGATGCCTTGACCTTTTACATAAACGAGCGTATTTGCCGTTCCAAGGTCGATTCCGATTTCTCGGTTAAAACTACGAAACATACGTGCTGCTCCTCTCTTGGTTACACTATTTTTTATTATAACGGAAAAATCATGTTTGAAAACGTTCATTCGATTACAGGTTATTTACAATAACGTTCATCTCAGTCCTGTCTCACCGTATATTAGTGTGCCTTCTTTTCGACAAAAACGCAAATCAAAAAGCAAACGCGTGAAAGCGCCTGCCTAGATTTTTACGGGTTCTCGTCAAATCTGCTTTAACGTCTCGAATACGGCGGTTTGAAGCATCGGTCGGTTTGCATCGTACAATTTCACGAAGAAGCTCTTTAGAAACGTTTTCATGTTGTGGACGACGTGCCAATAATGCTCGGGCTCGAGTTGCTGTTTTTGTGCGCTCAGTTGAGCCGGCAGGCCGTCTAATAGAACGACGATTTCGTGCTCGTCCATTCCGCGCTCTAGCAAGGCGAAGATGGGATTCAGCAAGCGCTCATCCTCATCGTGCAAATAAACGGTCGGAAACATCACTTTGTCCCACAACGCCTCGAGGATCTCAACGAACTCCGTCTCGTCGAGGTGCGGATGCAGGACGAGCTCGTCGAAGGCATCGGCCACATGGGCGATCGCATGGGCCCAACCTTTTGTGGGCACGTACCCTCTCGTATCGATTTCACAATCGAGATATGCCAGGAGCTTCGCTTTCAACATCTCGAGATTTGGTTCCGATAAAAATTCTTGTTGACGGTCTTGGTACAAAATCAAAGCGATCAATAGCGTCGAGAACGCCCGCGTGAAGACGGTATCTGATGACGTCTCCCCGATACCATGAAACAAGTGGTATTTGAGCGTCATATTGAATAGATAAATCAGTTGTTCGTTCGCCAGTTGTTCGTCTTCGATGATGAATCGATAGAATAATGTGTAAATCAACTGATCTCGAAGCTCCGCATCCGTCGATCCGATATGATGGAGCATCGATTGGATGACCCGCTCCTCATCTAATTCCTGTAACCGAACCGTCCCGTCCCTGATGTCCGTCAACATCAACTTCAAATCCCGTTCCTGATAGATGGTTTCCTCATTCATATCTGATCACATTCCCTCTTCGTAGGTCGTATAGAACCGTATACTCTCCGTGTTCGACGCCGCGTTTGATGACTCCTCTAAACAGACAAAAAGCAGGCGCGGATGCGCCTGCTTCGTTCGAATGACAAGTTGAAGATTAGAGACCTGGTTGGAGCGGGAGCAAAAGCATCGACCCATAAAAAACGACCGAGAAGATGAGCACCGGCCGAAAGAATCGGGACGGACGGACGCGGGTCGCCCCTGCCAAAAAACTCGACACCGTCACCACGAATAAGTAAATTCCGATATACATGAAGACGAGTTGCGGGATGACTTGCCACGCCTGAAGGTCGATCGATGAATTGAACCAGGCGACAAATAGAGCAGCATACGCGATCAATGCGCCAATCCCGATGCCGACACCGACGAGCGGTGAGACGCGGTCGAGCCAATGATCCTCACGTTGGAACCGTTGAAACAGCGCCACACTGATGAAGACGAACATCGCGAATACGAGAAACGACAACACGAGTGGCTCGAGCGGGACGAAACTGGCGACGAGCGCGACAACAAGCATCAATAACCAAATCAATTTTTCCATATGAACACCTCGTCTGTCAGTATAACAAACGGATGTCTCATTTGGAAAATAAATCCCAGTTTCAACCGTTCATATAGCCCCGCTGTTTCATACTGACGTAATGGTCCTCCCCGATGATGACGTGATCGAGACAAGCGATACCGACGATATGACCCGCCTCAACGAGCCGTTCCGACACTTCGATATCTTCCCGGCTCGGGGTCGCGTCCCCGCTCGGATGGTTATGCACGGCAATGAAGCAAGCCGCCGACAGTTTGAGCGCCTCACGGAACACGTCGCGCGGATGGACAATCGACGAATTGAGCCCACCGACGAACAATGTCTTCCGGGCGATGAGCTGGTTCTTCGTGTTCAAATACAGACAGATGAAATGTTCCTGGTTCAACAGCCGGAGCTCATCACGGAGCAGTTCATAGGCGTCCTGTGGCGAACGGATCGTCGGCGTCTCTACTTTCGGCTCCTCGACGTAACGGAGACCGATCGCGAACGCCGCGAGCAACTGCTCGGCTTTCTTCTTCGTCATGCCCTCGATTTGACAGAGGTCGCTCACGGACGCCTGCGACAGCGCCCGGAGCGTCGGATATACGTCGGACAGCCGTCGGGCCGTCTCATGCGGGTCGCCACCCCTGCCCCCGATTTGGAGCAGCCGGGCGATCGCGGATTCAACACTTCGGTCGAGCACCATGGTCATTCCTTCACCAACTTTCGCTTCATTCACAGAAAGCGCGGCGCTACCCCGTGTCGCTCGAGCGTCTCGACGAGCGGACGAATCGGCAGACCGACGACATTATAAAAGTCCCCTTCGAGCCGTTCGACGAACAGACCGCCCGACCCTTGGATGCCATAGGCGCCAGCTTTATCGTACGGCTCCGTCGAATCGAGATAGCCATCGAGCCACGCGTCCGGGATGTCGATGAACGTGACGTGCGTCGTCGTGACGAACAAGTCTTGCCGCTCGGGCCCGATGATGCTGACGCCGGTGAGCACTTCGTGGGTCGCCCCCGATAAACGCTGTAGCATATCTCGCGCGTCGTCCCGGTCTTTCGGCTTCTCTAAGATCGTCCCGTCTAAGACGACGACCGTATCCGAGCCGATGACGATGGCGTCACGGTTGTCGCGGGCGACGTCCATCGCTTTCTCGCGAGCGAGGCGTCCGACGTACTCGTCCGGATGTTCCCGACCGTTCGTCCCTTCGATGACGTTAGATGGGATGACCTCATGACTGATCCCGGCCTGGCTCAACAGCTCAGTCCTCCGTGGCGACATCGAGGCGAGGATGACACGTTTCTGTGTTGGTTTCATTGTAACGACTCCTTCCATATGTGCGTAACGGGCTTCTTTTCCGTATCACACTTCACTGTCGATTGTAGGCAAACGGGCAGGCGTTTACAATCCAAGACGCCTCAAAAAAACGCCCCTTCTTTTTGAAGGGACGTTCGAATCATGGCGTCGTATAGTCGTACACCGGGACGTCTTTCGGGGTGAACGTCTGCGCCGGTACGTAACGATCGTCTGTGAGTTGATCGAGGTCCGGACGATAGAACGCATCGAGTTCGACCGTGAAGTCGAGCGGCTCGGCCGTCTCGGTCGTGTTCGGGCCCGTCTCCGTCGGTCCGGTGAATTGGACCGTGCGCAAGATATGGATCCGGTTCATCGATTCGACCGACTCGAGGAACAGGACGAGCGACTCGTACGTGTCCGCTTGGAGCGACACCGTCGAGCGGATTGACGAGGCGTTGACCGGCGTGATCTCAACCGGTTCGGCCGGTTCAGCCGTCGCGCTCACGTCGTTCGGTTCCGGCTCGTCGATGTCTTCCGGCACTTCCGATTCGGCGATGACACCGTCGGCGAAAGCGATGCTCGTGACGCGCACGTCAGACAGTTGGCTCGCCTGCGATAACGTCTCGACGACCGTGTCGAGTGCTGCCTCGGTCGGGACACGCGTCTGGAGGCGCTGCGAGTCGGCGACGTCGACGACTTCCCCTTCCTGGCGCAATAGTTCGAGCTTCGTCTGCTCGAGCGACAGTTCCCGCTCGAGTGACTTGACGTTGCCTTGGTGGATGAAGTATTGGTAGCCGAAATAAGACGGTACGGCGATGGCCGCGAACAAACAGATTGTAAAGATCAAATAAATCGTCGAGCGTTTCATTCGCTCACCACCTCCTCATCGGTCGTCTCTTCCGTCTCGCCGTCCGGTGTCTCACCATCTGGGGTCTCCCCTTCCGGCGTCTCCGGTTCAGCATCGATGAACGTGAAAGTGAACTCGCCGATGTAGCGTGGGAGCGGTTCGTTCGTCGAATCGAGCACGCTCGGACTGAGCGGCTCATCGGTGTCCGTCTCATCCTGCTCGGTCTCCGCTTTCGTCTCGGTCGTCACGCCGAGCAGTTTGACGTTCTCAAACCGTGGGTCGTTCAAGAGCGAGCGTTGGAACGCATTCAAATCGGCGAGCGTCTCGAACTGAGTACGCACACTCATGAGCGAACCGTCGGCGTAGTTATACGTCAATACGTAGCCCGTCGGCGGCAATTGCTCGGTCAACGCCCGGAGCGCCGGCACGGCCCATCGTTCTTCAGCTGTGAGCGCAGTCACCGTCTGGTCGAGCGATAGGACTTGCTGACCTTTCGAGTTCACTTGCTCGGTCTGATAGATGCGGACGAGCTGCAACTGCTCCTCGACCTGGGCCTCGTTCCGCTCCAACTCGTTCACTTCATAGAACAAGTAACCGGTCGCGCCGCCACCGATCAACAGCGCGAGCAGGCTCGCGATGATCGGCCAGCGGAGCGTCACATCGGTCGAGTTGATGAAGTTGGCGTCGTGTTCTTTGTCGAGCGTCGCCATCCCGAGGAGCGGCAACATCTGGTGCGACAATGGCGTCGCGTGAGACAGTGGAAGCGGGTCGGCGATCCGTTTGACCGGCACCATCGCCTCACTTTCAATCGTCTGGACGAGATCGTCAAGGCTCGGGACCGTCCCCGAGACGAGCAGCTCGTCAATCGGGCGTCCGTCCGTCCGGAGCGAGTAACGATAGAAGTCGAGGAAACGGGCCAGCTCGTTCAGCCACTCGTCTGTCTGCGTCGCAAGTGTCTCCTTCGAGCCGCTATATGTATACGTGACAATCCCGTCCGTCGTCTCGGCGTGGTACGGGAGGTCGGTCTCGATGGCCCGGATGAACCGGACTTGCCCTTCCTCGAGAACGAGCAACTGGTGCGCGAACGGTGTCACGTGCCAGAGGAGCGTCGATTTGAGCGGGTCGAGCGTCTCGAGTCGGCTCACGCCGTTCGCGATTGCGACCGGGCGTGGAACGATTTTCTTCAATTGGAACCCGCGTTTCTTCATGTAAGCGCGGATGGCTTTCGTCAAATCGACCGAGACGGCGTGGAGCATGACCTCGGTCTTCGTCTCCGTCTCGCCGAGCACCTCGTAGTCGAAGGCGACGTCGTCGAACGGCAAAATGATCGAGCTGCCGATCTCCATGAACAGATAGCCGCGGATCTCATCTTTCGGGATCGTCGATGGAATCTCGACTTTGCGGGACAACACTTCGGTCTCGGCCATATCGACGGCACAGACCATCCCTTTTCGTACTTTCAGTTTACGGCACAGTTCATCGAAAGCGAGACCGAATGCGTTCTCGTCTTCAATCCGTCCCCCCACGTAGGCACCTTTCGCCAATTGGACGGAGGCGCTACGTTTGAACACGCCTTGTTTGATCACGGCCCCGTGGATGCTAAGCGCATCGAACGAGAAATACGCGACCGTTCCTTTCTCTATAGACCGGCTCATGCTGGTTTCCCCCTACATCAAATCAAAATACCAATCAAAGAAGCGTTCGCTGAACCAAAACGTCAGCATCGTACCGAGTGCGATTGACGGTACGAACGGAATCGGCTGTTTGCGATCCATCCGTTTCAAGCCGATGAGCGTCACTCCGACGATTGCGCCAATCAAGCTCGATAAAAAGAGTGCGACGAGGACGTCGCGCGGCCCGAGGACGAGCCCGATTACTGTAAATAGTTTGACATCGCCGGCCCCAAGTCCCCCCTTGGAGACGAAAAAAACGGTGGCGAGGACAGAAAAGCCGAGTGCCGCTCCGGCAATCGGGCTCCACCAAGCCACACCCGCGCTATAGGCGAGCAAGAGGAGGACCGGTGCCGAGAACATGAGGATCACGTTCGGGACGAGCATCGTCGACAAATCCGACATCGCTAGTGCGAGGAGCGTCGGTAAGAAGACGAAGGCGAGGAGCGTCGTGAGGCTAAAGCCATACAGCCAGAAGCTATAGGCGTAACCGACCGCTCCAAGCAGTTCGAAGAGCGGGTACGTCGGCGCGATCCGCCCGCCACAGCCGCGGCATTTTCCGCGCAGGAACACGTAACCGAAGACCGGAATCAGTTCCCAAGCGGATAAGACGTGTCCGCATGACGGACAGTGCGAGCGCGGCGTGACGATGGACTGTTTGCGTGGCACGCGGAGCCCAACGACGTTCGTGAATGACGTGATGACCGCCCCGAGGACGAGGCTATAAATGAGTCCGATGAATTCAACCAATCAAGGTCACTTCCTTACTTGTAAGTATATGCCAAAAACAGAAAACCGGCTAGGCTGAGCGAGTGCCCAGCGCCAGCCGGAGATTTTATCATAAGCTATCTTTAGTAATAGATGAACTATCAGCATTGGATAATGCATATTCACTCTTGTCACTAGTAAGTGTCACTTCATAAGTGTATTTACCACTAGTGCCAGGTTTTACTGTGACTTTAGCTGTTGGATATGACGGTGTAGCAGTTTCTCCTGCCTTTGTGTCAAAAGGATCTTTCAATTTATCGATGTAAGAATCCATCGGTACTTCACCGTCTGCAGCACTGTTGAAATTTAATACAGTATCTGAAGTTACCGGATTTGACGCCGTATACAACTTCGCCGCACTTACCATTTGTTTCGCATCGGCAACCATCGCGTCCTTCTTCGAGTTCTCGATAATCCCACCGATTGCGACAACGGCAATCGCTGCGATAATCCCTAAGATAACGACGACGACGAGCAACTCGACGAGTGTGAGTCCGCGCTCATCTTTCAATTGTTTGGCATCTTGCCAAATCATTTTCATTTTCTCTAACATGATTCATTCTCCCCTTTTGTGTGTTTTGCTGTGATGTAAGCTAGATTCATTACCTTTGACCTAATACTAGTAGAACAATTTTACTATACATTCAAAATTTAGGATTGAAAAGATACAAATCTGCAAATAAATAAAAAGTTTCTACTGATTTTGGATATCGCCATAAATTTGGAACATCGGGACGACAATCGCGATGACGATGACGCCGACGATACTCGCCAAGACGACAATTAACAGCGGCTCGATAATCGACTTCAGACGGTCCGTCGTCGTCTCGACTTCGGTCTCATAAAACTCCGCGACCTCGTTCAACATCGAGTCCAAATCTCCGCTCTCCTCGCCTACCGCAATCATTTGCGTCATGAGCGGCGGGAAGCTGTCGTTCCGTTCGAGCGGTTCATGGAGCGGGATCCCTTGCGCCATCATCTTACGTGCTTGAGCAAGACCTTTGCGGATGACCCGGTTCGAGACAATCTTCTCGGTGATCTCGATCGCCGACAAAATCGGGACCGCCGCTTGCAGCAAGACGGCCAAACTTCGGGTCAATAACGCGATTTGCGACTTTAGGACGATCGGCCCGAAAATCGGCATCTTCAACAGCAATCCATCAATCACATACCGTTCCTTGTCGCGCTTCAACATCCACATAAAGACGAGCAGTGCGAGAAGTGCCCCGCCGAAGATGAGCCACCAATAGGCGGCGACGAAGTCTGACACGGCTACGACGATGCGTGTGATGAGCGGCAGTTCTCCGCCGAGCTGGCCGAAGATGCTCGCAAACGTCGGGACGACGTTCACCATGAGGAACGCGACGACGCCGATGGCGACAATCGACACGACGAGCGGATACGTCAACGCCGAGATGACTTTCCGTTTGACGTCATATTGTTTTTGGAGCTGGAGCCCGATTTGGTCGAGCGCCTCCTCCAAGTTCCCGCTCGCCTCACCTGCGAGCGCCATCGAGCTGAAGAAGTTCGAGAATACGCGCGGATGTTTTTTGATCGCCTCCGAGAACGCGATCCCTTCGCGCAAATCGTCCTCGACTTGGCTGAGCGTCTTCTTCAACACTTTCGATTCGGTCTGGACGCGCAAGATAGACGTGGCCCGGACAATCGGCACACCGGCCCGGATGAGCGTCGCGAACTGGCGCACGTACATAATCAAATGTTCAATCTTGACCCGCTCCGGGAGCAGATTGACTTCTTTATTCAATCCTGTCGACTCGAGTTCGGCGAGCTCGGTGACGAGGATCGATTCTTGGCGCAACTTTTCTTTCGCTTCGCGGAGCGAGACGGCAGTGACCCGCCCTTTCTTACGCTTCCCGTTCAGCAGTTTACCTTCGTATTGGAAGATGGCCATTCAGTCACCTCTCTTCATTTGGTACGGCGTTCGGGTTGATGACGCCTTGACGGACGAGCTGTTCGATCGCCATGTCCATCGTCTGCATCCCGTTCTGCCGGTTCGTCTGGATGACGGTCGGGAGTTGGAACTCCTTCTCGTTCCGAATCAAGTTGGCGACGGCCGGATTGCCGATCATAATCTCCATCGCGGCGACACGACCTTTCGGCACGTCGACACGCGGGAAGAGACGCTGACTGACGACACCGAGCAGGACGTTGGCGAGCTGGGTCCGGATTTGGTCCTGTTGCTCGGCCGGGAACGCGTCGATGATGCGGCTGACGGTCGACATCGCACTCGACGTGTGGAGTGTCGCCATGACGAGGTGGCCCGTCTCGGCGGCCGTCATCGCCGTCGAAATCGTCTCGAGGTCGCGCATCTCACCGAGCAAGATGACGTCCGGGTCTTGCCGGAGCGCGGCCCGCAGACCGTCGACGAACTTCATGACGTCGGAGCCGATCTCGCGTTGGTCGACGATGCTCTGGTCGTGCGAATGCAAATATTCAATCGGATCCTCGAGCGTGATGATTCGTTTCCGCTGCGTCCGGTTGATCTCATGAATCATCGCGGCGAGCGTCGTCGATTTCCCTGATCCCGTCGGTCCGGTGACGAGGATGAGCCCGTACGGCTTCTCGATCAGTCGCTTCAGCACTTGCGGCAAATCGAGCTCGTTCATCGTCGGGATTTCCCCGGAAATGGAACGGAACGCAATCGCGACCGTGCCTCGTTGGTAATAGGCGTTGACGCGGAACCGCGATACGCGCGGGACCCCGAACGAGAAGTCGAGGTCGCGCTGCATCTCGAGCCGCCCCCGCATCTCCTCGGTCATGATGTCTTTCAAATAGCTTTCGATATGGAGCGGCAACACTTTCTCATCACCCATCGTGATGAGGCTCCCGTCAACCCGGATGATCGGCGGTGAGCCGGCGGTCAAATGGATGTCCGAGGCGCGTTGTTCGACCGCTTTCGTTAAAATCACTTCAATCGACTGATGGATCATAGACTCACCCCGTTATCACTGTTCTCAATATTTCCTCGGTATTCGTCAGTCCGAACGCGACTTTCTCGAGCCCATCGGCAAGGAGGAAGCGGGCACCTTGCGCTTTCGCGTAGGCGACCATCTCGGCTTCCGTCGCCTGGTTCATAATCAATCGGCGCAACCCTTCATCGATTGGCACGACCTCATGGATGGCGAGCCGTCCACGATAACCTGTGAAGCTACATGAGGCACAACCGTTGCCGCGCATGATTCGTTCAACCGGAATCCCTTCAGCGGCAAACAGTTCCTGCTCGCGCTTCGAGACCGGCTGTTCATGACCGCAGTCGCGACAGACGCGCCGGACGAGCCGCTGGGCGACGAGCCCGGATGTCGAGGCGGCGACAAGGAACGGTTCGACTCCCATGTCAATCAAGCGGGTGATCGAGCTGATGGCCGAGTTCGTATGTAGTGTCGACAACACCAAGTGACCGGTCAACGACGCTCGAATGGCAATCTCGGCCGTCTCGGTGTCCCGAATCTCCCCGACCATGACGATGTTCGGGTCTTGTCGCAAAATCGAACGCAGACCCGACGCGAACGTCAAGCCGACCTTGGCGTTGACCTGGACTTGGTTAATGCCGTCGAGTTGATACTCGACCGGGTCCTCGACCGTGATGATGTTCTTCGATTCCTCGTTCAGTTCGCGTAGCGACGCATAGAGCGTCGACGACTTCCCTGATCCCGTCGGCCCGGTGATGAGAATAATCCCGTTCGGCCGTTTCAACATGTCGCGGTACACCGCCTCGTTCTGGTCGCCGAAGCCGAGCTTCGTCAAATCGGTCAATCCTTCCGACGAGTCGAGCACCCGGATGACGATTTTCTCGCCATACATCGTCGGGAGCGTCGAGACGCGGAAGTCGTACGGGCGGCCCCGGAGCGTATATTTGATACGTCCATCCTGCGGCAAACGGCTCTCGGTGATGTCTAAGTTACTCATGACCTTAAGGCGCGTCAGCATGACGCTTTGAATCTTCTTCGGATAAATCGTTTCGGTCCGAAGATCACCGTCGACCCGGAAGCGGACGTGCAACTGCTTCTCGTGCGGGTCGAAGTGAATATCCGAGGCGCGCTGGTCGATCGCACTCAAGAAGAGCTGATTGACGAGCCGGATGACCGGGGCGTCATCGCGCGACGCCGTCTCCTCGCGCTCGAGTTCAGGCGCTTCTTCTTTCAGAATCTCGATGAGTGACGCATCCATCTCATAATAGCGGCTGATCGTTTTACGAATCTGTTCGCGCGTGGCAATCCCGACCTCGATGTTCATTCCCGTCTGAAGCCGGACGTCATCGATGGCGATCAAGTCGAGCGGGTCCGCCGTTGCGATGAACAGCGTGTTCCCTTGTAACTCAATTGGCATAATGTCATGTTTTTGAGCAATAACTTTCGGGACGAGTTTCGTCACCGTCACATTGATGTCTTGCGCGTATAAAGAAATGACTGGTACATTTAATTGTTCGTGCAGTACTTGAATCAATTGTGTCTCGGTCAAATAGTTCAATCGCATGAGCGCATCCCCGAGCTTTTCCCCGGTCCGCTTTTGAACGAGCGCTTCGTCGAGTTGTTCTTGCGTAATTAACCCCGCCTCGACGAGCATCTCGCCAAGTCGTTTTTTCGTTCGTCTCACCTTACTTCACCATCCTCTGTGGTTCCTCCTGAGGCACCACCTGTGCGGAGCCTCGTTGTTCAACGAACGAACTGAGCGCCGCACCGCTAATTAAAACGAGTGCAAGGAGGGCCCAAATCCACCACGTTCGCTCGAGCCCTTCGTTATAAACGCTGTATACTCCAAGTGAAAGCAAAGCCACAAAAAGTGAAATAATACCTTTCGTCTCACGCTTTCGTGTGTGTGGAATGGATAAGGCGAACACGGTCAGAGTTGCGAGTACCCAAAAGGCAACCAATATCAAATATCCAATCATCCGACTGCCCCCTCATTTGGTACCGCGGTTGGATCTTCTTGTTGAACCGGCGGCTGTTGTTCATATCCGTCGTCGTTGTTATCTTGTACATCGTCATTTAGTAGCCATTCATTTAGCCATTCTTCCGGATTATCCGGCAAAATTGGAATAATAATCGGTTCAGTCGGTTCTGGTTCAGGCTCGGGCTCAGGAACCGGTACAGAACTCTTTGTCACGATTTCCGGAATTGGTTCGTAGAAATCAAAACCGAGAAGTTCTAATGACTCACCAGTCTCCGTAATACGGACACGATATAACTTGCCCGACTCACCCGTCTGTCCAGACTGAGTGACAGATGAACTGCCTGCTGTGAGTGCAGATGAGAAGCGAACGACATTCTGGAACGGTACGCTTGTCACGTCTTCGACACGTGACTCATAAGCTCCAACGAATGCTTTACCGAGCAATTGAATTGTCATTGTGTTCCCTTCTTCTAATACGATCAGCGCATATGAAGTTTGTTCCGTATTCTGCACAGCGAAGTTCGAACGATCGTCGATTTTGACATCGTAGCCGAGCTCAACGCCGGCCGGTAGCGTCTCATGTTGTACACGTTCAAGGATTTGGAACGGTGTCGCTGCGAACAGTTGATACATAGACGAACCAAGCGTACTGAGTGCGTCAAAGTCTTCTCCGAACGTCTTCAGACTGAAAATATCTCCAGCCTCCATCTCGAAACCATTCATGCGTTCAACTGCTGAACGCATCGCAGGCGTCGGACTTATAGTTATGGATGAGACAACTTCGCTCTCGGTAGCCGTCATCTCTAAAATAACATCTGAATTAAAGTTCGAAGCTGCTTCAACGAGGGGGGGCGTGACCATGGTGAGCGTCACCGGTTGATTATTGAGGTACGGAGTAAGTCGTTCTTCATCAACCGTCGTAACGAGTGAATAAGTACCGGACTCTGTTACTCCGTCGAGGGTTGCCTCGACATTATAAGCGACGGTATCCTTACCGACCTCGAGTACCGTTCCATCGACTAGTGTCAATGCGAATGGTGTATTATTAAAATCTTTGATTGCATTATCAAGTCGAATGATCGCCTCTTCTCTCGTCATCCCTGATACATCGATACCGGCAACCGTTGTCTCTTTATATGTAGCATTTGTCTTCGCTGATGCTTCGAGATAATTGACAAGACCAATCGTTGGCAGCGATACGAGTAAGACAAGTCCGATGAGGATGGAGACATGCATTCCAAACTGTTTCATTTAAATTCCTCCACTTTGTAAAAGTTCTCATGGGTTAGCAATTTCTCTAACAGTCCCTTTCTTTACAATCAAGTTTGTTTCTGAACTTGCCTCTCCGAAGAAGGGTAAGTCGTCTAATTCAATTGATGCTGCATTGACTTTCGCTCCACCGCTAATTGTAAACGTGTCGGAAACAATACCACCGTTTACCGTACCGCCTTCAATAATCTCGACATGGGCGTTCGGAGCAAAAATTAATTTTTTTGGTACATTGATTTGAGTCCCACCGGTAACTTTCACATTTTCCCCACCTGACAAAATACTTCCATTCAGGGAGGCCGAACCAACGAACTCTAAGTTGGCATCTTTCGCATAAATCGAGGCATTAAATTTCCCATAACCAGAACTCTTTACTAGTTTCGTTTGACCATTAGAAGGTCCGATATACATGAACAAATCATTCCCATCGCTTTCGTTCACATGACCGTTTAATGAAATGTTGTCAGCTAGGTACATCGTCAAACTCCCACCCGGTTGACTCTTCACATCTAAATGTCCGGTTCCTTGAATCGAATTAACATATAAGGACACATCCTTATCTTTCACGTTAATCGTCAAACGATAGTTACTACTCAAGTTAATGTCGTTCACTTTATAATCTTGATCCAAAATGAGCTCATAATCACTGACAATCCAGTTCGAAATATTGATGTTACCTTTTGAAATCACTTGGTATTGACTGCTGCCCGCTTTAAAAGTAGTATCGGGAATCATCTTATAATTGAAATCATTTGCTGACGGAAAGTCAGGAAGTGTTACACCTAAATTAAAGTTTTCTTTGTAAATTGTAGGTCTCTTTTGATCCAGCCACCAATTCGGCGCCAAAATAGTTTTGGAATGAGACGAGGGTAACGTGTAGACAGCTCCGTTGATTGTCGGATTTCCAGTAACCTCTAACATATTTTGAGCGTTCGATTCTAGGAGGATATTACCTGTCACAACTCCGTTAGCGAGCTTCATTTTTCCTTTGGAGTATATTCCTAAGTTGGAAGGAAGGGTTGGTCCTGGCGTCCGCTCGAGATCCAACGAGTAACTTGTTTGCAACGTTTTTTTTCGCTCACCGACCTGACCAGTCGATGTGATAATGTAGTCTCTAACCGTTCGATCAGATGAAACATTACTCATCTTTACAGTTACCATAGCCATCGGTTGAATGCCTTTCTGTTTCTCAAACGAAGAAAACACTCGAGGTTGAGTACCAGTTAAAATGTTGGCATTTACATAGTTGTAGTACTGTTCATCCGTCATTTTGTTTAAATCTTCCACCTCGTCGAGCGCTTGTTGAATCTGATCAAGTGTATACGTGATTCCACTTTCAGCGATGTAGTAGGCAGATTGTTCTTTGACTTCCCCATCCGAAAGCGACACAGAATTCAAACTAGACTGAATCATGCTTAAACCAATTGAAGAAAACAGTAAGATCACTATCAAGACTAAGATGAGAGTATTCCCTTTTTCTTCTTTGGCGAGGCGCCAATTATTCCAAGTTTTCAACTGCCACACCTTCCCCGATAAACAGTTTTGTCGTTACGACTTTTGAAGGTTGATTAACACCCTCAAGTTTTAAATCGATTGTTAACATTTGATCCTTGAAATTAAACGTCAACGATTCGATGCCTCGCGCAATCACTTCATTGTTTCGATAAATGACTCCATTACTCTCTTTGTATGTACGACTATTCACAGTCAAAGCTGAGGAATTCATTTCAAACGTGCTGCTTCTGCGAACATCAGTAGTAATCATCTTAATGACTAATCGCATCTCTGCCGTCTGATGATCTCGTACTTTTTCGGATTGATTGAATTGAACAAGACCAGTCAAAATATTTGCCAATACGATTACAACAATTGAGCTAATGACTATTGTCACCAGTAGTTCGACTAAAGTAACGCCTTTTGATTCATTACGGATTTTGATAACAAATTGCTTCATCCCCACCTCAAGACGCCCTCCAGTTTTGTATTAGAGTCAATCGTTGCCTCTTCAAACACTTCGATAATGATTCGATTTAAAGCTGAGGGACTATTCTCCACCCTTAAAACGATGCGCCGATTATCAAGTGGAATCGGTTTTGAGAATTCCAGCCATACCGTCCCATTTATTAAGGACGTTTGTCGATAGGTATAGCCGAGTTCTTCAACTATTTGAATTCTCGTCTTGGCACTAGTCTCCTGCCCTTTTGCTTTCATCAACTCGAATTCATTTTGAGCAACGTAAGATAAATCCATCATCGTCCGAGAAACCGTATTCGTTTGGGCACTTTGAACGAGAAGTCCATAAAAACTTGTAAAAATAATACCGAGGAGAACAATAGAAACTAATACTTCTACTAATGTGAAACCTTTCTCACTCTCCATATTGCACCTCACTACTCCTCAAAGTGGATTCCCATTCAGTTTATCCCAATCTAAGCCTATTATCCCACACCTATAATCTTTTTCTTACATTTTTTGAATATCTTTAGCTAAATGATTTCTGACCGCACTGATAAAGTAGAGCGACCCGGTCACGACAAGCGTCTCGGATTTCGGTGTCTCCAGCCATGCGGCCAACCAGTCTTGCCAGTCCACATAGCGGGCCCCGTCGGCAATTAGACTTTCTTTCGTCCGGGTGCGCGGGAAATCGAACGTCGTCTCATAGACATCCGCCACCATCTGGAGCGACGCGATCATCGCTCCCCGGTCCTTGTCGGCAAGAATGGCCGCGAGGACCGTCACGTCACGCTCGAGCTTCAACTGTTCAACGAGCGCGGCGACCCCTTCCGCATTATGCGCCCCATCGAGCACGATGCGGGGCTGTCTCGAGATGAGCTCATAGCGACCTGGGTGTTGTGCCGCCTCGAGCCCCGCTCGAATAGCTTCCGCCTTCCAGCCGAGGTGGCGCGCGACGGCGACGGCGCACGCCCCGTTATACGCTTGATGGTGTCCGGTCAATCCGAGCGTCACCGACTTCATCTCGTCATACGTGACGACCGTGTCGGTCCCGTCCTCGATTGACGTGACGAGTGGAGTGACGTCGTGAATCGATGCGTCCATCGCCTCTCCTTGTCGCTTGAGCAACGCGATCAACCGTTCATCCGTCAAACTGTGGAACATCGGCACGCCCCGCTTCATGATGCCAAACTTTTCGAGCGCGATCTCTTCGAGCGTGTCGCCGAGAATCCCTTGATGGTCGTGCCCGATCGACGTCACGACCGTCGCGAGCGGTCGCGTCAACACGTTCGTCGAATCAAGGCGGCCGCCGAGACCGACTTCCCAAATGACGAGGTCAGGTTGTTGCTCATGGAAGTAGAGCCACGCCATGACCGTCAGCAGTTCAAACTCCGTCAACGTCTCCGGTGACGCACTCGCACAGTCACGGACCCGATTAGCAATTCGGACGAGGTCGTCTTCCCGAATCGGCTCCCCGTTCAACATGATCCGTTCCTCGAACTGGATGATGTATGGCGAGATGAACGTCCCGACGTTCAACCCCTCCGCGAGCGCCATCGTCCGCAAGAAAGCGACCGTCGACCCTTTTCCGTTCGTCCCTGCCACGTGGATTGACGGCAACTCCTCGATTTGTAGTGCGTTCAACATCCACTCGATGCGTTCGAGTCCGGGCTTGATCCCGAACCGCAGCTGCCCGTTCAGCCATTCCAATACGTCTTGTCTCGTCTCCATCTTCCATCACTCCTGTTTTCACACTTCCCTCTCATCTTACCAAAATTCGCGAAGCGCTATGCAAGGAATCGGCTGTGCTATACTCGAGGCGAAGAAGGGGGAATTACTATGACCAACAGTTGGAACTTCGAGGCGACCTACCTCGATCTCCGTGACATTTTTTACGACCGGGGACCGGTCCATCCGGTCGACAAGCCCGAACTCGTCCTGTGGAACGAAGCACTCGCCAAGACGCTCGGTCTCGACGCCGAAACGTCTCAAGACGTCGCACTCTTCGCCGGGAATCGTCAGACCGACACGTCGTTCTCGCAAGCGTATGCCGGCCACCAATTTGCCCATTTCACGATGCTCGGTGACGGACGGGCGCTCGTGCTCGGGGAACACGTCGCCCCGAACGGAAAGCGTGTCGACGTTCAATTGAAAGGTTCGGGTCCGACCGAGTACTCGCGTGGCGGTGATGGACGGGCCGCCGTCGGTCCGATGGTGCGTGAATTCCTCATCAGTGAGGCGATGCACGCCCTCGGCATCCCGACGAACTGGGCGCTCGCCGTCGTGACGACCGGTGAGCCGATCATGCGCCAAGGACCGAAGCACGGCGCCGTCTTGACGCGCGTCGCAGCGAGCCATTTACGTGTCGGCACGTTCCAATACGCCGCCGCGGCCGGATCGATTGATGACGTCATCGCCCTCGCCGACTATGCGATTCAGCGCCACGACCCTGACCTTGCAGGACAACCGGACCGCTATGAACAGTTCCTCGGCCGCGTGATTACCCGGCAGGCGAAACTGATCGCGGATTGGCAACTCGTCGGGTTCATCCACGGCGTCATGAACACGGACAATACGTTTATCAGCGGTGAAGGGCTTGATTATGGCCCGTGTGCGTTCATGGATACGTATCACCCGAATACCGTCTTCAGCTCGATCGACCGCGAGGGACGCTACGCCTATGCGAATCAGCCGTATATAGGGTCATGGAACTTGGCCCGCCTCGCCGAGACGTTGCTCCCGCTCCTCGCCGCCACACAAGAAAAGGCCGTCGATATCGCCAACAAGCTGTTGAACGACTACACGGAAACGTATAAAGAGGCGTACTTTACTGGGCTCGCCCATAAAATCGGACTTTACGTGCGAAAAGACGGAGACGACGAACTGACGGATGAACTGCTCCGGCTCATGATGGAGTCCGAGGCCGACTTCACGAACACGTTCCGCGCCCTCACACTCGGCGACACGGAAGCGCTCGTTTTCGCTAAACAGGACGACGGCAAGGCGTGGCTCGCCGCTTGGCGGAAACGCCTCGGGGAACAAGGTCTTCCTGATGAGGACGTCATCCGCCTCATGCGTCAGCACAACCCGGCCGTCATCCCGCGCAACCATCACGTCGAGGCCGCCCTCATGGCAGCCGAACGCGGTGACTTCAAGCCGACGCATGCACTGCTCGACGTATTGCGGAAGCCATACGACTACGAAGCCGACTACGGACGCTACGTCTCACCCGGACCGCCGCGGACGTATCCGTATCAGACTTTCTGCGGCACATGAACCATCTCGCTTTCGGGGGATGGTTTTTTTGGAACCTTTTGGCTATTCGCCACGTAGAATAGACAAAGTCCGTTTGGAGGTTTTATAATGCGACTACTCGCTTCACTTATTTCGTTAGGCTTTGCCTGCATGATTTCGCTCGAGCTCTGGCAAGGTCCGTTTCTAAGCAATTGGGTCTGGACAATGCCGGCTTTCTTCCTAGGTGTCTCGTTTGTCCAGTTCATGAAGCATTTGAACGAGCTCGAATGGAGTGAAACAAAATGAAAATGACACTCTTGCTCATGACAATCATCGTAAGTTCAACTTCCTACCTCGTCTACAGTTTTTATCTGTCGTTGACAAGTCAGCCGATTCAGTCGCAAGTAAATGGACTCGCAATCGGCGTCCTGCTCGCGTCGTCTTACTTCGTGACGACCGGACGATTACCGTTTTGGACAGACCCAGAGGAAGAAGACGTATGAAAGTTCTTTTTTCCATCTCACTAGGATTCGGCAGCATCCTTTATGTCGTCTATGCCATGCACCTATTCCGCATTGGTTATCCTCAACCGCTCCTCTTGCATGTTTTGTTTGCCGCCACTGTATTTGGCATAATCTACATCGAACGCAAACGAAACCCCGAACATCGATGACGATGCTCGGGGTCGTTCTTTTCTATAGACTCATAGTCCGAAATGAATCATGTCCTTCTTGTCTACTTGGGCTTGTGTGATTTTGGAAATAAGTCGATTCAGTTGTTCCGACTCATGCGTGTACATCATCGCTTTGACGACTTGATAGAACAGCGCCAGTGACTCATATGGAATGAGCGTGATCCCGCATTCGTCTAATCCGAATCCAGGACGGTCATAGGAGTGGAAATACGTGCGCATCTCGTTCAGCTCCTCGATAAACTCATCCACCCACTCCCCATCCACCGAGACACAATCGAAGTGTTCAGGTGTATACGTATCATATGATGATTGACGATTTGTTGAATCCAATACACCGAATTCTTGTGTGTACGGCATGGCATTCCCTCCTCTTGAATAGTTGATGTCACAAGTATGATCAGTTCATCGGAAAATCCACCGACCACGCCTCTGGTAGCGAGTCCGAGAGGTCGAGCAACACCTCTTCCGACACATTGCCCGTCACGACGATGAGCTTGCCCTGGTCTACGTAAAACAAGCCGTTCCCTTCCGGTTGATTCAAGCGATACCGTTCATTTGAATCGTCTCGCCGGTCAATCAATTCTCCGTCTGCCACACTGGACGCATCGGTCACTAAAATCGTGATGCATTGCGTCTCATCATACAACGTCCACATCTCCACCGGCCGCTCGAGCTGACTCATCTCGAAGTTGGCGACAAACAGCTCTTCTTCAGGCAAGTCCAACCCGTGTCGGACTTTTTCGGCCGCCTCGGGAATCGTAAAGTTTTGAATCCCGTGCAACCCCCACTCCTCGTCCCGTGAATAGTTGAACACGCCAAACGCATCGTCGCGGTTTGGTAACTTAATGGCAATGAGCCCGAGATCATCGATGACGGTTTCATAGATTACACCGTCTCTCGCTGGTCGCTCGGACGTGCCATCCGTATATTGAAGCGTGTATTGGGCCGTGACCGCATCAACTAATCGAACGGTCCCTTTTGGCACGTCCTCGATGATCGAGCCGAACACTTCTTTGTCCGTCGTTACGGGAATATCTTTGGAAGACGTCTCTTCTGCACTTTCATTAATTGTCACTCCTGATTCCGTCGGTTCGATCGGTTCAGCTCGTTCCGCCACACACCCACTCAGTCCCATAACTGCCAAACTTAACATCATTCCGATTCGTCTCATGTCACACCACCTTTATATCGTCTCCTCTCCTAAATTCCACCAAACGACAAAAAAACCTTCTTCGGAGAACAAGTCTCCAAAGAAGGTTGATTCATTATTTACGCAACTCTTCCAAACGGGCACGGACTGCGTCACGCTTGTCGAGGTAGTCTTTCTCTTTCGCCTTCTCTTCGTCGATGACGTGAGCCGGTGCCTTGCCAGTGAAGCCTGGGTTGCCGAGTTTCTTCTGAACGCGCTCGACTTCCTTCTCGTACTTCGCCACTTCTTTTTCAAGACGGGCGATTTCTTCCTCAAAGTTGATGAGGTCGGCGAGCGGGATGAACAACTCCGCACCCGTCATGATGGCCGACATCGACTTATCAGGAGCCGCCAAGCCGCGTCCGATTTCGAGCTCGGTCGCGTTCGTGAACTTGCCGATCGTCGCTTCGTTTTCGCTCAAGTAACCTTGTGTCGTGTCGTCACTTGTCGCGATGAAGAGCTGAATCGGTTTCGACATCGGGGCGTTCACTTCCGAACGGATGTTACGGACCGAACGGATGACGTTCATGACCGCTTCGAACGCTGGTACCGAGTCCGCGAAGTGGAGCTCGTCGCGACGTGTCGGGTAGCTCGCACGGACGATCGAGTCGCCTTCGTGCGGCAAGTGCTGCCAGATTTCCTCTGTGAGGAACGGCATGAACGGATGCATGAGACGCATGATCGAGTCGAGCGTGTAGGCGAGCACAGAACGCGTCGTCGCTTTCGCCGCCTCGTCCTCACCGTAGAGCGTGAGTTTCGCCATCTCGATGTACCAGTTACAGAACTCTTCCCAGATGAAGTTGTACAAGTAACGGCCGGCTTCGCCGAACTCATACTTGTCGACGAGACGCGTCACTTGGTCGATCGTGTCGTTCAAGCGTGTGAGAATCCACTTGTCGGCGAGCGTCTTCTCACCTGACAAATCGATATCCTCATACTTCATGCCGTCCATGTTCATGAGGGCGAAACGGCTCGCGTTCCAAATCTTGTTCGCGAAGTTCCATGTCGATTCGATCTTCTCCCAATAGAAGCGAAGGTCGTTCCCTGGTGTCGATCCTGTAAGGAGGAACCAGCGGAGCGAGTCCGCGCCGTATTGGTCGATGACTTCCATCGGGTCGACGCCGTTTCCGAGCGATTTCGACATTTTGCGGCCTTCCGAGTCGCGGATGAGACCGTGGATGAGCACGTCGTTGAACGGCTGCTTCCCAGTGAACTCGAGCGATTGGAAGATCATGCGCGATACCCAGAAGAAGATGATGTCGTAACCCGTGACGAGCGCGCTCGTCGGGAAGTAACGTTTGAAGTCTGCTGAGTCCGTGTCCGGCCAGCCCATCGTCGAGAACGGCCAGAGCGCTGACGAGAACCATGTGTCGAGCACGTCTTCGTCTTGGTGCCAGTTCTCACTGTCAACCGGTGCTTCTTTCCCTACATAGATCTCTCCTGTCTCGTTGTGGTACCAAGCCGGGATGCGGTGGCCCCACCAGAGTTGACGGCTGATACACCAATCGCGGATGTTCTCCATCCAACGGAGGTATGTGCCTTCGAACCGCTCTGGGACGAAGTTGACTTTCGTATCGTCATGTCCTTGAGCTTCGAGCGCTGCTTTCGCGAGCGGCTCCATGTCGACGAACCACTGTTTCGAAAGATACGGCTCGATGACTGCGCCTGAACGTTCCGAGTGGCCGACCGAGTGCGTGTGCGGCTCGATCTTGACGAGCGTGCCGTCCGCTTCCAAATCTTTCACGAGTTGCTTGCGGCATTCGAAGCGGTCGAGCCCTTCGTACTTGCCGGCGTTCTCGTTCATCTTGCCGCCTTCATCCATGACGAGGATGCGCGGGAGCTCGTGGCGGTTCCCGATCTCAAAGTCGTTCGGGTCGTGCGCCGGTGTGATCTTGACGCAACCTGTACCGAACTCCATGTCGACGTAGTCGTCGGCAACGATCGGGATCTCACGGTTCATGACCGGAAGCATGATCGTCTTGCCGACGAGGTGCGCGTAACGCTCATCTTTCGGGTTGACGGCAACGGCCGTATCGCCGAGCATCGTCTCTGGACGCGTCGTCGCGATCTCGATGTGGCCTGAGCCGTCAGCGAGCGGATACTTCATGTGGTAGAATGCGCCTTCGACTTCTTGATAGATAACTTCGATATCCGAGACGGCTGTCTTTTGCGCCGGGTCCCAGTTGACGATATACTCGCCACGGTAAATCAAGCCCTTCTCATAGAGACGGACGAATACTTCTTGGACCGCTTTCGAGAGTCCTTCGTCGAGCGTGAAACGCTCACGTGAGTAGTCGAGACCGAGACCAAGTTTTGACCACTGGGCACGGATTGTGTCCGCGTACTCGTCTTTCCATTCCCACGTCTTCTCGAGGAACTTCTCGCGTCCGAGGTCGTAACGCATGATGCCGTCTTCACGGAGTTTCTGTTCGACTTTCGCTTGCGTCGCGATACCGGCGTGATCCATCCCTGGGAGCCAGAGGACGTCATAGCCTTGCATACGCTTGAGGCGCGTCAATAAGTCTTGGAGCGTCGTGTCCCATGCGTGTCCGAGGTGAAGTTTCCCTGTTACGTTCGGTGGCGGGATGACGATCGTGTACGGCTGTTTTGAATCGTCCTCGTCTGCTTTGAATACGTCGTTCTCTAACCAGTAGTCATACCATTTCGCTTCCGTCGCACTTGGATCGTACTTCGTCGGCATGGTGATTTCGTTTGTCTCGTTGGCCATATGCCCAACCTCCTCTAATAATGTGGACAAAAAAACGGCTACTCTCGTCCTTAACGCTAAGGACGAAAGAAGCCGTATCTTCCGCGGTACCACCTTAGTTCGCCAACAGGTGGCGCCCTCAAAATCGAATAACGGTCGATGGACCGGACCTTCCTACTTCGTTCAAAAGGTCAGCTCCGAGGCGACTTCCGCACCATCCTTCGCGGCCTCGCACCAAGTGGCCGCGTCTCTGAAAAAGGATGTCGATTGCGTACTATTCCTCATCGTAGCTTTTAATCGTATCTGTTAAACAATTGTAGCGACAGAAGATGTTTCCGTCAAGATTACAATGAAAACTCTTGTTGCAGCTCTTTGAACGTCGCGTCGACCGCTGCGAGCGTCAAGTCGATGTCTTCGTCCGTGTGCACGGTCGAGAGGAATAAGCCTTCGAACTGTGACGGTGGCAAGAACACGCCGCGCGCCGCCATCTTCTGATAGTAAGCGCGGAACAAGTCGAGGTTCGCCGTCTTCGCCTTCTCGAAGTTCGTTACTTTCTCGTTCGTGAAGAAGAATCCGAACATCGATCCGGCCCGGTTTGTGTCGTGCGGGATGTTATACTTTTCGGCCGCTTTCGTGTAGCCTTCGGCGAGACGGTCCGCTTTGCGTTCGAACTCGGCGTAGTGCTCAGGCTTGAGTTGCGACAGCGTCGTGTAGCCGGCGATCATCGCGAGCGGGTTCCCCGAGAGCGTCCCCGCCTGGTAAATCGGTCCTTGCGGCGCGATTTTTTCCATGATCTCGCGTTTCCCGCCATAGGCACCGACCGGAAGGCCGCCGCCGATGACTTTTCCGAGGCACGTCAAATCCGGCGTCACGCCGAAGTAACCTTGGGCACAGTTGTAGCCGACCCGGAACCCGGTCATGACCTCGTCAAAGATGAGGAGCGCGCCGTATTGTTCCGTGATCTCGCGGAGTCCTTCAAGGAATCCAGGTTGCGGTGGCACGAAGCCCATGTTGCCGGCCGCCGGTTCGACGATGACCCCAGCGATGTCGTCGCCGAACTTCTCGAACGCGACGCGGAGGGCATCCAAGTCGTTGTACGGCACCGTGAGCGTCTGGCTCGCCAAGTCTTTCGGCACGCCCGGTGAGTCCGGGAGACCGAGCGTCGCGACGCCCGAACCGGCCTTGATGAGGAGCGAGTCGCCGTGACCGTGGTAGCAGCCTTCGAACTTCAAGATTTTCGTCTTGCCCGTGTAGCCGCGTGCGAGGCGAAGTGCCGCCATCGTCGCTTCCGTACCCGAGTTGACCATGCGCACCATCTCGATCGATGGGACGCGCTCGATGACGAGCTCGGCCATTTTCGTCTCAAGCTCGGTCGGCGTCCCGAACGTCCAGCCTTTCTCGGCTTGCTCTTGAATCGCCTTCGTGACGACCTGGTCACGGTGGCCGAGGATGAGTGGTCCCCATGAGAGGACGTAATCGATATATTCGTTGCCATCGATGTCGTAGACGCGTGATCCTTCACCGCGTTCAGCGAAGATTGGCGTCATGCCGACTGATTTATAGGCACGGACCGGGCTGTTCACCCCGCCCGGCATGAGCGGACGTGCTTGTTCGAACGCCGCTTCTGAGCGTGTTTGTTTGTAGGTCATGAATAGTCTCCTTCCAAATAGCGACAGACGTCTTTTGCGAAATACGTGACGATGAGGTCCGCACCGGCCCGTTTGAAGCCGACCATCGTCTCCATGACGATCCGTTGTTCATCGACCCAGTCGTTCAAAGCAGCCGCTTTGACCATGGCGTACTCTCCGCTCACGTTATACGCCACGATCGGCATATCGAGCGAGTCGCGCATGTCACGGATGATGTCCATGAACGCGAGCGCCGGTTTGACGATCATGAAGTCGGCGCCTTGCTCGACATCCGATTGGGATTCACGGAACGCTTCACGGCGGTTGGCCGGGTCCATCTGATAGCCTTTGCGGTCACCTTCACCAGGTGCCGATTGGGCTGCGTCACGGAACGGTCCGTAGTACGCCGATGCGTACTTGACGCCGTAACTCATAATTGGGATATGGTTGAATCCGTTTTGGTCGAGCCCTTCACGGATGGCGGCGACGAAGCCGTCCATCATCGAGCTCGGTGCGATGATGTCAGCGCCTGCTTGCGCTTGCGTGATCGCCGTCTGGACGTGAAGCGGTAGCGACGCGTCGTTGTCGACGTCACCGTTCTTCACGATACCGCAGTGGCCCGTCGACGTGTATTCACATAGGCATGTGTCCGCGATGACCGTGAGCTGTGGCGCCCACTCTTTCACTTTACGGATCGCTTCTTGGACGATGCCGTGGTCATGATACGCTTCCGTACCTTCCGGGTCTTTATGTTCCGGCACGCCGAACAAGAGCACTGATTGAATGCCGAGGTCGACGATCTCCTTGATCTCGTCCTCGAGACGGTCGAGCGAGAAGTTGAAGACGCCAGGCATCGAGCTGACTTCACGTTTAATATCTGTCCCTTCGATGATGAAGAGCGGGTAAATCAAATCTTCTTTCCGAACATGGTTTTCACGTACGAGTGCACGCATCGACTTCGATGAACGAAGGCGACGGTGACGGTCGAACTGGTTCATGAAAAATCCTCCCCTATACACTGTATTAATGCATCCATAGTATAACACTCAGGCACTCGGACCGGTAATGTCGACACTTCCCGGACGGCGCGCTCGGTCACTTCACCGATGGCGTACCACGTCCCGTGGAAGTGTTCAAGGTACGGTGTGATCGCCTGGACGGCGGACGGACTGAGGACGAGGAGCGCGTCTACGTTCTCGAGCGCCTCGACTTCCGTCTCTGTCAGTTCACGGCCGATCGTCTCATAGACGACCCAGTCGTGGACGTTTTCGAGTTGCTTCATGTGGTCCGTGTTCGCCAAGTCGCCCCGGGCGAACAAGACGACCTCGCCTGCTGTTACGACGTCCGCGAGGTCGCGGAACAGCGCCTCGCCCGTGAACGTCTTCGGCATGAGTGCGACGGTGAAGCCCTCGCCCTCGAGTGCTTGTTTCGTCTTTTCCCCGACGGCCGCGACCCGGACGTCGCGCGGGACGTCACGGAGCGCCGGTACCGCCGTTTGACTCGTCACGACGAGCCAATCGAACCGGTGAATCGGCATCTCGCGATGTGTCAATCTCGTCTCGATGAGCGGGACGTGATGCACGGAAAGACCGCTCGCGGCGAGTCGGGCTCGCTGCGAAGCGGTCAGTCGTTTTGTCCCTGTGTACCAGACGTCACGCATTGACCGAGGCGAGAATTTCGCGCCCGCCGCGTCCGAGAAGATCGTCTGCTACCTCGTTCCCGAGTGCGACCGCGTCAGACGACGTCTTCGTCACGCGGAGCACTTCTTTGCCGTCGACCGAGGCGATGAGGCCTGTCAGTGTCACGTCGTCCCCGTTGACCGTCGCATAACCGCCGACCGGCACGTGGCAACTTCCTTCGATCGCCTTGAGGAACGTCCGCTCTGCCGTCGCCGCTTTCGCCGTCACGTCGTCATGCAGGAGTTGCAAGACGTTCGTCACTTCAGCGTCGTCTTTCCGGCTTTCGATGGCGAGCACGCCTTGACCGACCGCCGGGACCATCATGTCAGCGTCAAGCGCTTCGAAGTCGACGCGGTCCGTCCAACCCATGCGTTCGAGCCCGGCTTTGGCGAGCAAGATGGCGTTGAAGTTTTCCGTCTCAAGTTTTTTGAGGCGTGTGTCGATGTTGCCGCGGATCCATTGAATCTCGAAGTCCGGGCGTGCGGCGAGCATCTGCGCACCGCGACGAAGTGAGCTCGTCCCGATGACGGCACCTTCCGGGAGCGTCTCGAGCGTATAGCCGTTCTCGCAGATGAGCACATCACGGGCGTCGACGCGTTTCGGCATGCAGCTGATAAAGAGCTCTTCCGGCAACTCGGCCGGCACGTCTTTCATGCTGTGGACGGCGAAATCAATTTCCCCGGCAATCATTTGTTGCTGGATCTCTTTGACGAACAACCCTTTGCCGCCGACTTTCGATAACTGGACATCGACGATTTGGTCGCCTTTCGTCACGATCTCCTTAATCTCGAACTCGTTTTGAGCCCCGGCTTTCTTCAATTGCTCGATGACCCATTTCGTCTGTGTCATCGCAAGTTGTGAACGGCGTGAGCCGACGATAATTTTACGCATAGTCCATATCCCCTTCATAGAAAAAGGCGACGAGATCCGCCGCCTTTTTTGATTTTGTATTAGCGCATCAAAGCGCGGAGTGGTGCTTTCGCTGACATCGCTTCTGTCTCTTCCATTTCCGGCTCGACGTCAGGGACGTCGACATCAAGGCCGAACGTCTCGACGAACTGGTTGATACGTGTGTTCGCATCCGGTTGCGCCGCGGCGTCTTTGATGTAGTCGATCGGTTCACGAAGCATCTGGTTGATGATCGACTTCATATGTTTGCCGATGACTTTTTTATCCCGGTCCGATAGATGGTCAAGCTTACGCTCGAGGCTTTCCATCGTCTCTTCTTGAACAGTGAGGGCGCGGGCGCGCAACTCGTTCATGATCGGGACGACACCGAGTGTGACGAGCCACGTTTGGAACTCTTGAATCGCTTCGTCGATTTTGATTTCAATCTTCTCCGCTTCGACGAGACGGGCCGCCAAGTTTTTGTTGACGATCCCGTTCAAGTCATCCACATCGAACAAATGGACGCCCGGAAGCGCCCGGACCGCTGGATCGATATCTCGCGGCACGGCAATGTCGATTAATAACAGTGGACGTTCACGGCGAAGCAGTTGTGCGGCGGCGACATCGTCATAGCCGATGACCGCTTCTTTGGCGCCGGTCGAACTGATCAAAATATCGGCGTCGAGCAACCCACAGGCGATCTCACGGATCGAGTGGGCCCGGCCTTGGAACTTGTCGGCGACCGCTTTTGCTTTGCTCTCGGTCCGGTTAAAGACGGCAATCTGTTTCGCACCGGCCTCGAACAAGTTGAGCGTCGTCAACTCGCCCGTCTCACCGGCACCGACGACGACGACTTGTTTGTCATCGAGACGGTTGTACATCCCTTGAGCGAGCGTGACCGCTGCCGAGCTGACCGATACCGACATTTCCCCAATTTGTGTGTCGGTATGGGCGCGTTTGGCGAGCGTCACGGCCTCTTTGAACAGTTTATTGAACACCGTTCCCGTCGTTCCGTTCTCTTGGGCGCGGAAGAAGCTTGATTTCACTTGTCCTAAAATTTGTGTTTCCCCAATGATCATCGAATCGAGTCCAGACGTGACACGGAACAAGTGGCGAATTGCCTCTTCTCCTTCACGAATCGATAAATAAGGGGTGAATTGGTCCATCTCTAAATCAAACCAGTTCGCTAAAAAGCGTTTTGTATAATAACGTCCGGTGTGGAGCTGGTCTGTGACGACGTATAGCTCCGTCCGGTTACAAGTCGACAAAATAACCGATTCAAATATGCTCTTCTCTTCGCGAAGTGCAATCATCGCGTCCACGATTTCTTGCTCCCCAAACGAGAACTGCTCCCGAATCGCGACAGGGGCTGTCTTGTTATTTAGTCCAACGACGACAATATGCATGTACCTCTTCCCCTCATCCAAAATCCACCGACGGTTGTCTCTTCTTTTTCACATCTCTACCGTACATTATAACAATTTTTATTTAGGAACTATAATCTTCTGTTCGATTTTTGTGAAATAATTTAAGAACTTTTTGTGACAGAAAAAAGTAGAAACGGACATGGAGACCATTTCTACTTGTTTAATCATTTCAGAGACGACGGATCGGTGATGATTTGACTCTCTGGTTTCTCATCTTCCTCTTCCGCTTCGAGGTAATGTTTTCGCTCCCTCAGCTTGTAAATCCGGACGATGTTTTGAACGACGACTTTCGCCACCGCATAGAACGGCACCGCGATGAGCATCCCGATAATCCCGGCCAAGTTTCCGGCGACGAGCAAGACGATGATAATCGTCAGTGGATGCACCTTGAGCGACTTGCCTTGGATGAGCGGCGAGATGACGTTCGATTCGATTTGTTGAACGATGATGATGACGACGATGACCCAGAGCACTTTGATCGGGTCTTGGATGAAAGCGACGACGACAGCCGGTGCCGCACCGAGGAACGGTCCAACGTACGGGATGATGTTCGTCACCATCATGAAGAGCGCGAGCAAGATGGCATAGTCGAGTCCAATGATCCATAGCCCGATGAGCGACGTGATCCCGACGAAGAACGCCACGATCAACTGGGCATGGACGTAGTTTTTAACCGTCGTATGCATGTCATGCAAGATTTTACGAATCTCCGTCTCGTAGCTCGACGGCAACAATTTCACGATCGAGTCTGGAAGACGTTTCCCGTCAAGGAGCATGTACAAAAGCATGAACGGGATGACGACGATCGTAATGACGGCCGACGTGATGAAACCGACAAGACGACCGAACGATGAAGCGACATTCCCGAAGACGTCTCCGAGATACGACGTCACATTATTCGTGAAGTCGGTGAACATATCGTCATTCTCGGCGATAAAGCGTGACAAGAACTCGTTTTGCATGAGCGAGTCACGGACGGCGAACGCCTGTACTTGCAACTCCTTGGCGATACTCGGCATCGCGTTGACGAGCGACGTCACCTGTTCCGCGAGCACCGGTCCGAGGATGCTGAAGACGAGCGTAAAAATCAGCACGAGTCCGCCGAGCGTGATGCCGACGGCGAGCGGACGTTTGCCGTCCATCCGTTTTTCTAAGAAGTCGACAATCCCGACTAAGAAATAATAGAAAAGTCCAGCAATGATGAGTGGTACCGTGACGAGCGCCAAAATGACTTGAATCGGTTCGAACACGAAAGAAATCTCCGTCCCGACCCAGATGACCAAGAAAATCGTCAGCGTCCAAAATA
The DNA here is from genome assembly GCF_018618085.1 of Exiguobacterium sp. s141. NCBI lineage: Bacteria > Bacillati > Bacillota > Bacilli > Caryophanales > Exiguobacterium > Exiguobacterium sp. s141. The sequence continues at coordinate 212,235 of NZ_JACSLJ010000002.1, read as the reverse complement.
AGAAGCGGTACCATTTGTTTTGAAACATGATTTGCATCTTTCCACCTCGTTCTCTATTCTCTTGTCTTATGTAATTAGGACAATTATACGATAATTACCCGCTCTCGTAACCCTGAAAACAAAAAAGACGAGGGGTTGCCCTCGTCTTCGGTCAATCTTCTTCGCGTGTCAATAAATCGTAAATCGCTTTCCACGCTTCGTCTTTGCCTTCTGCCGTCTCCGCCGAGAACGCGACGAACCGGTCAGTCGATTCAAATTGAAGCTTGCGTTTGACGGCCGCTTCATGTTTTTGACGCTGCGCTTTTTTGATTTTATCGAGCTTCGTTGCCACGACGATGACCGGAATCTCGTAATGCTTCAAGAAGTTGTACATCGTCACGTCGTCACTTGACGGCTCATGACGGATATCGACCAACAGGACGACGCCGCGAAGCGCGCTCTGTGACGTCAAATATTGCTCCATCATGATGCCCCACTTCTCCCGCTCCGTCTTTGAGACTTTCGCGTAGCCATAGCCCGGCACGTCGACGAACATGATTTCATCGTTGATGTTGAAGAAGTTCAGCGTCTGCGTCTTCCCTGGCTTTGAAGACGTGCGCGCGAGTGCTTTCCGCTGACAAATCTTGTTGATGAACGACGATTTCCCGACGTTCGAACGTCCAGCGAGTGCGACTTCCGGCAACTCGTGAATCGGATAATGGTCCGGTGCGACGGCACTCGTGACAAATTCTGCTTTAGTGATTTTCATTATTTAATTTCCTCCAAATGCTACTTCTAATACTTGATCGAGCGTCGTGACCGGGACGAACGTCAATTTCTCACGGACGGTATCTTGAATGTCATCGATGTCCCGCTCGTTGTCTTTCGGGATGACGATGGTCGTCAAACCGGCGCGGTGTGCGGCGAGCGCTTTCTCTTTCAATCCACCGATCGGCAGGACGCGGCCTCGGAGCGTGATCTCTCCGGTCATGCCGATATCACGGCGGACTTTCTTACCGGTCAATGCCGAGATGAGCGCCGTCGCGATGGTGATACCGGCCGATGGACCGTCTTTCGGAACGGCACCTTCTGGGACGTGGATATGCACGTCTTGGCGCTCGTAGAACGTCGGGTCAATCCCGAACCGTTCCGCGTTCGAACGGACATAGCTATACGCCGTCTGCGCCGACTCTTGCATGACGTCACCGAGTTTCCCGGTCAACTGGAGCTTGCCCTTACCAGGTGCGAGTGCCACTTCGATCGTGAGCGTGTCGCCCCCGAACGCCGTGTAGGCGAGTCCAGTGACGGCTCCGATTGAGTCTTCCGTCTCGCCTTTGCCGTAGCGGTACTTCGGTTTCCCGAGGTAGTCGCCGAGGCTCTTCAACGAGACCGTGACGCGTTTTTTCTCGCCGATCGCGATTTGCTTCGCCGCTTTCCGGCAAAGCGAACCGATGACGCGTTCCAAGTTACGGACGCCGGCCTCACGCGTGTAACGGCGGACGACCTCGTAAAGCGCGTCTTCTTTGATCGTGAGCTGGCTCTTTTTCAAGCCGTGTTCTTTATACTGCTTCGGCACCAAGTGACGTTTGGCAATCTCGACTTTCTCGAGTTCCGTGTAGCCGCCGATTTGGATGAGTTCCATCCGGTCGAGTAGCGGAGCCGGGATTTGCGAGACGTCGTTCGCCGTCGCGATGAAGAGCACGTTCGATAAGTCGAACGGTTCTTCAATATAGTGGTCCGAGAACGAGACGTTTTGTTCCGGGTCGAGCACTTCGAGCATGGCCGACGCCGGGTCGCCCCGGAAATCTGACGCCATCTTGTCGATCTCGTCGAGCAAGAAGACCGGGTTTTTGCTTTCGGCCTGCTTCAAGCCGCGGATGATACGGCCTGGCATCGCCCCGATGTACGTGCGACGGTGTCCTCGAATCTCAGCTTCATCGCGCACCCCGCCGAGCGAGACGCGGACGAAGTGACGCTCAAGCGCCGACGCGATCGACCGGGCGAGCGACGTCTTCCCGACCCCTGGAGGTCCGGCGAGACAAAGGATCGGTCCACGGAGCGAGTTCGTCAATTGGCGGACGGCCAAGTACTCGAGGATTCGATCTTTCACCGACTCGAGGCCGTAGTGGTCGTCGTCTAGGACGTCGGCCGCATGCTTGACGTCGAGTTTATCTTCCGTCTCGATGCCCCATGGGAGCGAAGCAATCCAGTCGAGATAGTTGCGGATGACCGCGTACTCCGGTGACGTCGCCGGGACGACGTTCAACCGTTCGGCTTCGCGCATGACGTTCTTCCGTGTCGTCTCAGGCAAGTCGAGTGCCTCGAGCTTCTCACGGAGACGATTCGGTTCAGACTCTTGCGACTGGTCGCCGAGCTCTTGCTGAATCGTTTTCATCTGTTCGCGCAAATAATACTCTTTCTGCGCCTGCTCAATCGTCTTTTTCGTCCGTTCGCGCAACTCTTGCTCGAGCTCGATGATTTCGACTTCATGCGTCATGATCTCGAGCAGCTCTAAGCCGCGTTTGACCGCGTCGGCTTCTTCGAGCATCGCTTGGCGAATGTCGACGTCGACATCAAGTTTCGAAGAGATATAATCGGTCAACGACTCGAGTCGCTCATACATCTCAAAGCGGCGCCGTTCGTCCGGAGACAACCCTTTGATCGTCCCGACGAGTTTGCCAAACTGTTCTTTCAATAGGCGCACGAGTGCCGTCCGTTCGACTTCTTCCCCTTCGACGAGGTCAAGCGCCTCGACGTCGGCGAACCAGCCTTCTTTCGTCTCTTCAATCGAGTTGATCTTGACGCGCTCTTTCCCGACAAGACGAACACGGACCGTCTCGTTCGACAGCTCGCTCATCTTGGCGATATGGACGCGTGTCCCGATCGCATATAAGTCTTCCGGTTCAGGTGATTCTTTGCCTGTCTCTTTTTGTGTCACGACAATCAAATCTGTCTCGTGTTCCTTTGCGGCAAGGAGTGCCCGCAGGGAGAGCGGACGCCCTACGTCGATCGTCACGCCGATGAGCGGATACACGACGACTCCACGCAAAGGAAGGATAGGTAACTGTTCCATTACAACGCCTCCTGTGCAAAAAGGCCCAAAACTCGGAGGTGCCGAGTGTTTGAGCCTTTTTCGTTAAAAATTATGCTGTCTCTTTATTGTCGCCTGTCTGTTCGACAGTACCATCGCGAAGCACGTATTTCGGACCGGCAAGACCCGTAATCGTTTCATCCGTGATGATGACTTTCTCGATATCGTCGCGCGATGGGACAGTGAACATCACATCGAGCATCATTTCTTCGATAATCGAGCGGAGACCGCGTGCGCCTGTCTTACGTTTGATCGCAAGCTTGGCGATTTCAACCAACGCCTCGTCAGTGAACGTGAGTTCGACATCGTCGAGTTCGAGCATTTTCTCGTACTGACGAACGAGGGCGTTCTTCGGCTTCGTCAAAATCTCGACGAGTGCTTCCTCGTCAAGCGTCGTGAGCGTCGCCATGACCGGTAGACGACCAATGAACTCCGGAATCAATCCGAATTTCTGAAGGTCTTCCGGAAGCGCGCGGGCGAGCAAGTCTTCTTGCGTCATCTCGCGGTTTTCTTGGTCGTTCCCAAATCCGATAACTTTTTTCCCGATACGGCGTTTGACGACCGCTTCGATGCCAGCGAACGCGCCGCCGACGATGAACAAAATGTTCGTCGTATCGATTTGGATGAACTCTTGATGCGGATGCTTCCGTCCACCTTGCGGCGGTACGCTTGCGACCGTACCTTCCAAGATTTTGAGAAGTGCTTGTTGGACACCTTCACCAGATACGTCACGCGTGATCGATGGGTTTTCCGACTTACGGGCAATCTTATCGATCTCATCGATATAGATGATCCCTTTTTCAGCCTTCTCGACATCGTAGTCCGCCGATTGGATCAGCTTGAGCAAGATGTTCTCGACGTCTTCCCCGACGTAACCGGCTTCCGTCAAGCTCGTCGCATCCGCGATTGCGAATGGGACGTTCAAGACGCGGGCCATCGTTTGAGCGAGAAGCGTCTTACCGCTACCAGTTGGTCCAATCATGACGATGTTCGATTTCGAAAGTTCGACATCATCAGAACGGCCACCGGCGTTGATGCGTTTATAGTGGTTGTAGACGGCTACCGAAAGCGCACGTTTCGCCCGGTCTTGACCGATAACATACTCGTCTAAGATGTTACGGATCTCTTGTGGTTTTGGAATGTCTTTGAATTCTACTTCTTCTTCGACACCGAGCTCTTCCTCAACGATTTCATTGCAAAGCTCGATACATTCGTCACAAATGTATACGCCAGGACCGGCGACTAGTTTACGGACTTGTTCTTGCGATTTCCCGCAAAACGAGCATTTAAGTTGTCCCTTTTCCTCGTTAAATTTGAACATTCGGTACACCCCTTCTGAATGAAAATGGATGTAAGTGCGATAAATCGCCTATTTGTATTTTCAGGTGCAAAGCACTCTCGAAAAAACATTTACATCTCTGCGTTGCAATAATTGTAGCATGAACAAATCACTTCATCAAAGATAAACACATGCAAAGTGTCGTGACGAAAAAAAGGACGACTGCTGAGCAGCCGTCCTTCTGTCATCCGATTACTTCGCTTTCCCGTTTTCAACGAGAACGTCGATCGCTTTACGGAATTTGAGGTCACCTTTAAGTGTCTCGATTCCGCCTTGTGGCGCGAGCATTGTACGGAGTTGATCCGGTGCGATGTTGTAAAGTTTAGACATTTCTTCGAGTTCTTTCTCAGCATCTTCGTCAGACACTTCGATCGCTTCTTTCTCAGCGATTGCTTTCAAGACGAGACGAGCTTTAACGCGCTCTTCAGCTTGCTCTTTCATCTCTTCGCGCATCGCTTCTTCAGAAGTACCAGTGAGTTCGAAGTACATGTTGAGGTCGATTCCTTGTGAAGAAACACGTGTGCCGAACTCTTGAACCATGCGGTCTACTTCTTGGTCAACGAGTACTGCAGGTACGTCGATTGTTGCGTTAGCTGTTGCTTGCTCGACGAGTTGGTCGCGCATAGTGCCTTCCGCTTCTTGTTTCTTCGCAGTCTCTAAGCGCTCACGGATTTTCGCTTTCAACTCGTCGAGTGATGAAACTGACTCGTCGATGTCTTTTGCGAACTCGTCGTCGAGCTCAGGAACTTGCTTCGCTTTGACTTCGTGAAGTTTGACTTTGAATGTCGCTGGTTTACCCGCCAAGTTGTCAGCGTGGTACTCTTCAGGGAATGTTACTTCAACGTCTTTTTCTTCGCCAGCCGTCATGCCAACCATTTGCTCTTCGAATCCAGGGATGAATTGGCCTGAACCGATTTCGAGTGTGTAGTTTTCAGCCGTGCCGCCTTCGAATTGCTCTCCGTCAGCGAAACCTGCGAAATCAAAGACAGCTGTATCGCCGTTTTCGATTGCGCCTTCTTTGACAGCAAGCTCTGCGCCTTGCTGTTGAAGCGCGTCAAGTTCAGCTGTAACTTCTTCGTCAGTGACTGTTGTTTCAACAGCTTCGTACTCGAGACCTTTGTATTCGCCAAGCTCAGCTTCTGGCTCAACAACGAACGTTACTTTGAACGTTACAGGTTGACCTTTTTCGAGCGTGCCGTCTACATCGATGTTTTCGAGAGCGATTGGTTCGAAACCAGCTTCTTCGACCGCACCTTGAACTGTGTCACGGTAGAGGATATCGAGCGCATCTTGATAGAGTGCTTCTTCTCCGTACATTTTGTTGAACATTGGGCGTGGCAATTTCCCTTTACGGAAGCCAGGCACGTTCAAAGTTTTGACGACATCTTTGAATGCGGCGTCAACTGCTTTATCAAAAGCTTCTGCAGGTGCTTCGTACGTGAGTACGCCTTGGCTACCTGATGTTTTTTCCCATTTTGCTGTCATGCTAAGTCCCTCCAACAATTCGTTTATACGTACAAAAATGTACAACAATCCGTATTATAGCATAAATCCGACGACTGCACACAAGGATTTAGTCTAGAAACGCCTCGGTGAAACGCATGTCCGCCTCAAGAATTTCGGCGGCGAGGCCGTCCGTTTCCTCATGTTGCAGGATGGCCGTTTTCGCTTGAGCGATCGCCGTCTCCACGGCAGACGCTTCCTCAGGCGTGAACGGGTAGTGCGTATACATGTAGTTCATGAGCAGCTGCGTCGCGATCTCGTCACCATATACCGCTCGCTGCAACCCGTTGACCATCGTCTCCCACGCTTCCGTGTGGATTTTCGCTTCGTCATGCGTCAATCGGTGACGCGTCCCGAGGTCGGTCCATTCGATGACCGGCAGCTCGTCGAACGCCTTTTGGAGCACGATCAACTTCATCAACTTCGGCCGTTCCGCGACGAGAAGCTCTTTCAAGACGTTGTCGAGGACGTCATCGATATTGAAATGGACGTGTTCGAGCGTCTCGATTTGTTCGCCGATCCCGCCCCGGTTAAGGATTCGCTTCACTTTGGCGATCGCGGCCGGGAACTCGGTCAACTTCAGCACTTGGAGCACTTGATGTGCTTGCGTGTTGACGTGATCGGTCTTTTCTTGCCACTCGAGATACAGGTTGATCCAATGGGCCGCCTCGAACGGTTGGTCACGCATGATGTAATACTGGGCGATTTGAAGCCCGCCGGCTGCAGGTTCTTCTGCCACCGTCATCTGTGTCGTGACGAGCTCTTCGAGTTTCTCGAGCGTCTCCGGTTCTTCCGGTCGTTCCATCAGACATTGGAATATTTCCATGAAAATAAATGGATCGCCGGGCACTGCCTCGTACCAATCCCACAGAATCGGTTCGACCCGTTGCCGTTCCCCGGCCGTGTCTGCCTCTTGAATCATCTTCTGAAGCCGCGACCAGTTCCCTGGAAACGGGTACGCTTGCTCTTTTGCCATCTCCCCACACCCTTTCCATTCATCTCCATCTTCCTTTAGGAATCGATTCGTTGTCAATCAATACCCCGAAAAACGAAAAAAGAGACAACCTCCGTGGAGGCTATCTCTATTTTAAATGGAAGTGTCCCAAGAGGGATTCGAACCCCCGACCGACGCCTTAGCTTACCACCATGGCTTTCGCCACCAACGTGTGTTGTTTGTAGTCTGGACTATATCTTCACCATTTCAGGTGCGACACGTGTAGTCTCTACGGAACCTCACGAGCAAACTGCTCCTTCAATGGCTCTACCTCTAAAGGATGACCTTTAGTCCTTCGAACCACCTTGTCCCCGAAAGGAAATAAGTTTCCTCGGTATTACCATCAGCATCATCTGTTAAGGCTTCACCGATATAGTGTCGTCCACTCTATAGGTTTCTGTTTCCCTATAAAGGCTCCTATTTGTCTTGAAGGGCGTTGCTCTATCCAGCTGAGCTATTGGGACATTGACAAGAAAACTATAATAGAAAAATGGTTTGCTGTCAATTCCTTCTTTTCATTCCGTCACAGCTTTCCGCTCACATCGAGATCTTCGACGGCCGAACCGTCCTCTGACCGATAAAAGCGGACCGTTGCCTGTCCGTTCTCGAGATCCATCAGTACATACGTCTTGTCACTCCGTCCGCGCGGCATGCGAATCGAACCCGGGTTCACGTAAAGCACCCCGTCCTCAATCACAGCTCCGGCGACGTGCGAGTGGCCGAATAAGACGACGTTCGCACCGACCTCTTCAGCCCGGTAACGCAACCGGTTCAAGTCGTACTTCACGTCGTGGTGATGGCCGTGGACGATGAGAATCGTCCCTTCAGCCGTCTCCTCGATTCGTTCGAGCGGAAGGTCGCCGCCGAAGTCGCAATTACCGCGCACCGTACGATATGGGAGCAGATGTTCATCGACGAGCGCGAGCTGGGAATCCCCACAATGGAACGCGTCATCGATTTCTTGTTCGTGCCGGTTGAAGATGATTGATAGTTCTTCTGTCAATCCGTGACTGTCACTGACTACGAGAAAACGCATACAGGTCACCCCTCCATAAACGGAATAATTTCTGCCTCTAACTTTCGTAGTGCTTGGCCGCGGTGACTGACCGCCGCCTTTTCGTCGCGTTCAAGTTCTGCTGCCGTCTTGTGAAGTGACGGAACGATGAAGAGCGGGTCGTAACCAAACCCGTTCTCCCCATGAGGCGCGTAGCCGATCGTCCCTTCGATCGTACCGCGTACCGTCAATGTCTCCCCTGTTGGTTTGGCGAGACAGAGGGCACAGATGAAACGAGCCGTTCGGTCGGTCGCTCCGTTCAACTTCTCGAGAAGAAGCGCGTTGTTCGCTTCATCCGACTTCTCCGGTCCGGCGAAACGGGCCGAATGGACACCGGGTGCCCCGTCGAGCGCATCGACTTCGAGTCCAGAGTCATCCGCGAGGACGGCGTGACCGAAATAGCGGGCCGCCTCCGTCGCCTTTAACTCGGCGTTCGCTTCAAACGTCGTCCCAGTTTCGTCCGTCTCTGGTGCGTCCGGATAATCAAGAAGTGATTCGACTTCGAATCCGAGCGGCGTGAGCATTCCTTCAATTTCTGCGACTTTTCCTTTATTGCGTGTTGCGACGATCAGTTTCATGTTGTTTCCTCCAATTGTTCCCCGACATACCACCACGAGGCACCGAGTGCGTCTTCGGCCGCTTTGAACAGCGTCTCGATCCCGCTTTGGGCCATGTGGAGCATCTCGTTCATCTCGAGCAACGTGAACGTCGCTTCTTCCCCTGTCCCTTGCACTTCGACGAAACGTCCGCTCGCCGTCATGACGACGTTCATGTCGACCTCGGCCGCGGCATCTTCTTCGTAGTTCAAGTCGAGGAGCAATTCGTCGGTCCGTCCGACCGAGATGGCAGCGACGCCTTCTTTGATCGGCGTGTCGTCGAGCTTGCCTTGCCGGATGAGCGCGTCGACCGCGAGGACGAGCGCGCAGAAGCCGCCTGTGATCGAGGCCGTGCGGGTGCCCCCGTCCGCTTGGATGACGTCACAGTCGATCCAAATCGTCCGTTCACCGAGCCGTTCCAAATCGACGACCGAACGGAGCGACCGCGAAATCAACCGTTGAATCTCCATCGTCCGGCCCGACTGTTTGCCGCGGACCGATTCGCGGACCGTGCGGTTACCGGTCGCACGCGGAAGCATGGCGTACTCGGCGTTGATCCAGCCTTGCTTCTTGCCGCGCAAGAAGTTCGGGACGCGTTCTTCGACGGTGGCCGTGCAGATGACTTTCGTGTCCCCGATTGAGATGAGGACCGACCCTTCCGCATGTTTATTCACATGGGGAACGATCTCGACGGGCCGGAGCTCGTCATGTTGTCTTTCGTTACGCATCGACACCGGACACCTCTACTTTCTCCGCTCTCACGGGTTGACCGAGCCATTCTGTCGCCAAACGGTCAAAGATGACGACATCCCCGGTCGCATAAAACTGGTGCACCGGGACCGTATCCAAATCGTTCTCGAGCTCTTTAAAGTCAAGGATGGCCGCTACTTCGAGCGCCGTCTCGTCACCGGACGAGATCAAATGGACGTCGGGTCCGACGGCGTCTTGAATGACCGGTGCGAGCAGCGGATAGTGCGTACAGCCGAGGATGAGCGTGTCCATCTCGGAAGACTGAAGCGGACGAATCGTTTCAGCGACGATGTCGCGGACGCGGTCCCCATCAAGTTCGCCGGCTTCGACGAGCGGGACGAACGGCGGACAGGCGAGCGAATATACATCGATCTCGCCGGCCACGTGCCGGAGTGCCGTCTCGTACGAGTTGCTTTCAATCGTCATCTTCGTTCCGATGACGCCGATATGTTTATTGCGCGTTCCTTTGACGGCCGCTCGTGCCCCCGGATCGATGACACCGATGACCGGAATATTGAGGCGTTTGCGCGCTTCTTTCAAGATGACCGCGGTCGCCGTGTTGCAGGCGATGACAATCATCTTCACGTTCTTACTTAACAGGAACTCGATCAGTTCCCACGTATAGGCTTCAATCTCATCGTGCGGGCGCGGGCCATACGGGCACCGTTCCGTGTCGCCGATATAAATTATTTCTTCTTTCGGTAGTTGGCGCATCAGTTCTTTGACCACAGTCAAGCCGCCAACTCCTGAATCGAGTACTCCAATCGCTCGTTTCATGATCATCACTTCCATTCCCATCTATCTTACCAAAAAAGCCGATTCTGAAAAAGAAACGGTCTCGTGACAAACAAAAAAGACGAGGTAGCCGATTGGCCGCCTCGTCCGTCGCTCAATTACTGAGCAAGACCTTCGCTTGTGAGCATGTCAGAAAGCGTGTTAACCGCTTCTTCTGCATCGTCACCAGCTGCAGTGATTTTGATTGTAGAATCTTTTGCGATTCCGAGTGAAAGTACACCCATGATCGACTTGAGGTTTACTGTCTTACCGTTGTACTCAAGGTTGATATCTGATTGGAATTTAGAAGCTGTGTTTACCAACTGTGTAGCTGGACGAGCGTGAATTCCTGAATCTGCAACGACTGTGAACGTTTTTTCCATGACGTGAGGTCTCCCTTCAAATTTCAATTCTACAGGCGAACCCGCAGAATAATTGTTTGTGAACTCATTATCAAATGATAGCGGATTCGCAAAAATTCTGCAAGCGATTTTTATATTCTGGAGTCCATTCGGTCGGACGACCGGATTTCGACAAGTGCACGAGGCTCGTACGCCCCGCAAACATGAGCTGGTCTCCATCATATGCCCCGTAATGAATATCACATGAAGTGTTTCCGACCGTCAAGACATTGGCATACACCACGATCGATTGCCGTGGCATCACTTGGCGAACGTAGTCGCACTGGGCATCTGCCACGACGACAAATCCATCTTTCAACGAAAAACCTGTCGCTTCAAGCAACTCGATCCGCGCGTCTTCGAAATAGATGAACGGAATTGTGTTATTCATGTGACCGTACGGGTCGCACTCCGAGAATCGGACTTTGACGTCTAGCGCGACCCCTGCTCTGACACGTGTTTCCCAATCGGCTTCCCGGAAGTACTTCGTCATCCGTAGCCCTTACGCCTCGACCGCAGAACCGGTGCGGCCTTTGTCGCTACCGAAGAACGATTTGAACGAGTGAAGCGTCGTCTGACGGTTCATCGCGGCGATTGATGTCGTGAGTGGAATACCTTTCGGACAAACTTCGACACAGTTTTGCGCGTTCCCGCACTGTGCGAGGCCGCCATCTTCCATGAGCGCTTCGAGACGGTCCTCCGCGTGGAAGGCGCCAGTCGGATGCGAGTTGAAGAGACGGACTTGCGAAATGGCGGCCGGTCCGATGAAGCTCGATTTGTCATTGACGTTCGGGCACGCCTCGAGGCAGACACCGCACGTCATACATTTCGATAGTTCATACGCCCATTGACGTTTGTTCTCTGGCATCCGCGGTCCTGGTCCGAGGTCGTACGTTCCATCGATCGGAACCCATGCCTTCACTTTTTTCAACGCGTCGAACATGCGCTGACGGTCGACTTGAAGGTCACGGATGACCGGGAACGTCTTCATCGGAGCAAGGCGGATCGGCTGTTCGAGCTTGTCGACGAGCGCCGTACACGATTGGCGCGGCTTGCCGTTGATGATCATCGAGCAGGCACCACACACTTCCTCGAGACAGTTCATATCCCAGTTGATTGGTGTCGTCTTGTCCCCGTTCGCATTGACCGGGTTTCGGCGGATTTCCATCAACGCCGAGATGACGTTCATGTTCGGGCGGTACGGGACGGTGAACTCTTCCGTATAAGCGGCTTGGTCCGGTCCGTCCTGGCGTTCAATGATAAAACGAATATCTTTTTGTTCAGATTGCATCGGCGTCGTCATTTCGTCTTCGCCCCTTTCTTCGAGTAATCCCGTTTGCGCGGCGGGATTAACGAAACGTCGATCTCTTCATACGAGATATCGACTTCCCCTGCGTTGTAACGTGCCATCGTCGTCTTCATGAACTTGTCGTCATCACGTTCCGGGAAGTCCGGTTTGTAATGAGCACCACGGCTCTCGTCGCGTTTCAACGCGCCAAGCGTGATGACGCGCGCGAGGTCGAGCATGTGGTCGAGTTGTCGGATGAACGATGCCCCTTGGTTGCTCCAGCGAGCCGTGTCGGTCGCGGAGATGTTGTTATAGCGTTCACGAAGCTCACGGAGTTTGAGGTCCGTCGCCTCGAGCTTGTCGTTGTAACGAACGACCGTGACGTTGTCGGTCATGAGTTCGCCGAGCTCACGGTGGATTTGATACGCGTTTTCCGTACCGTCCATCGCGAGGATATCGTTGAACCGCTCGATTTCTTCACGTTCGTTGAAGTTAAAGAGCGCTTCTGGCACGCTCTCTGTCGCCTGGTCGAGACCGCGCATATAGTGAACGGCCGCCGGACCGGCTTCCATCCCGCCGTATACGGCAGACAAGAGCGAGTTGGCCCCGAGACGGTTCGCACCGTGCATCGAGTAATCGCACTCACCGGCTGCGAACAAGCCTGGGATGTTTGTCATCTGATCATAGTCGACCCATAGTCCGCCCATCGAATAGTGAACGGCCGGGAAAATCTTCATCGGGACTTTGCGTGGATCGTCGCCGACGAACTTCTCGTAAATCTCAAGGATGCCGCCGAGTTTGATGTCGAGCTCTTTCGAGTCTTTATGCGACAAGTCAAGGTACACCATGTTCTCGCCGTTGACGCCGAGCTTTTGGTTGACACAGACGTCGAAGATTTCACGCGTCGCGATATCACGCGGCACGAGGTTTCCGTAGGCCGGATACTTCTCTTCAAGGAAGTACCATGGCTTGCCGTCTTTATACGTCCAGACACGTCCGCCTTCACCGCGCGCCGATTCACTCATGAGACGAAGTTTGTCGTCCCCTGGAATCGCCGTCGGGTGGATTTGGATGAACTCACCGTTCGCGTAGACCGCCCCTTGACGATAGACCGCTCCAGCCGCTTGGCCGGTGTTGATGACCGAGTTCGTCGATTTGCCGAAGATGACACCCGGGCCGCCTGTCGCGAGGATGACCGCGTCCGATGGGAACGCTTTAATTTCCATCGAGCGCAAATCCTGACAGACCGCACCACGGCACACACCTGCTTCATCGATGATGGCCCGGAGGAACTCCCAGCCTTCATACTTCTCGACGAGACCTTGCGCCTCGTAGCGACGAACCTGCTCGTCTAGTGCGTACAGGAGCTGTTGCCCCGTCGTCGCACCGGCGTAAGCCGTACGGTGATGGAGCGTGCCGCCGAAACGACGGAAGTCGAGAAGACCTTCTGGCGTCCGGTTGAACATGACGCCCATGCGGTCGAACATGTGGATGATCTTCGGTGCCGCTTCCGCCATCTTTTGGACCGGCGGTTGGTTGGCGAGGAAGTCGCCCCCATAGACCGTGTCATCAAAGTGTTGCCAAGGAGAATCCCCTTCCCCTTTCGTGTTGACGGCACCGTTGATGCCGCCTTGTGCACAAACTGAATGTGAACGCTTGACCGGTACAAGCGAGAATAGTTTTACCGGAACACCCATCTCAGCCGACTTGATTGTCGCCATGAGTCCAGCCAGACCGCCACCGATGACGATCAAACTTTGATTTGCCATGAACTTTTCCCCCTAATTACAAGATGCCCGCGAACGTCAAGATAGAACGGATGCCGACAAAAGATAGTGCCAAGAAGACGACGCCTGAGACATAGCTCATGAAGCGCTGTGAACGAGGCGACTGTGTGATCCCCCACGTGATGGCAAACGACCAGAGACCGTTCGCGAAGTGGAACGTAGCCGAGAGGATCCCGACTATGTAGAAGATGAGCATGAGCGGATTGTCGACGATGTTTTGCATCATCTCCGCGTTCACTTCGACGCCACGCAACTTCGCCAAGCGCGTTTCCCAAACGTGCCATGCGATGAAGATGACGAGGAAGACGCCCGTGAAGCGTTGGAGCATGTACATCCAGTTACGGGCGTATGAGTAACGGTTCGTGTTAATCGAACCGAGGAACGCGTAATACACGCCATACACTCCGTGGAAGATCATCGGCAAAGCGATGATGGTCACTTCAAGGAAATACAAGTACGGTAAGCTCTCCATAAATTTTGCTGCCTTGTTGAACGACTCCACCCCATCGACGATATAGTAGTTGACCGACAAGTGAACGATCAAAAACAAGCCGATTGGGATGACCCCAAGTAGCGAATGGACTTTACGACTGAAATAGTCACGACGCGCTGCCATTCTAGTTCCCCCTTTTCACGAGCCCTTGGCTCGTTTTGTAAATAAAAGCGTTTTCAAATGCAAATATAGCTTTCTGTCTCCTATTCTACTCTTGTGAAATTTGTATGACAAGACAACCCGACCGATTTGTGCCACATTCTTTTGCAAAATACCCGGTGACCAAAAGGCGAATCGTCGTTATAATGGTATAGAGAGAATGGAGTGATGGAAGAAGATGGAAACGATGAGCCAACCCACTTTCGCGATCGAACTGCTTCGCGATTATGTGTTGACGGATTTGCTCGGGGACGATTACGCCCAAGTCATCTATTGGTCGGGCAAACGGGTCGCACGCAAGTTCCCGGTCATGACGAATGACGAACTGAGCGCCTTCTTTATGGAGGCTGGCTGGGGGCAATTGACGCTCTTGAAAGAAAAAGGAAATAAGTTCTTGTTCGAACTACTTCCCCCGCCTGCGACCCAAGAAAAGGCAACCGGCTACTTCCAGCTTGAGGCTGGCTTTTTAGCCGAACAAATTGCCGGTCGTTTCCAATGCGTCGCCGAGGGCTACGCCGATGTGGCGCGCCAGGCCGTCCAAATCACCGTCCAACTAGACCGAAAAGATACGTATGAATGACGAAGAGCCGATGCGAACTGACCGCATCGGCTCTTTTTATATGTGTTGAAGGTGGTCCCGGGCGAAGTCTCGGAAGACATTCAGTTCATCTGCTATGAAGCTTACATCATTCCCGGCGTAAGCCGCTGCCGCTTTCTCGATTGTCGGTAACACATCGGTCGAGAAGCCTTTCGCTGTCGACCACTCAAACGCCTCCTGTTTCGATAAGACGAGGTCGTCGGAACAATACGCCAGGACACGCGTCAGATTGAGCACACTATACATCGGCGTGTCGTGGATCGAATCGAGACAGTCTCGCGCATCAAACAGGATGGCATCTCGATAGTCGACTTCATTGAAGCCGATGATTACGTCCTTGAGCGGACGACCGTAGAGCACGATGCCTCGCTCGCTAGTGATTTTTATATGGGCGGCCAAGTCGGGATCGGTCATTCCGGATTGTATGGTCGCTATTTCCCCCGTTTGAAGCGCCGATTCGAAACGCGAACGCCAACCCTCGCTGTAGTGAAAATCAAATGGACTCGGGTGCCTCCAAGCTGTCAGGTCACCCACTGTAAGGACACTCAACTCAATCGGATAGGGTTCGTTCGATGACTCAAGACAGAGACGTGTCAGTCCCACCTTTGTTTCAAGCGTTAGCGGACGACTCGTGACAATCAGAAAATCAAGGTCGCTATGATCCGGATGAAACCCTCCCATCGCGGCCGACCCATGCAAATAGAGGTGCTCAAGCGATGGGAGCACACCGTCGACCCGCTCGATGAACGCCTCGACGACCGGACGGATGATGGCAGGCATCTCGGAGGATGCCCCTCGACTCATTCGTCCGTCTCCTCATGAACGTATTGCAAAACGGTCTCGGCCAACTTCTCGGGCAGGCCTGCTTCCTTCAACTGTTCGAGCGAGGCGAGGCGGATTTGTTTCATCGAGCCGAAATGGCGGATCAACTGCTGACGCCGCTTCGGCCCGACGCCCGGGATATCATCGAGCACCGACTTCGTCATCTTCTTCGTCCGCAAACTGCGGTGGAACGTGATGGCGAAGCGGTGGACCTCGTCTTGCATACGTTGGAGCAAATAGAACGCGCTCGAGCGCGAATTCAGTTCGACGACCCCGCCGCCTTCCCCGAACAAGAGTTGGCTCGTCCGGTGACGGTCATCTTTTTTGAGCGACCCGACCGGCAAGTCGAGCCCGAACTCGTTCTGCAGGACGTCGAGGGCGGCGTTCAATTGCCCGATGCCCCCGTCAATCAACAGCAAGTCCGGTAGACGCTTCTCTTCCGTCAACAGGCGACGGAACCGACGACGGACGACCTCTCGCATCGTCTCGTAGTCGTCCGGTCCTTGGACGGTACGAATCTTGTATTTCCGGTATTCCTTCTTGAGCGGCTTCCCGTCTTCGAAGACGACGAGTGCCGAGACGGCGTCCGCCCCTTGGATGTTCGCGTTGTCGATGATGTCGACGCGCGACAAGTTCGGGATGCCGATCGCCTCACCGAGTTCACGCATGGCGAGGAGTGTCCGCTCTTCGTCGCGGGCGAGCAACTCGAACTTCTCGTTCAAGGCGATGCCCGCATTTTTCGTCGCCAAGTCGAGCAGCTGTCGCTTCGCGCCGCGCTTCGGTTGCATCACTTTCGTCCCGATCGCCTCGTTCAATAAATCGATGCGGACGATCTCGGGGACGAGCACTTCCTTCGGCAATACGTTCTGCTCGTAGAACTGGACGATGAAACTCTCGAGCTCCTCGGACGGCTCGCCGTGGAGCGGGAACAGTGATACGTCGCGCTCGATCATCTTGCCGCCCCGCATATAGAACACTTGGACGCACATCCAGCCGCGGTCGAGCGTATAGCCGAAGACATCGCGTGCTGTCGGGTCGGCCGTGATCATGTTCTGTTTGTTCATAATCGACTCGACGGCCCGGATTTGGTCACGGAGCTCAGCAGCTCGTTCGAATTGCATGTCTTCGGCCGCTCGTCCCATGTCGACTTGGAGCTTGGCGAGCGTTTCGCTCGTCTCCCCGTTCAGGAAGCGGCGAATTTCATGGACGATCTCTTTTTGCTCGTCCGTGTCGACGGCGAGCTCGCAAGGTCCGAGGCACTGCCCGATATGGTAATACAGACAGAGCTTGCGCGGCATCGGTTGGCATTTCCGGAGCGGATACAGTTTATCGAGCAACCGCTTCGTCTCGTTGGCGGCATAGGCGTTCGGGTACGGGCCGAAATAGAAGCCGCCGTCCCGCTTCAGCTTCCGCGTCGTGAGTAACCTCGGGTACGGCTCGTTCGTGATCTTGATGTACGGGTACGACTTGTCGTCTTTGAGACGGATGTTGTATTTCGGGTCATGCTTTTTGATGAGCGTCATCTCGAGCAGAAGCGCCTCGAGTTCGCTCGCCGTGACGATATACTCAAAGTCGCGAATCTCAGCGACGAGGCGCATCGTCTTGATGTCATGCGCCCCGGTAAAATAAGACCGGACCCGGTTTTTCAGATTTTTCGCTTTCCCGACGTAAATGATCTCGCCGTACTCGTTCTTATGCAAGTAACAGCCGGGCTCGTCCGGGAGGAGCGCCAATTTATGTTTAATGTGGTCAGAATGACTCAAATTCAATCACCTCAGTTTAAGTTCCTTCCAGACGGGAAAAATTTTGATGAAGTCTCAGAGGGAGGGTTTTGTTATGAAACGGTACGATGTCATCATCATCGGCAGCGGCTCGGCAGCGAGCCAAGCCGCTAACGTATTATGCGACGCCGGTAAACAAATTGCCATCGTCGAGAATTGGACGTTCGGCGGGACGTGTCCGCAACGCGGATGTGACCCGAAAAAGATGCTCGCGGAAGGAGCAGAGCTCATTGCCCGTACGGAACGGATGAAATCACTCGGTGTCCACGGCGAGCTCACGCTCGATTGGCACGCCTTTAAACGGCGTATCGACGAGTATCGTTTCGCCATCCCGACGACGAAGATGCATCATTGGAAAGAGCACGACATCGACTTGTTCGAAGGCGAACCCCATTTCATCGATGAAGACTCGATTGTCATTGATGGGCATGAAATCTCGGCGCATCAGTTTTTAATCGCTTCAGGCCTCATTCCGCGACCGCTCGACATCCCGGGTGGCGACTTGGCCATCACGAGCGACGACGTTTTCGACCTCGACGACTTGCCAAAACACGTCATCATCATTGGGGCCGGCTATATCGCGTTCGAGTTCGCTCATATCCTCCGCCGCTTCGGGAGCGAGGTGACCCTCCTCATCCGATCGCGGGCACTTAAACAATTCGATCGCAAAGTCGTCAAACGTCTCGTCGATGAGACGATTCGGATCGGCATCGATGTCCGTTACGGCATCGAGCCCGTCCGGATGGATGGGGACGTGCTGACGTTATCAAATGACTCTACCCTCGAAGGCGTCGTCCTTAACGCCACCGGGCGAATTCCGAGCATCGAACGGCTCCGTTTGGACGCAGCCGGTATCGAGTCCGACCACGGCGGCGTCCTCGTCAATGAGTTCCTGCAGACGACGAATGCGAACGTATATGCAGCCGGGGACGTCGCCAAGAGCCGCAACCCGGCCCTCACCCCGTTTGCGGGGCAGGAAGGACGCATCGCCGCGCTCAACCTGCTCCGCAACAACACGCGTCCGCTCCCCGAGCGTCCCGCCCCGACGGTCGTCTTCACGACACCACCGATCGCCAAGGTCGGGCTGACGGTCGAGGAGGTGAAAGCGCGCGGCATCGACTATGAATGTAAAGACAACGACTTGTCCCATTTCCTCACGTATGAGCGGATCAACGACACGACGGCGTTCTCCCGCATATTGTTAAGCAAGGACGGTCATGTGCTCGGCGCCCACTTGATTGGGCAACACGCGCCGGAACTGATCAACCTGTTCTCGTTTATTATACAAAACAATATGACCCATCAACACGTCAAACACTTGGAGTTCGCGTATCCGACGTCCGCGTCCGATATCTCGTACATCATCTAAAAAAGGCTCTTCCATCGTGCGATGGAAGAGCCTTTCGTCATTCGATTCCTTTGTCCTTATCTTCTCGAAGTGCATCTTGGAGCGATTTCTTCCAAAGCGGGACACCTTGAGAATGGGCCGCGCGGGCCACCAAGTGACTGCCGACCGGCGCCGTCAATAAGACGAAGAACAGTCCGAGCAGAAGCCGTGCGTCAAAGATGCGCTGGTCGACCCAGACGTGCAAGAGCGCCGCGAACAGGACGAACATGACGCCGAGCGTCGCACTCTTCGAGGCCGCATGGGCGCGGGAATAGATGTCCGGGAGCCGGATCAGACCGATCGCCGCGACGACGGTGAAGAACACCCCGATGATCGTGAAGACACCGGTCAAGATGTCATAAATCATTGTTGCGGTCATGTTGGATGATCTCTCCCTTCTCGAGGAATTTCGAGAACGCCACCGTTCCGATAAAGGCTAAAATCCCGAGCAAGAGGATGACCTCGAAGAACATCGTCGTATCGAGCAAAATTGATAACAACGACACGACCGAGATCAACCCGATGCCGATCGAGTCGAGGGCGATGACTCGGTCCGCTGTCGTCGGCCCTTTGACGACCCGGTACAGCATACCGAGCATGGCGAGCACGAGGATGGCGAGGGCGACGTAAATAATAATATTTAACATTAGCTGGTCGCCTCCTTGATGTTCGACTCAAAGTTATCGTAAATGTCTTGTTTGAGCGACTCTTTATCCGGCATATGGAGCGCATGGATGTAGAGCGTCTTATTGTCGTCTGACACTTGGACGACAAGCGTACCTGGTGTCAGCGTGATGAGCATCGATAGCCAACTCACTTTCCAACCGGCATCGAGTTCGGTGTGATACCGGAAGATGCCCGGTTGGATTTTTAGTTTCGGGCTCAAGACGAGCCGGAGCACTTCGATGTTGGCTACGACGAGTTCGCGACAGAAAATCAAGAACAGTTTAAACAGTTTCAAGACACGGGTGAAATAAAAGTCCGTGTTTTTGAAGAAGCGGCGCATCATGAAGATGACGAGTAACCCGAGCAAGTAACCGATGATGAATCCGCTCGTCGTGAACGTACCCGTGAAGAACATCCAAATGAACGCCAGGAAAAAGTTGATGAGTAGTTGGTAAGCCATCTCTAAATCACTCCTTAATCACGGCATCGATATAGATTTCGGGTTGCACGAGCGGTTCGATTGCCTGGGTAATGAACGGATGCATCGCTTCGGCACCAAACCCGTAGGCGACGGCGACGGCGACGAGCAAGAACGTCGGCACGATGAGGCGGTTCATATACGGCACGAGCGGACCGTCATAGACTCGTTTCTCTTCTCCCCAAAATCCGTACAAGAAGATTTTGATGACCGAGAAGAGGACGAACAGACTCGACAGCAAGATGAGGAGCGGCCCGAACAGGCTGCCTTCCCCGACCCCGCCTTGAACGATCAAAAGTTTCCCGAAGAATCCGCTGAGCGGCGGAATCCCGGCGAGCGACAACGCTGCGATGAAGAACGTCCAACCGAACAATGGGAAGCGGGTGATCAAACCGCCCATGTCGCGCAGTTGACCGGACTTGGTGATGCCGATCATCATCCCGACGAGCATGAACAAGGCGGCCTTGATCAACATGTCATGAATCAAATAGTAGAGCGCCCCTTCGAGCGACGTCTGCGTGTTGAGTGCGATTCCGTACAAGATGACGCCGACGGCGATCATGATGTTGTAGATGATGATCAACTTGACGTCGTTATAGGCGATCGCCCCGATCATCCCGATGACGATCGTCAACACGGCAAGGATAATCAAGAAGTTCTGCATGAACGCACTTCCACCATCAAACAGGAGCGTATACGTCCGCAAGATCGAGTAGACGCCGACTTTCGTCAACAGCGCCCCGAACATGGCGAGAATCGGTGTCGGCGCCACGACATACGAGCCCGGGAGCCAGTAATGAAGCGGCACGAGTGCCCCTTTCAAGCCGAAGACGATGACGAAGAACACACCGATGACGGTGATGACGCTTTGATTCTCCACGAGCGGAATCTTTTGCGCGAGGTCCGCCAAACTGAGCGTACCGACCGTCCCGTAAAGAAGCGCGACGGCCATGACGAACAGCGCCGAGGCGATGACGTTCACGAGCAAATACTTGATCGACTCGCGTAACTGGACGCCCTTCCCGCCGAGCACGATCAATACGTACGACGAGATGAGGAAGACTTCAAAGAAGACGAACAAGTTGAAAATATCGCCTGTCGTGAAGGCACCGTTCACCCCGACGAGGAGGAACAGCATCGCGACGTAGACGTAGTTCGATTCATAGGCGTCTGAGAAGTAATGGGTCGCAAACCAGACGATGAAAAAGACGAGCAACGTCGACGTGGCGACGAGTAGTGCCGACAGCATGTCCGAGACGAGCGTGATGCCGAACGGTGCCGGCCAGTTCCCTAAGTTGACGGTCATAATGCCGTCTTGAGACACGGTGAAGATGAGCAGCACCGTCACTGCAAACGTTACAAGTAAAGCCCCGAGTGCCACTCCGCGTTGCAGACGAACTTGCTTCGGTGCGAAGAGAAGAAAGATGGCCGCAAGCGCCGGGATGACAATCGGAAAGATCGGTAAGTTAATCATTCGATTCCGTTCCTTTCATTTCCTCAATATTATCCGTGTTCAGTTCCTGGTAAGCCCGATACGCGAGCACGAGGAAGAACGCGGTCACCCCGAAGCTGATAACGATCGCCGTCAAGACGAGCGCTTGCGGGAGCGGGTCAGTATATTCCGTGACCCCATCGACGAGGACGGGTGCCGCTCCGGTTTTCAGTCCACCCATCGTCAAGACGAGCAAGTGGGCAGCGTGGCTGAGCAACCCGGTGCCGATGATGATGCGCAACAAACTCTTTGAGAGAATCATATAGACCGCGCTCATCGTCAGGACACCGATGATGATGCTAACGAAGATTTCCATTATTCACTCTCTCCAATCGTTTGAATGATCGTCATCGTCACACCGATGACCACAAGGTAAACGCCAAGGTCAAAGGCGATCGCCGTGTGAAGCGTCTGTTCGCCCAAGAGCGGCAAATCGAATTTGTCATAGGCGTGCGTCAGGAACGGACGGTCCCAAAAGATGCTGTGCAGCGACGTCAGTAACGCGATGGCGAGACCGAGCGCCGTCATCTTGCGATAATCGAACGGGAGCACGTCAGCGAGCGTCTTCGAATCGAAGGCGAGCAACAGCAACACGAGCGCCGCGGCCGTCATCAAACCACCGATGAACCCTCCGCCCGGCGAGTAGTGCCCGGCGAAGAAGAGGTTAATCGAGAACACGATGATGATGAAAAAGATGATCACCGCGGCCGTCTGTAAGATGACGTCATTGACTTGATCATTTTTTCGGTTCATGTTCACGTGCTCCTTTCGTACGTTCTGTCGTTCTGAATTTGATCATCGTGTAAATCCCGATGGCCGCGATGGCAAGGACGACGATCTCGAACAACGTATCAAAGCCACGGAAGTCAACAAGGACGACGTTGACCATGTTTTTCCCGGCTGCCAAATCATAGACGTTTTCTTTATAATACTCGGAGATCGACGACAGGGAACGGTTCGATAGCGCCATGAAGCTGAGGAGCGTCACCGTCACCCCGACGAAAATCGAGACAATCGCATTCTCGATTTTAAACTTAACACGCACTTCTTTCTTGCTGATCTCCGGCATATGGTAGAAGACGAGCAAGAACAACGCGACCGATACCGTCTCGATGACGAGCTGCGTCAACGCGAGGTCCGGTGCATTGAAAAAGACGAAGAACAACGCGACCGAATACCCGACGACACCGAGCAAGATGATCGACGGCAGACGCGAACGCATGAACAGAATCGCGAGCGATGCCAAGATGACGACCGCCCCGAGGACGTATTCATACGGTGCGACAGGTTCCATCTCGCCGAACGAGAAGTCGAATAAGTCGAAGCGATACATCGAGAACAACATCATGCCTGACAAGAACAAGAAGATGTACACCAAATACGAGCGGATGAAGCCCGTCATATAGTTGTCTTTAAAGCGATACGCCGCCTTGTTCGACCAGACGAGCGTCCCGTCGTACATGCCATTGAGCGTCAAGCGATGCGGGATATGGTTGTAGATGCCCATCCACTTGTTGATCGTGAAGAACATGAGCGTCCCGAGCAGGACGATACCGATCGTCATAAGCAACTCAGGTGTGATGCCATGCCAGAAGTAGATGTCGACTTTCACGTCCTGCCCGCTCGCGACGAGCGTCGGATAGATCGACTCGACGGCCGGCTTGATGAGCGAGTTCGACAACACGTTCGGTACGAAACCGAGAACGACGACGAGGATAGCGAGAATCGCTGGCGAGATGAGCATCCCGATCGGTGCCTCGTGCGGCTGTTTCGGTAACCGGTCGAACTGGGCTTTGCCCATGAACGTCCGGGTGAAGATAATCAAGCTGTAGATGAATGTGAACACGCTCGCGATGAACGCGACGACCGGGATCAAGATGCCGATCGTATCGAGCGCGAAGAAGTCCATCGAGAACACTTTCGTGGTTGCCTTCAAGAACATCTCTTTACTGAGGAAGCCGTTGAACGGCGGCAATCCTGCCATCGACAACGAGCCGATGACGGCAATCGTGAACGTGATCGGCATGACGGTCATCAGACCGCCGAGCTTACGGATGTCACGCGTCCCCGTCTCGTGGTCGACGATCCCGACCATCATGAACAGCGACCCTTTGAACGTCGCATGGTTGATCAAGTGGAAGATTGCCGCGATCGTTGCGACCATATAGATGTTGTCATCCATGCCGTCATAATGTAGCGCCGCGGCCCCGAGGCCGAGAAGCGACATGATGAGACCGAGCTGACTGACCGTCGAGAAGGCAAGAATCCCCTTCAAATCGGTCTGTTTGACCGCGTTGAACGAACCCCAGAAGAGCGTGAACGTCCCGACCGAGGCAATAATCCATAGCCAGAGTGACGACTCTTGGAACACCGGACTCATCCGTGCGACGAGATAGAGACCGGCCTTGACCATCGTCGCCGAGTGGAGGTACGCACTGACCGGGGTCGGTGCCTCCATCGCATCCGGCAACCAGATGTGGAATGGGAATTGCGCTGACTTCGTGAAGGCGCCGAGCAAGATGAGAATCATCGCCGCGATAAAGAACGGGCTGTCGGCGATGAGTGCCTGATTGGCGACCATGTCGCGGATGCTGAATGAGCCGACGATCGACTCGAGGATCACAATCCCCCCTAGCATCGACAAGCCCCCGAACACGGTGATGAGCATCGACTTACGTGCCCCGTAGCGTGAGCGTTCTTTCTCGTACCAATACCCGATCAACAGGAACGACGAAATCGATGTGAGTTCCCAGAACATGTACATGACGACCATGTTATCCGAGAGGACGACACCGAGCATCGCACCCATGAACAAGAGCAGGTACACATAAAAATGACCGAGCGACTCTTTGTCTTTATTCAAATAGTAAATCGAATAGAGGACGACGAGCGCTCCAATCCCTGTAATGAGGAGGGCAAACAATAATCCGAGCCCGTCCACGTAGGCCGTGAAGTTGATGCCGAGCGATGGCATCCATTCGACCGTCTCCGTCACGACGTCCCCTGCGCTCGTGATTCCGATGAAGCGGAAGAAGTACACGAACAGGACGACCGGAACGATTAACACGAACCAACCCGTATGGATTCGCTTCAGCGCCCGGAACAAGAACGGGATGAACGGTGCCGCGAGAAGCGGCAATAAGATAGCTAAATGTAACACCGACAAGAAAATTCCTCCTTCGAACAGAGTCTTACAAACGATGGGCCAATTATTAAGGTCACTTGACGCCATCATGTCTTCCTCATGAGTATAGCGTAAATTTTCAGTCTGTTTCCATGATAAAACCTTGCCGCATTTTCCAGTCTCCTCAAAAATTCCCGAACTGTTAAATATGAAGATAGTCGACAAAAAGCGACGAAAAAAAATCTGATCAAGCGTCGTATGTATCCGTTTTCAGATAGTGATTTTTCCGGATTCCCCGCTAAATCCGTACTGAACCTTAACCGTTGTTATTCCATGCGAAACGACTAAACTCCTTCTTCCCTAACGAGCCCAACAAAAAACAGCCGACTAGTTCCCCGGTCGGCTGTACGTGATTATTGTGCTGTTGCGATAAACTCTTTGAGTGCTTCTTTTGGTTGGAAGCCCATTGTTTTCGAAACAGGTTGTCCGTCTTTGAACATCATAAGTGTTGGGATACTTTGAATTTGGAAAGCGCCCGCTACTTCTGGGTTCTCGTCAACGTCGAGTTTAACGATTTGGACTTGGTCGCCCATCTCTTGGTCAAGCTCTTCGAGTACCGGTGCGATCATGCGGCACGGTCCACACCAAGCTGCCCAGAAATCGACGAGGACGACGCCCTCTTTTACTTCTTGTTCGAATGTTTGAGTCGTTGCGTGTTTAATAGCCATTTGGTAAATACCTCCCCAGTAAGATGTGAGAGCCGATTAAGAACTCTCATGCATTTCATGTTCAGAGTATACCACGGAGGGTACGTTTCCCCAAACATTCTGCATATCAGCTATTGACGAGGTGTTTGCGGAACTCTTCCGTCAAGAGCGGGACGACGTCGAACAAGTCACCGACAATGCCGTAGTCGGCCACGGTGAAGATGTTCGCTTCCGGGTCTTTGTTGATGGCGACGATGACTTTGGCGTTGCTCATCCCGGCCAAGTGTTGGATCGCCCCAGAGATGCCGCAGGCGATATACAAGTCCGGCGTGACGACTTTCCCGGTCTGCCCGATTTGTAGCGCGTAGTCACAGTAGTCGGCGTCACATGCTCCACGTGAAGCACCGACGGCCCCGCCGAGCAATTCCGCGAGCTCTTCGAGCGGCTTGAAGCCGTCCTCGCTCTTGACGCCGCGCCCACCGGCGACGATGACTTTCGCTTCCGTCAAATCGACTTTCCCCGTCGCCTTGCGGACGACTTCTTTGACGATCATGGCGAGGTCCTTGAGCTCAACGCTCGGTGTCTCGACCGACACACTCGCTCCAGCCGTACGCGGAAGAGCGTCGATGTTGTTCGGACGGATCGTGAAGAACATGACCGAGTCTTTGAATTTCACTTTCTCGAACGCTTTCCCTGAATAGATCGGGCGGACGAACTCGGCGTCTTTGCCAGATCCTTCAATCGAGACGACGTCACTGATGAGGCCGGCGTCCAGACGAGCCGCAAGTTTCGGTGCGATATCTTTTCCGAGTGCGGTATGACCGAGGACGATCATGTCCGGCGACTCCTGGTCGATGACTTGGCGGAGCACTTGTCCGTAACCGTCTGGCGTATAGTGTTTGAGACGCTCGTCTTCGATGACGAGGACGCGTCCCGCGCCGTATTCCCCGAGTTCATTGGCGAGTGCTTTGACATCATCCCCGATGACGACCGCCGTCACGTCGTCCGTCAATTGCTTCGCTGCGGCGATTGCTTCAAATGATACGTTCCGTAACGCGCCTTCACGCGCTTCTGCGAGTACTAGAGCTTTCATCTATGTGTCCCCCTTAAATGACTTTGGCTTCCGTGCGAAGTAATTGAACGAGCTCGCTCACTTGTGACGACGTATCCCCTTCAAGGATGCGCCCAGCTTTCTTCTCTTCTGGCAAGAAACGTTCGATCGTCTCGATTTTCGCTTCGATCTCGTCTTCATCGAGGTCGATGTCCGACAGTTCGAGTTCTTCGAGTGGCTTCTTCTTCGCCTTCATGATGCCTGGAAGGCTCGGGTAACGCGGTTCGTTCAATCCTTGCTGCGCTGTCACGAGGAGCGGGAGCGCCACTTCGATCACTTCAGTGTCCCCTTCGACGTCGCGTGTGACCGTCGCTGTCGCGCCGTCGATATCGAGTTTCGTGATCGTCGTCACGTAGTTCATGTCCAACAGTTCAGCGACACGTGGTGCGACTTGGCCGCTACCGCCGTCAATGGCGACGTTCCCTGCGAAGATGAGATCTGGCGCTTGCTCTTTCAAGTACGTGGCGAGCACTTTCGAAATCGTCACATGGTCTGCGTCCTCGACGTCATCCTCGATTGAGATGCGGACCGCTTTGTCCGCACCCATCGCGAGCGCCGTCCGAAGTTCTTTGTCCGCGTCTTCTGGTCCGACCGTCACGACCGTGACTTCTCCCCCGAGATCGTCACGTTTACGGATGGCTTCTTCGACCGCATATTCGTCATACGGGTTGATGATGAACTCAGCGCCGTCTTCTTGAATTTCCCCATTCTCGAGCTGAATCGCTTCCTCTGTATCGAACGTACGCTTCAGCAACACAAAAATATTCATCGTAGTTCCCCCTTATAAGTTGTTCGCACCATCATTCATGAATCAGCGTTCATTTTTTGAGCTAGCGAGAGGGCTTACGGTTAAGCAAGCCCTTTTTTTAACATATGGTGTACTTTCGGTAGCGTCGACATCAAATCATACTTGAAGCCGCTCGCCATCCAACTCGTGACCACTTCATCGATCGTGCCGAAAATCATCTGGCGAGCCAGGCGATAGTCGAGTTCGCGATCGAATTCGCCGGTGTCGATCCCGTGTTGTACGACCGTGTCAATTAAGTTCAAGTACGGTTTGAGTACTTCGCTAATCTTTTGGCGGAGCGCCAAATTCGACTGCCGGAGCTCGATTTGCGTCACGACGGCGAGGTCGTAATCGGCCGATAGTTGTTTCAAATGCGACTCAATCAACTGATACAGCTTGTCGCCGGCCGTCGTCTCCCGCTCGATCTGTTGTTTCGAGTAGTCGATGAACAGGCCCATCTTCGTCTGGAACAATTCAATCAACAGATGTTCCTTGTTTTTGAAGTACAGATAAATCGTTCCGTCGGCGACGCCCGCTTCTTTGGCGATGGCCGTCACCTTTGCACCGTGATAGCCATGGTCCGCAATCACTTTCACTGCCGCATCGATAATGCGGTCACTTTTTGATCCATTCTTTGTCATAAACACCCAAGCTCCTTACCGCTGCATAAAAATGAATGATGGTTCATTCATTTATTATTCTATCATGTGACACCGTTGTGTCAACTGCTTTGTTTTACTTGTTTCGCCTTCTCTTCGTCGACGAGGATGCGGCGCAAAATCTTACCGACGAACGTCTTCGGCAACTCTTCCCGGAACTCATATAACTTCGGCACTTTATACGCGGCAAGCTTCTCGCGGCAGTGCTTGTCAAGCTCTTCTTCCGTCACGCTGGCCCCGTCCCGCATCACGATGAACGCCTTGACTGTCTCGCCGCGATACGGATCCGGCACGCCGATACAGACCGCTTCCTTGACGGCCGGATGTTCGTAAAGCACTTCTTCGATTTCACGCGGATAGACGTTGAAGCCACCGGCGATAATCATATCTTTCTTCCGGTCGACGATATAGAAGAAGCCGTCCTCGCCCATATAGCCGAGGTCACCCGTCGCGAGCCAGCCGTCTTTCAAGACGGCCGCCGTGTCTTCCGGCTTCTGCCAGTACCCTTTCATCACTTGCGGGCCGTGCAGCATGATTTCCCCAATCTCGCCGATATCGGCCAGCGTCTCTCCGTCTGCCTTTACAATCTTAGCAGAAGTGTCCGACAACGGCACCCCGATTGAGCCGACGATCCGTTTATCCCATAAGAAGTTCGCGTGCGTGACCGGTGACGTCTCCGATAACCCGTACCCTTCGACGATGCGACCGCCCGTGATGCTCTCGAACTGCTCCTGCACTTCGACCGGGAGCGGCGCCGACCCGGAGATACACGCCTCGATTGACGACAGGTCATATTTCTTCGATTTCGGGTCGTTGAGGATGCCGACATACATCGTCGGTGCACCTGGGAAGAAGTGTGGCTTCTTCTTGTGGATCGTCTTCAAGACGTCGGTGACGTCAAAGCGCGGGACGAGGACGAGCTCATATCCGTTCGCCATCCCGAAGTTCAGACAGCATGTCATCCCGTAGACGTGGAAGAACGGGACGACGCTCAAGACACGCTTTAGGTCGCCTCGGCTATATCTATAGAAGAAGTTCGAGATTTGGTCGACGTTCGCCGTCAAGTTGAAGTGGGACAGCATGACGCCTTTTGGCAACCCCGTTGTCCCGCCCGTATATTGCAAGACAGCGACATCCGCTTTCGGATCGATTGCGATCGGGGTGATCGGCCCGAAGTTCTTATAGTCTTTGAATGCGACCGAACCTGTCGTGTCGATGACGATGTTGTTCTCACGTTTCACTTTGATCGGGTACAGCTTGTTCTTCGGGAACGGAAGATAGTCGGCGATGCTCGTCGTGATGATCGTCTTAATGTCCGTCTTCTGTTTCACACGAAGCGATTTCGGATAGAGGAGGTCGAGCGTGATGAGGATGTTCGCACCTGAGTCGGTGATCAAATTCTCGAGCTCATGCTCGGTGTAGAGCGGGTTCGTCTGGACGACCGTTCCACCAGCGTACAAGACGGCGTAGAATGAAATGACGTATTGCGGACAGTTCGGGAGCATCAGGCTGACGCGGTCCCCTTTTTGCAGGCCTTTCGATTGGAGCATCGTCGCGAGTCGCTTCGCCGCGTCATCGACCTCGGCGAACGTCAACTCTTTGCCGATGAAAGAGACGGCGGTCCGGTCCGGATAATCGGAAGCGGCCCGGGATAGCGCCTCATAGAGCGGCTTCACCTCGTAATCAATCGTTTCTGGCATGTCAACTGGATAATCTTGCAACCACGGTTTGTTCATTGATTCTCCTCCTTGGAATGAATAGTCATTCAGTTAACTCTATTATAATGCCAAGAAAACGCTTTCATCTACCCTTTACCCGATAATTTTCAGAAAATATCGAAAAAACGTGTGCGGATGAAAGTTTCCGCACACGTTCAGATTCTCTTGAAATAGGCTTCGGTCTGCTCTTGGTTGCTGATTTTCTCGTCTAAGTGATCCTTTAACTCTTTTTCCCACTTGATCGTCGAGAAGTCGATGTCGAGCCACGCCTCCATCTCCGGACGCGAGAACGAATATGTCCGGTTCGGGAAAGCGAAGCGGACAATCTCCGTATTTTGCACGAGTGTGAAGTACGTCGCCGCATTCCGAATCGCGAGCCGCTCCTGTTCGATCCGTTCAATCTCAGGATCACTGTAACGAATCGTCAGCCCGTAAGGACGTTTTTTCGTCTGCAGCTCGATCGACTTGTAGCAGTCGTGCATCGGCAACGTCTGGGCGATGCCGGCGACGGCGCTGTTGTCCCCGACGTAAGACCCTTTGTATTGGAAAGCGTTCGATCGTTCGGTGTCCCCGCATCCAGCGAGCACGATGAGCAAGACGACGAGCAGAATGAGCCGTTTCATGAGAATCCTCCTATCAAGATTTTAGTTTCAAGTTCAAGCGATAGAGCAGACGTTTCGCAAGCAAGTGGGCGATGAAGCCGCCAATTAGGAAGCCGACGATGTATAGTGCAAAACCTGACTGCATCGAGAATGCTGAGAGAATGATTCCTCCTAACATGGCGAAACAGAGAACCATGATGATGTGGATCAGCCATAGCCAATTCGAGAACATAAAAAATCGTCCGTTGTTTTCTTGCGGTGCTCGGTTGAACATCCAAATGCCCAGCCCGAATGATAATGCGATGAAAGCTAGTGCGCTCCATGGCGCAATTGCTAAGAATTTCTGCCATTCAGCTTGGTTCGTAAAGTATTGATACATGTCTACGTTTGCCAAGTTCGAGAATGGCGATAAAACACGTAAGAACGTACTCTGGAATAAATCGTCGAAGAATGCATACCTAGAATCATACTGTTGCGAGAACGCATAGACGGATCCTTGTACGAGCGCAATCAAACCAATTGGGAAGATTAACGCAATGAACGTCCAAATTACTTGAGAAATCGATTCTCCTCCGAACGATCCCATCCATAGAGCAGCTGAGAAGAAAGAGATACCACTAAGCATCATAAGCACGACGAGCGCGATGACTCGATTCGTGCTTCCTTCCATCAAAAAAGCGTAGTCCGAGAAGCGAATCATCATTATCATGAGCGTCCCACCGAGCACAGACGACACAATAATCCCTACCGTCCCAATTAACCATTTCGATATGTAAAGCTGGTTCCTTGTGAACGGGAGAGACATCGTGAAATCGGACATTTGACTGTTCCGTTCTGCACCAATCAAGACGGATGCCATGAGAGCACCAAAAATAACGAATAAAAACAATACCCCACCCATAGGAATGAGCGATTGTAAGTCACCAATCCAATAGCCTGTTCCATTATTTTCGTTAAAAAAGTCTTGGACGGACAAATCAGACGAATCCCCATCGATCCAATCGGCATATTCACCTGGATTTTCTTGAATGTTACGAAGTTCCTGGTCAAAGTATTGCATCTGTGACCAAACTGGTACCGTGAAGGCAATCACTCCGAGAAAAACGAGCAACAGCCATAAAATCGATACTTGTTTCCAATCTTTCTTTAATAAGATTTTAAAAGACACTTGCCTCACCTCCTAATTGGACCCGGAAAATGTCTTCGAGCGACATTGGGATTTCTTCGACGAGCATCGGGTCGTGTGCATCGACGAACGTATCGAGTTCTTTCGTCCGTTCTTTCGCCATGAACAAGGCGACGCGTCCGGTCACATTGATGATTTCGATGTCCTTGCGCTCAAGCAGCTCGACCGGTACTTGATCGTTGAAGACGACTTGCAGTTTGACGCTCGTCTCTCGCGCCTCCTCGAGCGACATGATCGCTTTGACGCGTCCTTTCTCGATCATGATGATGCGGTCGGCGATTCGTTCGAGCTCATGCAACTGATGGCTCGAGACGATAATCGAACAGTTGCGTGCCTCGACTTGGGCGATCATCAGCTTCAAGACGTCGGATTTGGCGACGACGTCGAGTCCGTCCGTCGGTTCATCGAGCAGATAATATTTTGCTTGGACGGCGAACGCGAGCGACAGCGTCACCATCGCCTTCTGCCCTTTCGAGAGCTGGCGAATCTTCTTGTTGTCGATGTTATATCGTGTGAGCGTCTCTCTAAAGGTTGAACGGTTGAACGTCGGATAAATCGATTCGTAGAGCGCTGCCGCCTCGTTGACTGTGTAATGCTTAAGCGCGTCGGCCGAATCTGGGACGAAGATGACGTCACGCTTTAACTCTGCTTTTTCAAAGATGCTCGATGGACCGTAGCGGACGTCGCCCGTGTCCGGTCGGATGATGCCGACCATCGTCCGGAGGAGCGTCGTCTTGCCGGCCCCGTTCCGTCCGACGAGGGCGATGATTTCTCCTGCGCCGACGGTGAAATCGATATCATCTAGCACTTGCTGTCGATCGATTTTCTTACTCAGTTGCTGGACTGTCAGCATGGTTCTCCCCTACTTTCTTATACTCTGTCTCAAATAGCGTCAGCGCTTCAGTGAGCGCGATGTTCGCGTAATGGCAATCGATGGCGAGCTTCTTGATCGCCTCTAGAATTGGGGCGCGCGGTGAGTCCTGGTCGATCCAGTCCTCGGAGACGAACGTCCCCCGCCCGCGGTGCATCTCGAGCAATCCGAGCCGCTCGAGTTCCTGATACGCCTTACTGACCGTGTTCGGATTGATGACGAGGTCGGTCGCAAGTTCGCGCACCGACATGACTTTGTCGCCCGGCCGTAAAATCCCGCGGATGACGAGTGCCTTCGTCTGATTGACGATTTGTTCATACAAAGGTTCCGCGCTTTTCATATCAATTTTATATAACATGGGTCACACCCTCTCTTGTGTACGTGGTATAAGTGTATTATATGTATTAGTACACGTAAATACAATAGTTCTTAAAGGGCACTTTCAGTTTACAGGCATTTGGGAATAAATTGAATACGACTTTGGACCGAGGTAGTACACTTCCATTTCAGGTACATTGGTAGAGAGGTGAATCAGAAATGAGAAAACGATGGTTAGTCGCAACCGCTGTCGCCGTGACCGCGCTTGGCACGACATGGTCGACTTACGCAAAACAAGACGAGGAAGAACGATACGCGACCTATATTGAAGATACATATGGAGAAGACGTCGAGGTCACGCTCAAGCGCGACTGGAAGATGGGCGGCTATGCGGCCGAATTCACCCTGACCGATCCGATACTCGAAGGTGACTATTGGGCTGAGACGTATCAGACTGATCAAACGATCCATGACAACGTGCTCGAACATGTCTGGCAGCAAGAAGCCGAAGACACGTTCAAGGAGCGTCTCGAGCAACTCGACTTGTTGACGGAGGCGGAAACGGTCCGCGCGAGTGTACCGACCGGTGTGGATGAGGATGTTGCGACGACCGTACGCCCTACCCCGACGTCCGTCTTCGACGTCGAGTCAAAAGAGTTCTTGGACGTGTCCATCATGTTCCACGAGAAGTGGTCCAACACCGATGCGCAGAAACAACGGATGCTCGGCGTGATACGAGCTTTGGAAGATGACGTCTACTCGATTCATTTCTCATTCGACGGGACACCGTATGAGGATGACGACTTCAAAGAACGCTACATGAATGTCTCACACGACTCGTTCCCCGGCGAACCGGCGATGCATGAGATTCAGACAATCGAGGACTTGAATCGCCATGATCGACTGTATGGCTTCGACGAGACGACGTTCATCCATGACTACCACTTCGATGGCACCAAATATGAAGACTGATCACCATTCGCACGAGCGGATGGTTTTTTTGTGAGCAATCTCCTTTACAGCACAGCGTGAATGTTTTACATTTGACGAGTCAACAATTGACTTATCAAATGAGAGGGGTGAGACACCACAGATGGAATTACGAGATATCAGCCGACTGCTGTACCAAATCAAACTGGCGGACCAACGCGTCGCGACCTCGTTCGAGAAAGAGACGGGCTTCAGCCTGACCCGCTACGAAATGCTCATGATTGTGCATGACAAGGGCGTCTGTTCGCAAAGCGAGATTCAGCAGGCGATGAAAATTGACAATGCGGCCATCACCCGCCATTTGAAGATCCTTGAAGAAAAAGGCTACGTCCGCCGGGAACGGAACACCGCGAACCATCGTGAAGTGTTCGTCCATTTGACCGACGAAGCCAAACATGACTTGACGAGCTGTGAACAAGACCACGACCGCAGCAAGCATTTGATCACGAAAGTGCTGTCCGAGTCAGAAATCAATCAGCTGTCGAGTCTGCTGCAAAAGCTTAACCAACTATAACAAGAGAGAAAGAGGTAATATCCATGGCAACTACATTCGAAAACAACACATTCACTGACGTGATGCTCGGTCGCAAATCGATCCGCGTCTACGACGAGAACGTCAAAATCTCACAACTTGAAATGCTTCAAATGATCGAGGAAGCGACAACAGCCCCTTCTTCAGTCAACATGCAACCGTGGCGCTTCGTCGTCGTCGAGAGCCCAGAGGCGAAAGAAGCGCTCAAGCCGCTCATCCGCTTCAACGTCCGTCAAAACGACACGTCGGCTGCGATGGTCCTCATCTTCGGCGACATGGAATGCTACGAGCTCGGTGAAGAGATTTACGATCAAGCTGTCGCGGAAGGTAAAATGCCTCAAGAAGTGCGCGACCAACAGCTCGCTGCCATCCTCCCATACTACAAGAACTTGTCGACACAAGAGATGAACGACATCGTCAAAATCGACTCGAGTCTCGCTGCGATGCAGTTCATGCTCGTCGCCCGCGCTCACGGTTACGACACGAACCCAATCGGCGGTTTCGAGAAAGACCAACTCGCGGAAGCGTTCGGTTTAGATAAAGACCGTTACGTGCCGGTCATGATCCTCTCGGTCGGTAAAGCTGCAGAAGAAGGCTACCAATCGGTACGTCTCGACGCTGAAAAAATCACATCATTCAAATAATCGGAGGATACCCACATGATCTTAATCAATGCCATTTTCGACGTGAAAGAAACAGAGTTTGACAACTTCTTGGCCGACATCAACAAGCTTATCGACTCGTCGAAACAAGAAGCCGGTTGCTTGAGCTATGAACTGTTCCAATCGACGACGTCGGAGAACCGCTTCGTCATGATTGAGAACTGGGCCGACCAAGCGGCCGTCGAACAACACAACCAAAACCCGGACCTCATCGCGTTCGCCCAAAACGTAGGCAACTACGTGACGGCGAAACCAGTGCTCCATGTGACGGAAGTCGCGACGGCCAACTAACGTGTCCGGGCTCACCCTCGTCCTCGGAACACTCGTCGCCATCGAGTTCTTCTACATTATGTATTTAGAGACGTTTGCCACGCGTTCGAGAACGACGGCCCGTGTCTTCAACATGACGGAACAAGAGCTCGCACGCGACTCCGTATCGGTGCTGTTCAAGAACCAAGGCGTCTATAACGGGTTGATCGGCGTCGGCTTGCTGTACGGTCTGTTCGTCAGCCAGTCGATTGAGATCGTCACGATGCTTCTCATCTATATCGTGCTCGTCGCGTTGTACGGCAGTATCACGAGCAACAAAAAGATCATCCTCACACAAGGTGGATTGGCGATTTTGACGCTGTTATCCATGTTGTTGTGAGCTTGAAGCGGTCGACCTCGTGTCGGCCGTTTTTTTGTATGCGGCGTGCGCTATACTGAAAAGTGAGGTGATGTTCGATGACATACACATGCCCTTGTTGCGGCTATCAAACACTTAACGAAGAACCACCCGGCACGTATGACATTTGCGGCATCTGTTTCTGGGAAGACGACGGTGCTCAGTTCAGCGATCCAGATTATGAGGGTGGTGCCAATACGGTGTCGCTCCGACAAGCGCAACAGAACTACATTCATTTTGGCGCATGCGATCGAGGTTCGCTCAAATTTGTCCGGACTCCGAACGGGCACGACGTCAAAGACCCAAAGTGGCGGCCGTTCGCAGAAAAATAAGCACAAAAAAAACCGCTTCTACGCATTGGTAGAAGCGGCTGTTTGTTATACGCCGAGAACTGCGAACGAGACTCCAACGACACCGATTAGCGCCATCGCGTAAACTGGTACGCGCGGCATTTCACCGTTGTTATCGAGCGCCTTCCCGAACATGTAGAACACGAGCGGGTGGACGAGGAACGGCATCGAGAAGATGAGCGGGATAAGAAGCGACGCTTCCGTCCCGAACATGCCACCTTGGACGGCTGCGAAGAGACCGAAGTGCGAGATGGCTGACGATTGAGCCATCGTCGTGTAGTCGAACGCGATCGTGCTGAACGTAAGAAGGACGAGTCCACCGAAGACCGCCATCATCTGCCAACCGAACGAGAACTGCATGAGCGCCTTCACTTCTTTGAAGTCTTCGCCGTTGGCACCGCGCAAGTTTTTGAGCGAGAGCGCCGTCAACGTGAGACCGACCAAGACGATGATCGCCGTCGGCCAAATCCAGAGCGCCCCATTGTCGGCACTGACTGCCAAAATCGAGAACACGAAGATGTGACCGAAGAACGGGATGTTGATCATGATTGGGGCACGTTTCGCGGCCACTTGACCGAAGTCACCGGCCGTACATGCGCCTGTGAGACCACTGTGCGAGAGCGAGCCGGCCATACCTGGTGCGAGGTTGCGGATGTGTCCTGTGCGGGCGAACCACATGAGGAGCGCAATCCCACCGAACATCCAGAACAACTGACCGAAGAAACCGTACACGAGAATCGAGTTCATGCCTTCGATGGCGAACGCATCACCGATTCGCGAGCCACCGACCATGAAGTTGGCGGCCAAGACGACCGGGATTCCGGCGAACAGAAGCGCACGGACGGTCGGTCCATACGTCCAGTTGTGGAAGATGGCACCGAGTGCTGACGAAAGCAACATGGCGAAGAAGATTTGCGGCAGCGCGATAATCGGTTGAACCGCCACGGCGATGCCGTACGACACGAACAAGATGACGAGCATCAAGACTGTCTCGATGACGCCTTTACGCATGTATACATTCTTATCGTCGATTTGAGCCTTGTGGTCGATCAAGAGGAACGATGCCGCGAGACCGATCAACGCGAGGATCGGGTAATAGAGCATGATGCCCTCTGCCGCGCCCGGTTGAATCATCATGCGGAAGAACCCTTCGAGACCGACGAGCAAGAAGAATGAACGGAGGATGAAGATGAACTGTGTCCGTCCTGTTCCGAGGAACATCTCTTCTTTCGATGGCACGACGATGTCTTTCATGTCGAGCTCTTGCTTGCTTAAAATCTTGCGAAGTTCTTGTCCACCGACGAAGAACGATACGACGAGCGCGATGATCGTCGTCCGTGACATGAAGTCGACGAGCGGGAACTCAGGGAGACCCGGTGTCGCGATGCCCATCTCGACCATGGCGAAGCCAAGTCCGAGACCGAAGATGACGATGACGAGGATTGGTGAGAACCGTGAACCGGCCACGACCATCCGCGATAAAATGACCATTGGGATGACGAAGGCCATGAGCAACCAGAATTGGTTGAGTAATTGTACTTGCGATAATTGCTGAACGATTTCCATGGATAAACCCCTTATACATTTTTTTCACACTGTTTCGAAGTTTACAGGATTGAACATTCTGTGACAAGGGGGTGTGATGTTTTGTAAACATTGAAAGCGGAACCAACTGAAATGGTTCCGCTTTCGGTTAGTTATTCGATTGGCGAAGGCCCCAGATACCCTTATTTCCTGTGGAATAAAACAAGTCTTCTTTCCCCGCGAAGCTGGCCGAATCACTTGAATGGGCCCGAATCTGTTTATTGACGTGAGCCTTCCAGTCTTTATACCGATCGAGCTCGAGTTGATAGTATGACCGCTCGATATATGCGTTGATTTCTTTCAATGAAGCCGTCCCGCCATGATGCTGGAGGGCGAATTGGATTTTGCGAAGTAACATTCTTTTCAATGTAATCTCTCCTTACTATGTATATAGTCATTACATGGTTTATTTATCCAAACCCTTTCTAAAAAAGTTACAGGTTTTTAGGTTATTTTCCTTTATAATAACAATATAGTCCCAACATACTATTTTCTAGAAAGGATTTTACTATGAACCACAAGTTTTATGAGAATGAGCAAGAAATTCTAAAAGAAGTCTCTGCTCAACATGACCTATCTCCTAACCTACTTCAAAACGTTCTCACTACTTCAAAGGCCAATTATTACGGTGAAGCAACATCCCCTACCAAACGCCAAAAAGAATTAGAAGAAGAACTAAAATACCTAATAAAAAAAGGGAATTCGTTAACCCACCCTACTTCATCTGGAAAAAGGTCAGGGTTAAAGCTAGTACGTATTCAATTAAATAATTACAAAACATACTTAAATTCACAAACAATTAATTTCGATACACATTCTGAGGATAAAAACATCATTCTCATCGGTGGCTTGAATGGTGCCGGGAAGACCACGATTTTAAAGGCCGTAAGATACCTACTCTACGGAAAACGAGGAATGACTGATTCTGAATTCCAACAACAGTTCACGAACACCATTAATAATTCGTTCTTTGAACAAGGTGGACGTGAAGCCAGTGCGTCTCTAGTGTTTGAACCCGGAGATGGTCACCACTACGAAATTAAAGTCGTGTGGCAATACAATAGTAAGAAACAAGTTGTAAATGAAAATAAAACATTTAGCAAGCGCACCATTGGCGCGGCTCGCCCTAAACGGAACGAACAAATCGGTCCACACAATGTTGACGACTTCAACCGAACAATCGATAAATTGATTCCATTTGAAGCTTCGCAATTCTTAATCTTTGATGGTGAAGAGATTCGACGGATTATTTCGTCACGTAATTCAGCAGACTTTAAAGCAACAATCCGACGAATGAATGGGATGTCATACTTTAACGAACTTAAAGGTGATTTGGACAAAATCTATTCACGAAAAGTCAATGAGTTGGCCACTGCTCAAAAAAGCACCGAGCTATTAAAATTCAACAAAAAAATCTCTGAATTAAAAGACCAATTAAGTGAACTGACGGAAAAAAGAATCAAAGCTGAAGGACGTGTTTCAACATATAACAAGCAACTTGATCAATTCAAGAAGCTTCGTAATGAGAAACAAATGCAAAACAACGAATCACGAGAGAAGTTTATCTCAACGATGAGTTCGTTAACAGCTCAGCATGCGCAAATCATGGATCAAATCTCAAAACTGTTTAGCGAGCAAGGAATTCCGTCCTTTGCTCCTAAAAAAATTGATGCTTTAAAGAAACGGTTAAATGTAGAACAACAATATGTTTCTGACCAGCAAAGAGTTGAACAAATCTTGACCCCTTATCATCAATTTATGTCAAAACTTCTCTCAGAACCAATCAATCCGCCTTTGACTGAAGACCAATTACATCAAGTTGAAGAAATCGGAAAAACAATTTGGTTATCAAAGGAGAACTATAAGGCTACGACAGGAGTAGAGAATCAACAGACTTGGCATGACATTTCACCGAAGGATCGCAGATTTATCATGGGTGTTAATGCTTCTTCTGTTAAGCAACAAATTGTTGAGCTGATTAAGAAGGCAAACAACATTAAGCACTCTATTGATTCATTACAACAAAAAATTGATTTAGCCCCTTCGGCAATCAGTGTTGAAGAAGAAGATAAAAAAATTCAAGAAATTACCGAAGTGCTTGGAAAAACGAAGAGCATTCATATGAATATCAAGAAGAAAGAACAAGAGTGCGTCCAAGAGATTCGTTCGTTGGAAGCCAAGTTAAAAGGAACTAAATCTACAGCTTCAAATGCTGTTGAGTTGGCAGATGACGTTCAGATCTACGGTAAAATCAAAGAAGCCATCGATAAATACTCAGAAAAAGTTTTAGGCTGGAAAATTGATTTGATCAGTCGCGAATTCGATAAAATGCTCAATAGACTCATGCGAAAGCAAGATGAGTTTGGTCGTGCTTTCGTCGATCGTCATAAGATGATGATTCGAATCGAGAATGAGCGCGGTGCTGAAATTTCCGTTGAGGAACGTTCCGCCGGCGAGATGCAAATCATTTCTTCTGCATTTATTTGGGGAATGATTAAAGCAGCCGATTTGGACTTACCGATGATCATCGACACCCCGCTCGGCCGTTTGGACAGCTATCACCGTAAAAACTTAGTTGAACATTTTTATAAGCACCTTAGTAAGCAGGTCGTTATTCTTTCGACAGATACCGAGATTACACCTGAGTATGTGGAGCTGATGAAAGAATACACGTCTAAGCAAATCATGTTGGACTATAACCAAAAAGAGAAATATACACTGATTCGTGAAGGTTACTTCGAACTAGTGAAAGGATAAGATTATGGACTCAAAAGGAATTAAGCTATCAAAAGTAAGTAAAGACAGAATCGACAACATCATTAGTCATTTGGAGCACTATGTACCGAAAGATCCGAGACCATTTATAGTTAAGCTTAGTTTGATGCATGGAATCGAAAACTACTCTGTCACATCCGACCTCCCTTCTGAACTAAGTTCTGGAGCATGGGACATGGGTTCGATCATTAACGGCAATGACTACCTGCTCGCAAAACACCTCATCATTAATGAACTCCAAAAAGAGATTGAGAACGAAAAAATAATCCGAGATTATATGAAGAAGTTCATTGAATTGGGGGTAGCACATATTGCTTCTTTACTTGAATCAGACGATGCCATTTTTGAAGAAGAGTTTTTAATTAAACTATTGACTGCATGATCTCAGCGAATTATCGCTGAGATTTTTCTTACTATAAATTCTAATTTAATTGAGCTTTCCGCTATTTTTGAAAAGAATCATATGATAAACTTTACCTAATAAAACATTGTACTTTCTTTAAATTACGTACGTAATTTATTTTAAAGGAGATTGGCTATGGATCCTAATTTCAGTTATAACTTCCCTGCTTTACGAGGCCATCAAGCCGAAAAAGAATACTTCGTCGTAATGTGCCCCTTAAAATTGATTCCAAAAATCTTTTTATTTGATGAGGAAGAAGTTCCTCCACAATACCGTTCGCAACGTATATTGAATAAATCTCGAGTTCCTGAAATTACAAATTATATTGTAGATCAATCAAAGGATTATGTCTTTTCTTCTTTGACTGCATCTATTGATGGTGAGATTCAATTTACTCCCTTTTCAGATGAGCCAAATTTTAAAGATTTAGGAAAACTCTCTATCGCGCTAGATTCACGCTTTTTAATCAATGACGGTCAACATCGACGAGCCGCCATTGAAGAAGCTTTGAAGATTATGCCTGAGTTAGGTAATGAAACGATTTCGGTCGTCTTTTTCCATGATGAAGGATTAGAACGTTCTCAACAGATTTTCTCGGATTTGAACCGTCATGCCGTGAACACTACGTCTTCGATTGGAATTTTATATGATCACCGGGACCAATTGTCACTTTTGACAAAGGAACTTGTCGAAGAAATCCCGCTTTTAAAACGCTATACAGAAATGGAAAAGACTTCGCTGTCTAAAAATTCACCAAAACTATTGGCATTGAATCATATTTACAATGCGAATAAGCGCTTAATCAACAAGAAAAAAGGTGCGCTTCTAACTGAAGAAGACGCATTGAACATTAAAACGTTTTGGATGACTCTATGCAATAGTATTCATGAATGGGAGCAGGTGTTTAATAAAGAAATCTCTCCCCGTGATCTCCGTATGATTTCAATTGCCGGTCAAGGTCTATTCATCGAGGCTGCAGCAGAAGTAGCTCGTGCATTGATCGAACAGAAACCTGATACATGGACTGCATATCTTTCAAAATTCAAAGACATCGATTGGAGTCGATCGAATGAGAAGGATTGGAAAGGTCGTGCTTTTAATGAGAATGGAAGAATATTAAAGAATAACTATACGATTCGTTTAACTGCCATTCGCATCAAATCTTTACTTGGCATCGAACTTACTAAAGAAGAGAAAGACTTCGACCAACAAAAATCCAGCATGAACGTTATATAACTGTTTTGGCACGAGAGGATGATGATTTATGACACAAGGTATTATTAGTAATTTATTTACTCAGCATGAAGGAGACACGGTCTCTAGACGCTCTATCGATTTGATTAAACGAGTCTATTTAAATGACTCACGTCCCTGGGTAGTCGGATTCAGCGGCGGAAAAGACTCAACACTGACGACACAACTTATTTTTGAAGCGCTATTGGAGCTTTCACCAGAACAACTCCACAAAAA
This sequence comes from Exiguobacterium sp. s141, assembly GCF_018618085.1. Lineage (NCBI taxonomy): Bacteria > Bacillati > Bacillota > Bacilli > Caryophanales > Exiguobacterium > Exiguobacterium sp. s141. Next base: position 170,287 of record NZ_JACSLJ010000002.1, on the reverse strand, counting down.
AGTATTTATCATTTCATCTGATACATTGGTCGAGAACCCGCTCGTCGTCTCGATGATTAATGGATCACTCCATCGGATGCAGGAAGCCGCGTTAAAATATAATCTCCCGATTGAAACTCAGAAGGTCAAACCGCTTACGGAAAAGACCTTTTGGACGAATATTATCGGCCGTGGGTACCCTACCCCTAACCAGACATTTAGATGGTGTACCGATCGATTAAAAATCGATCCAGCCAACCGTTTTATTAAAGATAAAGTTTCGAAGTATGGTGAAATCATCATGGTACTTGGTGTCCGCTCATCTGAGAGTACGAGCCGTGGTCAATCAATTAAAGATCATGAAATTTCTGGTAGCGAACTGATGCGACATACCTCATTGGCCAATGCGTATGTATTTGCTCCAATCAAAGAGTTCGTTTTAGACGATGTATGGAGCTATCTGCTTCAAAACCCTGCTCCTTGGGGCGAAGATCATCACAAACTTCAGAAGATGTATATGGACTCAAGTAGCGAATGTCCTTTAGTCGTAGACCAGAATATTAAGGAAAGCGCCGGTTCATGTGGGAATAGTCGCTTTGGCTGTTGGACATGTACCGTCGTCAACCAAGACAAATCGCTGACTGGTTTCATTCAAACTGGTGAACATGACTGGTTGAAGCCTTTATTGAAATTCCGTAATAAGATGGTACTTATTCGAGACGACCGTTCGAAACGGATGCATAAGCGGATGAATGGTGCCTTCTACTTGCTAGAAGTTCCACACGAAATTAAAGAAGATGGTATCTATATCGCTCAAAAGAAAAAAGGTGGTCGTGCAGCCACTTCTCATAAAGTTGTAGATCGTATTGAGGACTTAACAGACGAGAGCGTTCTTGCAGTTCCAAAACGTCAATTAAGTCAGTTCATTGCGACACATAATATTGATTTGAGTAAACCAGAGGAGTTCAATATTCAATTTGTCGTTCTTGAAACGAATGACGACGGGCAAGCTGTTTACTCACATCTTGGACTCGGACCGTTCACGTTAGCTACTCGAATTGAACTGATGCGTGATTTGCTCATCCTACAACGTGACTTAAAAGTTCCAAACTCGGTGGAGTATAAGTTGATTCAAAACGATGAACTACGTGCAATTCGTCGTCTATGGCTCCGTGAGGGTGATTGGAAAGACACGTTACCTGGACTATATCGTGAAGTATTCGGTGTCGATTTGGATTGGGAACAAGACGATCGCCAAATCTTGACGAGTGATCAAGCAAATGACTTGGAGCTACTCTCTCAAAAGCATGGTCTTGATTTCAACATGGTTCAAAAATTATTTACGACGGCAAATGATTTTCTAGGTGTAAAAGTAAAGCGTGGATTCAATAAAGATGTTGCTGCATTATTGAGCCAAGATTATTTGAATCTGTATAAAGAGCAAGGAGATTTAAAGAACTATGAAGATTGAATCGATTGTCCTGAAAAACATTGGAGCCTATAAGAATCAAACGTTTGATTTTACGAATCAAAATTCTAATAAAAATGTTGTTTTAATCGGAGGGAAAAATGGCGCAGGTAAAACGACATTTTTGAATGCTCTCCGCACAGGTTTATACGGGAGTCAGGCGTTTGGAATCAAAGCGCCAACTCCCTCTTATTTCCGTGAGATTGAAAAGTTAATCAATAGCGAAATTCGAGACCAGCGTGAATGGTATAACGTGAAAAAAGTGATTTCAAAAATTCAAATCACGTTCACTACGACTACAAACCAAACAACGTCTCGCTATCTGTTTGAACGATCTTGGGGAATCGACGCAAAGAATATTAAAGAATATTTTAATATCTATCGAGACGGGAGTACCCTTCCATTAGCAGAAAAAGATCAAAGCCAAGTCTATTCATTATTCTTGGAACGAACCCCATTATATCTCTTCAATGTCTCTTTATTTGACGGAGAGACAATTAACCAAATCATCAACGAAGGAAAACTTTCGGAATACCTTGATAACTTAATGAAAAGTGCCTTCAAGTTGGAAATTCCTGATTTATTAACTGAGACCATTGAAACGCTTGTTCGCGATGAAGCGAAAACGAAACTGAGTAAAGAAAAATCAAAACGTTTGGATGAAATCAAGGGTGACTTGATTGAGGCCGAACAAAAGCTTCAAAAAAATCAGATTGAAAAATCACAAGCTCTTCAGAAAATTGAAATCAGTGAAGCTGAAGTCGCCTCTTTCTCTGAATCACTAAAATCCCATGATGTGATTAGTAAAGAAGAAGAAGCGAAATTAAAAGATGACATTAGAAGACTCGAACATGAGCGTCAATCGTTGAAGCAATCGACTTCAAACTTCTTTAGTGAATATTATGCCTTTACGATTAATCACGACTTACTTAAGCAAGCTGCTGATCAAGTGGAGTCAGAATTATTAGTGCGAAGTGTGGAGGACTTAGAAAAGGTCTTCTCCGATGAGTTCTATAAAAATGTCTCACGCAACTTAGGCGGTACGGTTCAACATGATTTGTTAAAGAATGAATTCAATGCTGCTTTAAAAATGGCGGTTCCATCTACTGAAATCATTCACGATGCTTCATTCAGCTCGAAAGCAAAAGTAGAAAATATGCTCTCGCTTGTTGATGCTAATTCATCTGAAAATTTATTGTCAAACCTCAACCGAGATGATGAAATCATCGACGAATTGAAAACGTTGCGAAGAAAACTGATCATTCGAGAAGAGAATCATATCGATTTCGAGAAGCAGTTTGAAGAGCTAAATCGATTAAAAGTAAATCACCTTCACTTAAAAGAACGTTTTGAACACATCGTTCAAACTGAAGATGAACTTCATGCTCAATACTCAAATTTAGTAGAAGAAAATGCCCTGCTCAAGCAAGAAATTGAGAAAATCACTTCAAAATCGAGCCTTCTTTCGCAGAACGCAAATCTTACATTAGCTTTACTCGAAGACTTTAGACTACAACAACGCTACAAAGTCATTCGCAATGTTGAAGAAAATGCTTTACGGATGTTAAAAACATTGATGCGCAAAGAAGATTACATTGAGAAGCTATCGATTATGCCTGAAGATTTCTCTTTGACTTTATTATCCAAAGATCAATCTCGAATCTCTGTGGCCACTTTGTCTTCTGGTGAGAAACAGATTTTATTGCTTTCATTGATTTGGGCAATCTTTAAAGTTTCTGAAAACCAGATGCCATTTATTTTCGATACGTTGTTAGGTCGCCTGGACCGAGACCATCGTTATAATATTCTTCGCAACTTGCTGCCTAACTTCGGTGAACAGGTCTTAGTGCTATCTACTGACTCAGAAATCAGTAAAGATTACTATGACGTACTAAAACCGTCTATTTCTAGAGAGTATAGTCTCCAATTTGATAACGAGCTTTTAGAAACACAAGTCATTCCATCGTATTTTGAATTTGAAAACGCGCAGGTGAAAACTAATGAATTACCGTCTTAAACTAACTGAGCAAACTCATCTCTATTTTAAAGAGATTTCAAACTCGACTCATATCACGCCAAATATACTGGCTCGTTTTGCCGTGGGTATTTCACTAAAGAACAAACAAACTCCAACCAGCATTAAGGGCCAAACGATTTCAAATTTCGAAATCAATCGTGCGACGTTAACTGGTGAGCATGATGAGATGTTCAAAATGATGATTCTCCAACATGCAAATATGCACATTGAGGAAGAGCATTACTTTCCTGACTATTTCAATGCGCACATTACTAGAGGCGCTGAAGAACTTTATCAAATGTTTCAGTTCTCAAGAAGTACGAATCAATTCTTAAGAGAGTTATTGGCTCTACAGGAGGGGTAACATGCTATACCTAGACAACAGTTCGACGACACCTGTTTATCCTGAAGTACTTGAAGCGATGCTCCCCTACTTTCTTGAAGAATTCGGAAACCCTTCTAGTAAGTATTACTCGCTCGCAGAGAACTCCAAGAATGCTGTTGAACAGGCTCGAGAACAGTTAAGTAAGTTTTTTAACTGTTCTTCCACAGAGCTCTATTTCACTTCGGGAGCCACAGAAAGTAACAATTGGATTTTAAAAAGTGTGAGTTCTTCTCAACCGAACCATCAAGTGATTACAACGGTAGCCGAACATTCATCTAACTTGGAAATTGCCAAGTATTTGAGTGAACAATTGAAAATTCACGTCGAGTATCTATCTGTTGATCAGTTCGGAAGAATCAATTTCTCTGAATTAGAATCCCTACTAAAAAAACGCCCTACTTCACTCGTTTCAATCATCTGGGGAAATAACGAGTTAGGGTCGTTAAATGACATTCAGAGAGCTTCTGAACTAGCTGCTCAATATGGTGCACTCTTCCACACCGATGCGACACATGTCGTCGGGAAGATGAAAATCAACCTGTCAGAACTGACGAACGTTCATTTCTTATCCGCTTCTGCGCATAAGTTCAACGGTCCAAAAGGTGTCGGCGTAGCTTATGTGCAAAAGGATGAGGATGGTATTCCAAGAAAGTTGACACCCTTAATACACGGTGGTGGCCAAGAACAAGGCGTGCGCGGTGGAACGTTAGCGGTTCCTTTAATCGTAGGAATGGGGAAAGCCGCTGAAATGCATCAGGCATCTTTGTCTAAGAATATTCAAAAATTACAAAAACTTGAACAGCATTTGGTTCAACTTTTATCCCAAAAATTCGGATCGAATATTCGATTCAACAGTGATCATACTGATAAAATACCTGGTATTGTTAATGTTCAATTCGTCGGGATTAACAATGAAGTGCTCGTGAAACAGCTTGCGCCCGTGATGGCTGTCTCTACTGGTTCGGCATGTAGTTCGAGTAAGCCAAGTCATGTGTTACAAGCGATTGGATTAACATTGGACGAAGTGCGATCTTCGATTCGATTCTCGCTATCTTCAAGCATCTCTTTAAAAGATTTAGATATTTTCAAAGAACTTTGAAAGTATTTTGAAAGTATACAAATAAGACCGGCTCAATTGAAAATGAGCCGGTCTTCCTAATTTAAAATTTATTAATTTTAAATGTCTCGAGCATTTCTTCTCTAGGAATATCCTTTTTCCCGTGAACAATTGATTGTCGAATCTCTTCAATCGAATATGAACCACCACTGATTCCATATTGTTCTGGTAAATTGAGCAACAGGATGTCATCCTCGATTCGTTCTACTGACGAAATGGTCTCTTCGGTCTTGAATGACACGACCACACCTTTGTTGAAGTAATCTGCTAATTCGTTAGAGATCTCATAGTCGCCTTTCATCAGTTTCTCGACGACTGAAAGGCGTTCATTTTCAAAATCATAGTCGTTATCTTTTTCGCACCACAAGTTCCCTTCGAACAATTTCTTGGCATTCGCTAAGAATAAGTGGGCAAAGAACATCCGATAGTACTGTTGCGAGAATGTAGTCTCTCTCTCCCCAGCACCCAACTCAGTATCGAAAAGTTTTTTCGTCTTTATAACTTGTTCTCGTGCTTTATCTAGTACATTGCTCAAGTTTCTACCGATTTTCACTTCAATCGGATAGAAGTGCATTTTTAATTTGCCTTCTGTCTCTTGAATACCAATCAAGAGTAAGTCGTCTGAGTAGCTTCCTGACTTCCCTAGCGCTTTAACGGTGAACGGTGAACTTGCGTGGTTCAACCCGATTGCTTTTGCCACACGTAAAATTTCCTCTAGAGAGATTGGAACCCAGGTGATGTCGTCGGTTGTGAACATAGCCAACGAATATTTCACAGCGGCCAACAAACTGAATTTTTCTCGACTCTTATGAATATTTCGAGCCGTCTCATTGCTGAGCCCTTGTTGAATCATAGACAGCAGCCATTCACCGTTAATGACGTTGAACGTTTGAATAATCTCTTTGATACTCTCATCTGTATTCAAATCAGGTTTTTCATGGTTTAAATAATCTTTAATAACGGCTTGATATTGCGCTGTTTTTTTCGTAACAGTAATCGCATCATACCGATAAGAAGAAGATTGATCGTTATAGTGAATGATGATTAATTCATTATCTGGGTTTCCTTGCTTAGATGAAAAATATCCAAGGTCAACAGTCGGTTCAATTAACGTGACCCAGTGAGAACTTTCATAGATATTCTGCAACTTATAGCCATCTCTAGCATCAGTAATACTAGCCAGTGCCGTAACACCATGTGCGAATGAACTACTACCGTTGTCCTTCATATGAACGTTCAATTCATTAAATGACTTAGCACAGCGCAAGAGTAAATCATTGTCTTCAATTTCATAGCCGCGAAGTCCAAAGCCCATACTAAATTGACCGTCTTTGATGGTCGGTGCGAGCGTCGAATACAAACCACTCATCGCATTTCCGCTCTTAATGTACTCCATTTTATCGGTAATGACTTGCTCCTCACCACTCATCTTATAGAAACTGATGTGAGCATAATCAAAATCATTAAATTGCTCATTTTGAATATGATAGTGATTGATGAACGATTGAATCTTCTCTGCCACTTCTTGTGGAGAAAGAATAAAGTTTTTGGGAATGAGCGTGTATAAATACTCAAACTGCTCCCAATCGTCTTCCATAAAATCTTTAGCTGCAAATTGATCGAATGCACTTCTGTATCGACCGGAATCACAATAAAGTTTTACTTCAACCGGAATCACTTCATCTTTATTCTTTTCATAACTATCTTTCAGTTGACGGAAAATCCATTCAACAACACCTTTTAATACCATCTCATCATTTTTTATCTCAATCACATTTAAATATAAAGGAGCTCTAACGACTTGATTTGTCTGATAAAAGAGTGAGGTGAAATGGTCTACAAACTGATTTAACTTTTCTTTGACCACTTCTGACAGGAAGCGGTCAGCCTCAGCTACAACAACTTCTTCCTTTACTCGATAAATCATCCATTCCGGTAAATTCGACTGAGCTTCTGCTTTATATGCTTTACCTTCAAACCAAAGGTATGGGGCCAGTGCATCAGCACGTAAACGTTTAAGCACACTTTCCGACACTTCTTCATCCCCAAGTTGAGTGTTCAACTCTAATTGAAACGCAACGTTAACCGGATGGAATGGAGTGAAGTAGACGATTTCCTCTTTTTTGTTAAACAACACACCTAATTTTAAAATCGAGTGACCGACTTCAAATAACCGATCAGCCTCTTGAATCGATTCAATCGCTTTTACATAGGCTTCCACATAATTCAAAGCAACTCGTTTATATTCATCATCCCAAAATGCTAACATCGGGACAGTCTTTTTGATTTTAAAGTGATTTAGGAAGAGATTGTACGCTTCTCTCAACTCATAGAAAGCACCAAACTCCAAATTGACAGGACTGATTACACCTGAAGACAATACAGCTGTTTGCATACTTTGCTCAAGCCATTCCATTTCATACTCTAAAAAATCTTTATATTCATTTTGTGGATAGTAAATTTGGTTCTTTAAAATTAGTTTTCCATCCGTGCCATGGACAATCGAAGAACGCTTCTCACGTTTCTCTTTATACAATCTAATATTTGCGATTGGATGCGGTTTAGAGGCATCAACACTCAGCTTGATATTAATTGGAGTTGATTCTCCAACGCTTAATTGCAAAAATTGATCTTCTTCAAACAAATCTTGATCAAAATGATACGTGATGTTCGGTTCATCATCTACTTTTACCAGTGCTTGCTCTTGATACACAGGCGTTTGTGAACCGTCTCCTAATCGCAGCTCGCCTTCTTTGTTCCCTAAAATCAAATATTCGGTATCGCTTCCTTTTACTCGCTTCACTTCATAAGTTCCAGCGTAGTCTTTAAATACCTCGCTTGAGAATGGGAACACCATGATATTTAACTCTGAATACAGTGTATTTTCATTTTTCACTTTATATTTCACCGTACATTGTGTAGCGCTTTGGGTTTGAGTAGAAGAGAGCGTCACATATAGATTGTTTGTTTTCACACTTGGCGTCACTTCGAGCAATGGATTGCAATACTCAATTTTGACTTGTGATTCTTCCAAACTCTTGCGAACACCTTTTCCTTCAATTACATACTTAGCTCGCAATTTAATTTCTTGTTCGTGAGACGGATTGAAAATCGCGACATAGCGCGTACGTTTTCCAGTCTTAGTCGTTTTGTGTGGACGATCCCAAACAACTACTGACGAATGTTCATTGACGATTGTAATTTCATCAATTTCAAACACTTTATTGTTTTTTTCAGCTTTCAGCTTGATGACATCATGTAACGTGAGTTCATTCCAATGGTCATGCTTGAGTTTATTGACACCTTGTTCATTGAACTTTTTAGGTAATTGCGTCTCCGTCGTTTCGTTGAAATGACTATCTTGAACAAACTCAAATAAATCTCGGTTTTCACGCAGTCTCTCTCGTATTTCTTTTTTGGAAGATGTCTGCACGAATGATTCGAGCTCTTGGTCATGGAAAAATCGTAACGTTAGAAAATCAGACTTTGAAAGTTCTGATTTTTGCATGAGGGATAAGATTTCTTCAAAATCAAAGAACGAGACACCTTTGAACGAGCTGAATTCTTCTTCAATTTCTTTCAAATGAAAATCAATTACTTCAACTAACGCGCCCTTACGTTCGGCCATCTGTTTTAATTCACTCTTCAGTTCTTCTAGAATTTTTTGTGGGTTCAAAGGCATTCCTTCTTTTTGAAGGTTGGCGCCACCACCATCAATACTGTCGAGCTGTCCATGGTAAATCACAAGGAGTGAGCGGTTCACGCCTTCCCCTTCTTGTTCACTGACCAAGTTGCGAAGCTTAACGAAGAAATCGGGTTGGACGCCTTCGATTTGAGTCGCAATAATCAACTCGCTTGTCCCGTAATCAATTGCAATCGTGCGGTATTCAGTAACACCGTTCAGCTCGTACTCAAACATTCTTACTCGTTCGCTTGCTTCTTGTTCAAGATAGTCTTTCAAATATTTAACATGACTTTCTTCTTCTAGCTGCAAGTAATATTTGTCTCCAGGTTGCGGAGTGTTTACTAAAAAATGACCGTTTATTTTCTTGGTGACGTACTCATAAAATTGGTTTGACATACTGCGCCTCCCCACTATCGCTCTTCTTATCGATGACGTTTATTTTTTCTAATAATTGTAAGAGTGCTGTTGATGATTCGTTGTCAAAATTGATGCCTCTTTGACTCAAACGCTCCAGCAGCTCTACAAATGTAATTCGATCGTCTTTACAACTAACGGCACACATCAAAATCAGCATTTCTTGGTTCAACGATAATACGTATCCTAGACGTCCTCGACGTTTCGTAAAGTGCGACTTTGCAATGTTCTTGACGTGATCGCCATAACGTGACTGCGCCTCTTTAGGAGTCGTAATTTTCATCGTGTTGAACAATTGTTTAACCGCTTCGTTAAATGTCACACTACGTTTCACTTGATTTTCTAAGCCAGCGTATGTGAGAATCCGTTCACTTTGCAAATCAATATCATTTAAAAATTGATTTTGGTCCGCCTCTTCTAGGGATTCAAAATACTTATAAATCTCATCATAAGTCATGATTTTAGACTTATCTTGCTCTAATGATGGGTTATGAGAATTACAACTTAACTGTGCCATCGTCAACTCATGTACAAATATATTCTCACTAGCACTATTTAATAGCCCCATACCAGAGTTCATCGTCTTCCGTCTTGAAGTAACAGTCGTTTCATGATGAATGGTATAAAACAACTTAGATGGCTGATGCCAATTAGACGTTTCAAAATTATTAATCTTAATTGTCGTCTGGGAAACAACATAGTGTAAGTAGTACTTAAGTAAGTGGTTGATTTCTTTCAAAAAATATTGAGGATGCTGTGCTAAATAAATCAAATCTTCGCCCAGTAATTTTATTGGTAACGAAGAATAAAGAGCATGCTCCACGCTATACTTCTTCTCAGTAAGTTTAGGCAGTAAATTCACAATCATTTTGTCTAACAACGTCTCATTTTGCTCAGACATAAAAATTTGTCTAATCTGTTTGATTTGTTCTTCCTCCAAAGCATGATGTGTCAAGTCTGCTAAAAAAGTCCCTAATTTTTTCTTTGTAGCAGGATTTCCTTGAATGTACATGAACATACTCGGATGAGTAACATTCAATCCACCGTCTCTTTGAAGAAGCAAATCACTGAAAAAGGTATGGATTTCATCTTCGTGTTCAGGTAAACTCTCGACTCGATCCAAGACTCCTTCTAAAAGGTGATCTGTATTGAATGATTTGGCTGATAAATCTTGATTGAGAAGTCTTCTAGAGAACGCTCCGACTTCTTTTTCCCAGTCTGAAAGGGCATTTTTAATTGAATCACTCTTCCCTGTAGTAAAAGGAAGAACTTGATAAAAATTTGAGGTTTGACGTTTTGCTATTTTTTTTCGATCTTTATCTAGCACAATCACTTGTTTCTCATCAAATATTTTTTCTGGTAATAATCTCATCATTTACACCTGCTTTCAGAACTTACAATTTACTGAACACAATTTTTTCTTCACTACTAAATGGATCTGCTTCTTGTTTTAAGACAAATGTTTCTCCCGTTTGAATTACATAAATCAACACTTCTTCATTGTTTGAATTATATGTGCGGATGGCATTTGCAAATTCGCTGAATCGAATCGCATCATCAAAATCAATCTTGGATGGTTGGTAACCTTGATCAATTTTCGTAATCAAATTGAACATTTTATAATCGATTTCAAGTTTGATTCTTTGTTTATTTTCACCTACTGCGAACTGAATAAATAATGAGTTGCGGAACTGAACGACTTGTTCTTCATTCTTCGCCACCATGCTGATTGGATCTAACGTAAAGCTGACCGGTTTTGCAATGCGATAACGTTTTGAAACTTTTGCACTTGTGTCAAATAGATATTTCTTTTGGTCTTTTTTGAAACCAAACCATAGCATGAGCGCATTTTCAAATTTCTCATAAAGTGATTTGAGATCATATCTTTGTCCTGTGTAATAGGCATACAGATATTTTGAAAATGTCTCAATCGTTGTTTGAGAAATATTCATCTCTCGAGGGTTAGATAGATAAAGTAACCGCAACAACGATTGCGTATGTTCGGTGACAAGTGCTCGATCCAATAAATCAAGTTGATACGTTTGTCTAGTCGACTCATCGAACCTAGAAACGAAACCACTTACGTCAGCTTCAAGATTAATTTGAAGGATGATTTGATCAATTTCTTGAGAACGATAAGCAATTGGATCCTCATTTCTTAACATGACGGAAATCGGAGAATCATTTTGACTCGTAAATAGCTTTTGATGAAGACCATGAATTAGTAACGTTTCAAGTACAATTTTCTGTTTACTAATGTTTGACCAATTTCCTGGAACCATTACTTCATAAATTAAATTGAAAAATTGACGCATCGATAAAACCGCTTTTTCCTTCAAGAGAGAACGGGCGATCAGATTCACAAGGTTGCGCCGTGCATTCAAATTGTTCATGAGTAAAAAGTTACGATGTACGATGGAGTCAATGCCTTGCCTCATGTCCTCCTCATATGCCAAATAAAATGGATTGTCATCGTTTTGGTCGAACATCTTCGATAAAATTTGCATTAAGAAGTTCGACTCCACTCCACCCTTAGTGAGTTCGTACATTGGATAGTCCGAAAAACTAACCATTGAAAAACACTCATGCTCCGAAGCTTGAGAAATTTCATTCTCAAAGATTCCTGATTGTTCGACGTATGCGATCAACTCGTTAAATGTATTTTCACTGTCCAATGAGTTCACATAATCATACAAAAACTTATGTAATACACCTAAGTTTATAGCCAAAACAAACTCATCTGAGCCTTCCGTCAATCGTTGGTCTGAAAATGGAATGAGCTTCTCAAATAAGGTTTCCATCGCTGTCTTATGAGGAGAAAGACTTTCCGTCGCATCATTCCAAATTTTATTTTTGTATCGGTTCATCAATTCAGGCTCAGCAGATTGTAGATGTGATAGGATATGTGACTTTCCATCACCTACACTTCCAATCAAGAGTGTTAATCGTTTTTGCTCAGGCTGCTGTAAAAGCTGAACTAATTTTTTCTCAATTGGTCGTTCAACGTGTAGATACTGCTTTAGAGAACTTAATGGAAGTTCGGCACTTTCAACTGCCTCTTTTGAAGACTCGTTCAGCCTTGATAAAAGATTATACAAATAACTCTCATTTCCACTCTCAACCTGAGGTATAAATTCATATAATTTATTTTTTTCAGTTGCTTGTGAGTCATTTCCGGCGGAAGAACTCTCCCCTTTGTTACTCACATTTAAAGCTTTAATTTTAGCCTCAAGCTGTTCTTCCAAAATCTTTAAAATATCATCATGACCCCGACTACCATTTTTTTCTGCTGGATGTGTGGGTGGCGCATATTTTGGAATGGCTGGCGGATTTGCATAGTTAAGAACGTACGACTCTACGATGTCATATAGCTTTGACCATATTTGAGGTAAGATTTCATGAGCTTCTTTGGTAAACAATTCATGAGCTGCACTATTTCCATTTTTACGAATGTAATGAAGATCTGATGCAATTTCACGATTTATAATCCCTTCTGACTGAAGTAATCGTATATTATCATTTAAGTTATATGTATTATGTAAATCATTTACCTTTATCCAATCATTCACAATAACTTCAATCATTTTTCTTGCGTTTAGTAATGCAAATTCTGTTTCCTTCGAATAATATTTGTCCTCTATAATCTGCGCCAATTCTTCGGCTTTTGGATTAATGGGTTTTAGAAATGAGAAAAAATATTCCATGTCATTCATTCCTTTCAATCAACCTTAATAACTTTTTTATTAACTATATCCTTTATTATATCTATAATAAGAGTATATGGTAGGTTTTACCTACTTCTATATATGATAAAGGAGCTATAATATGGATTCAACCACTCAATTCCCTTCTTTACCTACATGGTTTATGCCTCGAGACTATCAACTTGAAGCAATCTCCAAATGGCGAGCCAATAATTATCACGGTCTATTAGAGATGGCTACCGGTACTGGGAAAACCCTTACGGCTCTTACTGCTATCACAAAACGAGTGGAAGAGACTGGGCGACTGGCCGTCATCATTTTATGCCCTTACCAGCACTTAGTAGATCAATGGGCAAAGGATGCAAGAGCCTTTGGCATGGATCCAATTCTATGTTACGGTTCAAAGTCCCAATGGAGCACTACTCTTTCAGGAAAAATCACGCAATATAATTTTAAAATCAAAAACTTCATGTGCGTCATTACTACCAACAGTACATTCAAAAATGATCATTTCCAGGCTCAACTTAGTAGAATTTCAGATGCTGGCATGCTTGTCGCCGATGAAGCACACAACTTGGGTACTAAACAATCGTTACAGTCTCTCCCAACACAATTTAAAAATCGACTAGCTCTCAGTGCTACGCCGATTCGACATCATGATGAAATTGGAACCGAGCAACTGCTAAATTATTTTGGTGGATCAATATATCAGTTTACTTTGGAAGAGGCCATTCAAAAAGGGTTTTTGACGAAGTATTATTATTATCCTCATTTGGTGTCCCTTACTGAAGAAGAGCTTGAAATTTATCATGAGCTTACAAATAAAATCTCAAAATTGATTAATCTTTCTGAGGACAAATCAATCGAATCTTCCGGAAGTGACACTGGAATGTTGGAAATGCTATTAATTAAGCGAGCCCGTTTAATTAATGCGGCGCAAGAAAAAGATATATTGTTGAAACAGCAACTTAGTACCCAAGATAACCTAACTCATACCATTGTGTATTGTGGTGATCATTCTAAGGAAGATCAACGTCATGTCGATCATATTGCTCAATTCTTAAACGACAATTTGAGGATTGTAGCTAAAACCTTCACTTCGACTGAAACAAAAGAACTTCGGCAGGAGCTCTTAAAAGATTTTTCAGAGAACACCATTCAGGCGCTTGTTGCCATTCGTTGTTTGGATGAAGGCGTAGACGTCCCTTCTGCTGAGACCGCTTACATTTTAGCGAGCACGACTAATCCTAAGGAGTTTATCCAACGCCGCGGAAGAATATTAAGAAAACACCCGGGAAAAGAGTACGCCTACATTCACGACTATATCGTTATTCCACGCCCCTTGTCAGAAATTGACTTGCTGACTGACAAAGAGTTTAACATTGAAAGACGACTTTTAATGAATGAACTGAAACGAGTTAATGAATTTGCATCAATATCTGAAAACCATTATCAAGCACTTCGTGTCTTAACTCCAATTAAAGAAGCATTTAATTTAGTCGATCTATAACGAACTATGAGGTGAATTCAATGAATCCGAACCAATCATCTAATGAACAAGATGTGTATGCATTATTAAACAATCTAACAGAAATAGAACAACAAATTCTTCAAAATATTATTCGATTAGAAAAAGACTACTTAGACAAAGAAGGATCATTTACCGCTGCACAACTGCCCGATGAATTCTCAAAACTCATTAAAAAGGAGTACATCTGACATGATTCTTAAGCAAATCGTCATTGAAAATTTTCGTCAGTATTATGGCCAGAATGAAATTGAATTTGCTCACGGATCAGGAAAAAATGTTACTGTCATCCATGGAGAAAATGGTAGTGGTAAAACGGCACTATTGACCGCATTAATTTGGGGGTTTTATGGCCGAGAACTCAAACTACCGAACCCTGAGTCTATTTTTAATAACAAAGCCATTCATGAAAGCACAAATCATCAAGAAGATTTAAGTACATCAGTTCGAATTAGATTCGAACACAACGACTACGAATATGACCTTCGTCGGCTTCTACATGCAAAATATGATGACGAGACAAACGTACTCAATCTCCCAAAAAATAAGACTGTGAATCAAAAAGTTGAACTTACTAAGCGTAATATTGCTACAAATCAATCAACAAAAATTAGAGATATTGCTTATGAAATTAATCGAATTTTACCATACAAACTCCATACGTTTTTTTTCTTCGATGGAGAGCGGATGGACCACTTAGGAAAGAAAGAGGCTTATTCTGAAATTCGAGACTCCATCAAACGAATGATGGGATTAGAACTATTTGATAATTCAATTGAGCATCTAAGTAAAACCATCGTGAAGTTACGTGACGAAGTATCAAAAAACGTAAAAAGTGAATTGAGCGAGAAATACTTGCGAATCAATCAACTTGAAGAAGACAAAGTAAAAAAGAAACATCAGTTAGCTGAAACAAAACAAGAACTGTCAGCCGCTCAAAACGAATTAAAAAGCATCGAGAATGCGCTTCGAAATGGAGAGGAGACTAGAACTTTTCAAACAACTCGGGACCATCTGGTTGAATCCATTACCGAAACGAAGAATGCATTTGATGACAAACTAAAAGAACTAAGAACTCAGTTGTCCAATTCCGGGTACCTTGCTTTCTCGAAGTTACCAATCAAGAGATTCCAGCGGATCGCCCGCACAGATCAGCGAGATACAATTGAGAAGTTGATTCATCCCGAGCTGATTCCATCTTTACTTTCAAATGGAAAATGTCTTTGTGGACATGAACTCGAATCAGCCTCTATTTCAACATTAGAAAAAGTACAAAATGAAGTGTTGGATTTATCAACATCGAAAAACGAAATGGATCATCTTTATTTTCAGTTAAGCGGTTGGGAAGTTGCTAGAACACATTTTTACTCAGAAATAAAACGATTGATTAGCGAGCGCGAAGAATTGCGAGCAACACTTCAAACATTTGAAGAGGAATTACGAGAAATTGAAGAGCGGATGAAGACGAGTTCACGCAATATCGAAAACTCTAGCAATTTAATTGAAAAAGAGTCAGCAGTCCGAACTGCTATTGTTAAAGCTGAGACACAAATTGACGATTTAATCCGTTCCATTGATGAACTTTCAAAAGAAGAAGAGCTTTTGAATAAAGAAGTAAGTAAATTAACTAAGGCCGAAGAGCGACAACTCAAACTTCAACTTGCTCTAGAGTCTGCGACTAAAGTAAAGGATACTTTGGTCGGTCTATTAAAATTAAGAGAATCTCAAGTTAAATCTGAATTAGAAGAGAAAATTAAGTTAACCTATTCGCAGTTGTTAAGAAAAGATTATCCGATTTCATTGACCGATAATTACGAGTTACTTGTGTCTGATGTGAATGGAGGAAATATCGGGCTGTCTCAAGGTGAATCTCAAATCACAAGCTTGGCTTTTATCGGAGCTATTGTAGATTTAACGCGGGAATATAAAGATAAAGAAAAAGGTCATGCTTTAGATGAAGATTTAAAGCTCGGAAACATTTTCCCCCTCGTCATGGATTCTCCGTTTGGAGCACTTGATGCCGATCATCGTTCTCGGGTAGCTACGAATCTTCCTAAATTATCTGATCAAGTAGTTGTAATCGTATCTACCTCGCAATGGCGTGGCGAAGTAGACGAAGCGATTAATCACCGGGTAGGTAAATCTTATAAACTTCTCAATCACACGAATGAAGTTTCAGGAGAATATACTGAAATTGCGGAGGTAATGTAATGGCAAAGCGATCAGTTCGTCGTGATAGCACACAAGATCATATGTACACGGCGTTAAGAGAAGATGCTCAATTGTTTGAGACATACAAAGACACATTTATGGCAGCGTTATTGTTTGGCTACAGTAACGAGCGTAGAAAGAAAATTAAAGCCGGTCCAGAAATTTTGCTAGGAATTTTTTCAGAACAAGATTTACAGTTCATGAAATTAATTATGCATCTAGAAGACGCATTTGAAAGCTTTTCAGTGAATCACGATGCAAGTGATGACACAGAAGATGCTCCTCTTGATAACTTTGAAATCATTGAGGAGTATGCAGCTGGTGGACTGGACATGCTTTACAAAAAGCTAGAAGTATTCTTGACCGACCCTGAAACTGCTCAAAATGCATATCTAGATTTGATGAATGAATATGAGAATCGAGAGTTTCACACTGAAGATTTAGTTAAAGAATTGCCATTTAATTAAAAGACAGCCTGCAAACTCATTACTAGTTTGCAGGCTGTAACTTTTCACTCTAGAACTTCCTCCAAAAACAATCCCTTCTCAAATCCACCTTTCCGTTCCCGCTTCTCGGCACGAATCGCATTCATCTCTTCAAACGAAGCCCCATGCATCTTCCCTAGTTCATACGCGAGTTCAAGGATATCTGCCAGCTCTTCAAGGCACTCCTCATCAATATTCGTATCTTCATACTCTTTTAATTCTTCATATAGCTTCAGTCGTGCTTGTTCGAAATGTTCGGCCTGATTCAAGTGCTTGACGATGACCTGCTTCCCTTCTGCTTGAATCAGTTCAGGCACACGGTCTCGAACCAACTTGTTATGCTTCACCATAGCTGCCCCCTACTCTACAATCTCAAACGCCTTCACATACACGACATGGTCGAGAAAGATGATCCACTCATTCTCGAACTGAACGAACCCGTCCGTCGCATGACGGAACGACTGATAAATCGATTCCAGCGCCGCATAGCGACTCTCCGCTTCCACCACTTGCGTCAACACTTCATCATTGATCATATGGAATTCAATTTCATACGATTTCATGTCGTCTCCTCCGTTACACTCATGATGTCCTTCTACCGCTCGTCACCGTCTGCCAAACTTATTTTCATCTCCTTGTTTACACGCTCGCTTGCAAAATTCCGAAATCTTTCTCAGTCACGTTCAGAATTTCTTGTTTCATCTCTTCGATACTCGCTACAAGTTCCTCATCAGAGAGATCCATGCTTTCCTCAAGTGCTGTCAGTAGTCTATTTCCCATTTGATGCATGGATGAATACGTGATCCAACCTGAAATCATACCTCCAGCAATCGGAATCACTTTAGAGATTCCTTGTGCGAAAGATTTTCTCGTCATCTTCAATCCGATGTAGCTTCCCATCTTCTTAAGAATCGGATAATAAATCGTCTGCATCATTGCTCGATTCGGAATTTTCTTTAATGCTTGTTTGGATAATTGCGAAGACAACACTTTAATGGTGGCCGTCGCTCCGCCGACACCAAACATGACACCGAGAAACAAAATCAATTCTCCGCTCACTCGATTGACATCTAGGCCATTCTCACTCCAAAAATCTTCATATCCATAGATATAACCAATTTCTTGAGCCACTCGAAGCGCTACACCAAAGAATTGAGTCGTGTCCGCTGGAACAGTGGCCGCCATGACCACCCCACCAGGTAACCCCGCAGCAAACGAAGCCGATGAACTTTTCATCGTTCGATTCAAGATGGTCTTCTTTGCGACTCGTCGAATCAATTTTTTTGAAACGTTTGATTGAACCGGTCCTTTTTCAAGGATGTCTGCTAATTGTCTTGCGGTCACGTGCTTACTAAAACTTTTTGCTAAAAACTCTGTTCGATCTACTTTCACCCCTGGCAATTTCACGACATTGATCACTAACTGTTCGAAAAATTTTGCCCCGTTCAACATGGTCCACACCTCGTCCCCTTTTATAGCACTCATCATCACTAAAATCCTACTCAGCTATATACTGTTTCCTTTAAGCTCGTCTAGAGAAACATTTCAGTATAGATTGATTGCCTTCTTAAGGGTTGATTTCTGTCACCAACTAAAAATCAAAAAACCTCACTACGAATTACGTCACCTAGCTGCGTTTAGGGCTGTGCGATGTAATCTGTAAGATTGAGGCTTCTTGAATACGCTGATATAGAGGCTGAAAACGTGTATCACATCTTCTGCATACACGTTTTCATACTCTGACTTTATGAAATAGCCGTTTATTTGGGCTCATATCGGAAGTCTGACACTTTTGCGTTTATTCGCGAGTAGAGCGACTCCATCGAAAATCGACTTGGGCGGCTCGTGCCTCCACCGTATAAGGCCTCGATGGTTTGATCGATATACGCGTTTTCAGCTTCTAAATATTCGACAATGAGGTCTTTGAACTGAACGGCCGAGGAATCCTCATGTTGCAAGCCCTCCAGTTCGGTCGAGTATATGTCGTTGTCTGCTTGCATGCCCTGCAACTCTTTAACCGCTCCGGATATGGCAACGACATCGGTCGGAACACTCGATAGCGTGAGCATCTTGATTTGATGGTCGCGTGCTGACGAAATGATTGTACCGGCATCGAAATGAATAACGGGTCTGTCGTCAATCGTTTCAACCATGTCCGTTCCTCCGCAACCGGTTAAAGCAAGCATTGCTCCTGCGAACAGAGCGACGGATAAGAGTAACTTCTTCATCATCGAACCTCCTCCGCATCTGCTAGATTTTTTAAGAAAGTTCATCTATAGTTTCGACCACAACCCCTGTATCCCCGGCTTTCCCCAAGTCGAGCACGGTCGGCTCTTCGTATGCCAAGATGTGAAACTCTTGCTCAAACGTCCGAATCACATAATGAGATAATTCGCCTCGGTACGTGTTGACACGTTCTGTCCCCATGTTCTCTGCGGCGAATCGTGTGAATCGGGACGTCTTCAGTTTCACGATTGGGTAAGCATTGCGTAGCCCTTCTTCATGAATACTATGGTACTCGATTGTCCCAAGAAACACCGCATATTGCTCGAAACGGATCCTGATGCGGTCGCGTTTCGCGTCCCACGTCAAGAGCATCGTCGGGTCGCTTGCCCCGAAAAACGTCCATTCGAGTGGATAATAGGTGACGCCCTTCATCTGGAACGACTCCGTCTCGAGCACATAGTCTTCCGTCGTCATCAAAAAGTTCAAATCGATTGCCACACTTGTCTCCCCCTTTCAAAAAAGCGACGTCCGAAAACGTCGCTCATTCTTCATTCATATCCCTTCTTCGCGCAAAAGCTCCTCGATTTCCACAAATTCAGCCTCAATGATGTCAAAATTCTCTCGCTTCATTTCTGCAAAACTCTCAACTAGTTCTTCTTCTGTCATATTTAAGCTGTCTTCAAGCGCATGCAAAAGACGGTTTCCCATCTTTGTCATCGAAGAGAAAGTGAGTCCCCCCGAAATGACGCCTCCTGCAAGTGGGATCATCTTCGACACACCTTTAGCGAACGTATCTTTTGTCATCTTCACCCCAATCATCGCTGACATCTTCTTAATGATTGGAAAATATACAGTTTTCGTCAACGCTTTCTTCGGGAGTTGTTTCAAGGCTTGTTTCGACAGTTGAGCGGACAAGGCTTTGATAGTTGCTGCCGCGCCTCCCACACCAAACATGACGCCCAAGAACAGGACTAAGTCCCCGTTTACCCGTTCGGCGTCAAGTTCTCCATTTTCCCAAAAGTCATCGTAGCCGTACAAATATCCTGTTTCTTGCGCCAAACGTAAAGAAAACCCAAAAAACTGTGCGGTATCTGCCGGAATCGTCGCTGCTAGTCCGATTCCTCCAGGTAATCCCGCTGCAAAAGAAGCACTCGAACTCTTCATCGTTTGGTTAGCGATATTGCGTTTCGCGATTTTTTTAATCAGCGTGAGTGGCACGTTCGCTTCAATCGGCCCTTTTTCAACAATATCCGCCAACTGACTGGCTGGAACGTGCTTACTGAAACTTTGAGCTAAAAACTCTTTTCGATCGACTTTCACCCCCGGTAATTTCACCGCATTTGTCATCAATACCTCAAACATTTCTGATCCATTCGACATCGTGTACACCTCATCTTTTGATTCGTTTTTACTATTTGACCTTCATATGTATATAATTCCAAATTCTAGTTTTAGTATAAATCGTTTCATATATAAAATGTAAAATATTTTCCTTTCACCTAGATATTTTATATTATAGGTTTCTAAAATCGAAAAAGGAGCGCCCATCTCGGACGCTCCATGCTTCGAGTTAATAAAAGATAAACCACAGTCCCGCTGCCACCAAAAACAGGCCGGCCCCGATGAAGAGAATCTTCGCTAGTCTCTCATATACCATGTCTTCACCTCACCAACGCCGCGCCGACGACGAGCGAGACCCCAATCGAGAGCAGGAACGCCATCAGGCCGACAGCGATATTCCCTTTCCCGATCTCCTCGTTCACTTTGAGCGACGGCGTCAAAAATTCGAATAACCAATACGTCGTCAAGAGAAGGAAGAAGCCGAAGCTCCCCCCGACCAACACATCCATCGTTTGGTCGTGATGGCTCTCGACGACACGGAAGATGTTGGCGAGACCGACGATTTTCCCGCCGGTCGCGAGTGCGACGGCGATGTTTCCTTTTTGAATCTCGCGCCAATTGCTGTACGGTGTCGTCACCTCGAAGACGGCGAGACCGACGACAATCATGAGTCCGGCGATTGAATACAGACCGAGCGATTCAAGCAATACACCAAACGTTACGTTCCCCATTATCATCATACCCTCACTTCAGTTCGACGACCGTGACACCGAGTCCGCCTTCACCCATCCCACCGGGGCGCTGACTCTTCACGTGACGATGTCCTTTTAGGTACTCTTGCGTCGCCTGTCGCATCGCACCGGTCCCGAGACCATGGATGATACGGACGTTGTCATACCCGGACACGAGCGCCTCGTCGATATATTTGTCGAGGCGGGAAAGCCCTTCTTCGACCCGGACGCCGCGCAGGTCGAGCTCCGACTTCGTCGAGCTCTGACGCTTGAGCGAGCTGCCTTTCGACTGGAGCGACTGCTCTTTCGATGGGCCGATCTTCTGAAGGTCGTCCGCTTTGACGTTCACTTTCATGATCCCGACTTGGACGTTGTACTCGTTGTCGTTCAATTGCTTCACGATATAGCCCTTTTGGTTGAACGTCGTCACTTTCACTTCTTCGCCTTTACTGAACGTACGTTTCTGTTGCGCTTTTTGTTTCACTTTTTGGATCTTTTTCTCTTGGAGCGTCGGTTTTGCCGATTCGAGCTGCTTCTTCGCGGCGATGATCTCGTGCTCTTTGACGATCCCTTCTGCGCGCAGCTTCTTCAAACGGTCGATGACTTCGTTCGCCTGGCGCTTCGCCTGTTCGACGGCCTTCTCGGCACGAGCCTCGGCTTCGCCGTACATCGTGTCGCGTTCGCGCTCGAAATCGGTCAGCTTCGCCTCGAACGCCGCCTGCTCTTCTTCAAGGTCGTGGCGTTTGACGATGAGTTCTTTCTCGAGTTGTTCGGCGCGTTGCTTGGCCGCCTCGAGCTCATTGATCATCGATTCGACCGATTCGGCGTCGGTGCCGACATGGCTCCGCGCCTTGTCGATGACTTGTTCCGATAAGCCGAGACGTCGACTGATCTCGAACGCGTTCGAACGACCTGGTACGCCAATCAACAGGCGATACGTCGGGCTGAGTGATTCGATATCGAACTCCATCGAGGCGTTCATGACGCCTTCGCGGTTGTAGGCGTAAGCCTTCAGTTCCGAGTAATGCGTCGTCGCCGCCACGCGGGCGCCGCGTCGTTTCACTTCGTCGAGGATGGCGATGGCAAGGGCCGCCCCTTCTTGCGGGTCGGTCCCGGCACCGAGCTCATCGAACAGGACAAGTGACATGAAGTCGATCTTGTCGAGCATGCTGACGATGTTCGTCATGTGCGAGCTGAACGTCGACAAGCTCTGCTCGATCGACTGCTCATCCCCGATGTCAGCATAGATGGCGTCAAAGACGGACAGCTCCGTCCCGAACTCAGCCGGTACGTACAGACCTGACTGCACCATCAGTTGGAGCAATCCGAGCGTCTTGAGCGTCACCGTCTTACCGCCAGTGTTCGGTCCGGTAATGACGAGCGACGTGAATGCCTCACCGAGCTCGACCGTGATCGGCACGACCTCATCTTGCGGGATGAACGGGTGACGCGCCTGTTTCAACTTGATTTCGCGTTCGTCGTTCAATTTCGGCTCCGTCGCTTTGAGCTGATGGCCGTAGGCGACTTTCGCGAACACGAAGTCGAGCGTGGCGAGCACGTCGAGATTGATTACGACCGAATCGGCGACACCGCCGACGAGGTTCGACAGTTCGCTCAAGATGCGGTCGATCTCGGCACGCTCTTTCAAGCGGACTTCTTGAATCTCGTTGTTGATCGACACGATTGCCTGTGGCTCGATGAAGAGCGTCTGGCCCGATGCCGATTGGTCGTGGACGATCCCGCCGAACGTTTGGCGGTACTCCATCTTGACCGGGACGACATAGCGGTCGTTCCGAATCGTGACGATGGCGTCTGACAGCATCTTCGCGTTGTTGCGGAGGATGTTGTCAATCCGTGAGCGGACGCTGCCTTCAAAGCTACGGAGCTGGGTCCGGAGACCACGGAGACGGTCGCTTGCTGAATCTTGGACCGTGCCTTGGTCGTCGATGGCGTGACGGATCGACTGTTCGACCTCGATCAGCTTCGTCAAACGCTCGGCATACTCGTCGAGGCGCGGGATGCGGAGGTCTTCATTGTCTTCATGAAGCTTCTCGAAGAAGTTCTTCACTTGGCGACCGCTGTACATGACGGCGGCGACGGCGAGCAGTTCGCTCGTCGACAGGACCGAGCCGATGGCGGCCCGTTTCACTTCACTGCGGACGTCGGTCAGCCCGCCGAGCGGGAGACGATCCCGAAGACGGACGACCTCGGTCGCCTCACGAGTGACGTTCAAGTTCGACAATACCCGGTCGTACGTATAGTCGGGCTGCATGTTGTGCGCCCGTTCTTTGCCGAGCGAGCTCGCGGCGTGGTCAGCGAGCTGCTGGCGTAGTTTTTCATATTCTAAAACGCGTAACGCGTGATCCATCTAGCATGTTCCTTTCTGTCGCTTCGCGTCGATGAACGCCTTGGCGTCCTCGAACGAGAGGCAGTTGATGATGTCTGACGGTTCGAGATAGGCTTTCCGGGCGTGCAGGACGCCGAGTGCCATATCTTCCATCATATCAGGGTGGTGCGTGTCGGTGTTGATCATCAGTTTGACGCCGGCCGCCTTCGCTTTCTTCAGCGTCGAGGCCCTCAAATCGAGCCGGTTCGGGTTCGCGTTCAACTCGAGCGCCGTCCCCGTCTCTTTGGCGAGGGCGATCAAGCGCTCCTCATCGATCGGATAGCCGTCACGTCGCCCGATGAGGCGACCGGTCGGATGGGCGATGACGTTGACGTACGGCGAGCGGCAGGCGTTCTCGAGCCGGGCCATGATCTCGTCGACGGATTGGTCCATCTTCGAGTGAATCGAAGCGACGACGTAGTCGAGCGTCGCCAAGAACTCGGGCTCATAGTCGAGCGTCCCGTCCGGGCGGATGTCCATCTCGACACCGCGCAGGACGTGCATCTCGTGTTTCTTCGCGGCCTCAAGGATTTCTTCCCCTTGCGCCTCGAGCCGTTCCTCGGTCAAGCCGTTGACGAACGACATGTATTTGCCGTGGTCGGTGATGGCGATCCACTCGTAGCCGCGCGCTTTCATCGCCGCGACGAGCTCGTCGACCGTCAGCTTCCCGTCCGACCAGACCGTGTGCATATGGGCGTCGGCCTTGATGTCCTCGAGCGTCACGAGCTTCGAGATGTCGTGTTCGAACTCAAGATTCCCTGCCCGGAGCTCTGGCGGGATGAACGGCAGACCGTATCGCTCGAACAGCTCGGCTTCCGTCTCTGGTTGCCAGAGGCCGTCCGCCGTCTCGACGCCATACTCGGAGATCGACTCACCCTTCGCCTTGGCGAGCTGGCGCATCCGGACGTTATGGTCTTTCGAGCCGGTGAAGTGATGGAGCGTCGCGGCGAAGGCGCCCGGTTCGACCATGCGGAAGTCGACCGACACCATCTCCTCGCGCTCAAGGACGAGCGACACTTTCGTCTCGCCGGCCGCGATGACCTCGTTGATGAACGGGAGGGCGAGCAGCTTATCGCGGAGGGCGACAGGTTCCTCGGTCGCGATGATGAAGTCGAGGTCTTTACACGTCTCCTCGGCGCGGCGGAAACTGCCGCCGACCGAATGGCGCAAGACGAGCGGCTCGGCTTCGAGCACCGTCTCAATCTCTTCGACGACCGGACGCATCATGGCGTACGCCAAACGTTCCGGACGTGACTCGAGGTTCCGTGCCGCCGTGAGCAACTTCTCGACGCTCTTCGCCCCGAATCCCGGCAGGCTCGCGGCCGTGCCGTCCTCTAACACGGTAATGAGTGTCTCGAGGTCGACGACGCCGATTTCACGGAGCTTGGCGAGCTTCTTGCCGCCGAGTCCTTGGATTTTGAGCAGTTTCATGAGACCGTATGGGATCTCTTCTTGGAGTGACTCGAGCACTTCGCTCCGCCCCGTGTCCCGCCACTCTTGCAGGACGGCAGCCGTCCCTTTGCCGATCCCAGAGATTGTCGTCAAATCCTCGATGTCTTCGAGTTCGAGCTCCGTGTTCTCGAGCGCCGTCGCGGCTTTCCGGAAGGCGTTGATTTTGAACGGGTTCTCCCCTTTAATCTCCATATATTGCGCGATTTTTTCTAACAGCATCATCGCTTCAACTTTATTCATTGAAATTCCCCCTTTTCCATACAGAAAAGGCCGAGACACAAGCACTAGCTTGCATTCCGGCCTGTCGTGTTACAACATCTTATTCGAGAACCATTCTGAGAGGTATGGCGTGTCTTGAATGATGTACGTCGCGAGCGACGAGTTATCGACCGCACTTTGGACGCTTGCCATCGGCACGAAGGCGATGACCCATAAAATGAAGAACGTGATCACATACGCCTCGAAGAAACCGAGGACGGCACCGATGATGCCTTTCAATTGGCGCAAGATCGGCAAGTCCGTCAAGAAGTCGAGCATCGATAGAATGAGATGCAAGACAAGTTTCGTGATGACGAACAAGACGACGAACCAAAAGACGTTATAAAATGTCATCTCGAGCCCCGTGAGCGCGTTTAAATCGATGACACCTTTCGGAAGCGTTCCATCGAGTTGCGACGGATACGGAATCCAAAGCTTGAACGCTTCGGCGAGATCACGGTAGTATGCATTGGCGACGAGGAAACTGATGATGAGCGCGACCCAATGGCCGAGCTGCAAGATCGCCCCGCGACGGAACCCGTTAACGATTCCGATGAACAAGAAAAACAGTATAAGTAGAGTAACCATAAAGTGATTTATTCTCCCGTATTTCGTTTAGTTTTGACGTGATCGCTCGCGATTTGGATAGCGGCGAGCACCGCTGCCTGACGAGCGTCTAGATGAGGGGACTGTTCACGAATCTCACGGATTTTGCTATCGACCAGAAAGCCCACTTCCCTCACATGATCGGCCGGCTCTTCGCTGACGATCGTATAGTCTTGACCCGCGATATGAATTGTTGTTCGTTGTACCTGCACGCGTCACCCCTCCTTATACGTCTATTCAAAATTAATCATAACATCGTTTGTATATTAGGAAAAGAAGAAGGTCCCTCCCTTTTCCACTCCAACATTTTGTGATACCCTATTTCAAAGTTGTCAAACGTCAATCTTCGTTGAAAAATGAAAGATAGGGTGGCAACACCGCATGAAATGTGCGAAAATAGCAACAATTCAAACATTTAGAGAGGATGATTTATTTGAAATTACGCATTG
The DNA here is from genome assembly GCF_018618085.1 of Exiguobacterium sp. s141. Classification (NCBI taxonomy): domain Bacteria; kingdom Bacillati; phylum Bacillota; class Bacilli; order Caryophanales; genus Exiguobacterium; species Exiguobacterium sp. s141. Next base: position 143,845 of record NZ_JACSLJ010000002.1, on the reverse strand, counting down.
GCCTTCTAGGTCGCATCATCATCGCTATCGCATTCGGGATTCTACTCGGTAGCATCGTACCAGAAAGCCAGAACTGGATTGTCCGGACGTTCGTCACGTTCAACACGGTCTTTGGACAGTTCCTAGGCTTCGCCATCCCACTCATCATTCTCGCCTTCATCATTCCAGGAATCGGGGAACTTGGAAAAGGCGCTGGGAAATTGGTCGGTTTGACGGCACTAATCGCATACGTATCGACAATCGCTGCCGGGACGCTCGCCTACTTCGCGACGAGCAACCTGTTCCCACAAATTTTGACACGTAACAACGCGTCAGCTGAAAGCCCGGAGGAAGCGCTCTTAAAAGGCTTCATGGAATTCGAGATCCCACCGGTATTCGGCGTTATGACGGCGCTCATTCTCGCATTCGTCATCGGCATCGGGATTGCCGCCATCGAAAGCAAGCGCTCGCTCGACCTAGCCATGGATTTCCGCGATATCATTGAACTACTCATCAGCAAAGTCATCATTCCACTATTACCGATTCACATCGCCGGAATTTTCATGAACATGACGTATGCCGGACAAGTCGCTGAGATTCTCTCGGTGTTCTCGCTCGTCTTCGTCACAATCATCGTCCTACACTTGACGATGCTCTTGATTCAATACTCAATCGCAGGGGGTCTCAACAAAGAGAACCCGCTTCGCCTCTTGAAGACGATGATGCCGGCTTACTTCACGGCCATCGGGACACAGTCGTCAGCGGCGACAATCCCGGTCACGCTTCGCCAAGCGAAAGCGAACAACACGGACGAGGGCGTCGCCAACTTCGTCGTCCCGCTCTGTGCGACGATCCACTTGTCAGGGTCGACCATCACGCTCACATCGGTCGGTGTCGCCCTCATGTACTTGAACGGCATGCCGATGTCTTACGCGATCGTGCTTCCGTTCATCCTCGCCCTCGGCGTCACGATGATCGCGGCACCAGGCGTACCAGGTGGAGCCGTTATGGCCTCACTCGGTTTGTTCGGTTCAATCCTCGGGTTCGATGCGACGATGCAAAGTCTCGTCATCGCTCTCTATTTGGCACAAGATAGCTTCGGCACGGCGACGAACGTCACGGGAGACGGGGCCATCGCCAAGATCGTTCACTACTTCAAACGCAACACGAAACTCCTCGACGACGCCAAAGCGCGCGAAGAGATCGCATAATACGCTCCAAAATTTGATAGAATGAGGAAAACGGGCAGGCCACGCGGTTTGCCCGTTTTTCATACATACGAAGAAAGGGTGTTTACATGGAACTGATTCGTTGGAACGACCTATCCGGATTTGAAGAACGTGTCATGCCCCACCTGCTCGAACATGAGGCCGAGAACAGCTTGATGATTGGCGTGCTCGATGCCATCAAGCAAGGCCGATACGAGTCGTATCATCAACTGACCGTCGAAGATGACGGTGATGTGCTCGCGATCCTGCAAGTGACGCCGCCCCATCCGCTCAACTATGTGCTCGTTACGCCCGAGCGAGAGGATGACGTCCTTCGTCTGCTCGTGCCTGAACTATTAAATGGTGATATCCCATTCACCGAGGTCGTCTCGCAAGCCGATCTAGCGATGAATTTCTACACGCTCTGGTACATCCTGACGGCACGAGAGCCGAAAGTTTTCATGGAGCAAGGTCTGTACCGTCTTGATCACGTCAACGACATCCCGCTGTCGGAAGGGTCGATGCGACGTGCCACCGAGGAAGATGAGACGTTCCTCGTGAAGGCGTATAACGCGTTTGAAAAGGAAACTGGTTTGCGGGTCTCGTCGAAGAAGGAAGCGAAACAAAAGATCGCGACGATGCTCGAGAATCAAGAAGTGTACGTCTGGGAAGTCGACGGCAAGGTCGTTTCATGTGCGAAGAAATCGCGTGAGACCGCAAACGGCGTCACCGTCTCGTTCGTCTACACGCCAAAAGCGTTGCGCAAGCGCGGCTATGCACGCTCGCTTGTCGCCGAGCTGAGCCGGGAGCTCTTGACGTCGAAACAATATTGTACGCTCTATACGGATTTGAGCAACCCGACATCGAACAAGATTTATAAAGAAGTCGGGTATCAGAAAATCTTCACCTCGGCGTGGATTCGATTGCCTAGCTGATTTGATGCGTCTCCCCTATACTGTAGGGGGAGGCGATTTTTGATGAACAGATTATTCGGTTGGTGGCTCCGCATCCCGCGCCGGGTCCGGATGACCGCCTTGACAGTCGTCACGCTCGCCGTGCTCAGTTATATGGTGGTCCTCGGTGGAAGAAGCATGGTTAACGACCCGAACTGGGATACGCTCTGGCTGAGCGTCATCGGTGCCGCCCTGCTGACCTTGATCGCGTATAAGGCAACAAAAAAGTGATCGACGCGTTCGTCGATCACTTTTACTATACGTTTAGAAGAATGAAGCTGGGTTGACCGTGTTGCCCGCGCTCGAAGACGAGTACGAGTAGCCGCCACGGTGAATCTCAAAGTGCAAGTGTGAGCCAGTCGAGTTCCCTGTGCTACCCATCGCGCCGATGTTTTGGCCTTGTGTCACACGTTGACCGGCTGATACCGATACCGAGCTCATGTGTGCGTACACTGTCGTCCAGACCTGCCCGTTCAACACATGCGTGATGATGACGTGGTTGCCGTAGGCCCCACCCCATCCAGCACGTGTGACCGTACCTGTTTGTGACGCATTGATCGGCGTTCCGACTGGTCCCGCGATATCAAGTCCGTTGTGGAACGAGTAGCCGTTCGCACCGCTCGCCGCGCCCCAACCTTGTGAAAGACGACCGTTCGCCGGGCGTTGGAACATGCCACCACTTGCCGGTACAGATGTCGCAGCCGATGCTTGCGGTGTGCTGACTGCGCCAGAGTTTGAACTCTGTTGTTTCTTCGCAGCCGCTGCTGCCGCTGCCGCACGTTTGGCTTCTTCCGCTGCACGACGTTGCGCTTCCATTTCAGCTTTGATGGCTTTCTCTTGTGACTTGAGTGTTGACTCCATTTCTTGGAGGCTCACCAATTTCGATTCGAACTTCACTTTTTCAGCGTTGAGTTTCTTGATTTTCGCTGCGCGCTCTTTCATTTTCTTGTTGAGCGTCTTTTGACGTTGTTCGAGTTCTTCTTTTTGTTTCACGAGAGCATCGCGCTCGGCTTTCAACTCAGCTTGCGCTGCAGCCAATTTGTCTTTCGTCGCTTGGTATTCTTCAAAAATCTGCTTGTCGTTCTCTTGAATCGTACCGGCTGTGATCATTCGTGTGAGTAAGTCACCGAAGTCTTTTGAACCGAAGATGAATTCAGCCCAGTCGATCGAGCCACCGCCATTTTTTTGCATCGTGGCCATGCGCTCTTTCATCAACTCTTCTTGCGCCTTCATCTTTGCTTCGTATTGCTTGATTTTCTTTTGAAGGGCCGCAATTTTTTGTTGTGTCGCACGAATCTCAGCTTTTTTTTGAGCGACGTCATTGATGACGTCTTGGAGTTCGGCATCTAACTTGTTGATTTCTTGCTGCTCTTTGCTGATTGCCTGTTCACGTTTTTGGATCGAGGCGTTCGCTTTGCTCTGTTCACTGCTATTCTTTTGTTGTTGCTGCTGCACCTTTTTCTGTTTGTCTGTAAGTGACGCTGCATAGCCAGGTGTCGTGCCGCTAATGAGAAGAGCTCCTAAAGTGACGGTTGCTGCAAGTTTCTTAAAGTTAACCAATGTGCTTCCCTCCGCTGAGTTCTGTGAATTTCTATATAAAATAGATCGAATAATTTATAAGTTAAAACGCGAATTCCTGTATCGCTCTGAGACTCATTATAGCAATCTAAACCTAAAGTTATTTTACACTTATATTTCATTCGCATTACATTGACCTGTTTTAGGTTATATACGTTTAAAAATGGGGGTATAAAGGGATTTCTCATTTCCCCATGTCACAAAAACGTTATAAATAAAAAAGAAAAGCACTTCTTGAAAGCGCTTTTCAAATAACTACCTATATGATTTTTTTACCACCTTGGGGAGACATACCCCGATCGCGACCGGTTCGTCCGGCCGTGTTTCCACAAATAATAACCGCCAACGAGAAGGACGCCACAGCCTGCCCCGAAACTGTCGAGCAGGATATCCTGAATGAGCGGCGTCCGCTCCGGCGTCAGGCTTTGATGGAACTCATCAAAGATGGCGACCGTATTCGCGAGCGCCCAGGCAAACAAGATCGTCAGACCGGCATGGAGTCTCGTCCGTGACACGGCTTTGACGAGAAGTGCTCCGAGAGCGAAGAAGACGGTGAAGTGCGCCGCTTTCCGAATCAAGAACTCAATCAAGCCGACGCTCCCTTTCGCCTCGAGCGATACTGGTCCTCCGGCGTACTCGAAGTCGACGGTCGAGAGTACCGGTTCGGCCCACGTCCAATCGAACCGTTCGAGCGGTGAGACGATGCTCTGGTCCGAATACGGGGTCGCGCTCGAGAAGAATAAGCCAATCAGGATCAAACTGATCCATATAAATTCATTTTTCAGTATGTACATAACACCGTTCCTTTCTACAACGAGTCTCATTATACGCCGTCCATCATGTTTCATTGTAACAACGACTTCATCATTTCATGACAATTTGATTGCGAACAACCGGTTCAAAGTCGTGTCTTGAAATCCCGATTGGTATAATGAAAACAAAAAGGGGGAATCAGCATGATCTATCAATATGAAGCGGCCGACATGAGCGGCAAGCTCCAACCGCTATCCAAATACGAGGGGGACGTCCTGTTGATCGTCAACACGGCGAGCAAGTGCGGTTTCACACCACAGCTCGACGGGCTCGAGAAATTATATGAACGTTACCAAGGGCAAGGTTTCCATATCCTCGGCTTCCCGTGCAACCAGTTTGGCAATCAAGACCCGGGCTCGAACGAGGAAATCAGCGAGTTCTGTCAATTGAACTACGGCGTGACGTTCCCGATGTTCGCCAAAGTCGACGTGAACGGGAAAGACGCCCACCCGCTCTTCCAATACTTATCGAAAGAAGCACCTGGCCTGCTCGGCTCGAAGACGATCAAGTGGAACTTCACGAAGTTCCTCGTCGACCGGAACGGCAACGTCATCGAACGGTTCTCGCCGAAGACGACACCGGACGAGATCGAGACGGCGGTCAAACGCCTGTTATAAGGAAAAGGATGGTCCACCGAAATCCGGCGGGCCATTCTTTTTTTAGCGTGGGGTGATGAAGTTGATCGTGTAGAACGGACTTGATTCTTCATTATAGACGAGGCCGACCGACACGTGCGTGAAACCATCTTTCAAAATGTTCTCCCGGTGGCCGAGCGAATTCATGAGTCCCCAGTGGGCGTGAAAGACGCTCATCTGTCCCATCGCCAAGTTCTCTCCGGCGAGGGAGTAGGCGATGCCGGCCTCATTCATCCGCTCGAACGGGTCGCGGCCCTCGGGATCGGTATGGCTGAAGAAGTTGTTGCGGGCCATGTTCTCACTATGGGCGCGCACGACCGGGAGCAGCGGTTCGTAGTCAGCGAGCGCCGACAATCCAAACTTCTGACGGTCCCAGTTCATGAGCATCCGCATCAATTGTTCGTTCGCGACGAGATTGTCTTTCGACACGTCGCCGTAATAGCCGTCGCTCGACTCCTCGACGTCCCGGTCGACGGTGAGCACGGCCTTTAGCTTGTCCTCATCGTGCTGATCGAAGAACAGCGTCACGTAGTCATCATCAATCGCATAGACGTTGAACGACGGGTCGTCCGGAATCAAATAGCGTTTGAGTCCCTTATTATACGACTTGACCTCATCGAAGCCGATTTGCTCGACTTGTTGTCGTGTCGTCTCGCCCACGATGAGCCCTTCAAAGATGCTGCCCGTCTCGAACTGGTAATGGCCTTTCTTCGAACCGTCAGCATCGATCAACTCGAGGCTACGGTCACCGCTCTTCTCGAGCAAGTACCAGTCATGCCCTGCGTATTGGCTCGTGAAGCGCGGCGCATCGGTCGCACGTTCCTGTTGTTCTTCCGCCACTTCCGTCGACTTCACTTGAACGCTCGTCGGCGCCGACACGTTCGGCACTTCATACTTCCAGGCCGCATACATGCCGATCGCGAGCAATAGAATCACTAGTTTACGAAACATCGCGTCTCCTTTCGAAAAAACTACTCCTGTCGCTCACCGAAGTCACGCAGTCGTGTCTTGATATCGATGAGCATCTCCATATAAGCGACGTACGTCGCTTCATCTATATTCAGCATACCACTCACTTTGACCGGTACGTCTTCGGCCTGCTCACGCAGTGCGCTGCCGGACGGCGTGAGGGATAAGAGGACACGGCGCTCGTCGTCGGTCGCCCGCACTTTCTCCACGTAATCGAGTTGCATGAGCCGCTTGACGAGCGGTGACAATGTGCCCGAATCGAGCGTGAGCCGCTCCCCGAGCTGTTTCAAATCGATATTGTCCTCTTCCCATAAAACGAGCATGACCAAGTACTGGCTATATGTCAGGTTTAACGGCGCCAAGATTGGGCGATATAATCTTGTAAGCTCTTTTGAAGCGGTATAGAGCTGAAAACAGATCTGATGCTCTAATGTTAACGAACTTTTCATAGTATTTCCTCCGGCTATAGTCTTAGGACAAGCATATCATTTGATTATCTGTTTGACTGCTCTATAATTAGATTGTGCACAACTTAATTGCCTAAAAACGAAATGGAGGAATTGAATCATGAAACCATTATTCACAGCTTCTGCAACTGCAATTGGTGGCCGCGAAGGTCGCGTCACATCGACGGACGGCGTCATCGACTTGAACGTTTCGATGCCTGGCTCAAAACACGCGGACGAAGCGACGAACCCAGAGCAATTGTTCGCAGCAGGTTACGCGGCATGTTTCGGTAGCGCTTTGAACCTCGTCATCGGCAAAGAACGTATTAAAACAGACGGCACGAACGTCACAGGACACGTGACGCTTAACCAAGACGATGAAGGCTTCTTCATCTCGGTCGAACTCGAAGTCGAAATCAAAGGTGTCGACCAAGCGACGGCGGAACGTCTCGTCGAAGCGGCACACCAAGTTTGCCCGTACTCAAAAGCGACACGCGGCAACGTCGACGTCAAGTTGACTGCTAAAGCAGCATAATTCGATGGCCCGCTTCCGAGCGGGCTTTTTTTTGCGTCTCCCTACTCTACGGAGTAGAATGAAGGAACGATAGACAAGGAGAGGAGGCGGACGATGTTCAAAGGTAAACGCAAATATGTGACGATCGGCGTCGGGGTCGCATTCCTCTTCGCCGCTTTCTATAATGGTCTGACCATCCGAAACTACGCAGTCGAGTCCGACAAAATCGCATCGGGACAATCGTTCCGGGTCGTTCTGTTGTCCGATTTGCATGGCTACTCGTACGGGGACGACCAACGCGTCTTAATCGACAAGGTGCGGGAACAAGCACCGGATTTGATCGCCCTACCCGGCGATATTCTCGACCGCTTCCGCTCCCCCGACGCCTCGTTTGAATTGATCGAGGGGCTACAAGGGATCGCGCCGATGTATTTCGTGACCGGCAATCATGAGATCGACGGCTCGGACGATTTCGTCCGCCACGACGTCAAGGACGTATTTCGCTCCTATGGTGTGACCGTGCTCGAGAACGAGACCGCGTCGATCAATGTCAACGGCGTCGACGTCCTCATCGGCGGGCTCGAAGACCCGCTCCGGACATACACGGAAAACATTCATGCGAGCTGGGAAGAGACGGCATTGACCTCACTCGGTGATGTCGACACGGAGACGGCGTTCAGTCTGCTCTTGTCACATCGGGCCGAGCAGGTCGAGACGTACGCCGCCTTACCGTTTGACCTCGTCCTGTCAGGCCATGCCCACGGCGGACAGGTTCGAATTCCCTATTTATTGAACGGGCTGTACGCGCCGGACCAGGGCTTCTTTCCGAAGTATGCCGGCGGTCTGTACAAGCACGAGTCGTTCACTCACGTCATCGGGCGCGGCTTCAACTATAGCGTCAGCGTACCACGTGTATTCAATCCACCGGAGATTGTCGTCATCGACGTCACTGGGACCGGGGCTCCTCAGTGAGCCCCTTTTCCTATTTTCCCCAAAAACCGGATTCGCATGCGTGTGAAACGGGTAGAATACTCTTGTTGTGACTTACCTGTTTTCAAAAAAAGGAGGAAGTGAACATATGCGTGCTGTAACCTATCAAGGAGCAAAGAACATCGAGGTCAAGGACGTGAAAGACCCGGAGATTGAGAATCGGGAAGAGATTATCGTCAAAATCACCTCAACGGCCATCTGCGGATCAGATTTGCACATCTACTTAGGCAATATGCCGACGCGACACGGCTACGTCATCGGCCACGAGCCGATGGGCATCGTCGAGGAAGTCGGACCGGATGTCACGAAAGTGAAAAAAGGCGACCGGGTCGTCTTGCCGTTCAACGTCTCATGCGGCCATTGTTTCTATTGCGAGAACGAGATGGAAAGTCAGTGTGACAATTCGAACCACGCCCCCCATACGGACGCGGGCGGCTACTTTGGATTCACCGAGCAATTCGGGAACCATCCTGGGGGGCAGGCCGAGTATTTGAAAGTTCCATATGGAAACTTCATGCCGCTCGTCATCCCGGAGTCGTGCGAACTCGATGACGAGGCGCTCCTCTTCCTCTCCGACGTCATCCCTACGGCGTGGTGGAGTTTGGACAGTTCCGGGATGAAAGCCGGCGACACGGTCGTCGTCCTCGGCTCAGGGCCCGTTGGCCTGATGACCCAAAAGCTCGCCTGGGTGCGCGGGGCGAAACGCGTCATCGCCGTCGACCCGGAATTGTATCGCTTGAACCGGGCCAAACTGTCAAACAACGTTGAGACCGTCCTCATGAAAGACCCGGTCGACACGGGCAAATACATTCATGAAATCACGAACGGCGGGGCCGACGTCGTCATCGACTGTGTCGGCTTCGACGGCAAGATGTCCCCGATCGAGAAAGTCGAGCAAAAGTTGATGGTCCAAGGTGGCACGCTCAGCGCCATCAAAGTCGCCAAAGAAGCGGTCCGGAAGTTCGGGACGGTCCAATTGACCGGGATATATGCGATGAACTATAACCAGTTCCCACTCGGCGACTTCTTCACCCGCAACGTCAGCATCCGGACTGGACAAGCGCCAGTCATCCACTATATGCCTGAGCTGTTCCAAATGATCGTCGACAAGAAGTTCGACCCGACCGACATCATCACGCATCGCCTGCCACTCGAACAGGCGGCGGATGCCTACAAAATCTTTAACGACCATTTAGATGACTGCGTCAAAGTCGTCTTGAAGCCATAAGGAAAGCGGTCCCCGACATTGTCAGGGACCGCTTGTTCGTTTACCAAATCGTTCGTTCCTCACAACATTGCGCTTCCCGTTCGATTTGAACGGTCGAACGCTCGAATGTGGCGAACTGCCGGATTCGTTTCGTCACCTCACGCAAGACGCGCTGGTCGTCCGTGTCCGCCTCGATCAAGACGTGGCACGTGACGGCGAATTCGTTCGATGAGATTGACCAGACATGTAAGTCATGGACTTCTTTGACGCCATCGACGCTACCGAGTTCACGTTGCATCGCCACGACGTCGATTTGGTCGGGTGTCCCTTCCATCAAAATATGGATCGCCTCCCGCGTCACGCGGTAGCCGCTCAATAAAATCAGGACAGCGACGAACAGACTCGCGATCGGGTCGGCAAGCGTCCAACCGAACGCCATAATCAATACGGCCGCCGTGATGGCACCGACCGAGCCGAGCAAATCGCCGAACACGTGCAACAGTGCACTGCGGACGTTCAAGTTGTCACGTTCCCCCCGCATGAGCAGCCAGGCCGCAAGTACGTTGACGAGCAGTCCGATGATGGCGACCGTGAGCATGCCCCCGCTCAAAATCTCAGGCGGGGCGAACAAGCGCTGATACGCCTCGATGATGATGTAGATGGATATGACGAGCAGCGTCAATCCATTGACGAACGCCGCCAAAATCTCGAACCGTCGATAGCCGAACGTGCGCTCCGGCGTCGCCTGCCGTGCCCCGAACCGAACGGCGAGAAAACTGAGACCGAGCGCGGCTGCGTCACTGAGCATGTGGCCCGCATCCGACAAGAGCGCCAAACTGTTCGTCCATAATCCGCCGATGACCTCGACGACCATGAACGTCGCAATCAGGACGAACGACCAGAATAATGCCCGTTGGTTCGTCGTATGATGATGGTGATGGTCGTGCCCGTGATGATCGTGATGTGCGCCCATTGTTTCTCCCCCTCTCTCTATATAGTCTATACCTTCCACCTCAAACATTCAAACGTTAATTTGAATGAATACATAAAAACAATCGCCGAAAGGGATGTCCTCTCGACGATTGTCGTTATTTCTGTTCGAGCCGGACCCGCATGACGCCGTCATAGGGGAACAACTTCAACTGGCGAGTCTCACCTTCATACCAACTGCCGGCGTTTTGACTGCTCGTCGCCGTCACATCAGGCGTCGCGACCGCTTGGCGGTCCCAGTCGATCGCCCGCACTTGTTGGTCACGTACCATCAAGAAGAAGCCGTCATAGAAATGGTATTCGTTCACTTGGTCACGCTGGACCGCTTTCGGGGTACCGAGCGTGGCCCGGACACTGTCGATGTCTTGGCCGAGCACTTCGATTGTCGCCGCATCCGCCGTCGGGACGACGGTCTTCCATGCCGCGGTCACATCGTCATCGGAAATGCTCGTCGCTTCTCCCGTCACTTGTGCTTCCGTCACCCATCCCGTCGTCCGCTCGTTCAATTGGAGCTTGACGAAACCACTGACGGCCTCGAGTTGTTCGAAACGGTCGCCGAGGTCGGCCTCATAGATGACCGTCACCCGGTCATCGGCGAACACTTTCGTATACGGCGCCGCGATATAGACGAACACCCCGTCGGTCTCGTCAGCCTCTGCTTCCGCCTCGGTCTCCTCTGTCGCTTTCGTCTCACTGTTGACCGATTCGGTCGCGATGTCGTCCGTCTCCGGCAACGCCGACTTCTTCGAGTCCATGAGCGCCGCGAAAGCGATGACGCCGATGAGCGAGGCGATCAACAACACCACCGTCGCTGATTGCCAAAACCGTTTCCGTTTCCGTGACGCTGCCCGTGATACCCGTACTTCTTCTTTCATGTTCTTCCACCCCTATTTGTTTCGTCCCTTCTCCGATTCGGCAAGGGGGATCCCGTTTCCTGCCTCGTCGAAGAAAATTTGCGGCTCGCTCGTCAACGTCTCGAGCGTCCGCAGCGTCGCGTCGACGTCGACCGGAGGTTTTGTATCACCCGACTCAAGGACGCGCACCGTCTTTCCGAGCTCGATCGTCCGGTCCGTCAATCGATGGAACGTCCGGTCGTGCGAGATAAGGATCAACCCGCCCCGGTATACGTCGAGTGCGGCTTCGATTTGTTCTCGCGTCGCCACATCCAAATAGTTCGTCGGCTCATCGAGCGCGAGCAAATCCGCATCCGAGAAGTAGAGGATGAGGAAGGCGATGCGGCACTTCTCCCCCATGCTCGCGTCACGGATCGGCTTATACACCTCATCGCGGCGGAATAAGAAGTGCGCCAAAAGCGTCCGTGCCTCCGTCTCTGTGATGTCACTCTCGGCGAGAAGTGCGTCGAGCAACGTCCCGTCTTTCGGCAATCGCGCGAGCGTCTGCGAGAAATAGCCGACCTTCAGTTTCGGATGACGCTTGACGTCCCCTGCCTCCGGTGCGAGTTCGCCGATCAATAGTTTCAAAAGCGTCGTCTTCCCACTTCCATTCGGACCGACGATGGAGATGCGGTCACCCCGGTTCACCGTGAACGAGAGGTGCTCAAAGAGGGGTTCCTCGTAACCGAACGAGACGTCGTCGACCGTGATCCACGTCTTCGCCTCGAGCGGGTCGGCTTGGAAACGGACGGAGACGTGGGCCGCGTCTTTCGGGCGATCGGGCCGAGAACCTTCGAGTTGCTCGAGCTTACGTTCCCTTGCCTTCATTTTGACGGCGAGGTTCGCCGCTCCTTTTTGCGCGCCGGGACTCCGTACGCTCGCCGTCGCTTTCGCTTTCAAATGCCAGCCTTTATATTGGGCGATCATATCGAGCAGCTCCGACTTCCGCGCTACGTAGCGGGCATGGGCCCGCTCGTCACGTACACGTTCCTCTGCCTTCTGGTGTTTATAGGCCGTGTAGTTGCCAGGATAGCGGACGACTTTCCCATCATCTAACTCAAGGATGACCGTCGCGACATCGTCGATGAACTGACGGTCGTGGGAGATGGCGAGCACCGTACCCGGAAACTCGTTCACCCAGCGCGTCAGCCACTCGATTGAGTCGACATCGAGATGGTTCGTCGGCTCGTCGAGCAGGACGATATCGACGTGTCGCATCGTAAGCCGAGCAAGTTGGGCCCGTGTCTGTTCACCGCCGCTCAACTCTCGGAGCCGGATTGAGTCCTGTGCGTCGAGACCGAGCCGTTTGAGCGCTCGTCTCGCTTCGGTCTCGAGTCCGAAGGCGTCAGTTGCGAGCGCCTCGTCGTATGCTTCAAGCACGCGCGCCGTGTCACCTGATGTGACATCCATGTAGAGCGGATAGCGCTGCGGGTCGCCTTGCATGACGTAGTCAAGCGCAGTCTCTTCTCCGTCAAACACCGTCTGTTCGACGACACCGACCGAACCTAAGACGTCGATCGTGCCTGCCTGCGGGGTCAGCTCGCCGATAAGCAGCTTGAACAGCGTCGTCTTGCCGGACCCGTTCTGTCCGAATAAGATGGCCCGTTCTGCTGCCGCCACGTCGAACGAGACGTTGTCGAATAATGGTTGCCGGTCGTGGTCGAACCGGACTTGTTGGATTGATAACATATTGTTTCACCTCGCTAATTGTTCGGATACGCGATGAAACAAAAAACACCATCCGCTCAAAAGCGATGGTGTGAAGAGCTCCGGTCAAGCGGAAAGAAGGGTTACCCCCGTAGCCTGAAATTGGACACACTTCACCCGTGACTGTTCGTGCGAACAGTGATGATTCGTTTCATCAGTTGAGGGCGTGTGACTTTTTCATGGCACGTTGTACCTTCCTTTCCTAAGTTATTGCAACCGTACCAAATTGAAAGCGGATTCGCAAGAGGTGCCCCACAATCTCCGATTTTTTCTACACCTTCCGGCGGATGCAAGCGCGTCATGCGAGCGGTATGATTAAACCAACTTAGATGATGAGGTGACTGCCATGAAATTACGAAACCTACTCGTCCCGAGCGCTGTCCTAGCGAGCGTCGGTACGTTCTTATATACACGATTCAAACAAAGACTGCCTCGCCCCGCCTTCAAAGTCCCGACGGTCAAGCCGGACCTCGCCTCGTTCGATGAGACGATGGTCGGCGCCACCTGGGTCGGCCATTCGACCGTGCTCATCCATTGGTACGGATTAAAGATTTTGACCGATCCGGTGTTCTCGAACCGGATTGGGGTCCACGTCGGCCCGGTCACGTTCGGGATGAAACGCCATACCGCCCCCGCCCTCTCGATCGAGGAAATCGGGCACGTCGACGTCATCTTGCTCAGTCACGCCCATATGGACCACTTCGACCATAAGAGCCTGAAGCGACTCATCAATCGCGATACGGTCGTCATCTCGGCTCCAGGGACGAGCAAACTGTTGCGTAAATATCCGAGCTTACAGACGCTCGAGATGCATCCACACGACAAATTGACGCTCGCGAACGGGCTCCACGTCCAAGCGATCCCTGTCGCCCACTGGGGCAATCGTTTCCCATGGGACAAACATATGGGTTATAACGGCTACGTCTTGAAATATAAAGGCGTCCGCATGCTGTTCGCCGGGGATACGGCGTACACCGAGTCGTTCAACGGGCTCGCGAACAAAGAGCCGATCGACCTCGCCTTTTTCCCGATCGGGGCCTATCAACCCGAGTCGTTCGAGGAAGCGCACTGCACGCCGGAACAGGCATGGACGATGTTCAAACAGAGCGGAGCAAAACGCTTCTTCCCGATGCATTGGGACACGTTCGTCTTGTCATATGAACCGGTCGAAGAGCCGTATGAGCGACTCGTCGCCGCGGCAAAGCTTGAACGTGATCAAATCGTGATCAAGGCGCACGGCGAAAGTATTCGGCTGTAGCTTTCGCTTTCACTTCCGGACGATTTTCGGTAACGTAAGAGGTGAGAGGGAGGGAATCAATTTATGGAATGGACCACACTCAACAATGATGTGAAACTGCCGATGCTCGGACTCGGCGTGTACAAAGTGGAAGACGGTGCAGTCACGGTCGACACGGTCAAAGCGGCGCTTGACACCGGCTATCGGTTAATCGACACGGCGGCCATCTATCAAAACGAGGAGAGCGTCGGCCAAGCGATTCGCGAGTCAAGCGTCCCGCGGGAAGACATCTTCGTGACGACGAAACTGTGGAACGAGTTCCACGGCTATGACGAGGCACTCCAAGCGTTCCAAGATAGCCTCGACCGGCTCGGGCTCGAGTATGTTGACTTGTTCTTGATTCACTGGCCGATGCCGCGCTTCGGCAAGTTCGTCGAGACGTATAAAGCGCTCGAACAGTTGTATGAGGAAGGCAAGGTTCGGGCCATCGGGGTCTCGAACTTTGAGATCAGCCACCTCGAACAGATCATCCAGTCATGCTCGATCGTCCCGGCGGTGAACCAAGTCGAGATCCACCCATACCTGTCCCAAAAAGAATTGATCGCGTTCTGCCAGCGGTACGATATCCAGATTCAGGCGTGGAGCCCGCTCATGAAAGGGCGTGAGGCGCTCGAGGACCCGGTCATCACCGAGATCGCTGATAAGTACGGGAAGTCGCCGGCTCAAGTCATCTTGCGTTGGCATTTGCAGAACGGCGTCGCCGTCATCCCGAAATCAGTCACGCCGAGCCGGATTCGCGAGAATATAGAGGTATTCGACTTCACGTTGACGAAAGAAGAGATGCACGCGATCGATGGACTCAACCGCGACGAGCGGACCGGGTCTGACCCGAACGAGATGCACAAAATCCACTACTGAGGAGAGATTGTACATGTTCAAAAAACTAGCTTCTGATTTGACAGGCTTCAGCGATATCGGCGAAGTCATCGACCCGAAAGATTTCGATAAAGCGGATTCGGATGATTACGTCCTGCATGAGGACAACGAGAAGATTTATTTCTTAATCAAATCGAAATCGGACGAGTACTGCTTCACAAACTTGGCGATGATCCACCTCGACGGGACGAGTGCGATGAGTTCGAAACGCGTCTTGTACCGTTATCCTTACGCCCATTTCCCATTGAATAACGTGATGTTCGAGACAGCCGGTACGGTCGACATGGACGTCGAGATCAAGTTCACCATCGGCGACAAGCCGTACTCGATCGACGTGAACAAGAAACAAATCGAGCATGTGAAAGACTTGTACAAATCGCTCCTCGCCATCGCTGAGAAGCAACGTGAAGGCCGGAAGATGATGGAGTATGCCAACGCGTCACTCACGCACTCGGTGTCGATTTTGAGCGGGCTCCGCCAAGGCGACATGAACGTGGCGTCGACGTTCAAGGAATTGAACGAACAAAGCTTCGACTGGCTCAGAGGTCACTATCACGAGTGGAACCGCAAAGACTTCGGTGACGTGTTCGAGAAGTACATCAATAATTAACCAGGCGGTGACTTATGGATTACATGTGGTTGTTGATTGCGTTCGGCTTGTTCATGCTCGTAATTTTGACTGTATTCATCAGTAGTGTGCTCAACGCCTTGTTCCGGCACCTCCACCCGGTAATTCATATCGCTGTCATCTTGTTGTTATCGTTTGCGTATGAGCGTCTCATGTTAGATTATAATCTCTTCTGGACGCTACTCGTTCTCGTGACCATCAGTTATGCAGCACCACTTCTTGTCATCAAACTGTACAACAAAGGTGAGCGCTTCGAACGCGATCGTCTGAAATGAAATGTCCCCTAGACTCCAATGGGATTCTAGGGGACATTTTTATTTGCCTTCATCAATCAACTGTTCAGCGAGCCGTTGGAACAAGTGGCTCATATGGACGGCCGAGGCGATGGCGAGCGACTGTTGGATGCCGTTCGTCTCGTTCGTGCGTACGTTGGCGAGGAGCGTCTCGGCTTGCGCCTCGAACGCCTGCATGTTCTGCTCTTTCTGAACTTGGTACGCGTCATAGAAGTCCTCGAGCGAGAAACCCTCGTCCGACTCGTTCAACGGCCGGAGCGTCTCTTTGATGTCATTGATCGAGAGCAATCCTTTCATCTCGTAAATCAGGCTGAGCAACATCAAGTGCTCGTTCGTGTATTTCTTGTTTTTGACGGGGTGGAACAGTTTGCCCTTGGCGTAGTTGTTGATCATCGTCTTCGTCAAAATCGTCTCATCGTCGCTTCGTTTCATCTTGCCGTAATGTTGCTCGAACAACTGGATGACCTGGTCCATATATAAGTCAATCGTCGGGAGCACCTGCTTCGGCAGCGTCCCTTCCGTCTCTATTATCTCGTGCGGTTTCATTCAATCACCTCCCCTTCAGTATACGGACAAACCGGATTTGTCGAAACAAAAACCTTGTTGTTTTTCAGTATACAGCTTATCATGTAGTTATGGATACTACATGACGTAATAAGGAGTGTTTAGCATGAATTCGATTTTTCGGGAACCGATTAACGCACTGACCCACTTGGCCGGTGCCGTGCTCGCGTTCGTCGCGTTGATTGCGATGACGGTGAAAGCGTCACTGCTCGGCGAGCCGCTCGCCATCATGGCCGCGATTTTGTTCGGCATCAGCCTTGTTTTCCTCTACTTGTCGTCCGGCCTCTACCACAGCATCATCGCCTCACCGAACGTCATCGCCTTCTTCCGGAGAATCGATCATGCGATGATTTACGCCTTGATTGCCGGGACGTATGCCCCGCTCACCTTGCTCGCGCTCGAAGGTCCGACGCGCTGGGTATTGTTCGGCACCGTCCATGCGCTCGCCTTGTTCGGCATCGTCTTCAAGCTCGTCTGGTTCCATGCCCCGCGCTTCTTGTCGACAGCGCTCTATATCGGCATGGGTTGGTTATCGGTGTTCTTCATCGGACCGCTCCATAACGTCATCGGCAACGCCGGCATCTTCTGGCTCATCCTCGGTGGCGTCATGTACACGATCGGCGGACTCATCTACGGCTTCAAGCCGAAGTTCGTCAACTGGCGCGGTTGGGGCTTCCACGAGGTGTTCCACTTGTTCATCTTGTTCGGCAGCTTCGCCCACTTCGTCTGCGTGTTCTGGTATGTCTTCTAAGTCCTCCTCGTGAGGGCTTTTTTTCGTGAGCACATTGATTTACTTCGAATTCAAGACATCCTACACTGACTGTAGGAGGGATTGAAAATGAAAATTGAAGTTTGGTCAGACTATGTCTGCCCGTTCTGTTATATTGGCAAGCGTCGTCTAGAAGAAGCGCTCGAACAGTTCCCGCACGCGGATAACGTCGAGGTGGAGTTCAAGAGCTTCGAGCTCGATCCGAACGCCCCGACGACCGACTCGCGTTCGATTTACGAAGCGCTCGCGAAGAAATACAGCATGCCGCTCGAGCAGGCGAAAGGCACGACGGCACAAGTCGCCGCTCAAGCCCGCACGGTCGGTCTCGACTACGATTTCGACAACATGGTCGTCACGGGCACACTCGACTCGCACCGATTGACGCACTATGCGAAGACGGTCGGCAAAGAGAAAGAACTGTCAGAAGCGCTCCTCAAGGCGTACTTCGTCGACGCGAAACATATCGGCGACCACGACGTCCTCGTCGAGATCGCGACAAGTGTCGGACTCGATGCTAACGCCGTGAAAGACGTGCTCGCTTCAGACGTATACACGGAAGACGTTCGCGCTGAAGAGAAGCGTGCAAGCGACCTCGGCATCACCGGCGTCCCGTTCTTCGTCTTTGACGGAAAATATGGAGTCTCTGGCGCGCAACCGACCGAGGCGTTCACGCAAGTACTCGAGAAAACTTGGTCCGAATCGGCACCGACGCTTCAAGTGCTCTCGGGTGGCGCGACGTGCACGGACGATAACTGCGATATCTGATGTTAAACGAATAAAAGCAAAGCATTCGCCCATATTTGGACGAATGCTTTTTAGGGTTTTCTTAAAAAAACCTTATGTATACGCAATTTTTTACTTGTAGATATCTCTGCGATGACCGATTTCTAAAATGAGAATTGTGATTGTCTCGTCTTGAATATCTGCAATTAGACGATAATCACCAATGCGATACCGCCATTCGCCAGAGTGATTGGCAACTAACCCTTTCCCATGACGGCGAGGATCATCTGTTCCGACCAAGTTTTTCTTGATCCAGGCCATGATGATCCGCGCCTGTTGGGGATCCATCTTTTTCAATGTTTTTTGAGCATTTCGTTCGAATGCGACTTGATAAACTTTCATTTCAAGTTTAAATCCTTCATCATGTCGTCAAATGAAATTGCCTCAGAATGCTCTTGATGAGCCTTCATCGCTTCATGATACAATTTTAAATCGAGTTCATCCTCAATTCGTTCTAAAACAGCATCGCGGACGAGAGTGGAAAGGGTAAGATTCTTTGTTTTCGCATACTCTCTAATGAGACGAGCATCCTCTTCGTCGAGTCGAACAGATATTGTACTCATATGATCGACCTCCTTTGTAATACATTGTATTACAAAAATGCATATTTGTATAGCCGAATCCCGGCTTCTTTTTTTGTAGCTTTCTAAATCGTTCTGAAGGATAATTATTATTACCTAATAAGAATCGAGGACTTAACCATATGTGGAAAAATCGCAACGTCTGGATCATCTTGACCGGGGAGTTCGTCGCCGGTCTCGGGCTTTGGCTCGGCATCATCGGCAACTTGGAGTTCATGCAGGAGAAAGTGCCGTCTGACTTCGTCAAGGCGCTCATCCTCGCTGGCGGACTGCTCGCCGGGGTCGCCATCGGGCCGCTCGCCGGCCGTCTCACCGACCAAGGCTCGAAAAAGAAAATCATGCTCATCTCAAGTATTGTCCGGGCGCTGAGCGTCCTGTTCATGTTCATCGCCATCGAGACGGGAAGCGTGCTGTGGATGGTCGTCTTCCTCGTCTTCCTGCAAGGGTCGGCCGCGTTCTACTTCCCGGCGCTCCAGGCGGCCATCCCGCTCATCGTCAAGGAACGGGAGTTGCTCGCCTTGAACGGGGTGCATATGAACGTGTCGACGCTGTCGCGGGTCATCGGGACGGCCATCGCCGGCATCTTGCTCACGCTCATCTCACTTCGGGACGTCTACGCGCTCTCGCTTGTCGCTTATCTGCTTCTCGCCGTCGCGACGTGGTTCTTGAAGATCGACGAGACGACCGTCCCGTCTGCGAAGAAAGTGGACGCCAAGTCGTCCGGCGGGTTCAAGGACGTCTTTCCGATCATCAAATCGATTCCGGTCATCTTTATGACACTCGTCATGACGCTCATCCCGCTCCTCTTCATCGGCGGGTTCAACTTGCTCGTCATCAACATTAGCGAGCTGCAAGACTCGACGGCGATCAAAGGATGGATTTACACGGCCGAAGGGATTGCCTTCATGGTCGGTGCGTTCCTCATCAAACGGATCGGTGAGAAGTTCTCCGTGTTCTCCATCTTGTTCACGTTCTCGTTTTTGATCGGGGTCGCCCAGCTCATGCTTTACTTCGCCGACATCCCTGCCGTCTCGATCGCCGCATTCGTCTTGTTCGGCTTCTCGGTCGGCTGCTTCTTCCCGACGGCCGTGACGATTTTCCAGACACGGATGCCGAAAGACTATCACGGCCGCTTCTTCTCGTTCCGGAACATGCTCGACCGGATCGTCTTCCAAGTCGTGTTACTCGTCACTGGCTTCTTCCTCGACTTGATCGGCTTACAGCTCATGGTCGTCTTGTTCGGGATCAGCTCGATCCTCATGACGGGTGCGTTCCTCGTCTACACGCGCAAACACAAACTTCATATCGAAACGGACGAGGCCGAACGCCTCTCTTCGTGACAAAAGCGGTGACCGAATTCGGTCACCGCTTGTTCATGTCTTCGATGTCACGCCACCAGTTGGTCGTGTCGTTCCGTCCGTCGAGCGTGATCCGCTCACCGATTCGCGGCGTGAGCACGTCCTCTCGTGGTAAGAGCCCCACCATCTGTTCGGCTGGGTCGAACCAGGCATGGAACGATAACGTGAACGCGCCCCAATGGATCGGGAGCATCTTGTCGGCCCGCACGTCCCGGAACGCCTGTGCCGTCTCAGTCGGTTGCATGTGCACGTCCGGCCAGCGCTCATCGTATTGTCCGCACTCGAGCGCCGCGAAATCGAACGGTCCGTACGCATCGCCGATTTCTTTGAAGTGTGGCCCATACCCGCCGTCCCCGCTGAAGAACAGGCGGTCCGTCTCGCCAAGGACGACCCATGACGCCCAGAGCGTCGCGTTGCGGTCGGTGAGCGAGCGACCGGAGAAGTGCCGAGCCGGCGTACAAACGAACGTCCATGAGCCGAAGTCAAACGTCTCGCCCCAATCGCGCTCGACGATGCGTTCCGCCCCGACGCCCCACCGTTTTAAGTGGCTGCCGACGCCGAGCGGGACGATGAAGACGGCGACCTTGTCTTGAATCGCTTGAATCGTCGCATAGTCCAAATGATCGTAATGGTCGTGCGTGAGCAAGACGACATCGATGTCCGGCAAGTCGTCGAGCTCGAACGGCAAGTCTTCGCTGAACCGCTCGTTCTTTGCGAACGGGAGCGGCGATGGGTTCCGGCCGAACATCGGGTCGACGAGCATCGTCTTACCGTCCATTTGGACGAGCATCGCCGAGTGTCCGAGCCAATAGATGCGTGTGAAGCTTGAACCGAGTTTCTCGCTGAAGTCGATCGGGACGACCGGTAAGCGCTCGCTCGGTTTCCGGAGCGAGTCCGGATTCAAATATTCCTTCGACATCGAGATCATGTCGTCCGATGAGAACCGCATCGGCGTCTCGAGCTGATTCTGGAACTTTCCGTTCACCAGGTTCGGCGACCGGAGCGCCTTCGGCTTCTTCCCGAGCGGTTTATATTGCGTGAGCACGGTACCTGTCACGGCAGCCAGGCCCATCAATGAAAATAATAGTGTCTTCTTCAATTCCATCCACTCCTCTACCTTATTCATTATACGGCACCAACGCCGATTCCCCTGTTTTCGAATACAAAAAAGACGGCACGGGCCGTCTTATGAGTTCTGTAAAATCTTGATGTCGCTGACGATGTCCTCGATTGGCACGTCTTGGAATCCTTGATACGCCTTGATGATTTTCCCGTCCTGGTCGACGAGATAGAACCACGTCGCGTGATCCACTTGGGTGCCTTCTGACGGTTTGCGGACGAGCGCTTTGAAGTTTTGTTGCGCGAACGCCTCAATCTCTTCTTGCGAATAACCCGTCAAGAATTGCCAATCGGCTTTCGCCAAGTCGTAGTCAGCCATGAACGCTTGAATCTTGTCCGGCGTATCGACGGTCGGGTCGACGCTGAACGACACGAACTGGACGTCTTCGACGCCTTCCTCGACGAGCGCTTCATTGAGTTTCGTCATGTTGTACGTCATCGGTGGACAGACCGTCTCACAGCTCGTGAAGACGAAGTCGGCCATCCAAACTTTGCCCTTCAAATCGTCCAGACTAACCATCTCTTCATTCTGATTCATATAGTCGAACGACTCGATCTCCCAATTGAGCGGGTCTTCAATCTCCTGGCCGCACGCGGCGAGCACCGCCATCAAGCTGATCAATCCGATGAGCATCCATTTCTTCACACGTTCCATCTCCTTCGTTGTCAATTGCGTCTCACGCGCCAGACGAGGAGCGTGATCAAAGTAAATGCCGTCAAGGCAAGGAACGGAATCGTCACGAACCCGAACCAGTTGATGTATTGCACGTTGCACGGTACGCCTTGCACGCACGGCTTGATATCGGCGAAACCAGGTACTTTTTGAACCAAATAATGGTACAGTGAAACCAGACCTCCGAGGATGGAGAGCGGCAATACATACTTCTTCACCGCCCGGTCGTCCGTGAACACGGCGACCCCGAGCAAGATGACGAGCGGATACATGAAGATGCGTTGAATCCAGCAAAGCTCACATGGCACGAACTCGCGAATCTCACTGAAGTAAAGACTGCCGAGCGTCGCTGCGAGAGCGACGAGCCAAGCGAGATACAGACCATAACGGGTCAAGAACGACTGCTTCATGGTGTGCCTTGCTCAATCAACCGCTCAATCGTCTCATAGTCAAACGGGTCTTCGAGCATGACGCCGTTGATCATGATCGATGGCGTGAACTGGACACCGTGCTCTTTGACGAGCCCGTCATCGAGGCTCACTTGGTCGAGCACCGTCGAGTTCTCACTCAAGTCGTCCTCGAGCTTCGCCACGTCGACCGATGTCGTCTCGCTCGCAATCTCTGTCAACCGCTCGACCGTGACCCATGCCTCGTCGTGCTGCTGACTCGCCGGTTGCGCGTCGTAGAGCGCCTTATGGAAATCCCAGAACGCGTCCGGGTCTTGTTTATACACCGACTCTGACGCGAGTGATGCCAAAATCGACTCTTGTCCGTGGAACAGGACGTTGATGTAGCTGAAACTGATTTTCCCTGTGTCGATATAGTCTTGCTTCAACTTCGGATAGACCGTCTCACCCCACTGTTTACAAGACGGGCATTTATAATCCCCGAACTCGACGACCGAGACGGGTGCGTCCGCATCTCCGAGCGTCGGCTGTCCTTCGGTCGACACATGCTCTGCCTTTACCGGTGCCGCCGTCTCCGCTTGTTCGGCCGGCCGGTTCAAGAGAACGACCACGACGGCCACGAGGGCGACCGCGAGCAGCGTCGCGATGACCAATAGTTTATTCTGTTTCATTTGTCTCACCTCTATTTGTATCGATTCGTCTTTCATTATAACGAAAGCGCTATCTGTTTCCACGAAATCGACCTTGTTTTTTTATAACTTCGCTTCATGTCACGGAAAAGATGACGATGAACAGAGTGGAGATTGTCACTGTAGGAGGAATTTGTTCATGAAATCATTTTCGATGCGCCTCGGCCTGATCTTGGCGCTCAGCATCGCCACACTCGTCTTTTTGCTCACCATCACGCTAACGTACATGACCAGCCAACGCTCCGCCGCCTCGCTCGAAGCAGAGATCGGGGAACGGTTGTCGATGACGTCGCACCAGCTCGTCGATAAGCTCGACTTTTACATGTGGTCGCGCTATCAAGAAATCCAATTGCTCCAAGGACTCGACGCCTTGAACGAACCCGCCTCGAGCCGGGCCCTGCTCGACCAAGTCCAAACGAACATCCCCGCTTTCTCATGGATGGGCGTGACCGATGCGGCGGGGAACGTCGTCGCTTCGACGAATGGAATATTAGAAGGCGCTTCAATCAGCGAACGCCCTGTCTTTCTAGAAGCCCAGGATGAGCCGTTCATCGGGGATGTCCACGAGGCCGTGTTGCTCGCGGAGCTGTTGCCGAACCCGACCGGTGAAGTCCTTCAGTTCGTCGACATCAGTGTCCCGCTGTTCCGTGACGGGGCCTTCCAAGGCGTGCTCGCGACTCACCTCAGTTGGGAATGGGGGAAGGAAGTGCTCCGCCACTTCAACCGGACGCTCCACCATCAGTCCGAGTATACCGACCTCTTCGTCGTCAGCGGACGCGACAACACCGTGTTGCTCGGCCCGGACCATCTCGTCGGGAAACCGCTCCCGACGAAACTAGACGACGGATGGCACGTCGACACGTGGGCGGACGGGAAATCCTATTTGACGGGCGTCGCCACCGGGGAAGGGTATGAAGATTACGCCGGCCTCGACTGGAGTGTCGTCGTCCGCCAACCGGCCGAAGTCGCTTTCGCCCCGGTTGCCTCACTCGAGCGGAACATCTTATCGATCGGCCTCGTCGCCTCGTTCGTGACGGCCATCCTCGGTTGGCTCCTCGCCTCAGTCGTGACCCGGCCGCTAAAACGGATCACCGAGACGGCAGCCCTCATGAAACAAGGCAAAGCGAAGACGTTTCCACACCAATCAGGGATTCATGAGATCGAGTCGCTCGCTTTCGCCTTAGAATCGCTCGTCACGTCACTCACCGAATCCGAGACGGAGCGGGTCCATTACGAGTCGCTCGCCCATCGCGACGTCTTGACCGGGCTCGCCAATCGGACGGCGCTTCGTCACTATTTGAACGAAGCCCAGGCGACAAAGAACGAATACGTCTGTTTCTATATCGATCTCGACGGTTTCAAAGCAATCAACGATACATACGGGCACGCCGTCGGGGATGACGTCTTGATTAAGATTGCCGAGCGATTGAAACGAGTGACGCTCGATGGGTCCTATCCGGTCCGTTTGAGCGGTGACGAGTTCTTCCTCTTGTTCGAACGGAACGGACAGAACGGACACTCCATCACACGCATCGGCGAAGACATTATCGCGTCCCTGTCCAAACCGATCGCTATTGAAAGCGGGACGGCAACCGTCGGGGCCAGTATCGGCGCCTCGCTCTGGCAGACAGAAACGGTGCCGCACGCCGCCATCAAACGGGCGGACCAGGCGCTCTACCGCTCCAAAGCGAACGGAAAAAATCAAATCACGCTCGATGAATCGCTCACATAAAAAAATCCATGTCGCCGACGCGACATGGATTTTTTGCTTATGCTTCGAACAACAATTGTTCTGGGTCTTCAATCATGTCTTTGATGTGCTTGAGGAACGTCACAGCCTCACGACCGTCGACGATACGGTGGTCATACGAGAGGGCCACGTACATCATCGGACGGTTCTCCATCGTCTCTGCGTCGATGGCAATCGGACGGAGTTGAATCGAGTGCATCCCGAGGATGGCGACTTGTGGGCCGTTCAAGATCGGTGTCGACAAGAGTGAGCCGAAGACGCCACCGTTTGTGATTGTGAACGTACCACCTGTAAGGTCGCTCAACCCGAGCTTGTTGTTGCGGGCTTTATCGGCGAGGTGCAAGATGTCTTTCTCGATCTCACCGAAGTTTTTGCGATCCGCTTCGCGGACGACCGGGACGACGAGGCCGTCCGGAGCCGACACGGCGATGCCGATGTCATAGTATTTCTTCAAGACGATCTCGTTGCCTTGAATCTCTGCGTTCAAGTAAGGCATCCGTTTGAGCGCCGCGACGGCCGCCTTCGTGAAGAACGACATGAAGCCGAGTTTGACGTCGTTATCTTTGACGAACTTCTCTTGGCGACGTTTGCGGAGCGCCATGACAGCCGACATATCGATTTCGTTGAACGTCGTCAACATCGCTGCCGTCTGTTGCACCTCGACGAGGCGGTTGGCAATCGTTTGACGACGACGCGTCATTTTGATGCGCTCTTCATCTTTGCCGCTCGCTGCCGGCTGCGGTGCTGCTGCCGGTGCTTTTGGCGCTTGTGGTGCTTGTGCCGGTGCCGGTTTCGACTCGTGGTTCGTCACGTCATGGACGTTGATGCGGCCGATCGGGTCGTTCGTTTGGATGGCCGACAAGTCGATGCCTTTCTCACGGGCCAATTTACGGGCCGCAGGTGTCGCGATTGGTCCTTTGCCTGGGCTCGCCACGTGCTCTTCACGGCGTTCGACTTTCTTCGCTTCGCCGACTTCCTCTGTTTTTGTCTCGGCCGGTGCCGGAGCTGTCTCTGTCGCCGCTTCCGTTTTTGTCTTCGTCGCGACAGCCGTACCGCCGCCCGATCCTGAGCTGAGGCGGGCGATCACTTGTCCGACTTGGACCGTGTCCCCTTCGGCCGCCAATTGCTCGTCGAGCGTGCCCGACTCATCGGCCGGCACTTCGATGTTGACTTTGTCCGTCTCGAGTTCGACGATGGCTTCCCCTTTTTCAACGTGGTCGCCTGGCTGTTTAAGCCACGACGCGACCGTTCCTTCCGTAATGGACTCTGCTAATTCCGGTACTTTGATTTCGATCACAATGAGTTCCCCCTTAACTTATTTACGATCTTTTTGATATGTGCTCGTGCCGGCAGCAGCCGAGACGGCGTCACGTGAGATGGCTTCACGGATGATGCGTGCTTGTTCTTGTTTATGGGCCGTCGGATTTCCTTCGGCCGGGCTCGAACGGCGGCGGCGGCCGACGTAGCGGACGTTCAATCGGTTCGATGTGACCGCTTCGAGACGAGGCTCGATGTACGTCCATGCCCCCATGTTCTTCGGCTCTTCTTGGACCCAGACGATCTCTTTCGCGTTCGGATAGCGGCTGATCAATTCACGGATCTCACGGACCGGGAACGGATAAATTTCTTCGACACGGATGATGTGCAGGAAGTCGAGTGACTCCTCTGACTTCATCGTCGCTTCTTGCAAATCGATTGCCATCTTCCCTGAACAGAAGACGAGACGTTCGACTTGATCCGGATTCTCACCGAGACCAACTTGTTCGATGATCGGGCGGAAGTTATTGTCGGACAGTTCATCGACCGATGAGGCTGCGAGCGGATGACGGAGCAGGCTCTTCGGTGTCATGATGATCATCGGACGGACTTGTTCTGTACCGAGCATCTTCGCCTGACGACGCAAGATGTGGAAGTACTGCGCGGCCGTCGACAAATTCGCGACCGTCCAGTTCTTCTCTCCGGCGAGCGTCAAGTAACGCTCCATCCGGGCGCTCGAGTGCTCTGGCCCTTGACCTTCATAGCCGTGTGGCAACAGCATGACGAGACCTGATTTTTGGCCCCACTTGGCGCGACCGGCCGAGATGAACTGGTCGAACATGACTTGCGCCGAGTTGGCGAAGTCACCGTACTGTGCTTCCCATAGCACGAGCGTGTCTTGGGCGAACACGTTGTATCCGTATTCGAAACCAAGTACCGAGCCTTCTGAGAGCGGGCTGTTGTGGACCGAGAACGAGGCGTTCGCCGTCGACAAGTGATGGAGCGGTGAGAACTTCTTGCCAGTCTCGACATCGTTCAACATGATGTTACGTTGCGCGAACGTTCCGCGCTCTGAATCTTGCCCGCTCAAGCGGATCGGCGTGCCGTCCGAGATGATTGAGGCATAGGCGAGCGTCTCAGCATGGCCCCAGTCGACTTTCCCATTGTCCGCGAACGCGTCACGGCGACGGTCAAGCACTTTTTGAAGTTTATGGAACACGCCGAAGCCTTCCGGCCAGACGAGCAATTCGTCGTTCAATTGTTGGAGCACATCACGTTCCACGCCCGTCTCGACGAACGGGAATCCTTTATGGACCACTTCCGGCAAGACGATGTCAGCATCTTCTTCTTCGGCCGGGACGAGGTCACGGGCCGACTTGAGACGATCCTCGATCGACTGTTCGATCGTCGCCTTGTCTTCTTTCGACATGACACCTTCCGCTTCGAGCACATCTGCGTATACGTGACGGACCGATTGATGTTCTTTGATGGCTTTATAGAGCACCGGGTTCGTGTTCATCGGTTCATCCATCTCGTTATGACCGTAGCGGCGGTAACCGACCAAGTCGACGAGGATGTCTTTATGGAACTTGGCGCGATACTCGCTGCACAGTTTGGCGACGGCGACACACGCTTCCGGGTCGTCCGCATTGACGTGGAACACTGGAATCTCATAGCCTTTGGCGATATCGCTCGCATAACGTGTCGAGCGCGAATCGCTTGGGTCGGTCGTGAAGCCAATCGTGTTGTTGGCGATGACATGGACCGTCCCCGCTGTACGATAGCCTTGCAAGTTCGTCATGTTGAGCGTCTCGGCGACAATTCCTTGACCTGGGAACGCGGCGTCTCCGTGAATCAAGATCGATGCGGCCTTGTCGTCATGTTGGACCGCCATCCCTTTTTCTGAGCGGTCGTCTTGCGCGGCACGCGTATACCCTTCGACGACCGAACCGACGAACTCGAGGTGACTCGGGTTATTGGCGAGGTTCAAACGGACCTCTTTCTTCTCTTCTAACACTCTGCGGTCGAGACCGAGGTGATATTTGACGTCGCCGGACCAACCGAAGTTGATGCCGATCGATCCTTCCGACGGGATCAACTCTTTGTTCGGGGCGTGTTGGAACTCGGCGAAGATCATCTCGTACGGTTTGCCGAGCACGTGCGCGAGTACGTTCAAGCGTCCGCGGTGGGCCATCCCGATATTGATATGTTCTGACCCGCTCGAGATGAGGCCGCCGACCATGGCGTCAAGGAGCGGCACCATCGCGTCGAGCCCTTCGATCGAGAAGCGTTTCTGTCCGACGTATGTTTTATGAAGGAACGACTCGAACAACTCTGTCTCGGCTAGACGCTGGAACAGCTCGATTTTCTCGTTCTTCGAGTACTTCGCTTTCAATGCGCCTTGCTCGATGCGGCGGCGAATCCAACGCTTCTCTTCCATATCGTCCAAGTGGCGGAGCTCGATGGCAACCGTGCCCGTATAGACGTCAAGCAAATGACGAACGAGTTCGAGCGCGTTCGCGCCCGGTTTTGGCACGTCTTCCGACAACAAGTGAGCTGGTACTTGCTCGAGGTCGGCCTCACTCAATCCGTAACGGTCAAATGCAAACAAGCCGTGTTCGCGCGGGTGGTCTTTGAGCGGATAAATATCGGCCGCTTTATGGCCGAGTGCCCGGATATCATTGACCAACCGTGTCGCTGCCACGACTTTCTCTAAATCAAACGATGCAGCCGACGCGACAGGCGCGCTCGCTTCCGGTGCCCCGTGTTCGTCAAAGTATTGACGCGTCTCCGCGTCGACCGATTCTGGGTCTTCAACGTATTGCTCATATAATTCAACGATGTAGCCTAAGTTTGGACCATAAAATGCTTGCACTTGTTCGCGACCGTTCGACGACTCTCCCATTGAATAAATCCCCCTATCCGTTCCTGTGCGTCCGATGTGTGAACGCTTTCATTTTAACATTAAGCACGAAGCAGTTCATCCATCTGATTCGTCCTGCAAAAAGAGCCAAATCTTGCCTCTTTCTCTCCTCTTCATACTACACCTTTCCCTGTGGAAAGACCCTTTCAAATTCACAATTCGTCCATACTATTTCAATAAGTTTTCCTTATCAACTAATTGGGAAATCACCGCTTTGTTTCAACAGTTTCAAAAAAAGGTGAAACCTTGTTTCAATCCAGTCCGTATATAGGGGTGTCCAGTTGGAAAATACTCTAAACGAAAGCAAGGTGATCCTATGTTATCCGTACAAAATGTACACAAGAAAATGGGCCAGACGAACGTCCTGACGAATGTCAGTTTTGACGTCACGCCCGGAGAAATCTTTGGCTTCCTCGGCCCGAACGGCGCCGGGAAGACGACGACGATTCGTATTATCACCGGCCTCATGCCAGCAACACACGGCAAAGTGACCGTCGACGGATTCGACGTCTCGACAGAACGCCAACAAGCGCTCAGTCGCATCGGGGCCATCGTCGAAAACCCGGCTTTCTATCCGTATTTGACGGGCCGCGAGAACCTGATTCACGCGATGAATTTGATTCCTGGTCTAAAGAAAGTCGACTTGAACGCCCTCGGTGCCCTCGTCGGACTTGAGACAAAGCTCGATATGAAAGTGAAACAATACTCACTCGGGATGAAACAGCGACTCGGCATCGCCCGTGCCCTGCTCCATAACCCGAAAGTATTGATCCTCGACGAGCCGACAAACGGTCTCGACCCAGCAGGCATCGCTGATTTGCGCAACTACTTACGGCATTTAGCCGACCACCGCGGCATCGCCATCCTCATCTCGAGTCACTTATTGAGCGAGATGGAACTGATCACCGACCGGTTCGCCATCATCGATCAAGGACAAATCAAGTCGGTCCAAGGCGGAGACGGTGAGGCTAAGACGGAAAGTGTCATCCTCTGTAAAGTCGGCCGCGAGCAGATGAACGAAGCGCTCGATGTCGTGGCACTCGCTTTTGATGATGTGAAAATCATTCAACAGTCAGCTGAGACGTTCATCGTCCCGCGTCCGGAAACCGATATCCCGCATTTGTTGAAACATCTCGTCGAACGTGACATCGCCGTCTATCAGATCGGGATGAAACACGAGACACTTGAAGAACAGTTCTTGAAATTGACGAAAAAAGAAGGAGGCACGAACAATGCGTTCATTACTAGCCAATGAGTTCATGAAATGGCGACGTACGATCAAACCGCTCATCGCACTCGGTATGTACACTGGGATCATCGTCTTAACGTACTTCATCGTCCGGAGCGGCAACAACCCAGGTGACGCGGAAACGTTCGTCAACTATGCGACGATGGCGGCGATGACGTTCCTCGGCATCTTCACGATCGTGTTCACCGCTGAGATGATTGGGAACGAGTTGAAATTTGATACGTTGAAGCATTTGCTCATGAGTCCTTACTCGCGCGATCGAATTTTACTGTCGAAACTTGTGGCCGCCCTTCTCATCATGCTCGCCCAGTTCGTGTTCATTCTTGCCGTCACGTACGGTTTTGCGTTGACGCTCGACGGGGAGTTGACGCTCGAGCAGTTCCGCAATGTCCTGCTTAGCGTCTCGAGCGGCGTGTTCGTCATCTTCTTGACGCTCATGTTCTCGGTCGTCTTCAAATCGGTCGGGGTCGTGATCGGCTTCACCGTGCTCGCAAACTTCGTCTCGACGATGATCGGTGGTCTTCTCATCGCGTGGAAACCGGCCATCGCCAAATGGATTGTCTTCCTACACACGGACTTGTCGATCTACTACCAAAGCCCAGGTTTCATGGAGACGATGGACGTGACGATTTGGTTCTCGGCGTTCTACGTCTTGATTCACATCGTCGCCTTCTATATCATCACGGCGTTCATGTTCCGCAGCAAAACGTTTGCTGAATGACGATTAACGTCTGAACGAGTGTGGTACTTCCTATACAGAGACTTCTTTGAATGGAGGGACCACGATGCCAAAGACGGCGTTACTCATCATCGATCTGTTTAACGACTTCGATTTCGTCGGTGGGGACGACCTGATTCGACATACGGAGCCGATTGTCGACCCGATTTTGAAACTGAAACGTCACTTTAAAGAGAACGACTGGCCGGTCATCTACTGCAACGATAACTTCGGGCAGTGGAAAGACAGCACCGAGGATATCATCCGGCACGTCGAGTCTTCAAAAGGCAGCGCCATCGCCAAGCGGATCGCGCCGGAAGAAAAAGAATACTTCATCATCAAGCCGAGACACTCGACGTTTTACGGGACACAGCTCGACATCTTGTTGCGTCAACTTGACGTCACATCGCTCGTCCTGACCGGTGTCGCCTCAGATATCTGTATCCTGTTCTCGGCGAATGACGGCTATATGCGTGAGTATGAGCTTCATGTCCCGCGCAACTGTGTCGCCGCCGAGACGGACAAGCGCAACGACAGCGCCTTGATCGTCATCCACGAGGCGCTTGGCATTCCAATCGATGATGCCGACACATATATAAAAAATACCCAGGTGTGATAAAAGCCTCTGACTGTTGGACACACAATCCCAACATTTCAGAGGCTTTTTCGTCACGTTTTCAGCTATGCTTGATATATGAAAAAACAATGAAGGATGTGACAATATGTATCTCACAATCGGATTATCGCTACTCGTTTGCTTGATTGCCCTCGTCTTCACCATCATGGTCGGACTCGGGAAAGACAAATCAGACTACAGTCAAAAGAAAAGTTGGTCGATGGTGTCGTGGACGTATATCGTCCTGTTCCCAATCTCCTTCGTGGCGCTCGGCCTGTTATACTATTTCATTACCCGATGACCTCGTTCATCGGGATTTTTTTATTTAACCGCGACGGTGATCCCGATTGGATAATGGCGTGCCCCCCGTTTCGGTTCGACGAGCACACCTCGTTGATAATAAAATTCGGTCGACGTGAATGACGTAAATAATTCCTCAAACTCGGCCTCGGTGAACTGGTGGACATGGAACAGTTCATTCGTCGGTTGCCCGACCCCTTGCCCGAATGGCGTCGATAACACCAAGATGCCCCCTGGCTTCAAGAGTTGCCACACGTTCGCCATGAACGCCTCATAGTCGGTCACGTGTTCGATTGTTTCGAAGCTGACGATGCAGTCGAACGTCCCGAGTTTCTCCGGCAACGTCCGGTCTAACACGTCGCCTACTACATAGGCCACGTTCGGATGGTGATAGCGGCCTTTCGCATAGCGCGTCGCCTCTTTTGACAAGTCGAGCGCGACGACCTCGGTCACGGTCCCTTTCAAGTTCTTGGCGATCAATTGACTGCCGTATCCGCTCCCGCTCGCAAAATCGAGGACGCGTCCGTTCATGTATAAGAGGGCGAAATGGTAACGGGCGATATGTTCAAGCAACAAGCCGTTCAGCGGGTCCATGCGATCTGGGATGACCCGTTCTCCCGTATAATCTAATGTCATCTCGTTCTCCTTTTCTGATGTGCACTTCTTTCATCTTAGTCTTCCTAAGGCGCGACGACCACAAAAAAAGAGAAAAGACTGTTTCCAATCTTTTCTCTCTTCATTATTGAGCTTGTTTGAAGCGGAGTAAATCTGAATAGATGAGCTGGTCGTTCATCTCGAGGATTTTGTTCGCTTCTGATTCAAGTGGTGTACACGCCTCACCGTCTTCTGCGACTTCGCCAGTCTTGGCGTCATAGCACATCGACTGCGTGAACAGATGGTCTTGCGTCACGACCGTCCCATCACGGAAGATGGCGCGGTCATAATGCTCTTTCGAGAACAAGTCGTTCCCGAATCCGACCTGTTGTGACGTATCGATTCCAAGCAAGTGCTGAATCGTCGGGTTCATGTCGACATGACTTCCAATCGTCTCGTGCACTTCACCTTTGTCTTGTCCCGGCAAATGAATCGCGAACGGGACCGCTTGGAGCTTGGCGACGTCGTATGGCGTCAACTCGTCTTTCCCGAGCAAATCCGCCATGGCGGCGTTATGGTTCGTCGAGATGCCGTAATGGTCGCCGTAGACGACGAAGATCGTGTCATCCCACATGCCGTTCGCCTTCAACTCGTCGATGAACAACCCGAGCGCGTAATCCTGATAGGCGAGCGCCTGCGGGAAGTTGTTGAGTGTCGTCGAGTTCGTCTCAAATTTCGGGACGAGCTCGTGCTTCTCACTTGGCATCGTGTACGGGAAATGGTTCGTCAGCGTGATGAACTTCGCATAGAACGGTTCTGGCAGCTCTTCGAGCATCGGTACCGATTGGCGGAAGAACTCATCATCGAGCAGACCCCACTCCGTCATATCCTCAGGGTTCCCGAGGTCGTAGCTGGCTTCGTCAAAGAACTTGTCGACGCCGATGTTTTGATACATCTGGTCGCGGTTCCAGAACGACTTGTTGTTGGCGTGGAACACGGCCGAGTAGTAGTTATCTTCTTTGATGACTTCTGGTAACGCGTTGTATTCGTTATCGGCGTTCGTGAAGTAGACTCCTCCACGCGAGAGGCCGTAGAGCGAGTTATCGAGTGCGAACTCGGCATCTGACGTCTTCCCTTGGCCGGTCGTATGGTAATAGTTCGGCCAGTAGTGGGATTCTTCGATCAGTTTGTTCAAGTTCGGCGTGATGTACTCGCCGTTCGACGCTTTCATGTTGTGCGTGAAGTTTTGAGCCGACTCGAACGAGACGACGACAACGTTTTTGCCTTTATACTTCCCGAACATCTCCGGGTCTGGAGCCGCATAGTTCTGACGTGTGAAGTTCTCGACTTCATCCAATTCAGATCCGTCTGCGAGCGCCTTTTGGGCCGATGTCTTCGTTTGAAGCATGGCATCGTAGACGTGGAAATTGAACGTTCCTAAGTTTTTGACCAACAGTTCCCGGTCGAACGAGCGCGTGAGTAACTCTGGACGCTCCGTTTCCGCAAGGACGAGGTTGAACCCGAACATGGCGGCGGCTGCCGTAAATGTGATCAAGACGCGGCGCTGTGACGCTTGGCTCGTCTCTTTCATTTTCCATAGTAGGAACGGGAGCACGACGAGATCCCCTAACAAGAGCAAGTCTTTCCATTCGAGAAGCGAGAGGAATGACGACGAGAGCGTCTCCATGTTCGACGATTGGAATAGGACTGGTACGGTCAAGAAATCCGTGAACTCACGGTAATAGGTCGTATCCGCGAACAAGATGAGCGAGGAGACGAGATATAGACTATACAGCGCCCACTTCCTCTTATTTCCCCCGAAGAAGAAGCTGAAGGCGAACAAGAACAACGTGAAGCTGAGCGGGTTGATGATGAGAATGAATGCCTGGACCAGATTCTCGGCCGGCATGTTGAAGAAGAACTGATACGCGATCAGCGACTTCGTCCATAACAAGATGGTGAACATCCAGAACAGACGATGTGTTTTGAACGAGTCGAGCGCCGCTTGGCGGAATCGGTCCATTCTTCCTTTCGATTGATTCGTGCGATTCATGTAAACACTCCTTATATGGAATTCAAGTGAAAGGTTCATTTTCTTTTTTAGACGTATAGCCTCTATTTTAACGTTCTTGTGAACCCGATTCAACTAATTGACGTTTACAACTATACATAAACTTAACAATTCCATTGCAGTCTTTACACAAAAAAAGGCTACCAAGTCGCCTCAGTAGCCATTTAACATTGATTCGCTTAACCGATAATGTCCATCCAAATTTTTACTGTACTCGCTAAAATCAGTAACGCCAAAATCATTTGAAGTGACTTCGTCTTCATGTTCTTACCGACGTTTGCGCCGAGCGGTGCCGCAATCAAACTCGCGATGATCATGATGACGGCAGGTTCCCACACGATTTGATCGGTGATGATTTTCCCCGCTGTCGAGCCGATTGACGAGATGAACGTGATGGCAAGCGAACTCGCGATCGCCATCTTCGTCGGAATCCGGAGCACGACGAGCATGATCGGCATCAAGATGAACGCTCCTGCTGCCCCGACGATTCCTGCTGCCACCCCGACGATGAACGCCGAGCTCGATGCAATCACTTTATTGAATGTGACTTGGTCGAGCGGAACATCCTCGACATTCTTTTTCGGTAAGAACATCATGATTGTCGCAATGGTCGCGAGCACGGCATAAACGACGTTAATCAAG
Organism: Exiguobacterium sp. s141; assembly: GCF_018618085.1. NCBI lineage: Bacteria > Bacillati > Bacillota > Bacilli > Caryophanales > Exiguobacterium > Exiguobacterium sp. s141. The sequence goes on along the minus strand of NZ_JACSLJ010000002.1, from coordinate 108,806 downwards.
TTCTCAGACAATAGCGTCGAGCCGTAGCCACCGATGAAACTCCCGATCAAGACGGCGACACCCATATACAAGATGAGCTGTTTGTTCAAATAACCGCCCTTCCGGTATGCGTAAATTCCGCCGATCGTCGCGAAGAAGACTTGAATCGCGCTGATCCCCGATACTTCATGGGCGCTGAACGCCGCGAAGCCGAGGAGCGGTGGAATATACAACAACATCGGATATTTAATAATCGATCCGCCAATTCCGACCATCCCTGAAATGAACGACCCGATAAAGCCGATCAAAAAGATGGTGATGATAAATCCAAATTCCATATCAATTCCTCCCATTCCCTACCCTATATAATAAGTAAGTTTTTATTTTTGTTCCCAGGCAATCATGCCGCCCGAGACATCATAAATTTCAGTGTAGCCACGTTCTTTCAACAGTTGTGCCGCTTGGGCACTTCGATTTCCGCTCCGGCAGATGACATAGATCGGTTCATCTTTCGGATAAGGCAATTCGGTTTCATTTAATGAAGAAAGTGGTGCGTTCACCGCTCCTTCGATATGCCCCCCCTCGTATTCGTCCACTTCTCGGACGTCTAACAAGGTTATTTCTTCGTTTTCCAATCTGTTTTGTAGTGTTTCCACGTCGATTTTTGTGATTCCAGTCTCTTTGGACGTGAAAAGGACGATTCCGATCGTCACCAGCACCAAAATCGATAAAATCATCATGAATTTCTTCAATTTTCGACCTCCGATTCTTTTTCTTGCATTCAGTATACCTCAGGGGGTATATTGAAAACAACGAAAGAAACTCACTTCAAAAATTCTACAATCACAAAGGAGATCAATGACTCATGAAAACCATTTCGACAACTGAACTAGAAACACTGCTTCAATCTGACGAGACACTCAACTTGATTGATGTTCGGGAGACAGACGAATTTGCAGGTGGCCACATCAAGCAAGCGAAAAACGTGCCACTCTCTGAATTCGGTGCGAAAGTCGATGAGCTCGATCGTTCGAAACCGATTCACGTCATCTGTGCAGCAGGCGGACGAAGCATGAACGCTTCGGCTTACCTTGATTCACTCGGCTTCGATGTCATCAACGTCGATGGCGGCATGATGAGCTGGACGGGCGAAACAGTCTAACAATCTTCTATATATATATTTCAAAAACGACAATCGTTTACAGTCAACTATTCTTAGGGGGTATTTCACATGTTATTACGTTATTTCTATGATCAAAAATTAGCACAAGCATCTTATATGGTCGGTTGCCAAATGACCGGCGAGGCCGTCGTCATCGACCCGGCCCGTAACATCACACCTTATCTTCAGGAAGCTGAAAAAGAAGGCATGAAGATCGTCGCGACGGCTGAGACTCACATCCACGCCGACTTCGTCTCAGGTTCACTCGAGCTTGCGAAACGTACCGGTTCAACGGCTTATCTATCAGACGAAGGCGACGCGTCATGGAAATATGCATTCGCGAAAGACATCGACTCAAAACTTGTCAAAGATGGCGACACGTTCAAAGTCGGTAACGTCACACTCGAAGTTATGCATACACCAGGTCACACGCCAGAACATATCTCGTTCTTGCTCTACGACCGGAACCAAACACAACCAATGGGTATCTTCACAGGCGACTTCGTCTTCGTCGGCGATATCGGTCGTCCTGACTTGCTCGAAGAAGCAGCCGGTGTAAAAGGAACGACAGCAATCGGTGCCGAGCAAATGTTCGACTCGCTCAAGAAGTTCAAAGATCTTCCTGACTTCGTTCAAGTTTGGCCGGGCCACGGTGCCGGAAGTGCCTGCGGGAAAGCGCTCGGCGCCATCCCGACATCGACGGTCGGTTACGAGAAAGCGACGAACTGGGCACTTCAGATGACAGACAAAGACGCGTTCATCAAAGAGTTGACGACGGACCAACCAGAACCGCCGAACTACTTCGCGATGATGAAAAAAGTGAACAAAGAAGGCATCCAAGTCACGAACGAAATCGCTCGCCCAGAAGTCGTCGGTTCGGACCGCCTCGATACGCTCGTCGAGGAAACACAAGTCGTCGATACGCGTAAAGGGGAAGAGTTCGCCAAAGGTCACGTCCCAGGCACAATCAACATCCCTTACAACACGAAGTTCGTCTCATGGGCCGGCTGGCTCGTCAACTTCGACAAAGACATCACGCTCATCGCGAGCGCGGAAGATGTCGATCAAGTACAGACGGACCTCCAATCAATCGGTCTCGACCGTCTCCGCTTCGTCGTCCCAGTCGAAGAACTCGGTCAAGAACTGTTGACGGAAACGTACACAGATGTGACAGCGGAACAAGCGATCGAGTCGGCAGAAAAAGGTGACGTTTTCGTCCTCGATGTCCGAAATGCGACAGAATGGAACGCGAGCCACTACGAGAAAGCCGAGCGCATCCTACTCGGTAAACTGGCACGCGACCATGAAGGTCTCCCGACAGATCAAACAATCGCCGTTCACTGTGCATCTGGCGTCCGTTCACGAATGGCCGCGAGTGTGCTTCAATCACTCGGCTACAAGGATATCCAAAACATCCTCGGTGGCTATGGCGCGATGAAGACTGTCCTCAATGCAGAACAAATCGGCTAATGCTATACTACAAACAAAGAAAGCGCCCACTCGTTTGGGCGCTTTTTCTCTAGGAGGGATTCTGTGATTGCCATCGGTCCATTGAACGTTCGACTCGATTTGCTGGCTATGATGGCCAGCCTACTTATTCTCTACATCGGCTTTAAAAAAATCGGCTTGTCGGAAAAAGAACGCGACGCCGTCCTCGGCACCTGGTTCGCCGGCTTTCTCGCATGGAAAGGAAGTGCGATCGTCCTCGGTCTCGCGTCGACGGGAAGTTTGGCCTTATCCCTTTATGCGACCGGCGGCACGTGGTCACTCCTCATTGCCGCTGCCGTGATTGCTATTTTTGTATTCCGGCTCACGCCTAGCCTTCGTGGCTATTGGTTGTTCTCGGCCTTGGTCTTTTGGTTTGCGGTGACGCTCGTCGTCCCCAAATATGGGATGCTCCCACTGCTCTCATCTCCGCAACCGCTCCATATCTATATGGCCGGCCTAATCACCTTGCTGCTCGTCACGACATGGCGCTGGATGCAGAGTCCTACGCTCGGATTGTTACTCTGGACCGTGGTCGGTGCGTTCGCGATTTGGTCGGTCGGGTCGCTTGTGACCGATACATTCGAGTTGTGGTCGCTCATTCCGCTCTTTCTTCTCATCGCCGTCGCCACATATGTAGCACGGCCATCTCAAAAGGCGGTCCAATACGGACTCGGGCTCATCGTCGTGCTCGCCGTCATCAATGCGAGCTTACCGGACGAGACGCCACGGCTCGAGGCCGACTCGTCCCAGACCGGATTGAACATCGGCCAAGTCCCACCGAATTTTGAGTTGAAGCGAACCGATGGGACGCCGTTCAACTTGGAAGATTTACGCGGTGAGCGGGTCGTCGTCAACTTCTGGGCATCCTGGTGCCCTCCGTGCCGGGCAGAGATGCCGGATATGGCCAAGTTTGCCCGAGAACAAGACGATGTGACCATCGTCGCCGTCAATACGACGACGAGTGAACGGGACATCGAGGATGCGCGGACGTTCGTCGCCCCATATGAAGATGCGTTCAAGGTCGTCTATGACGAGGAAGGAATCGTCGGTAACGCCTACCGGATTCAAGCGATGCCGACAACATACGTCCTTGATGAAAATGGGGTCATCATTGCCAAGCAATTCGGCGCGATCGACCACGCCTGGCTCGATGCCGAGACAAACTAAAAACCGCCTCCCGGCGGTTTTTTCATTGCTTCAAATAGCCTTGCGTCTTCAAGAAGTCTTTCACGTCGAGCCGGGTTGGTTTCGACAACATCCGTCCCATTTGTCCGGTCCACGTATCGCTTCGTTGGTTCGACCCGCGGGCCGCGTAGTAGTCATGAATCGTCGCATCATACGCATCGAGTTCTTGTTTCAGTTGCTCGGTGTCGGCGACGTATGTGTTCTCGTGATAAATATGTTCGAGCGGGAGGCGCGGTTTCTGGTCTTCGACGTGCTCCGGGACACCGACGGCAAGTCCGAAGAGCGGCAATACCCGCTCCGGTAAACTGAGCAGTTCCTTCACAGCGAACATGTCATTGCGGATTCCGCCGATATAGCAAATGCCGAGGCCCATCGATTCAGCGGCCACGACCGCGTTTTGGGACGCGAGCGCGGCATCGATGACCGCGACGAGCAACTTCTCGTCCGTCTCGAGCGTCGCATTCACGTCTGCCTCCCGCAGTTCTCCAATCAACTCGTGTCGATACAAATCGGCGCAGAAGACGAAGAAGTGACCGTTGTCGATGACGTATTGCTGGTTACCGGCGATTTCGGCTAGCCTTGCTTTCTTCTCCGGGTCGGTCACCCCGATGATAGAATAGGCTTGGATGAAGCTCGACGTCGAAGCGCGCTGGGCACTCTCGACGATGAGTCGGATTTGTTCGTCGGTCAACGTCTCATTCGTGAATGAGCGGACGGAGCGATGATTCAATAGTGTGTCGATGACTTGGTTCATGTTTAACATCTCCCTTTTTTCTTATCTTGGCATATGGACGGGCTTGGGACAATTTTTGAGATTCGAACCACTTATCCTCCTAAGATAAAAAAAAACAAAAACAGAGATGCAGCTACGCATCTCTGTTGCGGACAAGTTATTCCGTCACTTGATTCAAGAATGGTGTGATATCGACGTTGAGTGCTTCCGAGAGACGCGCGCCGAGGTCGCGGTCGGCCCGGTAGAAGTTGCAAATCAAGAGCAGCACCGTATTCTCGTGGCGAACTTCTTTAATGTGTGCCACCAAGTTGTTCACGAGTGCCGTTTTCTCTTCTTCCGAGTAGCGACGGTACACTTCACCCGCTTGACCGAAGTCGTTCGTCTTCTCGATTTTTTGACGACCGGCTACGCCTGTGAGCGGTTGTTCCGTCTCGATATAAGCCGCGTCCGGTTTCGGTGCGTCCTCATAGCGGTTTGGTTCATAGTTGACCGGGCTCGTCTGTTGTTTGAACGGCATCGCCCCATCACGCTGATTGTTCGACACTTGTGCGAACGGGCAGTTGATTGGGAGCTGCAAGTAGTTTGCCCCGATGCGGTAACGTTGCGTGTCCGAATACGAGAACAAGCGGCCTTGGAGCATCTTGTCTTCAGACGGTTGAATTCCAGGAACGAGCACACCCGGGTTGAAACCGACCGACTCTGTCTCGGCGAAGAAGTTGTCGACGTTCTTGTTGAGTGTCATCGTACCGACAAGTTGATACGGGATGACGTCTTCGAACCAATCTTTCGTCGCGTCGAGCGGATCGAAGTCAAAGTTGTCCATATCGGCCGGGTCGAGGATTTGGACGTAAAGATCCCACTCCGGGAAGTCGCCTTCCTCGATGGCGTTGAACAAGTCGCGTGTCGCATGGTTGAAGTCTTCGGCCTGCACTTTCGCCGCTTCTTCCATCGACAAGTTTTTAATACCTTGTTTCGGGACCCAACGGAGTTTTATGTACACCGTGTTTCCGTATTCGTTGACCCATTTGAATGAGTGGACCGATGAGCCGCGCATATGACGGTATGACGCTGGAATTCCTTCATCGCTGAACAAGTGGATGAGCATGCTCGTCGATTCCGGCGTGAGCGACATGAAGTCGAAGAAACGGTCCGGGTCTTGCAGGTTCGTCCGCGGGTCCGGTTTGAGTGAGTGGATTACATCCGGGAATTTGATGGCGTCACGGATAAAGAAGACCGGCAAGTTGTTTCCGACGAAGTCGTAGTTCCCTTCTTCCGTGTAAAACTTGACCGAGAATCCACGTGGGTCACGAAGCGTCTCTGGTGAGCCGAGACCATGAATGACGGTCGAGAAGCGAGCAAAGATTGGTGTCTCTTGTCCCTCTTCCTGCAAAAATTTGGCTTTTGTATATCGTTTCATGCTATTTTTAACTTTGAAGACACCGTGGGCTCCGGCGCCACGGGCATGAACGACCCGTTCCGGTACGCGCTCACGGTCAAAGTGGGCGAGTTTCTCAATTAGCTGATAATCTTCGAGAAGTGTCGGGCCGCGACGACCCGCTGTGATGGAGTTGGCGTTATCCCCGATTGGGACGCCTTGGTTAGTAGTTAGATGACGGTGTTGATCCATTAATATTGCCTCCTCTTAATAATCATTATTATAAGATTAATAATATTAAAAGATAATAATTATTACAAATAAAACGCTCGATGGACTCGAGCGTTTTTGAAATCGCTTTCAATTTTTATGTTTGTTACGTTGTTCTTTCCGATGGATTTCGGTCACAAGGAGAGCCGCAATGATACCTCCGAGTGATCCCGCGACGATGTCGACCATCGTGTCATCATTCCCGTTCCCTTGCATCGTCGTGTTCAACACCAAGTCCGATGTGAATTCATACATTTCCCAAAGCGCTGCCCCGGCCATTGCGAAAACAACGATATAGATGAAGACGAACCGCTTCGGCATCTCGAGCCGGATGTCCTCATCAAGTCGACTTAAGAAATCGAAGCCGAGAAACGCCAAGAACACGCCGCTCAACACGTGAAGAAACGTGTCCCACCAACCGTTCGAATACAATCCGACGATCGACCCCAAGTACTGCGACGCAAACAAGAATAAGATATAGGCGACTTTCATTTTAGCGTCGAACTCAGTTTTGAACGTCTTCTCGAGGATGAACGGAATCAAACCCGACACGATCCCCGCCCCGGCGACGCTCGCGTCAAACCACTCTCCTTCGATGATCGACGTGACGAGTATGACCGCCATGAACAACACGAACCCGGATTCCAATAGACGTCCTCGTGTCAGTTTCATCTCCTTACGCCTTCTTTCGTAAGAATGTCTCACCTACTCCATTCCCGTTTCAGCGACCGTTTCAACAACCTTGTCCGAAAATTCGTGCTTTTGTCGGATTCTTCCATCACCCGTTTGTCTCATACTGAAAGAAAAGATTCGAGGAGGAACACTCATGACGATCAACCCTTATCTCAATTTCAATGGCGACTGTCGCGACGCCGTCCTGTTTTATGCCGACGTCTTCGCCGAGCCCGCCCCGGATATCATGACGTTCGGTGCCCAGCCTGGACCGGACGGTGAACCTGTACCGGACGAGCTGGCCGACCTCGTCCTCCATGCCCGTCTGAGCGTCCATGGTACATCGCTCATGTTTTCGGACGCTATGCCGGACGGTCCGGTCACGTTCGGGCAGAACATCACACTCGCCGTCGTCACAGATGACCTCCACGCCATCCGTCGAGAATTCGAGGCTTTATCTGCCGGTGGCCGTGTCCTTATGCCGCTCCAAGAGACGTTCTGGAGCAAGGCGTATGGCATGGTCGAAGACCGTTTCGGTGTCCAATGGCAATTCAGTCACGAGGCTTGACCATGACAAAGACCCCATGCTACTTGCGATGGGGTCTTTCGACTCTTTTTATGATTAGCATTATGACGGGGCCATGAATCAACATTGAATTACTTGTGAACGGAGAAACAAGGCTGTAAGCAAAATGAGATAAAAATTATCTGTTTCTCTATATCGCGTTTAAAAATGAGATTCTGGGTATAAAGTGAAAAAAACTTTCAGGGAGATGGGATAAACTCATGAAAGAAGACAAACACGAACACTCAAATATTCCAATTTGGGCTTATGAGACTATTGAAATAGAAGATTCTAACGTGCAGTGGGCACGGTTAGGTCTACAAGAAACAAGAGAGTTGTTCGACTTACTTTCAAAGTTTGACATCAAGGAAGCAGAACACATAGGTAGTACGGCCGTTCCTGGTCTACCCGCAAAACCTATTATAGATGTGATGATTAGTATCGAATCGTTTGAAAAAATCCACGATATTGTTGATACATTAACGTTGCATGATTGGCACTATGTACCACCTGAACTAGATGGACAAGCCTGGCGGAGATTTTTTGTGAAAGTAAAAAATGATAAGCGAGTTGCTCATTTACACATCATGAAAGTGGCAGAAGATCGTTGGGGAAAACAGATTGAGTTTCGAGATAAATTACGAGACAATCCTTCGCTTGTAAAAGAGTACGGGCTTCTTAAAAGGCATTTAGCAAAAGAATTTCGTAATGACCGAGAAAAGTATACTCAAGCTAAAGCTGCCTTTATAAGTCAAGTATTAAACACCTGACTTGGAGGCACGGAAACACGAATTGGGCAAACATGACTGCAACAATGCTTCACTTCGGGCAGAACCATCAATAAAAAAAGAATCAGACCGCATGTTGCGATTTGATTCGGTAACAGCTCGAGACCCCATCGCAAATCCGCGATGGGGTCTCGTTTATTTCTGGGCGACAAAAAAGATTCGTTCTGCGTTCGGGCCCGGGGCTTGGTCCGTGAAGTCAGCGGTGACCGATTTCACATGGAAGCCGGCCCCGATGAGCCACTGCATATATTGCCCCGGCTCGTACGTCCGTTGCTCGTGTGTCTCTTCAACACGCTCATACGTGCCATCTTCGAGGGCGACGAAGAACGTCAAATCGTGAACGACCGAGAGCGGTGCTTCGCCTGGGTCGGCGAACCAGATGTACGAGCAATCTTCTCCGTTCGAGGCATACGTCTTCTGATTGAAGAGCGTCTGCATCTTGTTCGGCGAATGTACATCGAAGATGAACATGCCACCCGGTTTCAATTGTTCGTACACCGCCTCGAACGTGTCGATGACGTCGGCCTCATCCTCGAGGTAGCAGAGCGAGTCACAAAGGATCGTCACGGCGTCGACCGGGTGTGGCAATTCAAGCTCCCGCATGTCCTGTTGCCAGAGCGGGAGCGTGATGCCTGCCTCGAGCGCCTTCTCTTGGGCGACTTCGAGCATCGACTCGGATAAATCGAGTCCGATCGTCTCGTAATGTTCCGCCAAGCGAATCGTCGCCGAGCCCGTCCCGCATCCGACGTCAGCAAGCGATGCACCGTCTTGGACGTGGCGACGCACGAAGGCGACCCAATCCTCGTACGGGGCATCTTTCATTAACTCATCGTAGACGTAGGCGAACCCTTCGTACGCCATTAGCCGACTTCCACTTCAACGTGTGGCGCATCTGCCCACAATTTTTCAAGGTTGTAGTAGTCGCGGTCATCGCGATGGAAGATGTGGACGACGACGTTTTCGAGGTCAGCGAGCACCCAACGTGCCGAGTCCATGCCTTCGAATTTGTGGAGCGGAAGCTCATGCTCGCCGGCCACGTCTTTGATTTCGCGTGCAATCGCTTGGACTTGCTTCTCTGAGTTACCGTGGCAGATGACGAAATAATCTGCGACCGGTGAGATGCCTTCCATGTCGAGGACGACGATATCTTCGGCACGCTTATCGTCAGCGGCCTTCACGATTAATTCTAATTCTTCTTTTACAGTCATACTGTACCTCCTAGGGTGTTTTCACAAAATGGTTATACGTCTCAATCGTCAGTGGAAAGATTCGCACCGACTTCTTCAATAAATAATCGATTGTCTGACGCAACGTCGCGACGACGGCCGCTTCGAGCGAACGGTCCGCGAGGTCACGCAACGTGTCGACGCCCGGATACGACCGGTTCGGTTCAATCGCGTCCGCGACGAATAAAATCTGGTCGAGGCGTGACATGCCAGGCTCTCCGGTCGTATGGTTCTTAATGGCCGATACAACGGCCGGGTCAAGGTCATACGCCCGGTCTAACAGAATCGCGCCGACCGGTGCATGCAGCAGTTCGTCATCGAACGCAAGCAAGCTCGGGTCAAGGTTTTCCTCGACCACGACTTGGCGCATCATATCGCTATCCAAATATTTCGCATAGTCATGCAACATCGCCGCGAGACGTGCTTGCTCCACATCGGCACCGTATAAACGGGCCAACCGATCTGCCGTCTCAACGACACCGAGCGTGTGGATATAGCGTTTCTCCGGTAATGTCGCCTCAATCAATGATTGTGCTTCCTCATACGTCATACAAGTTGCGCTCCTTGATATAAGTTTCGACATCGCGTGGGACGAGATATTTGATTGACTTGTCCCGTTTCGCCCGTTCCCGGATATCGGTCGATGAGATCTCGAGTTGCGGCATATCGATTGTGCGCACATCTGCCTGTCTCGGGATGCGATACCGGCTACCCGGACGCGCAACGGCCCCGAACGTGACGAGGGTCACGAGCGTGTCGTAATCGTACCACTTCTCGAGCGACTCGAGCGAGTCCGCCCCGATCAAGAAGAAAAACGTGTCATCTGGGTACATGTCCCGCAACCGTCTCATCGTCTCGACCGTGTAAGACGGTTCGTCGCGTTCAAACTCGATCAAGCTCAGCTTGAAATCGGCTTGGTCCGCGATCGCCCGTCGTGTCATCTCGATCCGATCCTCGGCCGGACTGAACCCCGCCTTGTGAGGCGGGATCGCCGCCGGTAGAAACCAGACCTCGTCGAGGGCGAGCTGTTCACGTGCCTGCTCGGCAATCAACAAATGACCGAGATGCGGCGGGTCGAACGTGCCTCCCATCAGGCCGATGCGGCTCATGGAAGTTTAATTTGGCGATTTTCTTTCTCGGTCGCCTGTTTGTACAAGACGATGACTTTTCCGATCACTTGAACGACTTCGGCTTTCGTGCCCTCAGCCAATTCACCGGCTACATCTTTCGGCGTATCGGCACAGTTTTGGAGCACTTGAACTTTCAAGAGCTCACGTTTTTCGAGCGCGTCGCTGATGTCTTTGCACATCGCTTCGCTGACTCCATTTTTCCCGACTTGGTAAATCGGTGAAAGGTGGTGTGCTTCAGCACGTAAAAAGCGTTTTTGTTTACCTGATAACATACTATTTATTCCTCCAATAAGCTTTCAATTAACTTCATTCCGACAAGTTGATCCGGTCTCACACCTGTCCAATATTCAAACGCCAAAGCGCCTTGTCCGACGAACATGGCAGTTCCGTTGACGATTTTCGCGTCATTTTTGGCGGCTTCCTTTAAAAACGGTGTGACGAGTGGACGATATATGATATCACAAACGACGGTGTTTTGTCGTAAACCTTTTAATGATCGAGGCGAATGGATACCATCCATCCCCACCGAAGTCGTCTGGATGATCACGTCATAGCATGAGGGATCAACGTCGGTGAGCGCCTGCGCTTCAATGCCGAACGCCTCCGCGAGACGCTCCGCTCGTTCCATCGTTCGGTTTGTGACCGTGACGGCTCGGGTCGGCAAGGCGCTGATAATCCCGCGCGCTGCCCCACCTGCCCCGATAACGAGCACACGTCCCGTCCAATCGGTATGACGGTCGAGTGCGGTGACTAGACCCACACCGTCCGTATTCGTCCCAATCAGCTTTCCTTCCCGTTTATAGACGGTGTTGACGGCACCGGCGGCTTCAGCCGCCTGATCAAGTTCGTCGAGATACGGGATGACCGCCTCTTTGTACGGAATCGTGACGTTAAAGCCGTCCCAGACGCCGTCCCTCATCGCTTGAAACAAGTCCCCGAGCTCGTCCGGGGCGACGTCGAGTGCCTCATAGCGCCCGAAAAGCCCAGACGCGCTCAGCCACTGCTCGTGCAGGACGGGAGAGAGCGAATGAGCAATCGGGTGACCGAGGACGGCCAGTCTCATACGAGCGCCTCACGCAATGTGACGGCCACTCCTTTTGGTGCCCATGCGGCGATGCGTCCACCTTTTCCGTGAATCGCAACCCAACCGAGTCCGCTGAAGACGATGTCGGTCTTGACGCCGTCACGGAGACTGAACTCGTGACGCACGAGCGGAGGCAACATTTGTAATGTCTTCTCGTTCGGCGGGTTGAGCATCTTACCGATATGGTTTTCGTATAGTTCATCTGCTTTGTCGAGCTTCGTCCGGTGTGTCTTCAACTCGTTTGACATGTAGACAACGAATGAGCGCTTGTTGCCTTCCATGTAGTCGAGACGGGCGAGTCCACCGAAGAAGAGCGTCTGTTGCGGGTTCAACTGGAACACGTGCGGCTTGATCTCTTTTTTCGGGGTGATCGTTTTCAAATCTTTCGCATCGACGTAATGCGCCATTTGGTGACGATTGATAATCCCTGGCGTGTCATAAAGGTTCGCATCATCATCGAGCGGGATATCGATCAAGTCGAGCGTCGTTCCCGGGAAATGACTGACCGTGATGATGGCCTCGTCCTCTGCCCCGAAACGCTTGATGATTTGGTTGATGAGCGTCGACTTCCCGACGTTCGTACAACCGACGACATAGACGTCCTTGCCTTTACGATAGTACTCAATTTTCTCTGCGAGCTCGTCGATGCCGTGCCCTTTTTTCGCACTAATTAAGTGCACATCGACCGGGTTCAAGCCGAGCTCTTTCGCTTCAGACTTCATCCAGTTGGCCATCCGGTTCGGGTTGACCGACTTCGGTAATAAGTCGACTTTGTTTCCGACCAAGAGGACCGGGTTCGTGCCAACTGAGCGTTGAAGCCCTGGCAACCAGCTACCGTTGAAGTCGAAAATATCGACGATTTTAATGACGAGCGCTTCTTTAGCACTGATGCCGTTCAAGATACGCAAGAAGTCGTCATCTGTCAATTCGACGTCTTGAATTTGATTGTAGTGCTTCAATTTGAAGCAGCGTTGGCAAATGACGATCTCGCGATCGAGTGCCGATTTTGGTGCATAACCGACACCGGTCGGGTCTTCCGTTTGAATGGCGACGCCGCAACCGGCGCAATAACGTTTTGTTTCTTCCATAATGTTGTCTGCTGTCATTTGAGTTGCCTCTTCTTCATTCACCGTAGCGCCTCGCCGCTACTCCTGAAGCGTTAATTCCGACGCCTTACGCGCCGTACATGGACAGCCTCCTTCTTCCTGTGCGTTCGAGGTCCTTATTCATCTTTTTTATGTGAATCTTCGGAACGAGAGTGCATCGCTTCACCGATTTTCTCAGCGACCGCCACTTTGGCGCGCTTCGCATCGACAGCGATTTCCTCAACTTTTTTCGTGATCAACACGTACTTCCCGCGACGTTTCATATGGGCGAACACGACTTTTTCAAGCATGCGATTGAACTTGGTGACGAGTCCGTCCGTCTTGACGACCGGTTGCACGTGGATGACGTGAATCCCGGCCATATTGGCGCCGAGCACGTCCGTGAACAATTGATCGCCTAAGAAGATGGCTTCTTTCGTCGAGTATCCATATTTTGCGAGCGCCTGTTTGAATCCAGACGGCAACGGCTTTTTCGCACGCGCCACATAGTGAAGGCCGAGCGGTTCCGTGAACGTACGTACGCGGTTCTCGTTGTTATTCGAGACGACGATGACATCGAGTCCGTGTGATTTCACTTTTTCAAGCCATAGCAAAAGAAGCTCCGGTGCGTGCGGGACGTCCCAGGCTACGAGTGTATTATCAAGGTCCGTCAAAATGACGCGGACCCCACGGTCTTTCAATTCTTCAAGGTCGATGTCAAAAACTGACGCGACGAACTGTTTCGGATAAAGTCGATTAAACACGTTTAAATTCCTCCAATTAGCTAAAGCGATTCAACTACTATACATGTAGTGATATCCCTTCTATGGTAAACGAAAACCGACCAAACGACTAGTGTATCGTTCGGTCGGCCTGAAAAAGTTTTAAAAATCAATCGTTTTGCATCGTACCGATGACTTCTCCGAGTCGTACCGGACCGATTTTTGCTGGGTCGATCGTGACGCGGTCTTTCTCAAAACAGAGGATGACGGTCGAACCGAACGAGAAGTATCCGACCTCTTCTCCTTTGGCAGCGCGGTCGCCGTCGAGCGTCCATTCGATCGTGTTGACGTTTAAGGCGCCGACCATGATATGTTCGTACAACCCGGCCGCCGTTTCAAAGCGTGTGACGCGGCGATAGTTTCGTGAGAGCGGACGAACCGTCTCCGTCAAGCCGATGTCATTGACCGGGGCCGAACGGTCACCGAGCTCGTAGTGGCTGAGCACCCGCCCGGCGAGCGGGACGTGGACGCGATGATAGTCGCGTGGGCTCAAGTAGAGGACACAGACCGTGCCGCCGGCGTAACGTCTCGCTTCTTGTTGCGACCCGAGCAGTTCGGCGAGCGTGTACGATTGTCCCTTCACTTCGAAGCGGCTATCGTCCGTGATATCGGCCACGATGGATAGTTTCCCGTCACATGGCGAGACGACCGAGTCCGGACTTGCATCGATCGGCCGGACCCCTTCTTTCAAATGACGTGTAAAAAAGGCGTGCAGGCTCGGATAAGCCTCGATCGGCTCCGCCGCTTCATCAAGATTGATTTGATACGTTTTCGCAAACGAAGGGATGAAGGACCGGCTCGCTGACGATTCAGCGAAGGCACGGAGTCGTTTGGCAATGACCGGGGTCGCGTTCAACTCAAACAAAGTCTGATACAAGCGGCTTTTGATCACTGTGCGCCCTCCTCGTTTTTAAAGAACGTCTCGTATTGTTGTTCAGAGACGGCACCTTCCACACGACCGACTTCTTTTCCATCTTGGAAACGAATCATTGTCGGTGTTCCGTTGATGCCGTAAGTCGTCCAGACGTTGTGGTCGGCCAAGTTGATCGACACGGCGTCATATTCTTCGATGAGTGGCTCGACGTACGGTTTGACTTGCTCACAGTATTCGCAACCAGTCTGCCAGAAGTAGACGACGACTTCCTCTTCTTCTGAAATCTTCGTCTCAAGCTCGTCCGGTGTGACAGCGTTGACGCCTGTCTCCTCGTTCGCATTGTTCAAGAAGAACAAGAGAGCGATCCCGACGATGATGATGACACCGATGATGGCGAACGTGATGAAGTTCGCCCGTTTGGCACTATTTTTCATATTCGATTCCTCCTAAATAATATAAAAAGAACTGACTCGGATATGAGCCAGCTTGGTTGTGGACGTCTTACTTCTCTTGGGCGACGTCGCTAATCCCCATATCTTGGTTAAGCGTGTCCAAGAGTACAATAAAAATCGTGATGACGACGCCAAAGAATGTCGCGAGCATCGCGTTGAACGACACGCCATCGACAGCAGAAATGATAAAGATTGCTGTATTCGAAAGCAAGATCGCCCAGAACAATGTGACTAAGTAACGCATCGATAGTCCCCTCCATCTCACAGATGATTCATGAAAAATTCATACGACCTTAGTATAGCATTGTTACCGTAAAATGTGCGACCTCGATTGTATATTCTTTCCGTCGAAACGGGAAATATGGTACGGTTTGAGAAATAAGCATCTCGTAGAAAAGAGGAACCCTTTATGTCACGTTATTTAATCGCAGTCGATTTAGATGGAACGTTGTTGCGCGACGACAAGACGATCAGTGAGCGCAACGTGCGCGCGCTTCAAGCGGCCCGTGAGGCCGGTCATGAAGTCATGATCGCGACCGGACGCCCACAACGCCATTCGATCATGTATTACGAAGAGCTCGGCTTGACGACACCGCTCATCAACTTTAACGGAGCGCTCGTCCATCACCCGAAAGATCCGTCATACAAAGTGACGCACCGGCCGATCCCCCTCAAGACGGCGCACGAGATTATCGAGGAAGTATCGGAAACGAAAGCGCACAACATCGTCGTTGAAGTGACCGACCACGTCTATTTCCATAAAGATCCGCAAGAGTTTTACAGCCCGTACGCCGAGCGCGCGCTCAGCGTCACGTCGGGCAACTTGCTCAAGCACTTGCAGGAAGAACCGACATCGCTCCTCATCCACGCGACGAAAGAGCACGTCGACAACGTCCGCGCTCGTTTGAATAAAGTCCACGCCGAGGCCGTCTTGAACCGCCAATGGCGCATGCCGGAGCACATGATTGAGGTCATGAGCCAGAACACGTCGAAAGCGCTCGGGTTGCGCGAAGTGTCGAAACATCTCGGCATCAACCGCAAAAACATCATCGCGTTCGGCGACGAGGAAAACGACCTCGAGATGCTCGACTACGTCGGCACCGGCGTCGCGATGGGCAACGCCATCAGCCAGTTGAAAGCCGTCGCGGATGAAGTGACCGCGTCGAACATGGAAGACGGCATCGCCATCTACCTCGAAGAACAGCTTGGCATCAAAGCATAATCCACACACCGACTGTTCCTGCAGTCGGTGTGTTTTGCGATTTGCCTACAGAAAGCGCATCAAATAGTCGTCAAAAATCTTGGTCATGACTTTCGGGGTGTTCGCGATGTACACATTGATTTGCTCCGCGTTCGAGTCATACGGGTCCGCGTCGCGTTTATCCGTCGGGAAGTCAGAGATGCCTTTGATGATGATACACTCGACGTCATTTTTCTTGCAGATATAGGCGATCGCGCCTGCTTCCGTATCCGCGATGGTGATGTCGTGTCCTTTCAGTTCCAGGTAGTCGTTCCACATCACGACCGCTCTATCGGCCGTCGCAATGGTACCCGTCAAAAAATCGTCCCCGTAGTTCGCTAGTTCAATGTCGACGATGAACGATTGCTTGATCAGCGGCTCTACTTCTTTGACCGTGCAATCGTATTGAACAGCGCGATGAGGGATGAGGATATCCAACTGGTTGAACGTATCGTCGATTCCGGCGCACGTGCCAGCCACAATCACTTTCGTTAAATTGAAGCGAGACATCATATATTGATTAGCACCGACCCCGTTCGCTTTCCGCACACCGGTGCTGTAGAAAACGAGTTCGACATCATTAAGCGCCCTCTTGAAGTACTCGCCATAGGGATAACTGAACCGCTCATCCACTTTGACGTCATAATGCTCCAATGTCGCTTCATATTCCCACTTCGTCGCAATACTGACTCCAATCATCACACGTCCACCCCATCTCTTTTTATTCCTATCTATAGAATAACCCCCGCTGAGCGTTCAGCGGGGGTTCATTTCAGCGTCGGAACGCACCTTCGACATTTTCAGTCGGAACCATGTTGATGAAGACGCTTGGATCGGCGTCTTTACAGATTCGCGTGATTTCACGCACTTCGTGGCGCTGGGCGACCATCATGAGCGTCGCTTTCTCGACTTTCGAATACGTACCGATTGCCGGCATGAGCGTGATGCCGCGGAAAACATGCTGATGCAGTTCTTTCGTCACTTCGTCCGGATGACTCGTGACGATGAAGAGCGTCTGGCGCTGCGTGTTCGTATAAATTTCGTCGATGACTTTCGACGTGACGTATAAGAAGACGATCGTATAAAGCGCGGTCGGCCAACCGAACAACGCACCGGCCCAAAGCGCGATCATCATGTTCATGAGGAACAGATAGACGCCGACCGAATTGTTCGTGAACTTCGCCAAGATGAGGGCGACGATATCAAATCCACCGGTCGAGGCACCGAAGCGAATCGTAATCCCCGAACCGATGGCGAGCAAAACCCCGCCGAACACAGCGTTCAAAAGCGGGTCGTCCGAAATGATTGACGACTGCGGAAGCACGCGAATAAACACGGTAACTGCCGCAACACTGATCAACGTATGAATCATCATGTTCTTGCCGAGCATGAAGTAGCTGACGATCAAGAGCGGCACGTTCAAGACGAAGAACCAAATCCCTTCTCCGAGCTCAAACGGTGTCCCCGCAAACAGTTTCGTAAAGATTTGGGCGAGCCCTGTAAATCCGGTCGAGTATACCCCCGCCGGGATTAAGAATAATGTCATAGATAATGCAACGAACACTCCCCCGATAATCGAAACGATCCCGATGCGTGCGTGTTCTTTAACGGCTTCCGTCAAGTTTTGTCTCCCCTTTCAAAAATGGCTAAGAATCAAGATAACATAGTTTTCTAGTGCTGCCTACCATAAAAATAATGGGATGTGTTCGCGCTTCTCATAAAAAAAACAAGCCGGCCGAGGCCGACTTGTTGAGCTGATGCGTTTGGTCACGCTTTCACTGTCTCGATGGTCACCGCATCGTTTGCCGGGACCGTGACGACGTTTCCGTAGACACGGATCGATACGTCCGTACCGCCCGTCTGTTTGATTGTCACTTGTTCACGCGTCGACGTGACCGTCAAGTGATGACCGCGCCAGAGCATGTTGAACGAGTACCCGTTCCAGCCCTTAGGAATCATCGGGCTGAACGTGAGCTCCGACTCGAGGGCGCGCATGCCTGCGAAACCGTGAACGATCGACATCCATGAACCGACCATTGATGTGATGTGAAGCCCGTCTTCTGTATCGTTGTTATAGTTATCGAGATCGAGTCGTGCCGAACGTTGGTACAACTCGACCGCCTTGTCTTCGTAACCGACTTCGGCCGCAATGATTGAGTAGACGCAAGGCGACAAGCTCGACTCGTGGACCGTACGCGGCTCATAAAAGTCGAAGTTGGCCCGCTTCTGTTCGACCGTGAAGCGGTCGCTGAACGTATAGAGCCCTTGGAGTACGTCCGCTTGTTTGATGAAGTTCGAGCGGAGGATGCGGTCCCACGACCAGTTTTGGTTGAGCGGCAAGTGTTTCGGATCAAGGTCTTTCACCAAAATCTGTTCTTTATCCATGAAGCCGTCCTGTTGCATGAACACGTCTGGGACGAGGTCATCTTTCGGATAGTACATCTTCGTTTGGATATCGTTCCACTTCGCGAGTTCTTCGTCTGAAAGACCGAGCATCGCGACAAGTTCTTCAAGGCGCGCTGGCTCTGCTTCTTTCAAATAGTTGTACACTTCTTGCGTGTACTCGAGCGTCCACGCGGCAATCAAGTTCGTATACCAGTTGTTGTTGACGTTGTTGTCGTATTCGTTCGGACCTGTGACGCCTAGGATCATATACACGTCTTTGTGCGGGACAAAGTTGACGCGGCTCGCCCAGTAACGCGAGATCTCGACCAATACTTCAAGTCCGTATTGACCTAGGTATGACTTGTCGCCCGTGAAGTTCGTATAGTTGAAGATGGCGTGGGCGATCGCACCGTTCCGGTGAATCTCTTCATGCGTGATTTCCCACTCGTTGTGGCACTCTTCGCCGTTCATCGTCACCATCGGATAGAGGGCGCCTTCCATGCCGACGTTCTTGACCGAGTTCTCTTTTGCTTGCGGCAATTGGTTGTGACGATATTTGAGCAAGTTCCATGAGACTTCCGGTTTCGTCGTTGCCAAGTAGAAGTGGAGGCAATATGCTTCCGTATCCCAGTATGTGGCACCGCCGTATTTCTCACCGGTGAACCCTTTCGGTCCGATGTTGAGGCGCGAGTCTTCACCTGTGTACGTTTGATACATGTTGAAGATGTTGAAGCGGATGCCTTGTTGCGCTTCGGCGTCCCCATCGATGCGGACGTCGGCATCTTCCCAACGAGCGAGCCATGCTTCTGTCTGCTCGGCGAGAAGCGTTTCAAAGCCTTTCTCAAACGCCATCTCAACGCGTTGCATTCCCGTCGACTGCAATTCCTCGACTTCGTAGTCACGGTTCGTGACGACCGAGACGTATTTGTACGCTGTCGCCGTCTCGCCAGCTGCCGCCGTGACTGTGAATTTGTTGGCGACGTAAAGATCAGTCGCTTCGAGCACTTCACAACGGGCTCCTTCGACGTCTGCGATCATCGAGGCCGTGATGTGCCAGTCGAGCTTCTTCGTTTTCGTTGTCACGAATCCGAAACGTTCTTCAACACCATGCTCGACCGGTAACCAGAACTTCTCATCATAGTTCGAATCCTCATTGACGACATCGCCGTCCAAGTAAGGTGTGAATTCAACTTTCGCTTCGTAGTTCACCGGAGTGACGTTGTAACGGATTGCCAAAATCTCTTTATCGACAATTGAGAAGAAACGGACGACTTCGACGTTCGTCTCTTCCGTTCCGTTCACGAGCGTGAACGTCCGTGTGAGGACGCCGCGTTGCATATCAAGTTCACGCGTGAAGTCTTTCACTTCCCACTTCGCCAAGTCGACCGGCGTCCCGTTAATGGCGACACGAAGCCCAACGACGTTCGTCGCGTTCAATACTTTTGCGAAGTACTCCGGATAACCGTTCTTCCACCAACCGACACGTGTCTTATCTGGGTAATAAATACCGGCCACATAGAAGCCTTGGTGTGTATCGTTTGAATAATCTTCTTCAAAGTTGCCACGCATCCCCATATGTCCATTTCCGAGCGAGGTAATTGATTCCGCCAGGCGATTTTCTTCCGGATGTAGGCCTTTTTCCGTTACTTTCCATTCGTCGACTGCAAACAATCGTTTCATCTGTCTGCCACTCCTTTTTCTCTACAAGGCTACTCGTCATTAGACAATCGAATCATGCAACCGTTTGTCTATGAAAGCGCTGTATTTCAATCTCACCTTTCATTTTACACGACTCGCACGAGAATGCAATCGTTTGCATAAACTTTTTTTTACTTTTTGGAGCAAACAAAGAACCTACCACCTTTTCAAGAAGGCAGTAGGTGCTCTAGTCACTTGTCTTGGTCGCGCCCGAACGCCGCGTTCGCTTCGTGCCCTTCGAACGCCGGGTTGTTTCCGTCATTGAACCCCGTGTCCGGTTCATCGAGAATCAGGGCGTAGCCTCCGTTTAAAATATCTCCATACGCGCGGTTGACGTCGTCGTCAGCGAGACCGAGGTCCAGCAAGGCCCGCTTCACTTCCTCCTCGCCTTCCGCGACGCCAGTGAATTTCTGCATCCAGTTCGCGTTCGCTTCTTCCACTTTCGCATCGGTCTTCCGTTTGACGAGCGAGACATCGTCTTGATCTTTCGCGACGACGAACACATCACTTTCATCGTAACCTTCTTCGGTCAGTTGATCGATTTTGGCGACGAGGGCCGCCTCGTCTTGGTATGTGTCTACAAATCGACGTTTGCTCATCGAGTCTCATCCTTTCGGGTTGTCTGGTCATGAATCGTGACGTCGGCCTGGCCTACCTCGGTCACTTCAATTTCTTCTTTACGGAGCGTCTCCGTCATGGTTTTCACGTCTTCGGTCACTTGTTTCCGGACGATAATCTCTTCGACGACGACAGGACGTTTGACGATGAACGCCCGTTCCTCGATGACTTGAATCCGAAGATGGTCCCCTTCGTCGATCGTGCGAATGCCGGGCTGATTAAAGTCATAGTCCTCGAGCACGTCTTCTGACCCTGGTGTCCGCTCCACATGAACCTGTTCCTTGCGGACCGGGACTTCAATCTCTTGTTCGGTCTCCGCGACGTGTCGATTGATGACGACTTCTCCTGCTTGGACCGCTTGCTTCTCGATCGTCAACCGTTCCTCGTGTAAGGCGAGCGTCTGTTCCTCCGTCTTCGGCGCGGGTTCGGTCTTCGAACTCGTCGCATTAAACTGTTGTTCACTCCGGTCCGCGTCGACATAGAGGAAGAGTCTACCTTGTTCAACTTCTTTCGCAAAGCGGTCTTGTTGCTCTGACGTCAAGCGCATGCTTTTGAGCCAGCGTTCGATTGGCCGCTCACTCGACGTGACGAGCGAGGCGACCGTTCCCGGTTCATCGGTGACGAGAACATAGAGGTTCGAGTGACGGCGGACAGCGTCCGCCACATCGGCCCGCTTGACAAGGACGTACATGTCTTCTTCTTCATACCCTTCTCGTTTTAAATCGACCGTTCGATTAAGCAACGCATCGGGATGATCAAATACTTCTGAGATGATTGCATGTTTCATGGCGTTCGTTCCTCCTCTAGTCAATTGGCGAAAAAAAGGATGGTCCCTCAGAGAGAGCCATCCTTGTCGAGGTACTTAGTCAATCAGATTAGAAGCGGTCGCGCTCATCACGACGTGTATGGTCGCGGTCATGATCACGGTGGCGAAGGTCGTCTTCCCCTTCGACGTGCGCCTCTTCTTTACGTAACGTCTCACGTACCGTTTCTGTATCTTTCACTTTCTCTTTGCCGACGACGATTTCTTCGGCGACGACATCTTTCTTCGTCACATCGACGCGCTCTTCCGTGACCGGCACGCGAATCTCATCGCGGTCCGTTGTCGCATCGAATGAATGTCCTGTCGCTTCACGGTCCCCATCAACGCGACGGCGTTCGACGTAGACTTCGTCGCGCTCGACTTCGACATCGACACGTTCTTCGTGTTCGACGACATCTTTCTCGACGCGAACCTCTCCTGTTTGAACACGCTCTTTGTTCACTTGGAGACGCTCTTCATGCAATTCGAGCTTTTGCTCATCCGTCAAATCCGTGCGGTTACGAATGTCTTCATCCATATCGTTGAATCGTTCCGATGGAATACCAGTGCTTGAAGCTCCTGTCATCCCGACGTCACGTGCGGTCATGTTGCCTGCTTCGTTGCCTTCTGAACCGTAGCCAGCTGATGTGCGGCCACCTTCGAACGTCGAGTTACGACCGTCATCTAAGATGCCGTCGTTCGAGTCCAACAAGAGGACGAATCCACCGTTCTCGATGTCTTGACGGTGACGTGCTGTCTCTTCTTCTGAGAAACCGAGTTTATCGAACGTATGTCGAACTTCGTCTTCTCCGTCCGCGACTCCAAAGAAGCGATCAAGCCATGACGCTTTCGTTTCTTTTACTTCTGCATCCGTTTCGCCCCGAACCATCGAAAGGTTCGATTTATCTTTCACAACGACGTACAAATCGTCTTCGCGATGCCCCTCGGCACGAAGTTGATCAATTTTTGCCACGAGCTCTGACTCCTGATAGTAAGTGCCTACATAACGTTTGTTATCCATGATTGTATCTCCCTTTCACATTCTGTATTTTTTGGTTATTGGCTAGGCGGATTCGTAATGATCTGCCATTCGGCCGGTAATGTAGATATTCCCTTGCAACTCCGTTTCATGCATTTCTTTCATAATTGTAATCTGTTTGTAACGTCATGACTTTTGACCGATTGCTTTCGCTTCTACTATATGCATTGAGTATATGCATTGAGATTTTCCACAAAAAAAACCTTCCGCATGATACGGAAGGTTTGCACTCATTCAACGATTTCAGTCTTCTTTTTCTGACCGCACGACTGGCGGACGACCAAATAGTGCGGCACGATGACGCGTTTCCCGTAAGGTGGCGCGCTATCACCGATCTGTTCAATCAAACAGTTCGTCGCCTCGAAACCAAGGCCGAAAATGTTGATTTCGACCGAGGTGAGCGGCGGGTTCGAGTGTTCCGCGATGTAGACGTTGTTGAAACTGACGACGGCGACATCCTCAGGTATCTTAAGGCCCATCTCACTGAGCGTGCTGATGACACCGAGCGCCATCATATCGTCACTGACGACGACGGCTGTCGGTGGTTCCTCTAGTTGGAGCAACTCGCGCACGGCTTTGGCGCCGCCTTTCGTCATGAACTCGGCCCGGGCGATATAGTCTTCGCGAACCGGGATCCCTGCTTCCATGAGCGCCGTCGCATACCCGTTGCGCCGGTCTTGCGTGACCGCCAGTTTATCCGAGCCTCCGATGAAGGCGATGCAGCGATGGCCAAGATTGTATAGATGTTTCGTCACTTCTCGTCCGGCCAAATAGTTGTCCGTGTCGACGTACGTGATTGACGAGGCATCCCCGAACGGCTTCCCGACGACGACGAACGGGAATTTCGTCTGACGTAAGTATTGAACGACCTTGTCGTCTTCTCGTGAATACAAGACGATGACGCCGTCAACGCGACGTCCTTGCACCATCTCGATGACCCCGGACAATACTTCTTCTTCGGTCACACCCGTTGTCATATAGAGCGAGTAGCCATTTTGATGCGCTTTCGTACTGATCCCGCGTAACACTTCCGGGAAAAATGGATTTTGCAGCGTCTTCGTCGCCGCGCTCGGCATGACGAGACCAATCGACTGCGTCGAGCGGTTGGCAAGGCTTCGGGCGTGAATGTTCGGATGGTACCCGAGTTCTTCCATCGAACTGCGTACACGCTCTTTTGTTTTTTGACTGATACGCGGACTGTTGGCGATGACGCGAGACACGGTCGACGGTGCGACATTGGCGTGTTTGGCGACATCTTTAATCGTGATTTGCATGATGCTCCCCTTTGCTTCCGTTAGTTCAAAGTTCCCTATCACAGGGTATCCTCAGCTGCGCTCTTGCGACGCTTCCACATGACCAATCCAGTCAAGAAAATCGGGATGGCGACCACGAGTAGACCGATCGTCCACATGTTCACTTCCGATTCTTCAACGATGTAGGCGTTCGCACTTTCTCCTGCGAGTTTGATGGTGAACTTGCCACGGCTGTCCGTGACAAGTTGTGAGAACAAGAGACCACGAAGCCGTGTATCTTCTCCGACCTCGCTTACCTCGAATTCAATCTCTCTGTCCTCGGCGTTCATATTGATGGCGTACAGCGCGACATCTTCGCCGTCACGACGTTCAAACACGGCCATGCCGTCTTTCGAAGCGATCATCCGTTGTTCACCGGTCGCAAACACCGGGTATTCGGCGCGCATCCGGTTCATCGTCGCAACGTATTCATGGAGCTCTTCATTCCCAGGAAAATCGGTCATGACTCGGTTCGCGGGATCAGCCCCGCCCTTTTGTGCGTTCTCCGTTCCTTGGAAGACGATTGGCATCCCCGGTGACGCGTAAAGGGCGAACAATCCGAGGCGGAGCCTGCGTTCGGCCGACTCGGCACCACCTAGTTCCGCGACGTGCATGAAACGTTCGACGTCATGGTTATCGAGGAAGGTCGCCATTTGGTTCGGATCATTAAAGAACGTCTCGGCGTAACTTGCGGCCACGTCGATTTCGTCGACGTTCGCCGTCTTTTGCGTCATCGTCTTCGAGACGCGGTCATAAAACGTGAAATTGGTGATGCTGTTGAAGCCTAAGTCATCATACTCGGCGACATACTGCGGGTCCGGATCGAACACTTCGGCCAAGAGATAAAAATCTGGATCGACTTCACGGACCGCTTTGACGAAATCTTCCCAAAACGGCTTATCGACGTGGCGCACCGTATCGAGACGATAGCCGTCGATCCCGGTCTCTTCGATCCAATACGTGGCCGCCTCGAGCAAGTAGTCTTTCACTTCCGGGTCTTCGGTCTTAAAGTCGGGCAAATCGAACAGCCAGTGCGTCTCGACTTGTTCTTGATCGTTCCACAGCACAATCGGTAGCTCGTCATGGAACCAGTCTGGTTTTTCTTCGACCCACGGATGGTTCGGCCCGACGTGGTTGACGACAAAGTCGAGGATGACTTTCATATCCCGCTTATGCGCCTCATCGACGAGTTCCTGCAAATCTTCTTTCGTCCCGAATTGGGGATCGATGTCATAAAAATCTTTAATCCAATAGCCATGGTAACCGTCCGGCATGTTTTCAAACACCGGCGTCAACCAGATGGACGTGAATCCGAGCGACTCGATGTAATCAAGTTTTTCAATCACGCCTCGGATATCGCCCCCATGAAAGGCTTTCGGGTCATTCTGATCGACCTGGTCATTGTTGTCCGGATTCCCGTCAACGAACCGATCGACCATGATAAAGTACATGCGTTCCTGTTCCCACGATGCTGCTTCTTTCGCTCCGACGACTGTTGGAAACAAAAGAAGCGACAGAAGAACGAGCACGACGCCTCGCCTCATATCGCTTCCCCCTTAAGTGAGTATTATCCTTTCGTACCACCGGCAGTGAGACCCGAGACGAAGTAGCGTTGGAACATGAAGAACAAGAGAACGATTGGGAGGGCCGAAAGGACGGCGCCTGCCGCGAACAACGTGAAGTTGTTGTCGAACTGTCGAGAAATCATGTTGTAAAGACCAACCGCGAGCGTCTGTTTCTCTGGTGTCCGAAGGACGAGCGATGCCAAGATAAAGTCGTTGAACGGGCCCATGAAGTTGAAGAGGGCGATCGTTGCGACGATTGGCTTCGCGAGCGGCAAAATGATTTGCCAGAAGATACGAAGGTGACCGGCACCATCCATCCGAGCGGCTTCATCGAGCTCTTTCGGAATCGTATCGAAATAACCTTTTGCCAAGTACGTATTCATCGGAATCGCGCCACCGGCATACAGCAGAATGAGCGCTGTGTGCGTGTCGAGAAGACCGAGCATGTTGAGCAATACGTAGATGGCGATGATGGCGACGAATTGCGGCACCATTTGCAAGACGAGGAACAAGACGAGCGAGTTCTTCCGTCCGACGAAACGATAGCGCGAGAACACATAACCAGTGATCGTCACCAAGATGACAGCGAGCGCCATCGTAATGAAAGCGATTTTCAACGTGTTCACATACCATAAACTATAATCCGAAATCGTTAGATCAAACAAGTTTTTATAGTGAATGAACGTCGGATTTTCTGGAATGATTTTTGACGTGATGGTACGACCCGGGTTGAATGACGTCCCTACCACCCAAAGCATTGGATAGAGAATGATGATCGACGCAAGCGTCAAGATGACATAAGAGAACGCCAAATTGATTCGTTTTTGTTTTTTCATATCAAATCATATCCTCGTCTTTGAAAGATTTTGTCCGACGGAACTGGATGACGGCAAGTGTCATGATGAAGAATGACAAAATGAGCGTGATCGCAGCCGCAAGTCCGTATTGCGGGTTGGCTCCGAGAGACAATTTGTAAATCCATGAAATCAAGATATCGGTACCACCGGCAGTTTGTCCCGGTACAGCCGGTCCACCGCCGTTAAAGAGATAGATGATGTTGAAGTTGTTGAAGTTGAACGTGAACTGCGTGATGAGAATCGGTGCTGTTGCGAACAAGAGCATCGGTAACGTAATCAAGCGGAACTTGTCAAAGATGGTCGCACCGTCAATCGTCGCCGCTTCATATAAGTCGCCAGGGATCGATTGCAATACCCCAGTCATGAGCGTCATGATGAACGGGAAGCCGAGCCACCATTGAATCAAGATGAGCGCGCTGCGTGTCGCCGTCGGATCGGTCATCCAGTTGATCGGATCAAGTCCGAACGCTGGAAGGATCGTCGTGTTGAACACACCGAACGATTCGTTGAACATCGAACGGAAAATCAAGATTGTGATGAACGCTGGAACGGCCCATGACAAAATCAAAATCGAGCGGAACAAGCGGCGGAAGCGAAGGCCTTCTTGGTTCAAGAGGACCGCGAGGAAAATCCCGATCGCGATGACACCGACCGTCGAAGCGACCGTCCAGACGAGTGTCCAACCGAGAACGCCGACGAATGTGTCGCGCCAAATGTCGATTTCAAAAATTCGTGTGAAGTTCTCAAACCCAATCCACTCGACAAGTTTTGCCGGTGGCGCGTTGTTGTAACGATAGTTCGTGAACGCGATCAAGAATGTGAAAATGAGTGGTAATACGACTGTGAAAACGAGCAAGATGAGCGACGGGATCAACATCAAGTATGGGAATCCATGGTCGCGCAAGTTGCGGAGTTGCACTTGGAACGTTGGGACGTTTAGGTGC
The DNA here is from genome assembly GCF_018618085.1 of Exiguobacterium sp. s141. NCBI lineage: Bacteria > Bacillati > Bacillota > Bacilli > Caryophanales > Exiguobacterium > Exiguobacterium sp. s141. The sequence goes on along the minus strand of NZ_JACSLJ010000002.1, from coordinate 81,516 downwards.
TGATCACGAATGCGACCGACTCGGTAGGCGTCACGAATGTTCCAGATGTAGAACGCGATTCCGAAGAAAAGTAAGATTAATGCGACAATCCCTTCTACCATCAAGAAGATGGAGTGGTCGTTACGAGGTCCTGCCACTTCGCCAAGCGTGATCAATCCCCAAAGGCCACCACGGTCGCCAGGTCCTGCGCCCGCTCCTTTGAAAAAGAGATCGTAGTTTACTGCAAAATAAGACATGATGACGATAAAGAAAGCGATCGCTTTCGCTTTTTGATTGTTATAGAATTGACCGGCTCCCGGAATGATCGAAAGTAATGCGGCGTTCCGAGCATGATTGGTCGGTTTTTCCGGACGTTGTTCCGGCGTTTTAGGGTTCGCGATTGAAGCCATCCTCAATTTCTCCTTTCAATTTGAGCAAATCAATCGAGCAAGCGTTTGCTCAATTCTAGAAAATGAGGGGGAACGCCAGTCGGCGTACCCCATCATTTCATATCCTTATTGGTTGTTTGCTTGGATTTGTTGCTCGATGACTTTAACAGCATCGTCAGCTGATTTTTGTCCATCTTGCTTGCCAGTCGCTACGAGCTGAAGCGCTTGTGCCATTGGCTCCCAAACTTGTCCCATTTCAGGAATGTTAGGCATTGGGATTGCGTTCGTTGCTTGATCGAATACCGCTTTCGCAACTTCGTTCGACGTGATTGTCTCGTTCGACTCGAGTGCTGCTACTGGTGGAATCTCGTTGTACGCTTCGAACATTTTCAATGCGTTCTCTTCGTTTGTAAGTTCTGCGAGGAACATTTCAGCCCACTCTTGGTTTTCTGTGTAAGCAGAAAGTGCGTATGTCTTCACGCCCATGAATGTCTTGATTGGCTCACCGTTTGGAAGTGTCGGCAATGCAGACGCTCCAAGGTTGACGCCAGCATCTTGGTAACCAGCTACGGCCCATGGTCCGTTCATGACTGTGTGTGCTTTCTGCTCAGTGAAGAGTTGGTCCATCGCTTGGCCGCCAGACTCGCCGATCAACCCTTTAGGGAAGAGACCTTCTTGGTACCATTTGCCGATGTAGTCGAAGCCTTCAACTGCGCCTTCGTTGTTCAAACCGATGTCTGATGGGTCGAGCGCGCCGCCGTCTTCTTTGAAGACGTAACCGCCGAAGCCAGCCACTACACCGTGTGCGAAGTAGAAGTTATCCCAAAGACCGAGGAAGCCGTACTCGCCTTTGTCTTTAAGATCTGTAGACAGCTTGTACAAGTCGTCCATTGAAGCAGGAGCTTCTGATACCAAATCCTTGTTATACATGAGGACTGGTGTTTCAACTGATTTCGGGTAGCCGTAAGCTTGTCCGTCGAACATGACAGCCGATTTCGAAGCGTCAGTGAACGCGTCAAGAGCGCCTTCGTCAGTAAGTGGAGCCAAGTGACCTTGGTCAGCGATCGTTCCGATTTGGTCGTGTGGTACGAGAACGATATCCGGACCTTTACCAGCTGGGCCATCAAGCGCCAACTTGTCTTTTTGATCCGTCATTTGGACTTCAACGACTTCAACTGCGACACCGTGTTCTTCTTCAAACGCCTTCGCAACTTCTTTCGTCGTTTCCGACTTTTCAATATCTTCCCAAATTACGATTTTTTCTGGCTTGTTCTCGTTAGTAGAACCGCCTTCGTTAGTAGAACTGTTGTCCGTACCGCCACCACATGCAGCAAGTGCACCGAAAGCGAATACTGCTGTTGAAAGTCCTGCTACCATTTTTTTCATCTTCATGATGAAAAACCTCCCCAAGGAATAGTATGGTCAGATTTGCGAAATCGCACCGACCTACTGATTTTAAACAACTCCGCTACAGAATCAGTAGGTTAGTGAAAACGTTTGCATCCTCACCTCAATTTTTATTATACAGTTGTGTAAGCGTTTTACAAGACTTTTTTTTAGGAATTTTTCCTGCTGTTGTCCCATTTATCTCTTTTTGAAGTTTTTCTAGGTGTTTTTCTTATAAAATGAGGAATCGAACGATTGACAAAATGTAAACGCTTTATTACCCTTTGCTTGAGCAAACGTTTTCACAACTATTGTTTCTTTTCTGAACAGACAGTGTAAAATGGTTATAACTCTTAATAGAGAAAGGAATTCAAACCCATGATCAAAGAAGCCATCTACCACCGCGCCATGTCACCTTTCGTGTACAAGTATGACCGAGAAACGATACATATTCGCTTCCATACGAAAAGAAATGATATCCAATCTGTTGACTTAATTTGGAACGACCCGTACGACTGGCACTCGGAAGACCCAGCCATGTGGAATTTCGACCCGGACAAGCCGAGCTTTTGGCGCACGTTCGAGACACCGATGGAAAAAATCGGCCATGATGATCAATACGACTATTGGTTCATCGCCATCAAACCGCCATTCCGCCGCCTCCGTTACGGCTTCCGGCTCCATGACGGCAATGAGACGGCCGTCTATACGGAAAAAGGTTGGTTCGAAGATAAACCGCTCGACGACACGGGCTACTATTTCTGCATCCCGTTCATCAACCCGGTCGACATCTTCCACGCCCCATCGTGGGTGAAGGACACAGTCTGGTATCAAATCTTCCCGGACCGGTTCGCGAACGGTGACCCTTCTAACGACCCCGAAGGTACGTTGCCGTGGAATAGTACCGAGCCGACGGTCACCAACTTCTTTGGCGGCGACTTCCAAGGAATCATCGATCATATTGACCACATCGTCGACCTCGGCATCACCGGCATTTACTTTTGCCCGATCTTCAAGGCAACGACGAACCATAAATATGATACGCTCGATTATATGGAAATCGATCCACAATTCGGGACGAAGGAGCAGTTCAAACAACTCGTCGATCTTCTCCACGAGAACGGTATCAAAGTCATGCTCGACGCCGTCTTCAACCATGTCGGGTACAACCACCCTTGGTTCTTAGACGTCGTCGAAAAAGGACCACAGTCAGAGTACCGTGACTGGTTCTATCTTCGCGACTTCCCGATTGAGACGACGCCGAAGCCGAACTACGACACGTTCGCGTTCGAGAAGAACATGCCGAAGATCAATACGGAGCACCCGGCGTTGAAAGCTTATCTATTAGAAGTGGCCCGCTACTGGGTCGAAGAATTCGGCATCGACGGGTGGCGGTTAGACGTGGCTAACGAGGTTGATCACGCGTTCTGGCGCGATTTCCGTAAAACGGTCAAACAAGCGAATCCGGATGCGTACATCCTCGGTGAGATTTGGCACGATGCCCAGCCATGGCTCAAGGGTGACCAGTTCGATGCGGTCATGAACTATCCGTTTACGAACGCGAGCCTCAACTATTTCGCGCTCGACCGGACGTCTGCTTCCGAGTTTCGCAATGAGTTGACACGCGTCGAGATGATGAACACGACGAACGTGAACGAAGTGACGTTCAACTTGATCGACTCGCACGACACCCCGCGCGCCCTCACTCGGGCAAAAGGGCATAAAGGGAAGTTCAAGTTGCTCATGACGTCGATGCTCACGTACACAGGAAGCCCATGCATCTATTACGGGGACGAGATCGGCCTCGAAGGCGAACAAGATCCGGGTTGCCGCCGTTGTATGCCGTGGGACGAAGCCGAAGAAGATCGCGAACTGTTCCGCTACGTGCAGAAATTGATTCGACTCCGCAAAGAGCATCCGGTGCTCGCGAACGGTGGCTCGTATCGTTTCAATCTCGTCGACGATGAGGATAACGCCCTCATCATCGAGCGTTGTACGAAAGATGAGACGTATTTGATATACTTCAATAACTCTGATTCCGTATCAAAACTTAATCCGCTCGGCCATACCGGAAGCGCTTACGATTTGCTGCGCGACCATGATGTAGACTCGCTCGAAGTCGAGCTCGCACCGTACAGCGCCACGATTTTAAAAATGAAATAAATTCCGTTTTGCACCCGTTTCGGCGGGTGTTTTTTTTGTTGAAAATAATTTGCCAAATCCCTTTCTTTTTCATTTCAAAAGGAGTAACATGACCCTTGTGATTTTGACAACGTAAATATTTCATATAGAGAATTGTAGAAACAAGGGAGAATACAACATGCCGACAAAAGACACCGAACAGCTCAGTTTATTTAAAATCTCGTGGCCGATTTTCATCGAACTCGCACTTCATATGGGGACCGGGATCATCGCCACGCTCATGCTCGCCCATTACTCCGATGCTGCCGCTTCCGCGGTCGGCGTCGCCAACCAAATCTTGAACGTCTTCTTAATCGTCTTCAGCGTGACCTCGGTCGGAGCGACCATTTTAATTGGTCAAGCGCTCGGTGCCAACCGGATGAAGAAGAGCCGCGATTTCGCCCGTTCTGCCGTCAGCTTGAATATGTGGCTCGGCGTGCTCATGGTCGCCGTCGTCTTTTTGTTCGGCGAGACGTTCCTTCGCTTGTTCGGTTTATCCGATGAGTTGTTCGACCACGGTTTGTTGTTCTTGCAAATCGTCGGGTTGTCGCTGTTCACTGAAGCGCTCATCATGGCGCTCAGTTCGGTTCTCCGGAGTCATGGGATGACGAAGCATGCGATGCTCGCGACGCTCCTGATCGATATCATCACAGCCATCGGAGCGATGCTCGCTGTCATGGGCTGGTTCGGTCTTCCGGTCACGGGTGTCGCCGGTGTCGCGTGGGCCATCGTCATCGCCCGCTTCTCGGCCATGGTCTTGTTATTTTGGATCGTCAAGAAGCGGCTCTTGCTCCGCTTCCCGCTCAAAGAATTGATTCGTCCGAAACGCGACGACATTCGTGCCTTGTTACAGATTGGCGTCCCATCGGCCGGAGAGAACTTGTCATATCAGTTCTCACAAATCATCATCACCGGTTTCATCGCTACGATGGGCGAGGCTTCCCTAGCCGCCCGGGTATATGTCATGAACTTGTCGATGCTGGCCTTCTTGTTCACGGTCGCTGTCGCCCAAGGGACGCAGCTATTGATTGCTCGTGACATCGGCGGAAAACGGTTCAAAGAAGCGTATACTCGTGCCGTGAAGACGTTGAAGCTCGCCATGTTCGCATCGCTCGTCGCGTCGCTCGGACTCGCCGTATTCGGCAAGTCGCTGCTCGGCCTGTTCACATCGAACCCAGACATCATCGCCGTCGGAGTGCCGATTTTATGGGCGACGCTCATTCTTGAGCCAGGTCGTGCCATGAACATCGTCTTGATGGGCTCGCTCAAATCGGTCGGTGACGTTCGCTTCCCGGTCATGATCGGGATCGCCTCGATGTGGGGCGTCGCCGTCGTCTTCAGTTATTTGTTCGGCCTCCAGATGGGACTTGGCGTCCTCGGAATTTGGCTCGCCTTCTCGCTTGACGAGTGGTTCCGCGGTTTCTTCGCCTTCCGTCGTTGGAAATACGGCACGTGGCAACAAAAAGGGTTCCAATTCGAACCGAAGCCTACTTCATAAATCGAGAAGGAAAACAGAGGAGCGTCATCCCAAACGGGACGACGCTCCTCTGTTCAAAATCATTTGAAGTTTTTCAGTGCCCTCCCATTGAAGAGTGTCTTTTCTCATTTGTTCACATGAACCGTTGACTGTGTTAGAAAACAAAACGGCTATTAGAGTGGGAAGGAGTCGGGCTCCTGGATAGATAGAACAGTTTTTTTTATGTATTGGGACGTCTTCTCTGAAATTCATTGTACACCGCATCGCCCGCTCGATAGCCGATAGTGTCTAGGACCATCAGAGTGGCTCCGTCGACTTTCTTCGGTAGATAGATGATTCGGATGCCGGCACGAAGTATCTTGATATAGACATAATCCGAATACTTCCCGTGGATCGGATTTGCAGTCCCATCTAGGGGCGCGAAGATGCCTTGACGGACTTGACGTTCGATATAGCCAGCAATCTCTTTATGGCGTCTTTCACGATAGAAATGATCGAGGTCACCTTCTGAGAAAGAGGTGACCTCGATTGTTACATCGTAATGAACTTTCATTTGCTCGAAGAATGTGAACCAGAACTTCTGTGCCTTGGCGATCATCGAAGGTCGCCCTCCTCTTCTTGAAGGGCAATCGGCATATAGATATCATCTTCATCGAGATCGACGTCCGGGACATCTTTTAACACGTAAGACTTGGATCCCAGCTCTTGACGACGTTCGAACTCATGGAAGACGGACGCATCGATGAATTTGTTAAACCGCTCCTCAAGGGCCATCAAACGTTCCGCGTTTGCGACAGACATGAGAACAATCTCTTCCTCTTCTCGAGGACTTCTCACCACAAAGACTTGTGAAGGATCATTCTGGATCGCGACTTTGACACGGGTGAATCCATCCTTACGCTTCAAATCTGTAGGGGTGAGCGTATTGCGATGTTCGATAATCATTGAATTGCCCCCTTTTAAAGCGTCACTTTAAGTGTCACTTCTAATGTACCTTGATTGTAACATGAATAATCGGGTCTAGCAAAGAAGACCTGCCGAGGAGGACGAGCGATTCCCACCCCTTAATTTTGGTGACCATGTTGTCCATAAATGCCAGCCAGCCATATCTGGTGCTGAAACGTTTAGTTGCCATCAGATTCATCTTTATACATTCCCGACCGCTTTCTCAACCTGACATGCTCGATCAACGCCTGCATCTTCGGGTTTAACTCGAGCTGACTGATCTGATGTTCGTTGAAGATGATTTTACTCATGGATGCGTTCCCCCGTCTGAATGAATAGGTTCATTATATCGATTCGACCGCACGCAAAAAAACCTGAATGCGCACTTTTGATCAAGTGTCTATCATTCAGAGTTCAGTTCACACTCCTTCATAGGGACGATTTTTAAATATTTATTTAGTGGGATGAATAGGATCAATTTTTTCAGGAAGGTGATTTTGTGACCCATTACTAACACTACCTTTTGCATCTATACTTGGTGAAAAACTGAAAACTGTCATAATTGTCATGATAATCAATATTTTTTTTACCATCTGATCATCTCCATAGATTCTTCATTTTGATGAAACGCTACTAATAATTTCTGATATTTAGAATGATTTTTATTTTTATAATAATCTAAGAGTTCCAAATATCTTTTTCTTATTTCAATATAAGAGTTTTCTTTCTCGATTAACCTTAAGTAATTAGTTTCAAGTAACCGATAATATTCTTTCTCATTTTTTTTACTCTTTAGAATCATTAAATCGGCATAAACCAAATATTTCTTATGAAGCTTACACTTTGAAGAAGTATTCTCGAAAGATGAAGTAAATTCTAAAATCTCTTCCTCTTGAAGATCGTTTAAATGGAGTTTGGTTTCCCACATAGCAAGAATCAAAAGACATCGATGTTCATTTTTAGTCGAAAAATATTCTTCGCAACTCTCAAAGACTTCAAATGCCTCTTCATATCGTTTTGCATTTTTCAAGAATATACCATAGTTATACCGCGTCTCGTGTAACATATTCTCGTTACGAAATTTTGATAGCATACGCAACAACTCAATATACTCTTTTTCTGCTTCTTTCATTAAACCCAATCTTGAGTAATTAATTGCCATAACCGACTTACAAGTTATCATTCTAGTGAAATTCGTCCCTTTACCAAAAGATTCATAGGCTTTATTCATATGAATTAAAGAAAGTGATGGACTGATGTTATAGCTGTAAATTAGACCTTTCTGGTAAAAATATTCTGCTTTGTCGTCACTCACTATGAGATCTTCATTTGATTCAGCGTATTCTGCAGCTTTCTTAGAGTCTTTATACTTATTCAAGAACGACATTTTTAAAACGACAAATTTACTCATGTCGGCATTGGACATTATCTCTAAATTATCAAGGTTGTATAAAAGAGATTCAGCCTTTTCATAATTTTTTTCGTTTAATTCATAGGCCAGTTGAGCCAATAGGTATCGATTCAAATAATCACTGACTATGTAATGTGACTCCTCCTTTTCCATCATTTCAAAAGTCGATTTCATTTGACTAACTTCACTGTAAGACCAATGGTAATAAAAGTCATCAATAAGTTTTACTAGTCTTTGATGCTGGTCTTTCTCAAAATCAATTTTTTTCCCAATTCTTTCGAGAAGCAGATGTAATGTCTCTTGATTAGGAAGGTACACACCTTTTTCGATTTTGCTTAAATGTGAGATAGAACATATCCCTGTTGCGACTTCTTGTTGGGTTTTCTTTGCTTTTATACGATTAAATCGGATGATATTCCCGATATATTTATGCAATTTAATCTCCTCCACCTCATATTATCCCAAATTTCAAATGGTAAATAAATGCTATATTTTGAATAAAGCTTAGTTCAAAAGTCAATTTTTTAATGTAAAGGAGACAATGATTTTTAGGATTTTTTATTTTCACCAGATTTTTCACAAAAAATATTGGAGGTTTTTTTAATGTTTAAGTCGAAAACAATTAAAATCTTAGGTTCACTAGCTTTGAGCGCATCGATTTTATCAGGAGTACCTAATTCAGTGTCAGCAGTAGAAAATGATGTGCCTATTTATGCCCCAGTTTACGATGGAACAGTATATCAATCCACACTCACTAATACATTAGTAAAGCTTCCTAAATGGACGCATATTGCTACAAAAACATCGTCTCTTGTAGACACAGTAAACTATGAGGTTTCTCGTCGTGTATTTGCTACTGGAACTCTTACAGGTGAAACAGAATTTAAAATTTTGCAAAATGGCCTAAAAGTAACAGCCGAGGTTTCTTATGGGACGGATACCACCACATCAACTAAATTCGCCTTTAATATTCCTCCAAAATCCACGCGTAAATTAGTTTATGGTAGCATCGGTGTTGATACCACAGGAAAATTAGTCACATACTCTAATGGTTTGGTATCAAGATCAAAAGCCGTTTCTGCAGACTACAGCCGTTACAGCTACTCTCAGAATCTTGCATACTGATATATGAAAAAGTATGTTGCTTTATACGTTTTAGCGAGTGCTTTAGTATTGGCATCATGTAGCGAAAACGATTCATCAAAGAGTACTTCTTTGGGTAAGGAGAAGTCTAACGAGAAAACTGAACAAACTACCCAGGATGTTTCAGGTACAACACAGTATGTATCTATTAATGAATACATCGATAGTATGGTAGCTCAACAATTTTCATTTATAAGTTTCGAAAAAGAAGTAGAAAACAATGAATTGATCACAACCGTAACGTTCTCAGTAGATAACATTCTAAGTCCAAAATTCACTTCTACTGAGCAACAGTTTTACTGGAGTGTTCAACTTCCAACTTCTCTTTTCGAAAAGGTCTCGGACGTACCTGAGCCGGTTATGTTTGTTTCTGTATCTGCGGAAGAGTTAACAAATAGTGAGCGAGAAAAATCTCGTTATGCTAACTTTTATCGGATACAACAACGATTTGAAGTCTCAGAAGAACACGTCGCGGAAGTAGAAGAGTTGATTCAAAAAAAGGACTCTGGATACGCATTTAAACTTCATGATGAAAATTATGAAGAAGCATTCGTATTTGTTGATTTAGAATCTTTTGTAAATATAGACTGATTATTCAACAGCAAAATAGATATTCTCAACAAAAGAATTCACTTCAATCCCGAAGAGAATTCTTTTTTTACTACGCGTACTTTAAAGAATTTAAATGGTGTTTTTGCGTGGCGTTAGACGCGCCCACGCTCGTGCTTTTGACGTTGTCCTTACGCTCCGTGCCTCCCGTCAGAAAGATCCAGGAACATAGAGATGCGGCGGTGAGCCAGCAGCTCTTGTTATCGGGCCGTCAGGGGGGCAGCGGTGCGATGAGCGACTTCGCCACAAGGCGTTAGACGCTCACGCATGAGCCCGGATCACCATTCCTTCTCCCATGCCCCGTCCTCAAAGACTCCCCAATCCTCGAAGCGATACGTGATGAGCCAATGGACATGCATCACTTCATATTCGAATACACCCTTGGGTATCTCTGAGACGACGAAACTGACGTCCCCATTCGCCACCACCCATGTCCCATATAGATACACAATCTTGATCGGACGCTCTTCTCCATCCAGATAGATCACCACACGGAAATAAGGCGAGTTCCGTCCTTCATCAAACCGTACGACCTTTTCGACGCAATGTCCTCTGTCGACGACACGCATCCACTCGGGATGTTCCATCAGTTCCAAGAACACCGTCCGGACGAACGGATCCAATCCCCCGAATGCATAGTCATCAAATAGATTACGCCCATGCCGGGTACACCGAATCAAAAAGAAGCGGTCGCCATGACCGCTTCTTTTTGATTCGATTTAGGAACGCCTGCATCGCCTGCCGATGAACGTCCGTCTGACCACATTTCCGTTGCCAGATGATTTCTTGCTCGAGCTCTTCCTCGAACGACTTGGCTCGGAACAACGCCTTCATGCCCTGTACCGCCGTCGGTGACTGGGCGGCGAGCGTCTCGGCATATGTCGTCAACCGCTCCAAGTACGCCTCATCCTCGACGAGCTCGGTGACGAGACCGAACGTCTCGGCCTGTTCGGCGCCGATCGTGCTCCCGCTCCACATCCAAGCGAGCGCGAGGTCTGGGCGCATCAGACGTCGTAAATGATACGGCCCCCCGGCATCTGCGACGAGACCAATCTTGATGAAGGCCGAACTGAACTTCGTCGACCTGGCGACGAGACGGACGTCCGCCGCGAGCGCTAGACTCAAGCCCGCCCCCGCGACGACTCCGTGAATCCCGGCGATGACCGGTTTCGGACAAGCTTCGAGCGCCCGGACGAGCGGATGGTAGACCTCCTCTAGATAGAGGCCATAGTCGGCATCCCCCTCGATCGTCAAATCCTGTCCCGATGAGAAGGCACGTCCTTGCCCGACAAGGACGATGACTTGGACGGTCTCGTCTGCCACGAGCCCCTCGACTGCTTCCCTTGCCTCGCGGAGCAGCGTCTCATTCAGCGCGTTCAGTTTCTCCGGTCGGTTCCATTTGAGCCAGCCGACCCCGTTATGTCGTTCTAGTTGAATCGTTTCCATCCCAATTCCCCCTTTACTAAAATGAATCACTATTCATTTCTATATCGTCCATTCTGTTTCCTTCTTGTCATGAAAACTTTCTGAGTTCGATTGCCCGACGCTACCACTATTTGCTATTCTTAAAAGAGTCGTTCAACGAAAGGGTGGGGCTGATGCAACTGACGAATGCCGCAAGACAATTGAAACAACGGAACATCCCGTTCACGTACCACTCCTATGAAGTGGACGCGTCCGACGTCTCCGCCAAACATGTCGCCGTGTCACTCGGTAAACCGCTCGACCAACTGTATAAAACGATTTGTCTCGAGAACGAGGAGCGGCGCTACGCCTTTTTCCTCATCTCAGGAGAGTTAGATATCGATTTGAAGGCGGCCGCGAAAGCCTGGGGTGCCAAAAAAGCCACACCCGTCCCGATGAAAGAGCTCGAGGCGCTGACCGGCTATATCCGTGGCGGTGTTTCACCGATTGGGGCGAAGAAACGGTTCCCTGTTTTTCTTCATGACAACGCCAGACAAAAAGATACGATCATCATCTCGGCCGGCAAACGCGGCTACCAACTCGAACTCACACCGGCTGATTTGCTTCGGTTCACGGACGGTCGCTGGTTCACTCAATAAAAAGATGGAGGCAACACCTATGTGGAAAGAACGAATCCGCTCGTGGATTCCTAACTCATTTACGTTCGGTAACCTGTTTTGCGGCGTCTTGGCGATTGTCTATGCCGCGCGAGGAGACTTTTCGAATGCCACGTTATTGATTATCATCGCCATGATGCTTGACAGTCTAGACGGACGGCTAGCCCGTATGCTCGGCGTGGCCGGTGATTTTGGAAAAGAACTCGACTCGCTCGCTGATGTCGTCACGTTCGGGGTCGCCCCGGCACTTCTCGCCTACTACACGTTCTTTATCGATTACGGCAACTACGGTCTCTTCTTCGCCGCCTTGTTCCCGTTATTCGGTGCTTATCGTTTGGCCCGCTTCAACTTGTCGGCGACGAACGTCACGGCCAGTTACTTCTCGGGTGTCCCGATTACAGCGGCCGGCGGGCTCCTCGCCGTCGTGACGACGTTCGGGGACCAGATCAACGAGCTCCTCACCCCGATCTTCTTCACGGGTCTCGCTCTGCTCATGGTCAGCCGTGTCCGTATCCCGAGCTTTAAAGATGTGCCGCTTCCGCGCCACTCGTTCATCATCACGGTCAGTCTCATTTATTTGACGTACATGATTTTCGCCCGCTGGAAAGAATGGCCATCATTTTGGTTCATCGCCGTCACATTCTATGTCTTGTTCATTGCCTTCTCGTTCGTCAAGAAACGGAAACGGATGGCGAATTGACGGGTCCCTCTCGAGGGGCTCTTTTTTTTGCATGCATTTATTAGACGGGAACCAAAAACCTCTCTAGAATGGGGGTAGAGGTGATGAAATGAAAGTGTATCCATGGATTTGGAAATGGTTTTTGGTTTGGTATGTCGTCGGGGTCGTCCTTGTCGGCTTTGATTTGTTGCCGAGTTGGCTCGAATGGGCGAACCCTGTCTTCTTGTGGCTCGCCGGTCTCATCGGCGGCTGGGTGATTGCGGACGGTGTCCGCCACGCCCGTCTGATCGTCCCGTTCATCTTTTTCGGTTCGATCGCCGTCGAGACGCTCGGTGTGAAAACCGGGTTCCCGTTCAGTGAGTACATCTATGCCGAGGCGTTCGGTCCCACCGTGTTCGGTGTACCGGTCACGATCGGCGCGGCCTGGCTCGCCGTCATCGGCGCCAGTTTTGCCGTCGCCCGCCTATTCTCATTCAAGAACCGGACGCTCTGGCTCGTCCCGTTCCTCGCTGTTTGGCTCGACATGGCAATCGACCCGGTCGCCGCGAACGTGAAAGGGTACTGGGAATGGGCCAATGACGGTCTCTACTATGACATCCCGACGCAAAACTTCGTCGGTTGGTTCGGACTGTCGCTCATCTTCTCTTGGTTGCTTGACCGGTTTGAAGTCGAGGCGGAACCGTTGCTACTCGGACATGGACGTTATTTGTTCGTCATGCTTCACGCCTTGTTTGGCGTCACGGCCGTCAACGCTGGCCTCTACGGCATCGGTGTACTCAGCATCGTGACAGCAGCAGGCCTCATCTTGCTAGAACGGAGGAGCCGACATGATCGAAGCGAGCAAAAAGAAATGGTTCAATAACTTGTTTTCGACGTTCGTGAAAGAACGTCAAATCCGTCCGTTTTTCCATACGATTTACGTCCGGGCCGATGATGTGCCGACACCAGGATTGTTTTTGAGCACCCACAGCTCTTGGTGGGACGGGATGATCTTGCTCATGTTGAACGAATACTACTTGCGCCACGACGTTCACGTCTTGATGGATGAGGACGGGTTGCGCCGCTTTCCGTTCTTCCGTCACTTGGGCGCGTTTTCCATCAAAAAAGGCAAACTGTCGGATGTGCGCGCTTCTCTCGACTACGCCAATCGGCTGTTACTCGCAGGCAAATCCGTCTGGGTATTCCCGCAAGGACGCGAGTATCCACAAGAACATCGTCCGCTCGAGATTGGCTCAGGTGTGACGATGTTGCTCCGCCAGCCCGAAGTCCGGCTGTGCGCCATTTATTACACGTTCGCGTCGCACGCCGCCCCGCTCGTCTATGTGCGCTTCCGCAACCATACGGTCGTCTCCGAGACGAGACGGCTTCAAAAACAAGAGCTCGCCGAAGCAATCGAACGCCTATATGACGATACGCGCGACGACGTGATCACGCAGTCTGACCGCTATATCGCCTTGTTCCCGCCAAAGCGCAGCCTCGCGGATTGGACGGAACACTTGCTCCAAATTGGAAGAGGCCGCTGATGGTGATTTTATCGCTCACTTTCCTTATGTTCGTGTTCACACTCGTCAATTTACTATTTTTACGTCCGCTCACCGCACCCGTTCCCGCTCCTCCGACTGCGGTGTGCATTCCACTTCGGAACGAAGAACGGAACGTGCCAAAACTCATCACGAGTTTGAAGGCCGCCTTGCCGGATGAATGTCGCGTCTATTTATACGAGGACCGGTCTGAGGACGATACATACGAGGCACTCGTTCGAGCCATCGCTGATGATGTCCGCTTCACCATTTTCCGTGGTGTGCCGTTACCTAAAGGGTGGGCCGGTAAAGTCCACGCGTGTCACCAGTTGGCGAGCCGGACGACCGAGCCGTACGTATTGTTCCTCGATGCTGACGTCACAATCGATTCTACGTTCATCGGACGACTCCATGGCACACTCGCCCGTGAAGAGGCGGTCTTCTTGTCTGGTTTTCCACAATTCCCGACTCCGACATGGCTCGGAAAATTGTTGATTCCGATGCAACACGTCCTGATCGCTCAGCATTTGCCGTTGTTTTGGCGCAAAGTGCGGCACCCTGCCTTTGCCGCGGCCAATGGGATGAACGTTCTCGTTGAACGAAAAAGTTATAATGACGTCGGGGGACACGCCTCCATCCCCGACTCGTTAATCGACGACATCGACCTCTGCCGCGAGTTCAAACGACGAAAAAAAGTTACCTCACTCGTCAACGTTTCACCTTACATCACATGTGATATGTATGCGACGAACGAAGAAGTGTGGAATGGGTTTTCAAAAAACGTATTCAAGGGAATGAATGAAGCAGTGGGCATCGCCCTTTATTTTCTCTTATACTACGGCACCCAGCTCTCTGCTTTCCTCGCCTTCCTCGTCCGCATGGATTGGGTATCGTTCTTGGCGTGCGTGTTCGTCTTACTTGCTCGACTCGCAGTCGACGTCAAATCGGGAGGACGTCACTTCTGGCTCCATCCGTTCAGTCTGATCGCCTACTTGTTGCTCTTGTCGAGCGCGGTCGTACGCAAGTGGCGACGAAAGCCGATTTCATGGAAAGGCCGTACGTATCAATAATCTCGCTAGGAGGCACAACATGAAACAGATCGCTATTATTGGAGCGGGGCTCGGCGGCTTGAGCGCCGCCGTCACCCTTGCCGCCCGTGGTTACGACGTGACTGTCATTGAGAAGAATGAACACGTCGGCGGAAAACTCATGCCAATCGTCACTGATGGACATCGTTTTGACTTCGGACCGAATACAATCACGATGCCGGACGTGTTCCGTTCCGTCATCCGCAACAGCGGGGCTAACCCGGATGATTATTTTGAACTTGTCAAACTCGAATCGCATACGGTCAATCACTTTTCTGACGGTTCAACGTTCACGTTCCATTCAGACCGAGAAAAGATGGAAGGCGAGGTCCGCCGTCTGACCGGTGACAAGGCCGATAAAAATCAATTGGCCGCGTATTTAGACGAAGCAGAGAAACTGTTCGAAATCGCCAACAACCGCTTCTTCACGCGAATGGACTCGAAAATCGATACAGGGCTCTGGGCCGATATGATGAAAGTACATCCGCTCAAGAGCCTTCATGCGCTCCATAAAAAATATTTTAAAGATCCGCGCATCATCCAAGCGCTCGACCGCTATGCGACGTATATCGGCAGCAGTCCGTACGTCACACCGGGCACGTTCGCCTTGATTTCGCACCTGGAACTGGGTGACGGCGTCTATTTCGCCAAAGGCGGGAACTGGACGATCGCGAAAGGCTTCGCCAAACGGGCAAGCGAACTCGGCGTCGAGTTCCGGCTCGGTCATGAGGTCACGAAAATCGAAGTGACGAACGGGAAGGCGCACGCGGTCGTCATCGACCACGAAGAAGTCATGTCTTGCGACGCCGTCTTGTTGAACGGAGAGTTGCTCACGCAATATCCACGGCTCGTCGATGCTTCCGCTCGGCCTTCGTTCCCGGTACCGACGCGCGATACGATTGAACCGTCCGTGTCTGCTTTCGTCATCATGGTCGGCTTGAACAAGCGATTGAACTTGGCGCACCATAACGTCTATTTCTCAGACGACTATGAAGCGGAGTTCCGGGCGCTGTTCGATGAGGAACGGTATGCGGATGAGCCGACGATTTATATCTCGAACTCGGCCCATACGGACCCATCGATGGGAGAAGCTGGCGACAACTTATTCATTCTCGTCAACGCGCCGGCCCATATGACCGACATCGATGCCGAGACGTATGAACATTTGATTCGCCGATGTCTTCGAAAATTCGGTGTCGATTGGGAAGACCACGACGTCGTCTTCCACCGCCGTGTCACCCCGCTCGATTTGACGCGTGATTTTTACGCGTATTACGGTGCCCTTTACGGGACATCGGCCAACTCGAAAAAAGGAGCGTTCTTCCGACCTTCGTCTCGCTCGGAAGATGTGTCGAACATCTGGTTTGCAGGCGGCTCGACCCACCCGGGCGGCGGCAGCCCGATGGTGACGCTTTCAGGACAATTTGCGGCCCGGTCGATGTTAGAGGACATACCTCTGACAATTTGAACATTTTGTGAACAGAAGATTCGACACTTGTCGACACGGGATAGACGTGATAACATCATATTCGAGTTCAAGCAGTTTTGTAACGTTTGTTACACCTGTAGCGATCGAATGGCTTCCCCGAGCCTATCGCGTTTTGAACTTGTCACACCCGAGAAAAAAGTGATGAGCGAGTTTCCCCACTCGTATCCCGCGGCTGGAACAGCATGCATTATGATGTTCCCCCTTAGTCCATCAAGCATCCTGCTTCAGCGAAGATGCCCCATTGTTTCATTCCCCATGAAACGAGGCACATCTTTAGGGTTCATCACGTCCGATTCGTTCGTTTCCCCGATGAACGAATCACACAACGCTTACACCACTTTTGGTCCCCCGCCAAAAGTGGTTTTTTTTGTGCACAAAAAAGGCAGCCGTTTTGCGACGGCTGCCTGATTTTATAACTTGGCCAACAGTTTCCCTTTTTGAATCGTCGAGACAAACGCCCGTTTCGTGAAGACGTCGTGCCCATTATGCCGGGCCGCGTCCAAGATGCCTTCATAGAGCAATCCCGCCGCGCTGACCGGCTTCCGGCTCGTCGCAGGGTACAAGTGATGCGTCTCCCGGGCCCGTACGTATAGAAGTTCGGCCCGGCGCGCCATCGTCTCCCAGACGTCAATGAAAGCCGGGGTCACTTGTCGCGCGAACAAGTCTGCTTCCGAAATACCAAACTTCATCAATAACGACTGTGGCACATAAATTCGGTCACGGTCGAGGTCTTCTCCGACGTCACGTAGGATGTTCGTCAACTGCATCGCGATGCCTAAGTCGATTGCGCCTTGTTTCAACTGATGCCGCCCTGTCGCGTCCACGTCCGGCGCGAGAATCGGCAACAGCATCAAACCGACGGTGCTGGCCGCATAGTAACTATATTGCTCCGTCTCCTCGAGCGTCGCGTAGCGCGTTTTATGTAAGTCCCACTTCATGCCTTCAGCCAATTCAAAGAACGGTTCGACGTCCATGTCGTACCGTCCCCAAACGTCACGCAACGCCACCCAGAGCGCATCGGTCAGATGTTCACCGGCCAAGAAGCGATCGAACTCGGTCAAAAAGTCCGTCAAGCTCTCTTCAGGACGGTCGGATTCATCGACCGCGTCATCGAGCGTCCGACAAAACGCATAGACCGCGGCCACGGCCTGACGGTCTGGTTTGGAGAGCAAAGAAAAGGCCCGATAAAACGTGAGCGAGCCTTTTTTCATTACGTCTTCACAGTGACGATACGCTTCTTGTGTCGTCATGGTACAATGCCCCCCATTTCTTCTTCCATTCTCTTCACTAACAGCTGCGAGCCGATCATGACGATCGGGACGCCTCCGCACGGATGCACCGATGCTCCGACAGCGTAAAGTCGATCGATATGCGCATACGGGCGAGCCTGTGGTTTGTACGCGGCCGATTGGGCCAATTTCGGAGCGATGCCGAAGCTCCCGCCTTCGAATAACCCAAATCGTTCCGCATCCATCGGCGTCCGAACTTTCATCTCAATGACACGATCCCTGAAGTCGGGGACCATCTGTTCGATCCGGCCAATCAAATGCTCGATCGCACCGCTCATTTCAAAGTCCTCACGCTCCAATTTACGTGGGACCGGCACGAGGACATAGAGAACGCTCATCCCGTCCGGTGCCAGCGTGTCGTCCATCAAAGACGGATTGAACGTATACATCGCCGGATACTTGCTTAGTTTACCATCTTCGAAGATGGTCCGCATCGACCCCGCAAAATCATTCGGCAAGTCGAATTGGTGGATCGGTAAATCGATGTCCCCGGTCACGGTGAAGTAAAGCAGGAGCGTCCCGCTCGACGGTTCGTATGATTTCGGCTTGACGCCATCAATCAACCGTTCCATGAGCGGGAAGTCGCCGTTGACGACGACCGCATCATACGGATGAACGACACCATCCACGATGACCGCGTTCGCCCGGCTTTGTTCCACCTGCACCCGTTCGACGTTCGCGTTCAACTCGAACTTGACGCCGCGTCGTCTCAACTCTTGTTCTACTTTCGTCGCAAGTGAGAAATATCCTCCCTTGACGTACCAGATTCCTTCTTCTTGTTCGCGGTACGGGATCAAACCATAGAGGGATGGGGTATCATATGGGTTCCCACCAATATAGAGCGTTTGGAGGCTGTAGGCGACGCGCAGACGCTCGTCTTTAAAGAAGCGTTTCATGTTCTCGTGGGCCGTCTCATACGCCTTCAAGCGCATGAGGAGCATCAATAGTTTCGGTTCGAACAAATCGGTCTTGCCTTTATAGCCCCGGTCTAAGAATGCATCGAACCCGAGGCGGTACTCTTCCCGTTTTTGAGTCATATACTTTCTAAAGCCGTCGCCCTCGTTGAACAGACGGTCGATTTCGGCCGCCTGACGTTCGATGTCACGGTATTTGTAGAACGTCGTGCCATCCTCGTAACGGAGGCGATAAAGCGGGTCGACCTCGATCAACTCGAGCTCTCGCTCCGGGAAACCGGCCTCGAGGAGCTGACTTTTCAATTTTCCGGGCAATAAGACGATGGTCGGCCCTTCATCGACGCGGGCACCGTTCTCGAACTCGACATAATTGAGCCGGCCGCCGACACGAGCTTCTTTTTCATAGATGGTCACGTCCAGCGACGGATATTTGTGGGTCAGGAGCAAGGCCGCGTAAAGCGACCCAATTCCGGCACCGACGAAACTGATGTTCATTGGCCGACACCTGCCCGGTCACGCAACAGGTTGGCGGTGATGCGCGCCGATTCAAAAATCGTCGGCAGTCCGCTGCCTGGATGTGTCCCACCGCCGACGAGCCAGACGTGGTCGAGCTCCTCGAACTGGTTATGAGGACGGAAATACATCATCTGTGACAAGTTATGTCCTAAGTTGAACGTCGCCCCTTCATAGACACCGAACGCTTCCCAATCGTTTGGCGTGAGCGGCTGCATCACCTCGATATGGTTCCGGATCTCACGATACGGCGAACGAGTCTCAAGTGCATCGAGGACGCGCTCGGTCATCGTCGTCTCGAGCGTCTCCCACGGTAAATTCGACAGGTTGTTCGGCACCGGGACGAGCACATAAAGCGAGGATTTCCCTGACGGTGCGAGTGTTGGATCAATCCGTGAAGCATTTTGGACATAGAACGAGAAGTCTTCGCTCAGCTTCAGGTCTTGCGTCATCTCTTTCACATTACGCTCGTAGTCGTCGGCGAAATGGATCGAATGGTGTGCGACATCATCATAGACACGGTCGAGTCCAAGATAAAGCATGAACGTCGAACACGAGTAGCGTTTCTTCTTCAGCTGTTTTGGACTCCAACGTGTGAGTGCGTCGCTTGGGACGAGTGTCGTCATCGCATGTGCGAAGTCGGCACCGACAATCACTTCGTCAAAGGCATAGTGGACATTGTTCGCTACGAGTCCGTTGACGCGTTTCCCGTCGAGCAAGAGCCGGTCGACGCCTTCTTTGAGACGAATCTCCCCACCCTCTTCTTCGATGACACGGGCCATCGCTGTGCAGAGTTGATTCACGCCGCCGATCGGATGATGGACGCCGTAAGCATGTTCCATATATGACAAGATTGAGAAGCCACCCGGGCAATCCCACGCGGACATGCCGAGGTATTTCGCTTGGAACGTGAACGCGTACTTCAGCTCTTCGCTCGTGAAATACTCCGACAAGACGTCGTATAACGACTTGCCGATCGATAAGAACGGGAGCGCCTTCAAGACGCGCGTCGCCACGTAATCGGTCAGTTTGTCATGTGCCGTCTGGAGCACCGGCATCAGTTTCGACAGCTTGATGGCTTGTTCGGCCATGAAGCGTTCGTACCCTTCCCCGTTGCCTGGGAACTGCTCTTCAATCGCCTGATGCATTTGATCGCGATCGGTCGTCATCGATAGGACCCGATTTCCTTTATCGAAATAAAGATCATACATCGGCTCGAGTCGTTTCATCTCGACATAGTCATGTAAATCTCGACCTGTCTCTTCGAAAATCTCTTCTAAAATGTATGGCATATTTAAAAAAGTCGGGCCACGATCGAACGCGAATTCTCCGACTTGCAGACGCGACGTCCGTCCACCGACGAACGCCTGCTTCTCAAACACTGTTACCTTCACACCACGGCTTGCGAGCAGCATAGCGGCCGCAAGTCCTCCTGGTCCGGCACCGATTACGGCGACTCTTTTTTCCGACACATTGAACAACTCCCTATGTGAAAAGTCTCTTATGCTTCTATCCCATTATAGAAATGACTGGAGACAAGTTCAAATCTGAATCGGCTCGTCGTGTGTCCGCGATGTGTCAATTGTCGCGTTTCGCGATGACAATGTACCATGACCCTTCTGGGATGAACGGGATGAAACGGACATTGTCAAAGCCGACCTTGTGCATTTGACGACGTAACTCACGAATCGTTGGGAGCGGATAGAGGTTATCATGCAACGTCATGAACGCATTGAACGCTGAGGCAAATCGAGCACCGAGCGGCGTCTCGGCGAGCGGAGTGACGAGTACCGCGACACCAGCTTCGTCTAAGTTTTCAAGCATCCGTCCGAGCAGTTCGATTCGTTGTTCCGGAGAGAAATAATACAACATATTATTCATCATGACGGCATCAAATCGTTCGTCGTGATCCCACTCCATAAAATCGGCTACTTCATAGCGAATCTCACCGGACTCATCTTGTTCCCGCGCCTCTGCGATCACGTCTTCCTCGAGATCGATGCCGGTCAACTGCCAATCGGGTTCGAGTCCGTGCAGTTTGCGTAAATAACCCCCGTGGCCGCACCCGATATCGAGCATCGTCTTGACGTCGGCTTGCCGCAACAGCTGCTGCACGACCGGGAACGCGACCGTCTCGACGAGGGTCGACGTCTGTGCGACGACCTGGCCATGTGTCGCCCCATCGAACGTTTTCTGTTTGCCCGACTCTAAAAAGTCAGGATATGCGATGAGTGCCGGAATATGAAGTTCCATCATCTCTTGGAGCATAAAGCCGATGCTGCGCTCATCTTCGTGCGACAACTGATATTTCAAACTACGGGTCGGGAAATAGCGCCAACCTTTCTTCTTCAAATGGCGCACGGCGACCCCGACGTCGAGCCAACGCTCGAGCGCGAGTTTCGTCAACGGTTGCTTCAAGCGAAGCGTCATCTCCGCAAAGCTCGCCCCGCCTTGGAGCGCATCGAACAACCCATATTTATAGCCGATATATCCGTGCCAGAGCGGCAGGAACGATTCGGTTTGTTTCATCCATCTGCGTGCGTGCAAGACGCGTGACCATTCATTCATCTGTTGTTCCATCGTTTCACCTCATCATCGTTATCACTGATTTTTTTATTTTCCCCTAATAATTTACGGACAAACAAAAAATCCCACTCCGATGTGCGAAGTGGGAACCATACTTAAATGAAGTTGCTGAAGAACGACTGTCCATACGGCAACGCATAGCCGATGAAGATTGTCACAAGCGCGAGAATCGCAAAACCGCCGAACATCGTGCCCGCAGGTTTGTTCTTCTTCACACGGATGAGCGTCATCTCACCAAAGATGAGTGTCAAGAGTCCGACCGTGATCTTCACGTGGTAGAACATGCCGCCTTCGAGTAATTGAAGATACAAATAAAGTCCCGTGCCGAACGCGACGAGCAACATGAGTCGAAACGCCATGTGGGCGATTTTCCCGCTCTTGTTGGCATTTTTGTAGCCGATATAGGCGACAGCGAACAAGACGAGTAACAAGACCCAGCTCGTGACGTGCGTGTGTAGAAATGCAATCAATGGCATTCTAAATCCCCCTTTCCATTATGTACAACCTCTATTGTACACGAGTCGCTCTGATTACGGTCAAGCAGGACACTGAAAAATCTGATCGCCTATCAAAAAGAGGCCTGATCGAGGAATGATCAGGCGCCTTGTCGTATTTCATTTATTAAGCTGTCGTTGACTCTTGTTCGCGAACCGCGTATTCGAAGCTCGGAATCACGACCGTGAACGTCGACCCTTGATGTTGGACCGACTCGACATGAATCTGTCCGGCGTGACCGCGCACGATCTCTTGACAGATCGGAAGACCGAGTCCGGTTCCGCCGATTTCTCGGCTATCGGAATTGTCGACCCGATAGAACTTGTCGAAGAGACGGTCGAGCGCGTCGCTCGGAATACCGATACCTTGGTCCTTCACTTTAATCGACACCGATTGATCGTGGTGGGCCAATTCGACGGTGATCTTTCCGCCGCGTGGTGAATACTTCACGGCGTTCGAGAGCAAGTTGCTCATCAACTGCTTGAACTTTTGACAGTCGGCGAACAGTTCATACGGTCGGTCATCGGCCGTGATGAGTTCAAACGTATGCTTCAGCGAAGAAGCCTCATAGAACGTCATCATGTCGCGGATGACCGGCTCGATATCGAGCTGTTCGCGGTCGTACATCTGACTGCCGGCTTCCATCCGTTGCACGTCGAGGAAATCGTTGACGAGATGCGTCAGGCGCTCCGTCTCGGCGTGAATCGTCTGCAAGTACTTCGCCTGCTTCTCGTTCGGCAACTGCTTCTTGACCATGAGTTCGGTGAACCCGTAGATCGACGAGAGCGGTGTCCGCAACTCGTGGGAGATCGTCGAGATGAATTCGCTCTTCAAGCGTTCCGCCTCGGTCTCGCTCGTGATGTCACGGAAGACGAGCAACGTCCCTTTCGACAACCCGCCGACGACGATGCGTTCCGCATACATCTGCAAGTTCATCTCGCCTTTACGGATCGAGAAGCTGACGCTGTCATGCGGGAAGTCGTCGGTGAAGAGGCGATCGGTATACTTCAAGAAATCATCTTCTTGGTCGACTGTCGTCGAAATCGTCTCTCGCCATTCGTTCCACGACAGTTCCGCGAGTTCTCTCGACGTGATCTCATCGAGTTCAGGGAACATTTCATAAAGCGGTCGGTTGACGAAGACATCATCGGTCGAATGCTCGACATAGATGACCGCCTCGCGAATTGAATCGAGGATCCGTTCCGTCTTCCCTTTCTCACGGGTCATCTCTTCAAACAGACGCATCCGGAGAAGCGAGAGCGACAACTGACGAGCGAACGACATGATGTCACCCATCTGTGTCTGCGTAAAGCGATCTTTATAGCGGACGAGATAGATGAACGCGATGATCGAGTCATCTGTCGGGTCATGGACCGGTACAGCCGTCTCATACATATAGTATGGGTACGGGAGCGGGTGGTCGCTTGCGACTTGTTTCGACGAATGGACTGTCGTCCGAAGCGTCATCGCCCGCGTCAAGACTGAGTTCTCGCTGTCGAGCAACTGACGCGTGAGCGTCTCGTTCAATCCGTGGCTTGTGATTGAGAACGAGCCTGTCGCATCGACGAAGACGAGCGCGCCGACTTCTGAGTCGGTGATGGCGACGAGCTTCTCGATAATTTCTGGATAGGCCGTGAGCGAATCGCGGGCCGCGAGCGTCTCGGTCAATTCGTTACGATAAGCCAAGTGTTGCTCGTTCTGTTGCGTCTGCTCCAAGATTTCTTCAAGTTCTTGCTGTTGCGCTTGAAGTTCTTCTTGTTGTGCAATCAATTCTTCTTGTTGCGCCTGTAACTCATGGTTTTTCTCAATCAAGTGACGTTCATTGTCACGAAGCGTCTCGGCCATCTTATGGAACGACCGTGACATCGTCCCAATCTCATCTTCGCGTCCCATCTGATCGCTCAAATCGACGATCTCGCCCTTGAGCAGACGGTCAGATGCGACCGAGAGACGTGAAATCAAACGCGTTTGACGGCGCAAGAATGGTTGGATGAACAACAAGATCAATGCCGCGAACGACAAGATGCTCGCGATCCACAAGAATTGAAGAATATCACTGTTTAACTTCCAAGCGTCATATACTTTCTGCTTCTCGCTATTCATCAATGATTTATAATCGTCTAACGCCGTCTCGATCTGTTGGATTGGGCCGAGCGTGTCGATGCCGCGTTCTGGACTGTACGGGACGACGCCCTGCTCAATCAAGCGCTGGGCGGTCGGTAAGCCTAATACGGTCTCCGGGTCAATCGTATCTTCGGTAATCTCACCTTCGGCGCGCAATTGTCCGTATTCTGTTGTCACCGGAAGGATGACGCCAAAATAGAAGTCGTGGAATTCTTGCAAGTCGTCTGCAAAAATTTCACCTTGCTTCGTTTGGACGACGCTCTTGAACCAGTTGATTTCTTGCTGGAACTCGTTCTCTTTCGACTGAGCCCGTTCAAGCGAATCGGTGTCTCCGAACAAGAGATAACCGCGCGAATCATACTGGACGCCTTGCCACTCATCCCACAGCGTGTTCAACCGCTCAATCCGTTCATCAACGTCTTGTAGCCGTTGTTCGTTTTCAGCAACTCGCTCTTGCATGTACGTGTACATAATTATCGATCCGACCAGCGCGAGCGCGAGGAAGGAATAGAGAACGACCATGAGGTCGCGACCGAGTTTTTGTTTAAACCATCTGTTCAATTCACGATTCCTCCTATAATCTTCACCAACTCAAGTGGACTGAACGGCTTAGATATAAAGTAGTCGACGCCAATCTCGTTCGCGCAATCACGATCAGATTGTTGGCTCTTCGCCGTGAGCATCATCACTTTTGTATGTTGACGTCCCGGTAGTTTCCGAACTTTCTCGATGACCTCAAGACCTGTCATGCCTGGCATCATATGGTCGACAATTACGAGGTCATACTCGTTCTGTTCGATTAGCCGGTAGGCTTCAAGGCCGTCTGGCGCTTCATCAATGTCATATCCTTCATCTTCTAATGTATCTAAAACAAGCATCCGTAATACTTCTTCATCTTCTGCTAGTAAAATTTTTACCATGACGATTCCTCCATTTTTTATCCCATTCCATTATTTTACCGGATTCAGTTCGTAATCACAAAAAATAAGGGTGTACGGTGTATAACCGTACCCCTTTTTCTTCACAACGTCTACATTATAATACAACAATTTCCTGTAATTCGAGCGAATAAATGAGCATCTGTCCGACCGTGATCCCCCAAATCGTCTCGATGGCCTCGCGATAGAGCGATAATTGGACATGATAGCGGTCGCGCAACATTTGTTTCGCCGCGTCACGGGATTCGCTCGAAAAGAGCACGGAGTCCGATTTATAGTCGAGAAGCACGTATGTCTCGCCGTCATGGAACAGACAATCGATAATCCCTTGAATCAGCACATGTTCGTCAGTGAACGTCCCGCTCGGATTGACCCGTTCGGCCGGAACCGTGTACGTAAACGGCAACTCGCGCCAGCCTGTCCCGGTTTGAAGCGCTGCCGTTAACGCGCGCCCCGTGTCTGAAGCAAAGAACGCCTCGATTTCAGGGATGGCAAGCCTTGCCGTCTCGGCCTCGACCGGGCTGAGCATGCCGTCGGCTTCCCAGCGATCGATTTGTAAGGCGAGTGGTTCCGACGGGTCGATCAATTGAAAGACAAGGTGTAACGTCGTACCCCGCTCGGCT
Organism: Exiguobacterium sp. s141; assembly: GCF_018618085.1. NCBI lineage: Bacteria > Bacillati > Bacillota > Bacilli > Caryophanales > Exiguobacterium > Exiguobacterium sp. s141. The sequence continues at coordinate 55,657 of NZ_JACSLJ010000002.1, read as the reverse complement.
CCCGTCTGTTTCGATTGTTTCCACTTCGGCTCTCGGTACGGGGTGTCACTCGCCCGGTACGTCTCTTCAAACGCCGCCTGCTCGAGTTGGAGCGCGCGTTTCAGCTCCGTGACCGTTTGCTTGGCAGCCGTCTCGGTCGCGGCTTGGGCCGGATATTCATAAGTGAACGCCCGGCGGACAAAATCTGTGACGTTCGCCTCGTCTTTGACCGGAAAGTCAATCGCTTCGAACTGTTTGACGTGATGGAGCTGCGCCATCATCTCTTGGAGCGTGGCGACTTCCGCCAAGTCCTCTTCGCCGATGATACGGTACGTCCACGGGGTCGATTCCGATTGGGGTGCGATCATCGGCAACCCTTGCTCTTCTAAAAACGGGGCCGCTCCTTCAAGTTTTAGGAGCGCCGGAGCGACCCAATCGAGATACGTCTTCGCCTCACGACGCGCATCGGCCGATAAAGTCGTCCCGGTTTGCTCAACGTGCAACCATTGCCCGATCTGTTTCTCAGGCTCTTTGACCGTCCCGACCAAAATCAGTTTTTCTTTCGCACGCGTGAGTGCGACATACAAAACGCGCATCTCTTCGGCTTTCATCGTCGCATCGAGATCGCGGCGAATCATCTCTTTGACGAACGTCTCCGTTTTCGTGCGCGTGACGACATCAATCGCGTCGAGGGAGATTCCGTAACGTTTATGGAAGATGACGCGCTGCATTTGATCGCGCTTGTTGAACTGCTTCCCTAGCTGAGCGACGATTGTGACCGGAAACTCGAGTCCTTTCGACTTATGGACTGTCATAATCCGGACGACGTTTTCTTCTTCACCGAGTGAACGCGCCTCGGACAAGTCCTCGCCGTTATCCTGAAGCCGATCCATCACACGGAGGAAACGATACAAGCCGCGGTAACCACTCCGCTCATACGACAACGCCCGGTCATAGAGCGCCTTCAAGTTTTCTTGGCGCCCTTTCCCGCCCGGCAGTCCGCCGGCAAAATCATAAAATCCTGTGTCGTTGAACACTTGTTGAATCAATTCTGACAAGCTATGGTTGCGAGCGAACGTGCGCCACGCTGATAACGCGTCAAGAACATCGCCACACTTCAGACCGAGATCGTCCTCATCATCTGCTTTCGCTTTGAGCGCCTCAAAGAATGACTCTTCCGACTCAAGGCGGATTTTCGCCAACTCTTGGTCGCTGAACCCGAACATCGGCGAGCGAAGTGCCCCGGCAAGCGGGATGTCTTGGAGCGGGTTGTCGATCAGTTTCAACACCGCGAGCATCATCCGAATCTCCGTCGCTTGGAAGTATCCCCCGTCCGAATCGGTGTAGGCCGGAATGTTGTACTGTGTCAAAATATCCATCAACTGTTCGACCCGCTCTTTCTTTGAACGGACCAAGATGACAATGTCACGATATTCACACGACCGGAGCAAACCTGTCGCTTCATCGGTCACTTTGAACGGTTCCTCGCCCGAGACGAGCTCTAAAATCCGGGTCGCGATGGCCCGGCCTTCGAGTTCTTGTTTCGACAAGTCGCGGCTCTCCCCGTTGACGAGAATGAGTTCAGGACTCGCCTCGAGCGCCTCATAGTCACGCCCCGGGACGAGACGTGCCGCCTCATCGTATTCAATCTCACTTACTTCCTCGTCCATCAGCCGGACGAACAAGTCGTTAATGCCGTGAAGTACCTCGGCTCGGCTTCTGAAGTTTTGGGACAAGTCGATCCGTTGTCCCGACCCATTCTGTTTGAAGCGCGTCGCCTTCTCGATGAACAAGCGTGGTTCGGCATGACGGAACCGGTAAATCGACTGCTTGATATCGCCGACCATGAACAGATTTCCAACATGCTCGACTTCATTGCTGACAAGCCCGATGATCGTCTCTTGAATCTCGTTCGTGTCCTGATACTCATCGATCAATACTTCGGCGAAGCGTTGTTTGTAAAGCGAAGCGACCGAAGATGGTCCTCCCCCGTCTCGTAAAATGGCGAGCGCATAATGCTCGAGGTCGCTGAAGTCGACAAAGGCACGGTCCCGCTTCGCCTGTTCATAGGCGGCACCGAACGTCCGAACGGTCTTAACGAGCGTCTCGACGAGCGGACGTTGTGTCATCAACACGTCCAAATAATCTGCCCCACTCGTGCTCGCTTGGGCGATGGCTTCACTTAACTTCTTCTTCGCCTGATCGTATGTCGGCTTCAATACCGTGTGATAGACGTGATGTTCTTCTTTCTTTTGAACGGATTTCATCGTCCCGAACTTGACGGCGCGGGAAGCCGTCTCGAGCTCGCTCCACTTGAACGAGTCCGGATCGAGATTCACAAATGGTAAAATCGCCTGTTGCACGTTCTCAGATTGCGCCTCATAACCGGCGAGCCGAAGTTCGATGGCGACGCGACGGAGCTGACGCAATGCTTTTTCGATGTCTACCCAAAGCAGGCGCCCGAATTCAATCAACAGTTGTTCCTCGTCAGGATCCCCATCGAACTGATACAACGACACAAGTTCGTTCAAGTACGCTTCCGGGTCTGGTAGCGTCCGTGCATAGTGATAGAGGCCGAGAATCAATTCCTCGATCTCACTGTCGCCCCGGTCCGACGTATAGGCGTCAATCAAAGCGAAGAAAGCTTGGTCTTGTTGACCGTACGCCTCCTCGAGCACATCTTCGAGCACATCGTCCTGCAAGAGCACCAAGTCCCGTTCCTCGGCGATTTTGAACGCCGGGTCGAGGTCGAGCAAATAATAATTCTCCCGAATCACTTCGAGACAGAACGAGTGAATCGTCGTGATGAGTGCCCGGTTGAGCATTTGGCGTTGCTTTCGAATATATGCGTTCTCGGGATCATCACGGAGTGCCCCGTCGAGTGCTTTGGCGATTCGACGTTTCATCTCGGCCGCCGCCGCATTCGTGAATGTGACCACGAGCATGCGGTCCGCCGTCAATTCGTCCGTCTCATCCAAGAGACGGCTCGCGAGCCGTTCCACGAGGACGGCCGTCTTCCCGGAACCGGCTGCCGCCGAGACGAGCACGTGCGACCCTCTGGCATCAATGGCCGCTTGTTGATCATTCGTCCACTTCATCGACGTCACCTCCTAATCTTGACAAGACGTCATCTTTTTCTAATTTCTTCAATTGCCGTGGCTCGTTGGACAGCGCCTCATCAAAGTGACAGACACTTTGGAACGGGCACGTCTGGCAGGGCCGTCGTTCTTTATATTCATATGGCTCGACTCCGATTTCGCCATCGTACATCGCCTCGGCGCTCGCCTCCGCCAAATTAAGGGCATGGTCCATCAATTGCTCGAGCTGTGGCGGGGAGACGACTTTTTTCGTCGTATTCGCATCGATCGTCCCATCTTTCTTGTACTTGACCGGGATGACGATTGATTTTTTCTGATCGAGTTTCGCTGTCCGGTCCATCGCCTCTAAAATGGCAGGATCGTCGACGAGCAATCCTTGCATCTGATACGATTCGAGCACCTTCCGCTCGGTGTCCGTGTCCGTCTCGGCCGGTGCGACGAGCGGCCGGTGGACGTGGAAATAAAGCGCCGCTGCCGGCGCGACATTCTCTTGTGTCCACGCGTTCGCCTGCTCGATCAGTACTTTCAAATAGATGAGCATCTGCATGGCGAGCCCGTAATAGATTTCGGCGAAGTCGATTTCTCGTTTGCTCGACTTATAGTCGACAATCCGGACGTAAAGCTGATCATGGACCGAGGCCGTGTCGACGCGGTCGATGCGACCGACAAGTTCACACGTCGCCCCGTTACTGAGCGTGAACGACACGGGCGGGAAATTGCCGCTGCCGAAGGCGAGTTCGAAAGCGACGGGGTCGAATCCGTCCCGTTTCGATTGCTCGATCAATACTTCCGCCGTCTTGCTGACGACATCGGTCAATTTCTTCTTCAAATAGCCATACCGGTTCGAACTCATCAAAATCGCATTTTGAATTTCCGGCGTGACGAGTTCGACGGCCGCCTCGGCGAGTGACGAACACTCGTCGCGGCTCACATCCCGCCATTCTTTCCCGTCCATTTTCACGGTCTGGGACATATGCTCGATTGTGCGATGGTACAAGTTTCCGATATCCGGCGCTTCTAACCGATACAGGCGACGTTCTTTTAAACGGAGCCCATAGCTCGCAAAGTGACGGAACGGACAAGCCTGGAACGTCTCGAGCCGCGATACGCTCGCTCGAATCGAGTTTGTATAAAGTGACTTGGCGACATCTTCCGGCAACGGTTGTGGCACGTTTTGATAGAAGAGTGCACTCGTCAATAAGCGAATCCGTTCGCGGCCTTCCGGATGTTTCAACAGTTCGTTGTACACCGTGAACCACGTATCTTGAATCGGATAATGCCGGCTGAGTCGTTGCAGTTCGAGCGCTGTCACCGCTGCCGTCTGATTCACGTTCGTGATAAAAGACAGCTGGTCGCTCGGGCGATGTTCCCCGGCTTCCGCGAAATGGGTCGTCACGACTTTCCCGCCACTGAGGCGGGCTTTCAGGTCAGCGATAAAACTCGCCGGTTGAATCGCCTTGCCGGCCCGGTCGACGAGGGCATAGCTGACGAACACACGATGGCTCGGTGCCGTGAGCGCCTTGTATAAATAGTACGTCTCGTCATCAAATAAATGCTCGGTCGCTTTCCCGGCCCGAACGCCGTTGTCATGCATGAAATCAAGGTCCTGGTCGGTCAACAGTTTCGACTGGGTCGCTACGAGCGGGATTTGATCTTCGTTTGCCCCGAGTAAGAAGACGACCTTTTTATCAATCAAGCGGCCCCGGACGTAATCAGTGACCGTCAATTGGTCCAGAGATGGCGGGACGAGCGCGTAGCGCAAACTGTCGAGCCCGGTATCCATCATTTGCAGGAACAGTTCGGTCGAGAGCGTCTCATCTGGCGCCGCCGCTTCCAACTGCTCGAGCAAGTGCAACACGGCATCCCACACTTGGGTATGTTCTCTCGCTTCGAGCAATCTTGATTCCTCGAGCGCCTCCTCGCGCCAATAGGCGAGACAAGACGCCACATCAACCCGTTCTAGAAAGGCATAGATGGCGTGCGTGTAAGCTTGCATCGTCTTCGCCGCTTTTAAATCTGCCAACAGCGGGTCGAAGGTGTCAACGACGGTTTGGCGGTAACGATTGAGTGCCGTCTCCAAGTCAAGTTCTTCCCCGGTCAGCCGTGCCTCTTCTTCGGCTCGGCGTCGCAAATACCAATCCTCGTGCCAGTGATAATGTTTGATTCCGCGCTCGATGACGAACGCCTCGAGTCGGTCGACCGACGTGCGTCGATGCTCCGCATCGAGCAAAATCAGTTCGGTTTTGAGCGCCCGAAACACCGGTTCTTCCCGGTAGCCGCGCATCGCGACCTCAATCGTCGCCTTCAGTAATTCGACGACGGGATGATCGAGCATCGGTTGCCGCTCATCGAGGAAGAACGGCAACTGCATTTTTCGGAGCGCTTGTGTCGCCAAGTCGCCGTACTCCTCAAGCGAGCGTGACACGAAAGCGATATCGCGATAGCGGAATCCTTCCTCCCGGACGAGCCGCACGACCTCACGGACGGCTGCCTCGACTTCTACCGACCGGTCGACGGCCGCGTTCAACACCACGTTCGAATCAGGACGCGTGTATGGAGCTGCCGTCACTTGCCCGAACGTCGCCTCGAGATAGGCCAGGCTCGGATGTTGGAAGCGCGGAGATCCTGTATGAGGGTGGTCGTTTGACGAGAGACCGCGCTCGGCCAACAGCTCTTTGAAACGCATGAGTGTCCGTTGCGTCGGTCCGAACGACGGATGAGGCCGATAGAGCGAATCCGGGTCAATCGTCAACAGCACGTCGAGCGGCGCCTTCTCCGCTAAAGCGACGAGCACGGCTAGCTCCTGTTCCGAAAATTCATTGAACCCATCGACATAAAACTGCGTCCCGGTCAAATCGATGTCCGGCAACAGTTGTAGCAACACGTTGAAATAGTCTTCCGCGTGGAGCGATTTCCCTTCCGTCATCATCAAGAAACCCTCGTAAAGAATCGACAAATCTTGGAGTTTGAGGGACCGATGTTGGTCTTGCTCGCTTAAGCGGAGCAACTGCTCGGGATCGACGAGGCCGCGCTTGAGGAGCGTGATCAACTGGTTCAGTTCCTCGTAAAAGCCGAACTGGTTCATCGTCCGGCGGAACAACGTCAATCGTTCCTCGTTCATCTCGACGACGCGGCGCAACAGCAAGTGCGTCCCTGTCTGATCTAAAAACTGTTCGGTCGCGACGCCCCGGTCGCGCATCATCAAAAAGGCGAGTCGACGCATTGATAAGACTTGAATCCGGGTCGACCCGTTCAAGCCGTCCGTCATCGCCATCTTCCGTTCCATCTCAAACGACATTTGGTCTGGGACGAGCATATAGATGGTCGGTCCGCTCGGGTCACGCTTCAGCTCTTCGATGACATGTTTCGTCATCCATTCGCTTTTTCCGCTCCCGGAACGCCCGACATGAAAAGTGACCGTCATTTAGGCGAACACCCCTTCCCTTTTTTCTTTATTATGACCCATTCGACCTCGTTTGTAGAGGGAAATCCTTCAACAGCCCGGGAAGAAAATTGACCAGCCCGCTTCAGTCCCCTTTTCCGCAAAAATCGATTAGACTGAACGTATGAGGGGGAAAGAAGATGAGTGCATATGAACAATTTGGAGGCGAACGTGGCGTTCAGCAACTCGTGGACGCTTTTTACGACCTCGTCTACGCCGATCCGATCTTATTGCCGTTGTTCCCGGACGACAAAGACCGGGTCAAAGCGCATCAGTTTGAGTTTTTAACACAACTGCTCGGGGGACCGAAACTGTATACGGAACGTCGCGGTGGCGGCAACTTGGCGATGATCCATCGCGACCACCCGATCTCGGAAACGCACGCCGGCCACTGGCTCGGCTGCATGGAGCAAGCGCTCAAAACAGTCGATGCCCCCGAATCGGTCAAGCAACAACTGTTCCATCGTTTGATCATGTCATCCTCGAACGTCGTCCGCGTCTGCTCCCACCATTTTGAGTAGTCAGCCTTTCGAAAAGCGGGTATGATAAGAAAGTAAGTAAAGGAGGTCGTTTTTCATGACAGAAGAAGAAAAAAAAGAGGCCGTTTCCTCTGAAGAAGAAACGGAAGAAGTAGAACCGACGGCAGTCCTCGCCGACGCCCTCGCAGAGGATGAAGAGGAAGAAGACCAACCCGAAGAAAAGAACATGGACCATATTAAAGGCGTGTTCAACTATCCACATGAGAATGGACGAGAGTACCGCGTCGTCTTCTATAACGATCGCAAAAACCTCGTGTTCCGTGAACTCGGGAACGGGAAAGTCGAATTCGTCGGCCGTTTCACAGACGAGTCGTATGACCAAGAGAACGAAGCAGAGATGCGTGAACTCGGCGAGCAACAGCTCGAACGGATTCTCGCAGATCGCCTCAAATAAAAAAATCGCCCGCGGGCGATTTTTTTATTTGTGCTTGTTTTTGTTTTGTTTTTTCTTACGAAGCGCGTAAATCGCACCCGCAAGTCCCCCGGCGACAGCAATCCCGGCCATGACCGGCACGAGCACTTTTTTCGTCGGAATCATCTCTTTCACCCGTTCATACGGTGTCGGCACCGACAGCTCGAGTTGAACCGCCGACTCGCCGTGACCGTGCGCACGCGCCTGACGAGCCGCATCGGTAATGACGACACGTCCCGTCGTATAACGACGAACACCGTGTTCATCGGTGTACGGGCGACGGACACGTTTGACGCCACGCACGGTGCGCCCACGAGCCGCATCGGGTCGGACTATCCGTTCACTCGTCCACGAGCGACCCCCTGTCGCGCTATAAGCAGGGCGCATCTTGCGCCGATTGATCCATGTGTACGAATCATTCATGTCTATTCCCTCCAATATACTGAAGTACCTTTTCTTATTATACCCATACAACATCTGGGGGAAACATGAGTTGTCGTGAACGTTCGTTCACAAAAACAGAGGATGGCCCGGTTCGGACCACCCTCTGTTTGCCACATTACTCCGTGAACGGCTTATCTCGATGGCGACGTTTCGCCAAAATCAAGTAGTAAGCTGGAACGAGTACGAGCGTCAATACGGTCGAGAAGAGAATTCCTGACACGATTCCGATAGCAAGCGGTCGGAACAGTGGGTCTTCTCCAAGCGCGACCGGCAAGAGTGCCACGACAGCGGTCAACGCCGTTAACAGAATCGGGCGAATCCGGGCGCGTCCCGCCTCATAGACGGCGGTCGTGACGGCCATGCCGTCGCGAATTCCTTGCTCGATGAACTCGAACAAGACGACTGCGTTCCGAACGACGATCCCGGCTAGTGAGACGATCCCCATCGAGGCCATGAAACTAAATGGTGTCTGGGTGACGAACAGTCCGACCACAGCACCGGCAATCGCCAAGTAAATCGTGAACAAGACGAGGAGCGGAAGTGACAGTGAATTGAACTGGAACGCGATGATCAAGAAGATCAAGAACAAGACGACGACGAACAACGTAGCAAGTTCAAGGAAGAACTCGTTTTGTGTGTCGCTCGCGCCGGATTGGTCGAACGCGATTCCTTCATCGGTCAATGACGCCTCGGCGTCAGCAAGCACGCGGTCGACGTCTTGTTTGAACGCCTCTTCGTCCATGCCTTCGCTCGCATAAATTTGGAGCGTCACGATCCGTTCCCCGTTCTCACGCGGAATCTGTTGAATCTGTTCTGTCGTCGTCTCAGTGACGAACGTACTGAGCGGTGCGACCGGAGGACCCGTCTCCGTCTGAACCGGGACGAGGATGTCGTCTAAGGCGAGCGCCTCACGGTTCGCTTCCGCATCGACGACGATTTTCACATCGCGTTGTTCGACTCCGTCATCAAACGTGCCAATCGGGATGCCGTCCGTGACGAGGCGAATCTGGTCACTGATTGATTTCGCGGTCACACCAGCGGCCGCCATGGCGTCACGATCAAGTTCATACGTGAGCGTCTGGAACGGCTCTTTAATGTTGTCGAGCACGAGTGCACCGTCGATGGCTTCGAGGTCCGCTTTCACGGTATCCCGGGCCATGACGAGTTGCTCGATCGTTTCACCGCGCATCGTGAACTCGACTGGTGCCGAAGTCGGCGGCCCTTGTTGCTGCGTATCCAAGAAGATTTCAGCATCCGGGTTGTTTTCCCGGATTTGTGTCGTATATTCGTCGATCAATTGAATCGCGTCAATCGTCTCGTTGTCGACACGAACGACGATTTGACCCGTGTTTTCACCGGTCTGATCGAGCCCTCCCGTGAAGAGGCTCGGTAGGCCGCCACCCGCAAAGACAGATGTCTCGACGACACCATCAATACTTTGGAACTCTTCCTCGATCGCTCGAAGTCTCTGTTCCGTCTCCTCAAGGTCGGTTTGGACCGGCAAGGTGACACTCGTCACGACTTCTGGCCGGTTCGCAGCCGGGAAGAATTCGAACGGCGTCAACAAGATCAAGCCGTACAATGCGGTCGTGATGACGAAACCGACGAGACCGAACGTCCATGGACGCTTCGCGACTTTGGGTAATAACGTATCTGCATAGAAATTACTGAGACGGTTCAGTGGCCTACCTAACCAACCCGGCTCGCGTTTCGATACTTTCACTTGCTTCCGATTCAACCAGTACTGGGCGATCGGCACGAGCGTCAAACTGATGAGCATCGAAGCGAGCACCGACAAGGCCAAGACGGTCGGCAAGGCACGGATAAAGTTCCCGTTCGCTCCCGAGAGGAGTGTCAATGGCAAGAAGGCGAAGACGACGGCGAGCGTCGATGTGACGATCGAGCCCCACACTTCTTTCGTCCCGCGTACGGCACCGCCCATCGCCGTGTCACCTTTTCGGTAACGGCGCAGGATATTGTCATTGACGACGATGGCGTCATCGACGAGGATCCCGAGCGCAATGATGGCCCCGATGATTGAGATTTGGTTCAAGTCGACTCCGGTGAAACGAAGTGGAATCAACGCGAGCAAGAACGACAATGGAATCGCTAAGCTGACAATCAGCGAGCCTGAGAACGTGAGCCCGATCGTCGTGACGACGATGACCGCAATCATGGCAATGATGAATTCACGAGTGAGGGATGAGAAAATATCATCGACCGCTTTGGCCTGCTCGTAATATGGAACAAGTTCGACACCATTCACGTCCCCGACTTCATCCGCAACGACTTCGTCGACGCGTTCTTGAAGAGTCGGAATATCTTGACCCGATTCAATCGTGACCGTCAAGGAAACGGCAGGTTGTCCGTCGAGTGAAACGAGGTCCGTGACCGCTTTCTCCGTCTCTTCGACCGTGCCGACGTCTTCAAGCAGGACAGGCGTCCCATCCACTGAGCCGACGACGACTTGGCCCATGTCATTGACGTTCGTCAAACTATCGATCGCCAATTGGTAAATACCATCTTCAGTCGACTGGCGACCGAGCGGGGTCGTCTTATATTCTTCATTGATCGCCGTCAAGACGTCCGGAAAAGCAAGTTGACGCTCCCCGAGTTCCGCCGAGTCGAGCGAGACGACGAATTCCGTTTCCGGTAGTCCTTTGATCGTCACACCGGTAACCCCATCTGTCCGCAACAGACGTTCCTCCAACCGCTCGATATCTTCACGCACTGTCTGGAGTGTTTGGCGATCATCTGCCGTCAACAAGTAAGAAGCGACCGGCAACTGCCCGATCGAGTCATTGACGGTCGGGGCCAGCGCATTTTCTGGCAAGCGAGGCGCAGCGTCTGAGATCGCTTGGCGTACATTCGACTGCAGCTCACTTCGATCGAAGCCGTCTTCATACTCGACGGTGATATTCGAGAACTCGGATGCGGATAATGATGACACATTCTCGATACCATCGAGTCCTCTCAATTCAGTCTCCAAAATATTCGTAACGTTCCGTTCGACCGTCTCTGCGGTCGCGCCCGGATATGGCGTTTGAATCAAGATGATATTGACACTCGTCTCTGGAATTTCACGCTTCGGAAGTTGGAAGAACGTGAGCACTCCAACGACGACTGCGACGAGCAAAAACACGATGACCAGTTTTCCTCGTTCAATCATTTTTTGAAAAAACATGTTGACCCCTCACTTTCAGATAATGTGCAAATACACATATGAACTATTCTTCTTTATCATAGAGGGGTTCACCATTCATTTCAATCTTTAAACACAGTTGAATGTGCTTCAGTGAAAGCGTTTTTGAAACGAATACGATAACTCGATGGACCGTTGCTTTTGCTTATAGACGGTATGATTCGAGACCGGGACCTCGACCGACTCACCCGAATGAAAGATAATCCGACTTCCTTTACCACTCTTCTTAGCATCGAGGACTTGAGAAAAATTTATCCAGGCACAGTCCGGACTCTCTTTTGCAATCGTCGGGAAAAAGATCGCATCTGCATGCCAATCCATGATGACAGGTGTCTTCCGGTGCGGGCCGAGTACGTTACGAGCCGCCTCGATCCGTCCTTGAATGCTTGAACCGTAATACAGACAGGCCGATTCGAGTAAATACAGGGGCGATCCCTTCATTCGCGATACACCGTCGGATTGATAGACGAGCGTCTCCGCCTCCCCATACTCATTGAAAACTGGAATCAAAGCTCTTGTTTCATTCGTCAACTGAGTCATCTGATTTGCCTCCATCATGGATATAGTGACTTACATGTCATTCATACCAAGAAATGAAGACTTAAACAAATCTCGTTCATATATTTCCCACTAAAAAAACCAACCGATTATCGGCTGGTTTTTTAATTTCAGTGATCTAATTTCTTATTCTGTAACGATTTCGATTGGGGAAATTGAAAATGTACACGTACTCCGTCTTTTGTATTTCCCAAGGCGACCGTCCCCTCATGAAGTGTCACGATTCGTTGAACGATGAACAGGCCAAGACCGAACTTCCCTTGTTTCCCTCGCGAAAACTGATGGAACAAGTCGAGGTTCGCGTCGACCGGGGGACCGTCATTCTCAATGGTGATGTCGACACCCGCCTCGGAGCGCGTCAGTTCGATTCGAATCGTCGACTCGGCATAGCGCAAGGCATTATCGAGCACGTTCTCGAAGGCGACACGGATTTGTTCTCCGTCCCCGAGCATCTCGCCGGCATGTCCTGTCACCGACCAGTCCAAGTTGCCTCGCAGTTTGAATCGGCTGACGAGCAGTTCCATCAACTTATCGAGATTAATCGGTTCAAGCCGCATTTCTTGGCCTTTGAAGTATTCGAGCTTCGTGACATATAACAAATCGACGACTTTCTTCTCGAGTCGGGACGCCTCTTCGTCGATGACTTCGGCCGACCCTTTCAAATCCCCGGTCGGATAAATCCCGTCCCCGATGGATTGAGCGTAGCCGCGGATGACCATGATCGGTGTCTTCAAGTCGTGCGAGATGTTTTGGAGCAGCGCCTGTTGGGCCACGTCTTGCTCTTGCAACTCTTGCCGCATCGCGTCAATCGAGCGGGCCAACTGCCCGAGCTCATCTTGACGAGCGAGCGGGAGCACCGTCTCCCATTGTCGGTTCGAGATTTTCTCGACCGCCCGCTCCATCTCGACGATCGGTTTCGTCAACTCTCGCGACATCCATAAAGCCGGGATTAACGACAACAGGCTGATGACGCCGATTAAAATCGAGATGCGCCAGTAGAGCGTCGAGACAAGTTCACGCCGGTAAGCGTCCCAGGCGTAGGAAGCTTGGTAAATCAGAGCCCCATCGTACTCGTTCTGCCGGATGATATAGTAGACGTCCTCTCCATCAATCGTCGTCTGGTATTTGGCGACCTCGCTCGTCTGTGTGAGCGCCTCTTGATACATCCGGTTCGTCAATTCAAGCGGGGCCGAACCATAAATGATGCGTCCATTCGGCAAAAAGATGAGCTGGTTGACCGAACGGGACTCTTGTTGGCGACGGTCATATTCAATCGGATTTTGCGGGATGTTTTCTAGCTCATTCGTATTCCCCAGGTAATAATCGACATCTTGTAACGTCTCATACACTTGTTCATCGATGAACTGCGTGATCGAGGAACGAATCGTCAACAAAATCATCAAGGCGAGCGTCACGATGATCAGAAGGATCAATACCCAAATCTTCCACATGAGCCGTTTCGGCTGGAGACGATCGAGTTTCATGGCTTAACGAGTCGGTAACCGACGCCATAGAGCGTTTCGAGCTCAAGGCGATGCAGTTTCTTCCGGAGACGGCGTACCAAGTCATCGACGACGCGGTCCGAGCCGAAATAGTCATGGCCCCATACCCCTTCTAAAATCTGTTCGCGTGATAAGGCCGACCCCGGATGTTCGAGGAAGAGCAGCAACAAGTCGAACTCTTTTGATGTCAAATCGATTTCATCTTGTTCATGCTTGATGAGACGTTTTTCAGGATAAATTGTATATTCTCCATATTCGATATGCTCATTCGATTTCGAACCGTAGACACGGTCGATCAATTTTTTGACGCGGATGACCAGTTCCCGTGGCAAGAACGGTTTCGCGATGTAATCGTCTGATCCCATCTCGAGTCCGATAATTTTATCGATATCCTCATCTCGCGCCGAAATGAAAATCGTCGGCGTGAACGCGTTTTTCGCTTTGATTTGTTTCAGTAATTGGAACCCATCGAGGTCGGGGAGCATGATATCGAGCACCCATAAGTCTGGTTCGTCTTTAATTGCGGCCTGGGCCGAGGTCCCGTCGGTGAACGAACGGACCTGATACCCTTCTTGCTCTAAATACGTGACGAGCATCTTATTTAAATTGATTTCATCATCGACTAAATAGATTGTGTACATTCCAGTCACCTCTGCAACGTTTTTTGTTTATCATATCAAACAATTGTGGATGAATGATGGGAATGCAGCCGTTTCCTCCGCGCTCAATGTGTTCACGACACGCAAACAAGCTCACAAAAAAAAGAAGGGTTCCCCCTTCCTTACCGCGTCGGCCGAGTGCGCATCTGTTGTGCGAGGAATACCGTGCCGCCACTAAGGAGGGCCAGTACACCGCTGATCATCATGAGTTCCATCATGTTCCACCTTCCTACTGATAGCGATTCTCATTATCACCTATAATATAGCATACTTTTCTTAGCATGAACATGACAAAAAAACTCCCGCCATGGTAGGCGGAAGCTCTCGATTATGCGTTGACGTCGTAACCCTGTTCTTCGATGGCTTCGATCATCGTTTTCACTGAAATTTTATCGTTGTGGATGACATCGACCCGATGGTCCTGTAACGAGACGATCGCTGACTCGACGCCTTCAAGTTCTGTCAAGGCGCCTTCGACCGCCGCCTTGCAGTGATTACATGTCATACCTTCTACTTTTAATGTCGTTTCATTCATTTTGATGTTCCTCCTTGTGTTTTCAATCGTAACGCGTTCAAGACGACCGAGACCGAACTGAACGCCATGGCCGCCCCGGCAATCCATGGGGCGAGCAAACCGGCCGCTGCGACCGGGATACCGAGACTGTTATAGGCAAGCGCCCAGAACAAATTTTGACGAATGTTACGCATCGTTAACGCACTCATCTCGATGGCACGGTTCACCCCATCGATATCTTGCCCCATCACGGTGACATCGGCCGCCTCAAGGGCGATATCCGTCCCGCTTCCGAAGGCGATGCCGACGTCAGCGACAGCAAGCGCCGGCGCGTCATTCATCCCGTCCCCGACCATGGCCACACGGCCCTGGCGTTTCAGCGCCTCGACATGATCCGCCTTCTCGACGGGCAATACCTCGGCGATGACATTCGTTTCCGGAATCCCGAGTTGACGGGCGACGTCGAATGCGACTTCTTTCCGATCACCGGTCAAGACGTAGACTTGTCTCGTCTTGGCAAGTTGTTGGACGACGGCACGGCTTTGGTCTTTCAACCGATCTTGCAGACCGAACGCCGCAACGACCCCAGACTCGTCGGCCACATAGACCGGCGTCATCGCCTGCATGTCCCACTCCGGTAATGCAAATCCGGCTTCTTGCATCATACGGACCGAGCCGATAAGAAGAGGTTTCCCATCTACGACCGCTTTCAATCCTCGACCGGCCAACTCTTCAACGCGTTCGACCTGACCGTCCCCTTCGCCCCGACCGATTGCCTCGGCGAGCGGGTGCGTCGACTGACGTTCGGCCATGACGGCTTGTTTCAAGAACGACGCGTCTCCGAACGTCGCCACGACTTCCGGCGTACCTTTCGTGAGCGTCCCCGTCTTATCGAAGACGACGATATCGACACCATTCAACGATTCGAGCTGACCGCCACCTTTGAACAAGACACCACGTTCGGCGGCACGACCCGTCCCGACCATGATCGATGTCGGTGTCGCGAGACCGAGCGCACACGGACAAGCGATAACGAGAACGGCAATCGAGGCCCGGATCGCCATGTCCAAATCATTGAAGCCAAGCGTCCAGACGGCGAACGTCAAGGCACTGATGGCGACGACGATTGGAACGAACACACCGGAAATCCGGTCCGCTTGCCGTTGAATCGGGGCTTTGTCCGTCTGCGCCTGTTCAACAACACGAAC
The DNA here is from genome assembly GCF_018618085.1 of Exiguobacterium sp. s141. Lineage (NCBI taxonomy): Bacteria > Bacillati > Bacillota > Bacilli > Caryophanales > Exiguobacterium > Exiguobacterium sp. s141. The sequence goes on along the minus strand of NZ_JACSLJ010000002.1, from coordinate 40,100 downwards.
AATTTGGGCGAGCATCGTCTCGCTGCCAACACGTTCGGCGACCATCAAGACCCGGTGCGAGCGGTTAATCGTTCCGCCGACAACATCGGCGCCGACACTTTTTTCAGATGGGATTGATTCCCCGGTCAACATCGACTCATCGATGACTGTCTCACCTTCGACGATTTTTCCATCGACCGGCACTTTTTCGCCAGGGCGGACGACGATGACGTCACCGGCTTTGACCAAGTCGATCGCGACTGGCCGTTCCACACCGTCAACAAGTAAAATCGCTTCTTTCGCCTGTAACGATAAAAGTGACTTGAGCGCGTCCGTCGTTTTTTCTTTCGCTCGGGCCTCTAACCATTTCCCGAGCAATACGAGCGTAATCAAAACGGCACTCGTCTCAAAATAGAGCGACGGATGCATCGGATGCACGAGCATCTCGAAGACGGAATAAAAGTAAGCCGCCGATGTCCCTGTCGCCACGAGCACATCCATGTTGGCCGCGCCGCTCTTCAGGCTCTTATACGCCCCTTTATAAAACTGGGCCCCGATCCAGAACTGGACCGGTGTGGCGAGCGCGAATTGCCACCACGGATTCATGAGCCAATCGGCATGGAACGTCACACCCGGGATGTGCGTAATCATGACGAGCAGAAGCGGTGCTGACAATAGCGCCGAGATGAGCACTTTTCGTTCGAGCGGGCGGAGGTCGTGTTTCGGGGTCAATTCCGCTTTCCGTTCTGCGCCGTAGCCGATCTTCTCGATTCGGGCAATCAACTCTTCTTCAGTGATACCTTCCTCGACGCGAATCGTCGCCGTTTCAAGCGGCAAGTTAACGGTCGCTTCGACGCCGTCCATTTTATTCAACACTTTTTCGATTCGGGCCGAACATGCGGCGCATGTCATCCCTTGAATCGACAGTTCGACGGTTTTCATCGGTCCACCTCCTTACTTTTTGATGCGGCTGACGATTGTCATCAATTCGTCAATGTATGGGTCCATGTCTTCCGTTTCGCTGGCATGGACTAGACATTTGCGCATGTGGCGTTCGAGCAGTTGCATCTCAACTTGTTTGAGCGCAGCTTGAATGGCTGACGTCTGAGTCAAAATATCGACACAATAACGGTCGCTCTCGACCATCTTTTGAATCCCTCGTACTTGTCCTTCAATCCGGCGCAGCCGTTTGCTGAGCGCTTCACGCTCCGCGTCTTCGCGCGGAACAATCGGTTCGTCATGCATGAATTCTTCCATGGTTATCACCTCACCTTCAATATACCCCTACCCCGTAATGGTGTCAAATCATTTAATCAAAAAAAGAGCGACTGATTTGTCGCTCTTGTCCTAATCAATTGCGTTGGAACGCCTCGCTCTTCAAGACGGTCCGTAAAATTTTTCCGGTCGTGTTCCGAGGCAGTTCATCAATGATTTCAATCTGTGTCGGCTGTTTATACTTCGCCAGTTTCGTCGCTGCGAACGACCGAATCTCGTCGAGCGTCACATGCTCGTCACGAGTGACGATGAACGCTTTGACTGCTTCCCCTTGTTCTGCGTCTGGCACCCCGATGACGGCCGCCTCGACGATCCCCGGATGCTGATACAACACTTCTTCGACTTCGCGCGGATAGACGTTATATCCCCCGACGATGACCATATCTTTCTTCCGATCGACGATATAGAAGTATCCGTCCTTGTCCCGCTTCGCCAAGTCGCCGGTGTAGAGCCATCCGTCCCGAAGTGTCATCGATGTCTCTTCTGGGAGTTTGTAATACCCTTTCATGACGTTCGGCCCACGGACGATCAGTTCACCGACCTCGTCGATCCCGACCTCTTCCCCGAGTTCGTCGACGACTTTGTTCTCGACGTGGACGATCGACGGACCAATCGAACCTGCCTTCCGCTCCCCATGGAGCGGGTTGAAGCAGGTGACCGGTGACGCTTCCGAGAGGCCATACCCTTCAAGGATCTTACACTCGAACTTTTGCTCGAACGATTCGAGCAACTGTACCGGCAGACTCGCCCCACCGGAAACGAAGACGCGGACGTGCTTGAGTGCCGAGGCGTAGGCCGGGACTTTCATCGCCGTCTGTAACAAGAAGTTGTACATCGTCGGCACCCCGGCGAAAATACTGACGCGGTGTCTCGGGATGAGGTCGAACACGTCTTGCGGCGAGAATTTCGGCAAGATGACAATCGTCGCCCCGCGAAGGAGTGGGGCATTGACGATGACGGTCAGACAGAAGACGTGGAACATCGGCAGCGCCGCGAGCGCTTTATCTTCCGGCGTGATCTCCAAATATTCGCCGATCGAATGGGCGTTCGAGAACAAGTTGAGATGCGTCAACAACGCTCCCTTCGGTTTCCCGGTCGTCCCACTCGTATAGAGGATGACGGCGACGTCTTCCTCATCGACCGTGACGAGTTCCCCTTTCGTCGTCGCGAACGCCTCCTCGAACGGCAAGAACTCGATGTCCCCGTCCCGTTTCAACGCCGGTACGTCCGCGTACGGGACCGAGATGACGAGGCGGAGTTGCGGTAACTTCGTGAGCGCGGCTTCTGCTTGCGCGACGAGCGGTGACAAGGCGACGATTGCCTTCACATCCCCATCGACTAAAATATAGGCCATCTCATCTGGCGTGTATGTAGGGTTGATCGGAATGACGACCCCACCTCGTGCGAGCACCGCAAAATAGGAAATCAAGAATGCCGGGCTATTCCCGAGGACGATTGCGACGTGGTCGCCTTGTCCAATCCCTTTTTGCTCAAGTGTCGCCGCCATCGCCTCGATTTGACCGAAAAACTGTCCGTAGCTGACCGTGTCTTCCCCAAACACGTAGGCCGCCTTATTCGGATGCGCGGCCACAACGCCCTGTAGTGCCGTGACTAAGTTTGCCATGGTAATCCCCCTTTGAAAATGAATGACTATTCACTTTTGACCCGTAAAAAAGAGCACGGTATCCGCGCTCTTTTTCAGTTATCTTCATTGTACATGAAACGGCTCAATAAGAAAACGCTTTCAAGTCCATCGTCTTCAAATGATACAAACCGGTCCGGCTCTGTACGTGGACGAGCGCCTGCAGTGTCTCGTCATCCATGAGCAAATCGTCCATCAATTTGTGGAGCGCCGACTTCTTCGCTTCGGTCGTTGCCGTGATGAAAAAGACCGCCTCGGCCCGAATGGTTTCAGCAGCAATCGTCTGCATCGCAAACGGGTGATTAAGATGTAACAACGTGATTCCATCTTGTTTCGAAACGTGGAGCGGTACATCGACGACAGCGACCGGTACGGCGACATCTGTCACGCCAGACGGGATCGTCCGCTCTTGTTCGATGACGACGCGCGCGAATGACTCATCGACAATCCCTCTTCCTTCTAACTCAAGACCGATCGCGCGGACAGCGAGGTCAAACGTCGGTTGCTCCGTCACCCACATCCAATTCGCGTCCATCCACTCTGTGATAAATCGGTACATATTGTTTCCTCCTATTGGTTGAACCCAATTTACGAAAGCGCTTGCATTGATTATGATACGCCTCGTCGAAACGACGCGCAACGGTCCACACAAGATGTCACGAAAACGCCAAAAAGAAGGGACCCTGTTCAGAGCCCCTTCTTCCCTCAAACCCGCTTCAGCTAATGAGATCGACGAGTTCTTCGAGCTCGACGTTGCCAAAGTAATGTTTGACGTCAAGCTGTGACAATTGTTCCCGAATCGCGCCGCGTTCGAATCGCGTCCCGACGAGTACTTGTTCGACATCATGGATATCACCGACGCCGAAGAAGTCGCCGTAGATTTTTGCTTCCGTGATCGTCCCTTTGTTGACGTTCAAGCGGACATCAATCGTGCCGATCGGGAAACGACGTTTCGACTCGACATCAAACTTCGGCGATTTCCCAAAGTTCCAATCCCAGTTCGCGTAGCGTTCTTTCGAGATGTCCTGAACGATCTCCCAGTCCTCATCGCGAAGCACGTAACGCTCGGGTTCTTGTCCGTCATAGATTGAGTGAAGGAGTGCCTCGACGAAGTGCTCCATCGCCATCTCTTCTTCTAAAAACTCGGTGATGTTGGCGACACGGCTCCGGACCGACTTGATTCCTTTCGAGCGCATCTTCTCTTCTGAGACGTTGAGCGAGTTGACGACTTCCTCGATGTTCGAGTTGAACATGAGCGTCCCGTGGCTGAACATGCGGCCGCGCGTCGTGAACTGGGCGTTACCGCTGATTTTGCGTTCGCCGACTTGGATATCGTTACGTCCCGTCAACTCCGCCTCGACGCCGAGCTGTTTCAAGGCATCCACGATCGGTTGCGTGAACTTCTTATAGTTATTGAACGAGTTGCCGTCATCTTTTGTGATGAAGCTGAAGTTCAAGTTCCCTTCGTCGTGATAGACGGCCCCGCCGCCCGAGAGGCGACGGACGACGTCGATCCCGTTCTCTTCGATATACTTCAAGTTGACTTCTTCTGACGTGTTTTGGTTCTTACCGATGATGATCGACGGGCCGTTAATATAGAACAAGAAATAGTCCTCATGCTCGACGTTCAAATGTTTGAGGATGTACTCCTCGACCGCCAAGTTGAGTTTTGGGTCCCGGATGTCCGGGTTGAAAATAAATTTCACAGTAAGTTCCTCCTAAGGATGTTCGTTAGTTGTATTATACGAGACGTCGGCCCGGCGCTACAACTCGTTTACTTCCATTCTCCTGTCATGACGCGTTTCAATGCGTTCGCGACACCATATTCGTCGTGACGCTCGGTGACGTGATGGCTGATGGCGATCAAGTCTTCGTGACTATTGCCCATCGCGATGGCTTTGCCGGCGACCTCAAACATCGGAATGTCGTTCAAGTTGTCGCCGATGACGACGACTTCTGACAAATCGACACCGAAATGCTCGGCCAGTTTTTTGATGCCGTGCCCTTTGTCGGCCCCGTTCGCCATGACCTCGATGTTATCGTTGCCTGAAGACGTGACGTAAACGCCTTCGACGCGCTCATCGATTTCCGTCCAAAGTGACGACATTTTCTCAAAGTGGCTCGAGAAAGCGATGAATTTATAGACGCGTCCGGCCTCATTCTTGATGAAGTCCTCGATGTCTTCGACGAGACGAACGTCCTCGTTAACGTAATATCGTTTGCGGAAAAACTCATACATCTCGAGCGACCGATCGTCCCCGTTCTGTTTCAAGTTCTCCATCGTCGCATCGATCAAGTCGAGTCGACTCGCGACGAGTCCCGCCTCTGAGTACATCTCATAGAAGACGTCCGAGTATTTATGGTCTTGATGCAACACCGATACGACCTCGAGCGCTTCTTCCATCGTCAAATCGATTTCATGTAGCACGTCGCCGGTTTCCGTCAACACTCGTCCGCCGTTTGAAGAGACAATCGGGCACGTGAGGCCGACCTCATCGAGGATTTCTTTCGCATTGAAGTAATTGCGTCCCGTCGCAATCGCAAAGCGAATCCCTTGCGCTTCTGCCGCACGGACGATTTCTGCCGTCTCGGGTGCGATTTTCGTGTGGTTGTGCAGGATCGTGCCGTCCATATCAGATACGAACAATTTATACGTTGTCATCAACATCCACTCCTCTTTTTCTGTTTCGCTTATAACTATAACAAAAAGAGAGGCCATCGGAATAATCCGACACCTCCCTTCATAAATCTTTAATCTTCTTCCGAGAGCGCCTTGATCTGTTCATGGACGCTCTTGATGCAGTCCGGCATGCCGATCCCGTCGTAGGCGATGCCCGCGAGCAGGATGCCCGGATAGACGCGGCCCATCTCGGCGCGTAGCGCGCGGACCCGGTCGGAATGGAAGACGGCGTATGGCGGCAGCCCGTCCCGGAGCCGGCTGACGACCGTCTCGAGCGGGGCTGCTTTAATCGTCATCAAGCCGCCAAGGTCCCGAAGTGCGGTCGTCACAATCTCGTCATCAGACGCATCGACGATGTCATCGGCGCCCGGTCGTCCGAGAAAGACGCGCAGGACGTGATACCCTTCCGGCACGGCGTGCGGCCATTTTTGGTCGATGAACGTGCACGCGGTGATCGTCACGTCCGCCTCTTGGCTCGTGACGAAACCTGTCCCGACGAACGGCAGCTCGATATCGTCTTGTTTAAACACGAGCGAGCACGTCGCCGTCGCGTGCGGCTTCATGTCCGCGAGAAAATCGCTGTCGACTTTCGGCAAGAACTGGCGGATGAGCCGGGGCGGGACCGTCAAGATGAGGTGATCGGACTCGATATCCCCACGGTTCGTCAATAGTCGATAGCCGCCCTCAATCTCCTCGACTTGTTCGACCGAACAGTTCAAGACGATTTCAGTGCGCTCTAGCCGTTCGGCTAGACGGTCGGTGAGCGACTTCAACCCTCGTTTGAGTGAAGCGAACTGTCCGACTTTCTTCGCCCCGACTTCAGCGACCCGCTGCTCGGGACGAAGGTGACGCATTCCCTCATACAAGTTGCCGTATTTCTTCTCGCCTTCGATAAATTGCGGGAACGTCGACAACGCACTCATCTGATCGATATCTCCCGCATAAATCCCGGAAAGAAGCGGCTCGATCAACCGGTCGACGATCGGGTCCCCGACGCGCTCGCGTAAATAAAGCCCGAGCGAGACGTCCGTCTTCGGCGCTTCGACGTCCGGGGGCGACAACAGCATCTTCCGAAGCGTGGCGTGTTCTTCCTCGGACAAGAGTGTCGTATCCTTGAACGCATCGACGTCGAGCGGAATGCCCATGACCGTCTGCTTCGGAATCGGATGTAATCCGTCATGATGGAGCACGTACGCTTGGCCGACGCCGTTCCGGACGATCTCATCGCCGAGCCCGACCTCATGAATCAAGTCGGTCATCGCCGTTTTCCGGAACACATACGAATCCGGCCCTCGTTCGACCGCAAATTCCCCGGTCTCGAACGTATCGATTTTTCCACCTAAACGGCCGCTCGCTTCGACGAGCTTGATGGTGACGTCTTCCGGCAAATAACGCTCGGCATAAAAAGCGGCGGTGAGACCTGTGATCCCACCACCGACAATCGTTACATTACGCATGATGTACAATCACGCTTTCCATTCGATCGGCGATGGCTTCAATGAAGCTACGCTCCGCGTTTGGCATGTTTGGACGTGCATAGTGGACGCCTAGGCGGTCACAAACGACTTTACATTCCACGTCGTTATCGAAGAGCACCTCGAGATGATCCGCGACGAATCCGACCGGCGTATAGACGAACGCCTCATAACCATGCTTTTCATAAAGTTCAGCCGTCAAATCTTGGACGTCCGGTCCGATCCACGGGTCAGGCGTGTTGCCCTCTGACTGCCAACCGACCTCATAGTTCGGTACGCCCGCCGCTTGGGCGATTTTATCCGCCGTCTCTTTCAATTGATCCGGATACGGGTCGCCGCCTGCCAAAATCTTCTCTGGGAGACTGTGTGCCGAGACGATCAAGCATGCCTTCTCGGCCGGCACCGGCAAGTTCGCAAACGTCGCCTTGATTGCTTCCGCCCACCATTTGATGAATTTCGGCTCATCGTACCACGATTCGACCGAACGGATCTCGATGCCGTATTTCGCGGCTTCTTCATGCGCCCGCCCGTTGTACGACTTGACGCTGTATGACGAGTAGTGCGGAGCCAATACGACCGACACCGCTTCTTTGATGCCGTCGTTTGCCATTTGCGCGACCGCATCTTCTACGAACGGTTCGATGTGCTTGAGCCCGATGTAGAGCTTGAAGTCGATCTCACCGGCGTGACGCTCGTTCAAGATGTCACGGAGCGTCTCCGCTTGGTCGATGGTAATCTTCGCGAGCGGTGACACGCCACCGATGGCCTCATAGCGCTCCGTCAAGTCTTGGAGTGCTTCCGGTGATGGTTTACGGCCATAGCGGATGTGTGTGTAGTAACGCTCGATATCTTCAGGTTTGTATGGTGTCCCATAAGCCATTACGAGTAATCCGACGGTTTTCATAATGATTTGCCTCCCATTTTTTCACGTGAGTAGTCATGGATAAATGCTGTCAATTTGACGAGCACGGACGGATCGACTTCCGGGAACACCCCATGTCCCAAGTTGAAGACGTATCCAGGTTGCTTCATCCCCTCGTCGAGGATTTCTTTCACTTTCGCTTCGATGACCGGCCACGGGGCCAGCAAGAATGACGGGTCAAGGTTGCCTTGGACCGCTTTCGTGATGCCGCGGTCGCGCGCCTCTTGAATCGATAGGCGCCAGTCGAGTCCGACGACGTCGAGCGGCTGGTCTTGCCACTCTTCGACGAGATGGCTCGCTCCGACACCGTGCATGATGAGCGGGATGTCGAGCTTGCGCAACTCGGTGAAGATCCGTTCAGTCGTCGGTTTGATATAACGGACATAATCCTTACGGCTGAGCGTCCCGACCCATGAGTCGAACAATTGGAACGCCTGGATCCCGGCTTCTGCCTGCGCCGTCGCATATGTGATGACCATGTCGCCCAGTTTCTCCATGAGCGCGTTCCACACGTCCGGCTCGGCGTACATGAGTGCTTTCGTTCGGTGGTAGCTCTTCGAAGGACCACCTTCAATCATGTAGCTCGCAAGCGTGAACGGTGCGCCTGAGAATCCGATGAGCGGAACTTCCAAACGTTCCCGAAGCAAACGGATCGTCTCGAACACGTACGAGATGTCGTCCGTGTTGAGCGGTTTTAAGCGTTCCACGTCTTCCATCGTCCGGTACGGGTTATCAATGACCGGACCGATGCCGCTCTTGATTTCTACATCCACGCCCATCGACGGGAGTGGCGTCATAATATCTTTATACAGAATGGCCGCGTCGACTCCTAGTTGTTTTACCGGGAGCTCTGTCACGTAGGCACACAATTCGGCATCATGCGTGATTTCGAATAATGTCCTCGTTTTTTTGATCTCACGATATTCTGGTTGGTAGCGTCCGGCTTGGCGCATGTACCAGACGGGCACATAGTCTGTCGCCTCTCCTTTAAACGCCTTCAAAATAGTATCGTTCATACGTCGCGTCATTCCCCTCTATAATTCTCCTACACTCTTCTTCTATAGGTATGTGAACTCAAAAACATTATACAGAAATTAATTAGAATAATGCTAATGTGAAGCATTTTCATTGTGTTTTCTTTGTGTCATTTCTTTGGCGGATACGTGCGGAAGGCTGAATTGAGCTGACCTCGAATCAAATCGTCACGCTGTTTCGACGACAGACGCTTCTCGCGCTCTTTGATGTCTTGAATTCGCCAGCCATCCTCAAGTTTCGACGCTACATCGACCAATCGCTCGACGTCATGGAAGGAATATTTACGTGACCCACCTTTTGTCCGATCCGGAAAGACGAGCCCTTTCGCTTCATAATAACGGACTTGTCGCTCCGAAAGTCCTGTCAGCTCAGTGATGACGCCCATCCCGATTACTTTCTTCGACTTATAGTCCATCGCTCGTCCTCCTCCTTCATAAAAAACTATGTCAGATAATCTGACAAATTGCAATCCAAGTCGAATTTTTCGTCTTACACTGAAAACAACTTTTGAATCATCAATCGCAAAAAGGAGGAATCGCAACATGGAAGACATCTTATATTATATGGACACGCTGTTCGTACTCATTGCTGCACTGCTCGTCTTAACGATGCAACTTGGTTTTGCCTTGCTCGAGACGGGGACGCTCCGGGCTAAAAACGCCGGGCACGTCGCAGTCAAACAAATCATCAGCCTCTCTGTGGCGGCACTCGCCTTTTGGGCCGTCGGCTTCGGCCTCTCCTTCGGGGACGGAACCCGCTGGTTCGGGACGGAAGGATTCTTCATGAACGGATCGTTCACAAGCCTTGATTGGGCCAACGTCTCGATTGACATCAAATTCTTGTTCCAGTTGTCGTTCGTCGCTGTCGCACTCGCCATCGCCTGGGGCGGTTTCGCAGAGCGGGCCAAACTTTCCGCGTACGTCTTGTTCGGTATCTTCTTCGTCGCCATCCTGTATCCGATCGTCGCCCGCTCTGTATGGGCTGGTGGACTTCTCGGAACGATGGGCATGCAAGACTTCGCCGGTTCAGCTGTCGTCCACCTTCAAGGCGGGATGGCTGCACTCATGGCCACGATCATCTTGAAACCACGTCGTAAAACGGAATCACTCGCCGGTCATAACCACGTCTTGACGGTCGTCGGCGGACTCGTGCTCTGGCTCTGCTGGTTCGGATTCAATGCGGGGTCGACGATGTCGGTCGCGGACGGATTCTTCGGTTACGTCGCTCTTACGACGATGCTCGCCACGGCTGCCGGTGCCCTCGGCGCCCTCGCCATCGTCATGATGCATAAGAAGACAGCGGACATTCCGACGATCGTCAACGGTGTGCTCGGGGCACTCGTCGCGATCACTGCTGCCTGTGCCTTCGTCGAACCATGGGCCGCCGTCGTCATCGGTGCCGTCGCTTCGATCGCCACATACGGCACGAGCATCCTCATGGCAAAATATGTCGATGACCCGCTCTGTGCTTTCTCGGTACACGGGGTCGCCGGAATCATCGGGACGCTCGCGCTCGGATTCTTCGCCTCGCCTCGTTTGGTCGAAATCACGGGCATCGGTTCGGCCGGCCTCTTCTACGGCGGCGGCTTGGGTCAACTCGGTGTTCAATCACTCGGCGTCTTGATCGCAATGGTCATCGCTGGTGGCGGTAGCTACGCCTTCTTGAAATTGCTCGACGTCACGATCGGTCTTCGCGTCACGGAAGAACAAGAAGATATCGGTCTCGATATCGCTGAACACGGTGTATCGGCATATGGCGAAGTCGAGCCAGAAGCAGAGACACCAGCACGCCTCCCGAAAATTCTCGGGTCGAGTGTATCGGTCATGTCACCGAAGAAATAACGACAACAGTCAGGGACATCCAAAGCGGGTGTCCCTGTTTCATGTCAGTCGGCTCAAATAGTACCGGACGACCATATAAGCGAGCGCGAGACCGACGAGCGCGTCCCACGTCGCCCCGAACATGAGCGAAGCCGCGCCGAGGGCGAGCATTTGCGCGAACAACATCCGTGTCGCCCACCATTTATAGGCGACGAGCCGCTCGGCACGTGTGATCGGCAACCACGACGCCATCGACACCGTGTCGAGTCGTTTAAACAACGGGACGAGTTGCAAGGCAGTCAACCCGACGAAAAGCGGGACGACCAACCCAACGTACCACCCGCCCGAGAGCCACATGACGACGAGCGCGACGGCGGAAAGACGTAACACGAGATCGAGCGAATCGTTCGAGCGCATGACCCGGAGGCCATAGACGTACCGTGCCGCATCGGCCCGTTTCAAGACCGAGCGCTCGAGCAGGCTGACGATGAGCGATCGTTCCCGCACATCTTCCCGCATCGCCGGGACATCGACGAACCAACTGACGACCCGGTTGAACTGGGATTTGCTCTTCTCTTCAAGCAAGAGCCAATCGAACAGCGGGATGCGTCGATTTCGTCGCACGTGGAGCAAGATGAATGGGACGAGTGCCGGCACCGGTGTCAACATCGGCACACCAAACAGGATGAGAAAGCCGCTCGCGAGCGCGCTCGGCAAGACGACATATTTGACCCCCTCCAACTTGGCGAGCCGTCCCGCCACCGAGATCAGGACACTCGTCGCGATGATGGCCCCGACTTCTACCGAGGTGAGCGCTTGCGTCCGGACGAGCAACGGCAACACGACGAGCATGATGAGGACGGCACGGACGGCAGCGAAGACGACGTTGAATAGTCGAACGCCATTCATGAACGTTTGCATCTCACCGAGTCGCGGCAATAAGAAGACTTGGTCCGCTTCTTGAATCAATGTGCGGGGGCGATGCCCGAGCGGCAGAAGCAACCAGAGGAGCGCCACAATCCATTCACTCGGGAATGCCGGGTCCAAGTCCGTCAAGAACTGGTTGTAAACGAACGCTCCGTAAATGAGCGTGAAATAAAGTGTGAACAACAAACCGCCGTTCGCCACGTACCGGCTGTATTTCACGACGTCCTCCACCCAGACGCCAAATCGTTGTTTGAACACGTTCATTGCTTCCGCTCCTCGGCCTCAATCGCCTCGACATAAATGTCATCGAGCGTGGCGTCCGGACGAAGACCATATGTCTCGCGCAACTGCGCCGCCGTACCGGTCGCGATGACCGACCCCTGGTGCAAGAAAACGAAGCGGTCGCAGTGACGTTCCGCCGTCTCCAAGATGTGGGTCGACATCAAGATGGCGCAATCTTCCTTATACTCATCAAACAATCTCAATAGTTGACGAATCGCGAGTGGATCGAGTCCGACGAACGGCTCATCGACGATGAGGAGCGGCGTCTTTGTCACGAGTGCACAGAGGATCATCGCTTTTTGCCGCATTCCTTTTGAAAAAACGGACGGAAACCAGTCCAATTGCTTCTCCATCCGCATATCTCGGGACAATCTTTCGGTCCGGATTTTCAGGTCGGCCTCGTCGATGTCATACGCTTTCCCGATTAGCGTCAAATGTTCACGCAACGTCAATGTGTCGTATAAAATAGGGGTCTCGGGTATATAACTTATTTTTTTACGATAGTTATTTTCCGAAGAAGCGAGTGTCTCACTATCGACTTCGACCGATCCCGAAATCGGATCAAGCAATCCTAAAATATGTTTGATCGTCGTCGATTTCCCGGCGCCGTTTAGCCCTATGAGCCCGACGAGCTCACCTTTTTTCACTTCAAACGAAACATCGTGTAACACTTGTTTACCTATATAACCGCCGTTCAACCGGTCGACGTGCAACATGAAAACTCCACCCCTCATTTTCAACTTTTTTTCGTGATATATGTTTTAAAAGCTGTCACATGGGAATAATCTGAACTGTAAGGCATTTTAAAACTTATTCATTACTTCCATTGTTCCATAAAATTGTTAGGAAGAACAATGGACAAAACAGAAAGGAGAATGTTTTTATGGGTTGGATTATCACTTTAATCGTCGGGGGTATTATCGGTTGGTTAGCAGGTCTTATTTTAGGTAAGGATGTACCAGGTGGCGTCATCGGGAACATCATTGCCGGTATCATCGGTGCTTGGCTCGGTGGCCTCATCTTCGGAGACTTCGGTCCTGCAGTTGGCGGCATCGCGATTATCCCAGCACTTCTCGGTGCGATTATCTTGATCTTGATCGTATCGTTCGTTATGAAGTCAATGAACAAAAAGCGCTAATCCAGTGCTAGAAAAACGGGACCCTCGCCGAGGGTCCCGTTTTTTGTCATGTGAGGATGAGATAGAGGGCCTCATCCCGCTCGATGAATCGTTTCTCGCTCTCCAAGCGCAAAAACGTGAAAATCGACTCGAGCAGCGTCCGGTCGTAGCGCCATTCGACACCGAGGTCCGTTTCGACTCGCTCGTTCGGTTCACCTAAAAGCGCAATGAGGTCATCCGGCCGCTTCTGTAAATCGATGTCGATGCGTTCGACGCGCCCGTCAACAAACCGTAACTCCATCCCCTCATAGAGCCAAACGTCCCCTCGCTCCATCGGTTCACCAATCTCGTCGAGGACGGTTTGTTCACGTTTGTTCATCAGCCCTTCGATCGTCTCAATCGAGTGACCTGTCTGAGCTTCGACTTCGATTTCAATCAACTCGGCCCGATCAAGATCGAACTGCCCGGCGACGGTCTCAGCTTGTTCCGGCAACAAGGCAAACGCCAAGTCATCGTCTTCTGTCAGCGTCACGACCTCAGTCTCGGTCACCGTCGACCCATCGATGACGGCGACGGCTTTCACGTCATAACGACCCGGCATACGCTCGAGTGCCACCTCACCGCCCCCTTCATCAATTCGACCGACTTGTGCACCGTCCACCCACACGTTCGTCAACGGTACGTCCGATGTCACAACGAGCGTCTTCGGCAACAATTCAATCCGATAGTCCGAGAAACCAAATCGTCCTGCCCCCGTATCGACGAGCCGGAACAACCCATCCGTCTCCATACCTTGCTCCCGGTCGGCGCGGTCCTGCGCTACTTCCGAGATGCCCTCGCCCCGAATCGTCTTCTCTTCATTCAACCAGCCCATGAAGCGGAGCGCCTCGGCTCGCGTCAGCGGTTCTGATTCATACTCGACGTTCTCCTCGAAGAAGCTGACATCCTCGTTCAACAGCGCCTCTTTGAACCGGACATGAATCTTGTCATTGGCGGCTGCCGGTTGATATCCCCAGCGATAGACGGCCCCGGCGATCAGCCCGAGCACGATTGTCGCAAGGAGGACATAATAGATTCGCCTCCGCCGTACCGTTTTTTTCGATCGTACATACGCCATCCGTTTACTTCCTCTCTTGATTGCTGTTGTTTCTAGTCTAAGACGATTCATCCTCCCGGACAATCATTCTTCCGCCTGAATTTCCATGTTATGATGAAGTGGAATAGTCATTTACGAATGGAGGAACCCACATGCACACTGAAGCCAACTGTATTTTTTGTAAAATCGTCCAAAACGAGATTCCTTCTTATAAGGTATACGAGGACGACGCCGTCGTCGCGTTCCTCGATATCTCGCAGGTCACGAAAGGCCACACGCTCGTCATCCCAAAACATCACGCCCGAAACATTTATGAACTGCCAGCCGATGTCGCCCGGGACGTCTTCCAAGCCGTGCCTGCTATCGCAAACGCCATCCAGCGCGAGACGGGCGCGATCGGCATGAACATCCTATCGAACGCCGAAGCAATCGCCGGACAAACGGTTTACCATTTCCATATGCATCTGTTGCCACGCTATGGCGAGACAGATGGATTTGACGCAAAATGGGAGACGCACCAAGACGATTACTCCACTGAAGACATGCAAGCCATCGCTGCCGGCATCAAAGCGAAGCTATGAAAAAATGGACCGCCGCTCCTGGAGCGACCGGTCCATTGTCTTATGTGCCCTTATGACGAATTGATCGAATCGAGATGACGTTTCCGCTCTTCCTCAATTTGGGCCCGTTCGACTTGTAATTTAATCGCTTGCTCGTACAACTGTTGCCGCGATTTGACAGATTCCGCTTGTTCGAATTCTTTTCTTAACAAATTTAGACGGGCGTCTATTTCAACGAGTCGCTTTTCAAGCAAAGTTTGTTTACGCGTCTGTTCATTCTGTTCCGACGCTTCATATCCCGCCTCGAGTGCTTCCATTATTGTCTGTGCCCAAGTGTCATCTCCCAGTCGCTTGGCCGCGTTATACAGGTCTAGCATGTCATCAACCCAACGCTTTTGCATGTTCACTGGAGGTCACCTTCCTTTACCCATAGTTTAAAATAAAATGATTTTTCGGTCAAAATTGAATGTTCTGAAAAATTTTATTTAAGATATAGGTTTTTAATCACTCTTTTTTGGTAAAATAATATGAAAAGAATGTATTGTAGCATCAGTGTGCTTGAGGAGGGGAATGTATTGTCGAGTCACAATCGTCGAGAGTGGGTTGCATTTGGCTTCGTCGTAGCGTTTTTAGGGGTTGCGACCGTGAAGAAAATCGCCCGTGGAACGGCAAATGACGCCGCGGCCAATCAACACCGGGCGTCCACAATCACTACGTTGAAAGAACAATTCCAAAAAGTTGCCAAGGACGCGTCGCAAGTAGCCGCGGCCGGTAAATTGCAAGGGAAAGAATTGACGGATCAAGTGAAAGCCGAAGTCGAACGTTATCAACAAGACATTCAGCCTTCAATCGAGCGGATCCAAGGAAACCTAGACGAGCTTTCGAACGTACAGTCAGACATGACCGAAGCGAAAGCGGAAAAGACCAACTGACCGGTCTGTTGTCATCGCCCGTCGTTTTAGTCACATTGTATCCGGAAAGGATGGATCGACATGGAACATGAAAAAGAATTCACTGGCCCTGAGGCCATGCTCTATAGTCATAAAATCATTCAACTTAGTAAGGCATTGTGGAAGACGGTCGAGAAAGACTGGCAGAATTGGATCAAGCCGTTCGATTTGAACATTAACGAACACCATATTTTATGGATCGCTCACGCCCTCGGCGGCGCCTCGATCTCAGAGATCGCCAAATATGGGGTCATGCACGTATCGACGGCGTTCAACTTCTCGAAGAAACTCGAAGACCGCGGTTTGCTCACGTTCTCGAAAAAGGAGACGGACAAACGAAACACGTACGTCCAATTGACGCCTGAAGGTGAAGCGCTCTTGCTCGAGACGATTCATGCGTTCGATCCGGAAGAGAACGGCGTCTTCCGCGCTTCGCTCCCGCTCCAAGAATTGTACGGGAAATTCCCGGACTTGACGGACATCACCGCGATCGTTCGCCGCTTGTATGGCGACAACTTCATGGACATCTTCGCTGAAACGTCGAAGATGATCACAGAAGAAGCCGGACGTCGCCCTGAGGACGACGAGATCAGTAAAGAAGCTTGACCTGCCGATACAGCGGTTCCGTGACGTCTAGCGCCATCCCTTGGCGCACGCACGCCGCGAGAATCGTCTCGGCCTCTAAATGAGGATGAAGCATGCCGACGAAATGAACGAGCAAAGGCTCTATGGACGACAGACCGTAGCGCGCTTGCTCGTTTTGTCGTTCTCGAATATCATCAAGCAGTGCGAAAAACGCGACGACTTCTTGCCGTGTCAGATTCGCCTTGAGCACCTCATGTTCAAAGGGCCGCTCCGACCAATCGACCGCCCCGAGCAACAGTTCCATTTGAAACGATAATTGATTGATTTTCTCTTCTAACGACACGTTCTCCACCCCATCATTTCACATTCTCTTTCATCATTATACGACACGTTTCTGTGCTATGATACTACACAGGCAAGAGAACAGCTGTTATCATTAACAAAATGTGGTATAGTCGGATTTAGAAACTTATAGATTTTTAGGGGTGGAATATATGTCAAACGGAATGACGAACGAACCGAACAAACAAAACAAGAAGTTTTCAACAGGCGCCCTCGTCGGCGCATCAGCGATTGCACTTCTCATCGGTGTCGGCGGCACATATGCGGCGACAAACGGCGGGTCTTCGGACAACTCAACAGTTGTTTCCTTTGAAGGCGGCGAAGTGACACGCGGCGAGATCGCGGACATGAGCTACGACCGTATGGTCCCACAACTAGCTTTCCAAGAAACGATGAACGAGTTGCTTGAAAAAGAATACGGCGACAAAGTCGAACAAGACAAAGTTGACGAAGAGTTCAGCAAGACTGAAGAGCAGTTCAACTCGAAAGAAGAGTTCGAGCAAGCGATTCAACAAGCTGGCATGACTGACACGGACGAGTTCAAAGAAGCGCTCCGCGGACAAATGCTCGTCGATGCAGCGAAGTCAGAACTCGTCGAAGTGACGGACGAAGACATCGAGGCACAATTCGCGAAAGAGAACGTCGAAGTCAAAGCGAGCCACATCCTCGTTGAGACAGAAGAAGAAGCCCAAGCGATCATCAAAGAATTGAACGATGGCGCTGACTTCGCAGATGTCGCGAAAGAGAAATCGACAGACACAGGTTCTGGTGAAAAAGGTGGCGACCTCGGTTACTTCTCAGCCGGCGCCATGGTCCCAGAGTTTGAAGAATACGCGTTCCAAGAAGACGTGGTCGGCAAAGTCTCTGAGCCGGTCCAATCACAATTCGGTTTCCACGTCATCAAAGTCATGGATCGTAAAGAAAAAGATCTTAAACTCGAAGACGAGAAAGATCGCATCCGTGAAGAATTGGCAACTGAAAAAGCAGCCTCTGTCGACGCGAACAAGATCTACGCCGAGTTGATCGAGAAATATAACGTCGACGTGAAAGATGCGAAAGCTTCAACACAGTTCGACGCTGTGAAAGACGCCATCAAAGCGTCAGAAGAAGGTACAGAAGAAGCACCGGCCGAAGAATCGACCGAGCAATAAGCAAAAGACGTCCCGCGGGACGTCTTTTTTTATGCCTTCATAGCTTCGGTTTATAAAACGCACGGTTATCGAGTGGCATGACCCGCTCAGTGAACGCTCCGGGTTCAATCCCCTCGAACGCCTTCTCGAACATGTTCATCCGGGCATCGATGTTGTCGATGAAGAACAACATCTCGGCTTCCGGGAGCTGTGGCGCGTTCGCCGATCCCCACTCCGGTTTCCCGTGATGACTGAGGACGAGATGTTGGAGCAACGTCACGACTTCGCGGTCGGTTCCGAGTTCTCGGGCCACGACCTCGATTTCAGACGCCATGAGCGACAAGTGGCCGAGCAGTTTACCTTCAAGCGTATACTCCGGCGTGATCGCATCCGACAACTCGATCACTTTCGCCAAGTCGTGGAGCACGACACCTGAGACGAGCAAATCACGATTCAATTGCGGGTACAGGTCACACATCGTTTCAGCGAGTTTCAGCATCGACAAGACATGGAACGCCAGGCCCGAATAGACCGCATGGTGGTGTCGCACCGCGGCCGGATACGTGAAGTAAGCCTCTTCGTTCCGGTCGACGAGCGCAGTCACGAGCTCACGCATGCCCGCGTGTCCGATTGCATCGATATAGCCGCGGATTCCCGTCTCGAGTTCCGACTTCGGTACAGGTGCCGAACGGACGTAAGGCGCGATGTCCGTCTCCCCTTCGATGATGGAGATTTGTTTGAGCTTCAGTTGGGTCCGCCCGCGGTAATCCATCACTTCTCCGGAAGCGTGGACGATTTTTTTCGTCGCATATTTATCCGTGTCGGCGCTATCCCATACTTTCGTCTCAATCTCTCCACTCTCATCGCAAAGAATGAGCGTCAAATATGGTTTGCCATTTCCGGCGAGTCCTCGATAGGATTGTTTGATCATGACATATTGGTTTAACGTGTCGCCCACTTTGAGCTGACCGATTTTAGTAGTCGTCAAAAAAAGCACCTCTCTTCTTGTCAGTACCTTCATCTTAACGAAAGTTCACGTGAGATGCCAACTTTCTTAGGAAAGCGGGAATACTTGAGGGAGAAGGAAATTGGGGGAATGGAAGATGAGTTGGAAATGGTATACACGACCCGAAGAAATCGTACAGGTCGACAATCATTATGAAGAAGCGTACACGTATTGGCTCGAGCAGTTGACGACGGCGAAAGTCACAAAAATCATTGTCGAGCAAGACTATATGTATGGCTCGCTCACGCTCGACTATGAACAGCTCGAGCGCGAACCGCAAAAGATCGGGCACTACTTCGTGACCCGGGATTTCTTATGGACGATCGGGTTTGATGACATCTATTGCCAGTCAGTGGCGGCCAAGCAATACGATACACCAATCGAGGCGTTCTATGATTTGCTCGCTGAAAAGATGGACTATTACTTTCATGGCATCGATGAATATGAAGAACGGTTGATGGTCGCCCAGCGCGAGATGAGCGGGCAAGTGCCGCCCCAGTTCATGAATGAGATTTTCGGGCTCCGCAGCGAGATCGAACGATGGTCCGATACCGTCGTCCCGTACCGCGAACTGCTCATGGCCGGGCGCGAGGCGTTTCTCGACATGGACCTAAACGAATTGAGAGCGTATCGTCTCGCCAAATATCGAGTCAATCGGCTCCTGACGTTGATTGAACATTACCAGGAAGACATCATCGCGATGACCGATTTGGCCGCGACGTTGTCAAACTTCCGTGGCAACGAGATCATGAAGGCGCTCACCGTTTTCACGGCCTTGACGACGCCCGTCGTCGCGTTCGGTGCGGTCTGGGGCATGAACTTCAAACAAATGCCCGAGCTCGAGTGGCCGCTCGGCTATTTGTTCGCCTGGCTTATGATCATCGGCTTCACGGTTTTGATTTATTTCTGGTTGAAGCAAAAAAATTGGATTGGGTCACTCCTGCAATTCCCGAATCAAATCCGTAGCCAAGAAAAGTTGGATAAACAGCGCAGCAAACGAAATAAGCAAAACTAGCAAAAAACGAACAAAAGTTCGGTATACTGAAAGGAGCAGATGATACAGAAAGGTGATGTTCATGGAACGATTGATCATCCATGTTGATATGGACGCGTTTTACGCCTCGGTCGAACAACGCGACCGCCCTGACTTGCGCGATAAACCGGTCATCGTCGGTGGCGCCCCTCACAGCCGTGGGGTGGTCGCCACTTGTTCTTATGAGGCGAGAAAATACGGCGTGCACAGCGCCATGTCGTCACGGCGGGCGTTCGCACTCTGTCCGCAGGCGACGTTCGTCAAACCGCGGTTTCACGTCTATCGGCACGTCAGCCAACAAGTGATGGCCATTTTCAAATCGATCACGCCGCTCGTCGAACCGCTCTCGCTCGACGAGGCGTACTTGGACGTGACGGAGAATACGCTCATGAGCACGTCCGGCCCTTATATCGCGCGTTACATCCTTGGGGAAATCAAACGCCGGACCGGACTGACCGCTTCGGCCGGGGTCGCCCCGTCGAAGTTTGTCGCCAAAATCGCCTCAGGATTCAACAAACCGAACGGACTGACGGTCGTCGAGGCGGATGACGTCGAGGCGTTCCTCGCCCCGCTCCCGATCACGACGATGCACGGGGTCGGCAAAGTGACCGCGCAGACGTTGTTCAAGCACGACTACCATACGATCGCCGATTTGCAGGGCACCCGCCCCGAGCAGTTGAAGGCCATCTTCGGCCACGACCGGGGAAATCAGTTATATGAGCTCGCCCACGGTCGGGATAGCCGCCCCGTCGTCCCGACCCGGGAACGAAAATCGATCGGCTCCGAGACGACGTTCGCGTTCGACCTCGACGACCCGGAAGAAGTGTACGAACGCGTCATCCCGGAAATCGAAGACGTGCTCCATCAGCTCGACCGCCGTGAGCTCAGCTGTCAGACGGTGACAATCAAAATCAAGACGAGCGAGTTCCAGGCCCGGAGCCATCAAATCAAATTGAACCATCCGACGCACGACCATGACGAGATTAAACGGCTCGCCCGCCGTCTGTTCGACGAGATGGCGATCACCGAACCGGTCCGCTTGATCGGGATGACGGTCTCAGAGTTGATTCCGCGTACCGAAACGGCCCGTCAGCTCACGTTCGAGGAGCTGACGAAACCTTCGCTTGAAGAATGAATAGTCATTCAGTACAATGGAAGCAAAGGGGGCGAACGGATGGAACAGTATACGATCACAGCGTTCGAGAACGACGGCACGGTCGTCTTGAACGATTCATTTACCGCGGCAAGCGATGACGAGGCGAAAGCGAAAGGGCTCGCGATGCTCGAGGAAGCCGGGCACCTCCATAAAGGGGCCCGCATCGCACGTCGCGGTCAACTCATCTACTTCGAGCGCTGTAAACTGCCAGGAAAACTGAAAGGCACGGCCTCATAATAGAAGCGCCTCGGGAATCCCGAGGCGCTTGTTCATTCGCTATATTTGGCTTCCCACTCGCTGCGCCACTCCATGTAATCGGGATGCAGCTCTTCCGCCGTCTTCCCATCGAGTGAATAGCTCGCTCCGGTAAGCGGCTCGGCCGAATCCGGATATGACGTCCCG
Source organism: Exiguobacterium sp. s141 (assembly GCF_018618085.1). Classification (NCBI taxonomy): domain Bacteria; kingdom Bacillati; phylum Bacillota; class Bacilli; order Caryophanales; genus Exiguobacterium; species Exiguobacterium sp. s141. The sequence goes on along the minus strand of NZ_JACSLJ010000002.1, from coordinate 18,686 downwards.
CCGATGATCTCGCCGTCCACCATCATGACCGAGACGTTCGTCTGGCCGAGTTCTGCGACTTCATCGAGCGGATGGTTGCGGACGATGAAGTTCTCATGTCGAATGTCACGTCCAATATAGTCATCCGGCGGCGTCATCTGGACTTGCCACGTACTTTGCGTTGGCAACTCAAGCAGGTCTGCCTTTTCAAAGCTCAACGTTCTATTCCCTTTATAAGAGACGACGTCATAGCCTTGCTCCTCTAAGTACGCCTTGGCCACTTTGGCGTCCGCCCCGAGCGTCGGTGCCGGCTGTTCGCTCTCATTCGAGCAGGCCGCCAGCAAGAACACAGCCAAAATCATCCCAACTCGTTTCCACATCATCTCTCACCTCACCGTTTAGCATTTTTTTACACATTCGGCAGAGCAAACAACATTTCCTTCAAAACGGGAAGATGAACAAAATCGTGAAGATGGCGATGACCGCCGTCACGACCTGAAGCGGCAAGCCGACTTTGACAAAATCGAAGAAGCGATAGCCGCCGATGCCGAACACCATCGCGTTCGTCGGTGACCCGAATGGTGTCATGAACGCGAGCGAGGCCGCGATGGCGACGGCGACGACGAGCGGGACGGGACTGACTTGGAGTGCCGAGGCGAGCGACAGTGCGAGCGGAGCGAATAAGACGGCCGTCGCCGTGTTCGAGATGATTTGACTCAGCACCATCGTCGCGACGAAGAGCGCAACGAGCACCCAGACCGGACCAGCCTGCCCGAACGACTCACTGATCCATGTGACGAGCCACGTCATGATCCCAGCATTGTCGAGCGCTTGGCCGACCGGGATCATCGCTGCGATCAAAAGAAGCGAGGACCATTGAATCGATTGATACGCGACGTCCATTTGGCGGACGGCTCCGGTGAGCACCATGGCGAGCGCCGCGAGCCATACCGCTACCGTCGGGTCGACCCACTCGAACACGAGGAGCGTGACCATTCCGAGCATGATCAATCCCGCTGCTAGTTGATGACGTTCGGATACGGCCCGATTAGCCACGTCGGTCACGTGCTCATTGGCAAGCAAGAGGTGCGTCTCGTTTCCGACCCGCTCTAAGTCGGCCCACTCCCCTTGGGCGACAAGCATGTCGCCTCGTTCGAGCGGCACATCTTTCAATCGGGTGATGGCGATCTCCTCGTTCGGGCGTACGACTTGAAGCACGTTCAATCGATACTCATTGCGCAACCGGCTTTCGGACAAACAGCGGCCGACGAGCGGGCTGTCGGTCGGAATCGTGAAAACGGCGACGCCCGACTCTTTGCCGTAGACATCTTTGACGTTAACCGGCTTGACGACCAATCCTTCTTGTCGGGCGATGCGGTGGACATCCGTCTCATCACCACTGACGAGGACACGCCCTTCCGTAAGCACCGTGTCGGCTCGGGCCGTGATAAACCGATGAACCACTCCTTTTCGGTGTTCGCCGACGACGACCAGGCCGTCTCGTGACCACTTGACGTCACTAAGCGTCTGACCGACGAGGCGATGTTCTTTCGTGATGGACAGCGCGTAGACGGCTACTTGCGGTATCATCAACGGATGAGCCGCCGACGAACGGACATCCCCCGCCCCGAGCAGACGGTTCCCAACGACATAGAAATATAACAGTCCGACCACAGCCACGACGAGACCGATCGGCAAGAGCGCAAAAAATCCAAGCGTTCCCCCCGCCCCTCGAAGCGTCTCCGCGGCGACTAGGTTCGGCGGCGTTCCGATAAGTGTCATCGTCCCACCGATGCTTGAGAAAAAGGCGAGCGGCATGAGCAATTTCGCCGGGCTCGTCCCCATCTGCCTTGACATGGCGAGCACGACCGGAATCAACAAAGCGACCGTTCCCGTGTTCGACATCAGGCTCGACAGAAACGTCACGGTGACCATGAGGACGAGAAAGAGACGTACTTCACTCCCTTTCGCGTACGGGATGAGAGCGGCCCCTAACCGTTCGGCGAGTCCGGTGTGAAACAACCCGGCACCGACAATGAACAGTCCGGCGATCATGAGCACGACCGAATTCGAAAAACCGGCCATCGCTTCGACCGGTGTCAGTTGATTTGTCAAAACGAGCAAGAGGAGACCAATCAGCGCGACCAAGTCGGCCCGAAGCCAACCTCCGATAAAACCGATGATCATGACGGCTAAAATCACCAAGGTGACCATGACGTCCACCCTTTCTTGTGAAATGACCTACAAATAGAATATACCACGCTTTATGTAAGCGCTATCATGAATTGGGTGACAATCTAGGCAACAAAAAAGCGGATGGCTCGATTGCCATCCGCTTCACTGTTATTGAACTTCGTTATCATTCACCATCGGAGCGTAGAGCTCTTCAAGTGGCTTCATGATGATTTTCGTCACTTCTGTGACCAGTTGATGCATGCGTTGCTCTTCTTGCATGAGCTCCATGATCAATTCGTTTTGTTGAACGCCCATCATTTTTGTCTGCGCATCCATCATCTCTTGTTCAGAGATTTCTTCGCCTTGCATTTGCTTCTGTTGAAGCGTCATTTGGATATCACGGAAGTCAGCGAATAACTGGTTCGCTTCTGCATCCGCATTGACACGGTCGTATAGTGAAGAGAGATTTGTGAACTCCTCAGAATCGCGAAGTGCTTTTTCCAATTGGTAAGCATGATCGTACAAGTTTGATTGTGACATGTGACGTCCTCCTAAAAACTATTAGGGCGTGCCGATCAAACGATGGCAATCAACCCTTGAATCAATCCAATCATACCACCTAATAAGGCGCCAAGCCATGTTATTGCCCGGAACTCTCGTTTTGAGATCGAAAGGACGATCTCTTCGAGGTACGAGGTATCGAGCGAGCTCACTTGCTCTTGAACGATTTGATCGATTTTCAGGCGATCCATGACCGTCTCCATTTGATCCGTGAAACGCGTGATGACGAGCCTCACGCCGTTCGGCACGAGTTCTTCGATGACACGGTCTTCGACGTCCCGCGTATAGGAGTGGACGGTCCGATCGAGCAGTTCCCCAACCGGGAGACGCGAGACGACTTCCGTCGTCACACCGTCAATCAACCGTTCCTCTAATCGGTCGTCGAGCAGTGTATCGACCGAGCGTTCACTGAACCGCTCGAATTCGCGCGTGATCATCGTCGCCATGCCAGACCGAGTCGAGCCACCTCGCAAGATATTGATAATCTCCGGACGAATCATTTCGACGAAATTCAAGTTTTGAACGAACCCGGCGATGAAACCAAGCCGACGTTGGACGAACGAGTCGACCATGTGCCGAAGTTGCGCCTCGCCTTCAGCCGAATAAAAGTATTCTTCTGACTTGACGAGCAGGGCGTCCACGATTTCGGGGATGATGCCGCGGACACGGTCCATCCCGTCTTCACCGAGAAGCTCATATAGTTGACGCGACTTCACATCCGCAAGGACAAGTCGGAGCTCTTGACGGAGCTTCGTATCCGCTTTTCCCAACACACGTGTCTCCGCATCGGGATAGAGCGGTTCGATGAGCGAACGAATCGTCTTGTCTGAACGAAGCATCGTCCGAACCTCACCTTGCACGAAGTGGGTAATATGACTACCGACTTGTTCATCGAGCAGGCGCTTACGCATCCCTTCAGGCGTCAACAAGTGCTTGACGACCGTCTTCCCGAGGCTAGTTGCCAATTCGTCGCGACGTTTCGGGATCAACCCTGGGGTGAACGGAACTCTCATCTTCCCGATGTATTTAGGATGATGGGGCCGAAACAACATTTTGATAGCGAGAAAGTTCGTGACTCCCCCGATTGTCGCCCCGATGGCGATCATGATGAATATTTTTAGTAGACTGTCCAAACTGCCTGCCTCCGTTCTGAAATATGATACATTGTTTGAAGAGGTGATTGTATTGACTACGTATGATCGTATTAAATCGATTTTCCCGACCGTTGTCCATCGGTCGGAAGATGCATCCGGAGACTACATCTGGTACCAAGCACACGATGGGACCGTGTTTGGACTACCCAAAATGGAATTGAGCGAGCGTGAACGACAGCTCCTTGAATGGTCGGCGACACCGTTTGTGACGACGCGTGATCCGCGTCAAGAGAAATGGCAAGACCGCTTGCTCACAGATTCGTATCGGATTACCCAGCCATTTCGGTTGTTGTCGCTGTCGCTCCATTATCAAGAGCCGGAATCGCTCGAGCAATTTTTAGAGATATTGCACGATTTCATGCCTGAAGCGGAAATCGTCGTCATGACGCGACATCACGTGGAAATCATCGAGATGAATCAACTCGTCGATTTGTCCGAGTTCGAGGACGTGTTACGGGCCGTGGCGAGCGATTGCTACGTTGAGGCCCATGTCATCTATAGCGAGCGACCGCTCGGTGTGTTAGGGACACTGTACCAACAACATCAAACGCTGCGCCCGTTCGCGAGACTCTCTACTAAAGCTTACCCTGCTAGTCAACTATTATACCATTACTTGCTAGAAGACCATGAGACTTTTGCCGAACGTCTCCAATTGATCGAGGCCGTATATACGACGCTCGACAAGACGAACATCGAGCTGTTAGAGGCATTATTCGCCCACTCTTTAAACGTATCCCATACGGCTAAAGCACTGTTCATGCATCGAAATACGCTCAATTATCGGCTCGATCGGCTGTACGAACTGACTGGATACGATGCCCGCCAATTCTATGATGCGAGTTTGCTTCAACTCATTGTCACGTTGCACAAATCTGAGTAAGCGTTTTTGTGCAACGTGTACATATACAATGCAAGCGGTTTCACCGTATAATCAATCTTGTAAGCGCTATTATACAAGAGCAGATTCCCAGGAGGCTAACGACATGGCAGAAATTCAATTGAACCACATTGATAAAATATACGAAGGTGGCGACTCAAAGGCAGTCAGCGATTTTAACTTGCACATCAAGGACCGCGAGTTCATCGTCTTCGTCGGACCTTCAGGTTGCGGTAAATCGACGACACTCCGTATGATCGCCGGACTCGAAGAAATCTCGAGCGGGGACTTCATCATCGATGGAAAGCGCATGAACGACGTCGCACCGAAAGACCGCGACATCGCGATGGTCTTCCAAAACTATGCCCTTTACCCGCACATGAGTGTGTATGACAACATGGCGTTCGGTTTGAAACTTCGCAAGTTCCCGAAAGATGAAATCGATCGTCGCGTCCAAGATGCGGCCCGTATCCTCGGACTTGAAGAATACCTTCAACGTAAGCCGAAAGCACTCTCTGGTGGTCAGCGTCAACGTGTCGCCATCGGCCGTGCCATCGTCCGTGATGCCAAAGTGTTCTTGATGGATGAGCCGCTCTCAAACTTGGATGCCAAGCTTCGCGTTCAGATGCGTAAAGAAATCATCCAATTGCACAACCGTCTCGACACGACGACGATTTACGTTACCCATGACCAAACGGAAGCGATGACACTCGCGACTCGCATCGTTATCATGAAAGACGGAATCATCCAACAAGTCGGTTCGCCGAAAGAAGTATATGAAAACCCGGACAACATCTTCGTAGCCGGCTTCATCGGATCACCTTCAATGAACTTCTTCCGCGGTAAATTGGCTGATGGGAAGTTCCTCGTCGGTGGTGAAGAAATCAACGTCCCTGAAGGCAAAATGAAAGGTCTTCGTGACCGCGGTTACGTCGGTAAAGAGCTCGTTCTCGGAATCCGTCCAGAATCGATCCACGATGAGCCGATCTACATCGACTCACCAACGACGCACACGTTCCGCACACATATCGACGTCGCCGAGCTCATGGGCGCTGAGTCATACTTGTACGCTGAACTTGGCGGCCACCAGTTCACGGCTCGCATCGATGGACGTTCGAACATCCACATGGGTGATGACGTCACACTCGCACTCGATATGACGAAAGCTCACTTCTTCGACACGGAAACAGAACAAGTCATCCGTTAATACAAAAATCCCTTCGATTGGTTGCAATCGAAGGGATTTCTTTGTGTCAGCGAATCGCATACCGACGTTCGAGACGATGCTGCCCCGCCTGGATGAGCGTCGACAAGATCCAATAGATCGATGCCGAGAACAAGAGGAGCGGCATGACGAGATACGTCGTCGCGGCAATTTGGTCCGACACGTACGTCAACTCTTGGACGGCGATGACCGAACCGAGCGACGTCGATTTGATAATATCGATGACCGAGTTGGACACCGGTGGGATCGCACGCGATAGCGCCTGGGGGAAGATGATATCCTTGAAGCGCTTCGCACGCGGGATGCCGAGGGCGACACTCGCCTCGACTTGTCCTTGGTCGACCGAATTGATCGCCGCCCGGAACGCTTCCGAGATATAGGCCGCGAAGTGAAGGCCTAACCCGAAGATGAGCGCCTGCATCCCGCTCAACTGAACGAATCCGGTCAAACCGACGTACAAGATGAGAAGTTGCAACAAGAGCGGCGTGCCCCGGAAGAACGAGATATACGTGCGCGTGAACAAACGAACGACTTTGACAGGGCTGCTGTGTAAGACAGCGATGATCAGACCGAGCACCAAGGCGAGGAGAATCGACAGGATACTGGCGATCAACGTCAATTGTACGGCTTCGATATAGGCCGAACGGTTCTCGATGACGGTCGTGATCAGTTCACTCATTGACTGATGTCCTCACCGAAGTACTTCTCACCGATCTCAGCCATCGTGCCGTCTTCTTGCATTTCAGCGAGCGCCTCGTTCAAGCCTTCGAGCACGTCCGAGTCTTGACGTGTCATGAAGCCGGCTTCGCTCTTGTTGAAGACGTCACCGACCGCTTTCACGTCGTAACCTGTCTTCTCTAGCTCCGTCAAGATGAAGAGACGGTCGTTGAGCGCTGCGTCAAGACGTCCGACTTGAAGGTCTTGGAGCACTTGGTTCGCGCCTTTGTAGAACTTGACTTCAGCACCGGCTTCTTCAGCGAGCTTGGCGTAGACCGATCCTTGTGTCGAGCCGACGACTTTGCCGTCGAGGTCATCGATGCCTTGAATGTCTTCGTTGTCCGAAGCGACGATGACTTGCGCACCTGATACCGCGTACGGAGTTGAGAACGCGTATTTCTCTTCACGTTCTGGCGTGATACTCATTTGGTTGGCAATCATGTCGATGCGTTCTGCGTCGAGGGCCGGTACGAGTCCTTTGAAGTCCATCGGCTCGTATTCGACCGTGTAACCGGCACGCTCGGCCGCTTCGTTCAATACGTCGATGTCATACCCTGTGATTTCACCTTTGTCTTTGTACGTGAATGGCGGGTACGTCGCTTCTGTCCCGACTGTGATGACGGCTTCTTCTGAGCCGCTGTCTGTCTCTGTCCCGCAAGCCGCGAGCACCCCGAACGATGCTCCGATTGCAAGTACTGCTGTTAATGATTTTTTCATGGTAATTTCCGCCTTCCTGATAATCCGTATATGATTACATGGTTATGAACAATACACTCATCATACTGACGGGGGCATATCTTGTCAAACAAAAGACACCACCCTCGTCAGGGCGGTGTCGTCGATTAATCGATTGCTTTCGCTTGCTTCATGACATCGCGTTCAATCGCTTCCCGTTTCACTGTCGTTTTCTCCGCGCTATCGGCGTGGACGCTTAAGTAGAACTTGATTTTTGGCTCCGTTCCAGACGGACGCAGGCAGAACCATGAGCCATCCTCGAAGATGAACTTGAGTACGTTCGACGACGGCAACTCGATTGCTTCCGTCTCTCCTTGACGCAAGTTCGTCGCGACTTGTTGCTTATAGTCTTCAAAGCGGACGACTTCGTAGCCGCCGACTTCTTGTGGCGGATTGGCGCGGAACGCCTCCATCATTCGACCGATTTGTTCGAGACCGGCTTTCCCTTTCAACGTCATCGATTGGAGCGACTCCTCGTAGAAGCCATACTTCTCATAGACGGCTTGGAGGGCATCGTACAACGTGCGTCCCTGCTGTTTATGGAAAGCCGCCATTTCTGCGCCGAGCAAGCACGCCTGGACGGCATCTTTGTCACGGCAGAAGTCTCCAATCAAATACCCGTAGCTCTCTTCGTAGCCGAACAAGAACGTATATTCACCAGATTCTTCATATTGTTTGATCTTCTCACCGATGAACTTAAAGCCGGTGAGCGTATTCTCGAGGTGAACCCCATACGCCTTGGCGATGGCCGCGCCAAGTTCAGACGTGACGATCGTCTTCGCGACGAAACCGTTCGTCGGAAGCGTCCCCGTCTCGACTTTCTGAGACAGAATGTAATCCATGAGGAGCGCCCCGGTCTGGTTCCCCGTCAAGACGAACCATTCGCCGTTGCGGTCACGGACCGTGAAGCCGACACGGTCGGCGTCCGGATCCGTCGCCATGAGCAAGTCGGCGCCGACGCGGTCGCCGTACTGCATCGCGAGCTCAAACGCGGCCCGTTCTTCCGGGTTCGGATAACTGACCGTCGGGAACGACCCGTCTGGCTCGGCCTGCTCCTCGACGATGGTGACATGTTCAAATCCATACGCCTTCAACCCTTCCATGACCGGGCGACGTCCCGTCCCGTGGAGTGGCGAGTAGACGATTTTAAGCGGGTCTCCTTGCACATCCGTATGAATGCGAATCGATTGAAGGGCCTCCATATAAGCCGCATCGACCGACGCATCGACGGTAACGAGCGTGCCGTCGGCGCGGAGTGGGGCTTCATCTTGGACTTCGATCTTTAATTCGTCTTCGATCGCGTTGACGTACGAGACGAGCTCATCGGCCTCAGCCGGCGGCAACTGTCCGCCGTCGGCGCCGTACACTTTGAAGCCGTTATATTCTGGCGGGTTGTGGCTCGCCGTGATGACGATGCCTCCAAATGCGTTTAAATGTCTGACGGCGAACGACAACTCTGGTGTGGCCCGCAGGCTTGGGAACAAGTATGTCTTAATCCCATTCGAAGCGAGCGTACGCGCCGCTTCGAGCGCGAACTCCGGCGAGAAGTGACGTGAGTCGTGGGCGATGACAACGCCGTGACGTTTCGCTTCTTCGCCTGAGGCAGCGATAAAGTCCGCGAATCCTTGCGATGCCTTACGAATCGTATACATGTTCATCCGGTTCGCACCTGGTCCGATTTCCCCGCGCATACCGCCCGTCCCGAATTCGAGCGTCTTATAAAAGGCGTCTTCGAGCGACGTCTCGTCTTGCTCCATTTCCTCAAGCTCGGCGCGCAAGTGCGGTTCGAGCGCCTCGTGTTGTTTCCATCGGTCATATGTCTGTTGCCATGTCATGGTCAGTTCCCCTTTCGACATTCAAAAATTCAATCGAAGTACTCGCCAATTTGTTCCATCTTGTATACGATGGGAGTAACGAAACTTCGAGGTGATACTATGTTTCCAACTATGCGTGCCCAAGAATTGAAACACATCGTCCATACGGACTCGATTCGCTTTATTGATTGTCGTTATTCATTAAACGACGCCTCATACGGAAAGTATGTGTATCGACAGGGACATCTCCCGAACGCCGTCTTCCTCGATTTGATGGAAGATTTATCTGGTCCCGTCTCCGAACATGGCGGACGCCATCCACTGCCGTCAAAAGAAGCATGGACCGAGACGCTTCGCCGGATCGGGATTCAAAAAGATGATTTGATCATCATTTACGATGACGGATTCCCTTATGCCGCCCGTGCTTGGTGGTTATTCAAATGGGCCGGCCATGAGCGTGTCATCGTGCTCGAGGGCGGGATTCAGTCCGGCATCACTTACTGCGGCGAGACGACGACGGACGTTCCGTCCTACCCCGCCTCAGATTACGTCCCAGCGTTCCAAGACGAGATGATTGCGACGATCGAAGACGTCCGTGCCGCCACGGTCACGGGCGGGCTCTATGATTCACGGACGGCCGACCGGTACGACGGCAGCCATGAACCGATTGATCGCAAACCGGGCCATATCCCGAACGCCGTCCTTTGTCCGTATACCGAAGCCGTCACCGACCTCGGCACGCTTCAAGATTTTCATGATTTGAGAGAGCTGTACGCCAACGTCCTCGACGTCCCCAACCCCATTTTCTATTGCGGGAGCGGAGTCACCGCCTGCGTGAACATTTTGGCGTTACACGCCCTCGGTAAAGATGACGTCCGGCTGTACCCAGGGTCTTACTCTGATTGGATCAGTTATCCAGAAAACACGGTCCACCCGTAACGGGTGGATCGCTTTTTTTATTTCACGCTCGTCGGTTTGATGTTCCAGACGGCGTTCGCGTATTCCGTGATCGTCCGGTCACTCGAGAAGATTCCCGATTTGGCCGTGTTGACGATTGAACTCTCGGCCCAGCGTGCTTTGTCCGAGAACACCTCGTCGACGCGTCGTTGCGCCTGCATGTAAGACGCGAAATCTTTCAACACGAGGAAATCATCATTATAGACGAGAAGCGAGTCGAAGATGGCTTGGAATTGGTATTCTCCGACCTTGTCGAACGTTCCGTTGACGAGGGCATCGACGACGTTACGCACTTCCGTGTTCGCATGATAGATGTCGGCCGCATGATAACCGCCGAACTTCTTGTAGTTCATGACTTCTTGCGGTGTCAATCCGAAGATGAAGATATGGTCGTCCCCGACCGCATCGCGAATCTCGATATTGGCCCCGTCGAGCGTCCCGATCGTGAGCGCACCGTTCATCATGAACTTCATGTTGCCGGTACCTGACGCCTCGTAGCTCGCCGTCGAAATCTGTTCACTCAAATCCGAACCTGGGAAGATTCGCTCCGCCATCGAGACGCGGTAGTTCTCGAGGAAGACAATCTTGATGAAGCGGCTCGCCCGCTTATCGTTGTTGATCATGGCCGCGAGCGCGTTGATATAGCGAATGACTTCTTTCGCGTAATAGTAGCCCGGCGCCGCCTTCGCACCGAAGATGAATGTCCGTGGCACCATCGTGAACGTCGGGTCCGCTTGAATCTTCTGATAGAGCGCGTGGATATGCATCGCGTCCATCAATTGACGTTTATAAGCGTGGAGCCGCTTGACTTGAACGTCAAAAATCGACTCCGGGTCGACGGCGATGCCCGTCTCTGCTTGAATGTAGCCGGCGAGGTCAAGTTTGTTCTGTTGCTTCACGTTCATGACCTGTTCTTGGAAGCTCGCGTCTTTTGACACACCCATCAACTTCTCAAGATCGTTCGGGTGTTCGATCCATGACGAACCGATTGCATCGGTAATCAAGTTCGAGAGTCGCGGATTTGACTTGAGGAGCCAGCGACGATGCGTGATCCCGTTCGTCTTGTTGTTGAAGCGCAGCGGGAACATCTCATACAAATGACGCATCTCACGTTGTTTCAAGATATCTGTATGGATGCGGGCGACTCCGTTCGTCGAGTGCGAGCCGACGACGGCAAGGTTCGCCATGTTGATGTGTTGGTTCGACACGATCGCGATCTCGCCCATGTGCGGCTCGAGATGTGGATAGTTGACGAGCACATCTTTACAGAAGCGACGATTGATTTCCGTGATGATTTGATAGATGCGCGGCAATAACCGTTCATACATCTCGACCGGCCACTTCTCGAGCGCCTCGGCGAGGAGCGTGTGGTTCGTGAACGACATGACGCTCTTCGTCACACGCCACGCCTCATCCCACCCGTAACCGTGGTCGTCCATTAAAATCCGCATGAGTTCGGGGATGGCCACGACCGGATGCGTGTCATTGATGTGGACGGCGTAATGGTCGCCCAAGTGCTTCAACGATTTATTATGACGTAAGTAAGACGCGATCATTGACTGAACGCCCGCCGAAACGAAGAAGTACTGTTGCTTCAAGCGCAACACTTTTCCTTCATATGTCGTGTCGTCCGGGTAGAGGAACTCAGAGATGGTCGCAATCGACTGCTTGTATTTGAGCAAGTCTTTGTACGAACCTTTCGTCCGTTCCATGTACTCCTCGTCATCAAACGGTGACTCGGCGTTCCAAAGACGGAGCGTATTGACGACATCGTTTTTGTAGCCGATGATCGGCATGTCGTAAGGCACGGCTCGGACGACTTCATCCGGATGGTGGACGACGCGAAGCCGGTCCCCAATTTGTCGCATCTCGATCCAACCGCCGAAATTGACGTCGACAGCCCGGTCAGCCCGGCGTGTCTCCCACATGTTGCCATCACGGAGCCAGTTGTCCGGCAACTCGACTTGATAGCCGTCGACGATCTTTTGTTTGAACAAGCCGTAACGGTAACGAATCCCGTTCCCGTGCCCAGGCAGGCTGAGCGCGGCGAGGGAATCAAGGAAACATGCCGCCAAACGACCGAGTCCGCCATTCCCAAGCCCCGGTTCCGGTTCATATTCCGTGATGTCGGTGAAGTTGAAACCAAGTTCGTCTAACCCCTCTTGCACGACTTCTAAGACGTCCATGCTGAGCAAATTGTTATACAGAAAACGACCGAGCAAAAATTCAAGTGAGAAATAAATGACTTGTTTACTCTGTTTTTCTTCGTGCTTGTCGCGGGTGTTGATCCATTTCGGGATCGCCTGTTCGCGCACCATCGTTGCCAACGTTTGATACACTTCCTGCTCGGTCCCTTCATCAAACGACTTCCCGTTTAATGCGACGAATCTCTTTTGAAATGAAGTGACGAAGCTCTGTTTATCTGTAAACATATGTGTGTAAAACTCCTTCCGGTCATGCGAATAGGTGATACAACTCACGGTATTGCTTCGCGGATTGTTTCCAGCTAAAGTCCGCAGTCATTGCTTGATGGACGAGGGCGTTCCAATTGTTGTCGTCGTAGAAGACACGAATCGATTTCTCAATCGTCGCGAGCATCTCGTGGGCGTTGTAATTCAAGAAACCAAATCCCGTACCCTCTTGTGTGTACTCATTATACGGCTTGACCGTGTCGCGTAACCCCCCCGTCTCGCGGACGATCGGGAGCGTCCCATAGCGCATCGAGATAAGTTGGCTCAGACCGCACGGCTCAAAGCGCGACGGCATGAGGAATGCATCCGATCCCGCGTAAATCAAGTGTGCGAGTTCAATGTCAAAGCCGATATACGACCCGACCTTGCCTGGATGCGTCGCCGTCATCTCGTGAACGATGCCCTCGTATTCGGGTTGACCCGATCCGAGGAAGACGAACTGACAGTCCAAGTTTCCGAGCTCTTCACTCACGGCTTCGATCAAATCGAGCCCTTTTTGCTCGACGAGTCGACTGACAAAGCCAATCAACATGATGTCGTCACGTACTTCGAGACCAAACCGCTCTTGCAGGACGCGCTTGTTGACGAGCTTCCCTTCCTTCACCGTATCGAGGTCATACGTTTGCGCGATGCGCTTATCCGTGCTCGGGTCGTTCGTCGCTAAATCAAGGCCGTTCAAGATGCCCCGGACGTCAACTGACCGGTATCGAAGCGCCGCGTCGAGTCCTTCCCCGTAGTACGGTTCCATAATCTCGTCGCGATACGACGGACTGACCGTCGTGATTTGATCGGAATGAACGATTCCGGCCTTCATGTAGTTGACGAGACCGTTATGTTGAATCCCTTCTGCTGTGAAGTGTTCCGGACCGAACTGTAACAGCTCACCGAGGACTGCTTCCGGGAAGATGCCTTGATATTGCAGGTTATGGATGGTGAACACCGTACGGATGCGTTGGTACGCCTCCAGGTGTTGATAATGAATCCGTAAAAAGGCCGGGACGACGCCCGTTTGCCAGTCGTGACAATGGAGCACGTCCGGGATATCCTCTGCTTCGAGTTTCCCGATCATCTCAAGGACGGCCCGAGAGAAAAATGCGAACCGCTCGGCATCATCGTAATGGCCGTAGAGCACGCCTTCCCGCTTGAAATAATACTCGTTATCGATAAAGTAGAACGTGACCCCATCGCGCACAAGCTTCAGGACGGCACCAAACTGCTTGCGCCATCCGACCGGTACGATCAAGTCGAATAGATATTCCATCTCATCCACATATTCCTGAGCAATCGAGCCATACTTCGGCATAACGACACTCACATCTTCACCGAGGCCAGACACCGCTTGAGGGAGCGAGCCGATGACATCGGCAAGCCCCCCCGTTTTCATGAACGGTGCCGCTTCTGAAGCAACATACCATATTTTCATAATATCCCCCCTTTAAACCGTTGTTCGTTTTCCGATGACGATCGGTTCGTCGACCGTACCTCGAATGACTTGTCCTCGTTTGACGACCACTTCTTTATCTAAAATGGCGTTCTCGACGACAGCGCCTTCTTCGATAATCGACTTGGATAAAATGATTGAGTTTTTGACACGGGCGTGCTCACTGACGACGACACCGCGGAAGAGAATGCTGTTTTGAACTTCTCCGCTGATTTTACAGCCGTTTGCAACGAGCGCTTCATTCACTTTCGACCCTTTCAAATAACGGGTCGGCGGCTCATGTTTAATCTTCGTATAGATATGCGGAAAGTCATAGATAATCCCTTCCTGACGAAGTAAGCGCATACTTTCATTATAGTATGAAAGGACAGAATGAATCACCTGCATTTTTCCAGTATAGTGGTAGCCGTGTACGTGCAGACGATGAAGCTGCGGACGGATGACGCCGTCGAGCAAATCGTACTCGCCTCTTGATGTCGCTTCGTCGACGAGACGAAGGAACAAGTTTTTCGACATGATGATCGTCTCGGTATACGTATACTCATCGTCCGGGCTGTATCCGCGCTCGCCGATGCCGACGACACGATCGTTTTCGCCGAGACGAATCGGGCGGCAATAGCCGCATTTTTGTTCGTGAGCGGCGTAGCCGAGCGTGATGTCCGCACCCATTGATTTATGATGCTCGAGCATGTCTTGGAAGTCGATCGTCGTCAACACGTTTGATCCGGTGATCACGACGTACGGCTGTTTGCTACGTACGAAGTGTTCACGGTGCATCGAGAAGTTGGCCAAGTCGCCGAGGTACGCTTCCCCGTCAGGCTTGAGCGCCGGCGGGAAGATGTGTAGCCCACCTTGCGAACGGTCCAAATCCCATTCTTTCCCTGAACCCAAGTGGTCCATGAGCGAGCGATATTTATCGAGCGTGAAAATACCCACTTGGTTGATGCCTTGGGTAATCATATTCGTCAATGTAAAATCAATCAGGCGATAACGCCCAGAGAACGGGACAGCCGCTAAATTGCGATGTCCCGTAAATTCTGGAAACAAGCCCTCTTCGGTCCCTAAGTTGATGACCCCTAACAAATCATTCGTCAACAGTAACGCCTCCTTGCGTCGGTCTTTTTTTAAATTAAGCACGTTGTTTGAAGACTGTGCCGCTCTCGATATTTTCATGTGGTTCAATGACAACGATCTCACCACCCGGCTCACCGACCGTCGCACCGTCCTCAATGACGGCACAGCTCGCGACGATGGCTCTATGAATCGTTACATCTTTTCCGATTCGTGCTCCAGGCATGATAACCGAGTCTTTGACGAGCGAGCCTTCACCGACGCGCACATCATAGAACAAAACTGAATGTTGAACTTCGCCCTCAATCCGGCAACCTTCATTGATGACCGACTGTTCGACGCAGGCATCTTTGCCGATGAACTGAGGCGTCTGGTTCGGGTTGACCGAGTAGATTTTAAAGTCCGGATCATATAGATCGAACGGTGGATCTTCTTCGAGTAAATCCATGTTGGCTTCCCAAAGCGATTGAATCGTCCCGACGTCTTTCCAATAACCTTTGAATTTATACGCGAACACGTTTAAACCGTCGAGGAGGGTGTTTGGAATGATGTTTTTACCGAAGTCGAAGCTTGATGTCTCGTCTTCTGCATCTTGAATCAAGTGCTCCCGTAGCACTTTCCAGTTGAAGATATAAATCCCCATCGAAGCCAAGTTGCTCTTCGGTTTCTCCGGCTTCTCATCAAACTCATTGATGCGAAGGTCATCGCTCGTGTTCAAAATCCCGAAACGCGGTGCTTCGTCCCAAGGGACTTCCATAACTGAAATCGTGACGTCCGCTTGCTTCTCTTTATGGAAATCGAGCATCTTCTCATAATCCATCTTATAAATGTGGTCCCCCGATAGGATCAACACGTACTCCGGATCGTAGTCGTCGATATAGCTCAAGTTCCGATAAATCGCATTGGCCGTACCTTCGTACCAGTTTTTCCCCGACTGCGCTTGGTATGGCGGTAAGATGGCTAAGCCTCCATTGCGGCGGTCCAAGTCCCAGGCCGACCCGATGCCTAGGTAACGGTTCAATTCAAGCGGTTCATATTGTGTTAACACGCCCACCGTCGTGATTCCCGAATTGGTACAGTTTGATAATGGAAAATCGATGATCCGGTACTTCCCTCCAAAGTTGACAGCAGGCTTCGCTGTCTTCCGTGTGAGAGGCCCGAGTCGTTTCCCTTCTCCTCCTGCGAGGAGCATCGCAACCATTTCTTGCTTCATAGTACAGCCTCCTAAATTTATAATATAAACATCTATTACCCTCTTTCTCTACTTCCTAATGTATTCCTGCTCAAATTATTATATGATAACGTTTACATTTTGAATTTTATCGAAAGACTGACGATATAATGAATATAGAGAGAGGTGAGACGATGCGAGCGTGGATTGGGACACTATTTTTTGCCGGTTTGCTAGCCACCGGTCTGGCAATCAGCGGGGCGTTGAAAGAGGAGATTGAACAGACGAAGCAGATTTTGATGTGGGGCGAAAAGACGGTCGATGCGGCCCCGCTCGCTTCGAAGCATGCCGTCACATTGACGTATAAAGGCGGGACAGAACAGCTCTATTTGAGCGGCCGACGTGATGACGTCTCCGTCGCCCGCTTGCCGGCCCATATCCGGGAGGCGATCATGGTCATCGAAGATCGTAAGTTCAACGCCCACCCAGGGTACGATCTCGGCGGGATTGCCCGGGCGTTCATTCACAACGCCAATGAATCGTCATTACAGGGGGGAAGTACGATCACGCAGCAGCTGGCTCGTAACGTGTATTTGACTCATGAACGGACATATGAACGTAAAGTGAAAGAACTTTTACTCGCTCGAGCACTGGAAAAACAATATAGTAAGAAAGAAATTATGACCGCCTACAGTAATGTCATTTTCTTTGGACATAACGTTTATGGTATCCAAGCAGCTGCCGATACGTACTTCGCTCGTCCGCTCGTAGATTTAAATTGGAATCAAATCGCTTTCCTGTTGACCGTACCAAACAACCCATCCCTCTATGATCCGCTCCAACCTTCAGCCGGATTTTATGAGCGTAAGGACCGCATCCTCACTCAACTGCGGGATGCCGGCGTGCTATCGAAGCAAGCTTACGAGACGCACCACGGTGTGAAGCTGAAGGCGACCTATCGCCAGCACGTCGTCCGCTATCCCGATTATATGGATACGGTCATGAAAGAAGCGATCCGACTCGTCCGCTCACGCTACGACCTCGATGAAGACGCGGCCAGAGACTACTTGGCGACGAATCAAGCGACGATCGACACGTACCTGTCTGTCGCCCGACAGCAACAAGCAAAACAAGTGATGACGAAACTGCCGAACGGTTTAAACGGCGGCTATGCTGAATTGACGCCGAAAGGCCGGATCGTCGCCCTCGTTGATTCAGAAATGACTCAGAGCGGTGAATTCAACCGGGCCACGCAAGCTTTCCGTCAACCCGGGTCGGCCATCAAGCCGGTCCTCGTCTTCGCCCCTTTCATCGAAGAGACCGGTGCGAAACTCGATACGATCCTTGACGGCCGGCCGGTCTGTTACGGAACATATTGCCCGACGAACAGCGGCAATCGCGTCCTCGGGGATGTATCGTTCCGCGATACGGTCGCATATTCTTACAACACGCCGGCCCTCGCTGCCTTCACCGCGATTGACCAGGAAACGGCGTTCGCCACGGCCGACCTAATGTTCAGCCAATGGGACGCTAAAACGGATAACAGCCTGGCCAGTGCGCTCGGCGGGTTGACTCAGGGCGTGTCACCGAAAGAACTCGCCGCCGCCTATACCCCTTTCTTAAATCAAGGGGTGTACGTGTCAGGTCAAACCATCAAACAGATTCGTTTCGAGTCGGGAGCCCCAACGCTCACGCCAAGCGTGACGCAACAAGCCGTATGGTCGAAATCGACCGTCACGACGATGCGCGAGGCGTTGTCTTCCGTCACGACGTACGGGACCGGACGGTATGCCGGTCAAATCAAACGTCCTTATGTCGGCGGCAAGACCGGTACGACGAACTCGCATAAGGACATGTGGTACGTCGGCTTGACCGATGAGACAATCACGGCTATCTGGCTCGGTGCCGATACCCCGCGGCCGTTCCCGGAACTCGCCAATCGGGCCTATCCTGCCATCATTTGGACAGAAGCTCATCGCTAAAATAAGGTCAGGGACAGTTGTCCCTGACCTTATTGCTGTTTTCGATAAGTATGGCATCCGTAACTCCCCCATGACTCAAACAGTTCATCCTCATGAATCAGCTTCCACGGATTGAACATCGTCCGCCCATTCTTGTTGAAGAAGAGTCCGTTTCCGAGCGAGTATGTCGCGTGTTGGATTCGACCCGCATCATCAACGAACGTGAGCACGTCACCTCGTTCGGTCAGTTCCGACTCGATTCTCATTTGACACTCCCACGGCTAAAGTCGCAAGCCCATCCCTTCAGGATGGGTGGGATTCTGAAGTGCCCGTGCGGACGCAGGCCATTTCTGTTTTGTCCGAGCCTTCAGATGAGG